>JAJPIQ010000083.1 GCA_021324685.1 Bacteroidota bacterium
AGCGAAGAAGAAGCCGATGCGATGGCAAAAAAGCTCTCCGAACGCCCGGAGGAATTTTTGGAAGTGATGGGAGCAGAGGAACTGGGACTTTCAGAAAAATCCTTTCCTAGCCCTGTTCGCTCGTTGGCGTCCGGCGGACTCTCGACGCTGGTGGGAGCGTTCATCCCGCTCATTCCTTTCTTCTTTTTGACCGGCCTTCCGGCGGTCCTTACCAGTTTTGCGGTCTCGCTCGTCGCGCACTTCCTCGTCGGCGCGGCAAAGAGCATTGTCACGGTCCGCTCCTGGTGGCGGTCCGGAATGGAGATGATGATCGTCGGCATTATCGTTGCGGTCGTCACGTATGGCCTGGGAGTCCTCTTTCAGGTGAACGTGGGATAATCGATCCCGCGAACTCGGCTGACCCCGCTCTTCTCTGCCCTATTTCTTTTTTCTCATGGTAGCCAAAGGGTGCCTATGGCATAGGCTTTGAGCCAAGGTGTTTCAATGGGCCTCCGAAGCGCCCCTTTCTCCAATGAAAAACCTTTTTCTGCAGCTTATCGGCACGCTGGTGCTGATGAGCATGGTCATCCTTTGCTCCGGCCGCGCTACGGCACAGCGGCTGATCTATCGTGTCGATCTGAGTCATATCGCCGATCATTTTATCGACGTCACCGTTCAGCCCATCGAACTTCGGCCCGACACCATGATCTTTCAAATGCCGGTCTGGACGCCCGGCATTTATAGCGAAGTCCATTACGGCCGTTTCGTCCAGGACCTGCAGGCCTTCGATTCCAGCGGGAATGAACTTAGGATCCTGCACACAAAACCCGATCGCTGGAAGATCATCAACCCGAATACGATCGCGAAAATAACGTATCGTGTCAAGGATTCGCATTCCGACGCGTCATCCCCGGAACTCGGACTCGCGCGGATCGACGCAAACGGCGTTTTTGCAAATGTCGAAGCGCTCTTCGGCTATTTCGACGATGACAAAAGTATCCCCGGCACGCTGGTGCTGACGAACCTTCCGAAAGATTGGATGGTCGCCACCACCCTCGATCCTGCAACCGACGGCAATACCGACGGGGACGCACAGTTCCATCAATCGGTCTTTAATATCGACGACTATGAATCGTTCGCGGATGCGCCACTCGTGATCGCGCCCAATTTTCAGACGGCAAGTTTTTCACAGAATGGCGTACAATACGAAATTGTCGCGGCGGGGCTTTCGGAGTTCCCGATCGACTCCTTCGCGGATGCCGCCAGTCACATCGTTCGCGCGGAAACCTCCTTTTACGGGAATGTCCCGTTCGAAAAGTATATGTTCGTCATCTATCCGAATGAGAACCGTTCCCCATTCGGGCTGGCGCACGATGCTTCGAGCGTCTATGCGCTCGATGGAGAAGATTGGTCGGTCCGGGAATCCGCGACCCGGCAATTGATCGCGGCGACATTCTTTAAGACCTGGAACGGAAAACAATTTCACATTCCACAGTTAGGCCCGGTCGATTTCACTGCGCCGGTCTCGGCCCATTCGCTGTGGTTTAGCGAAGGCGTGTCCGAATATTATGCGGAGCTCTTGCGGGTGCGGTATGGCCTCGAAACGCCCGCCGAATTCTTCCTCGCGATCGAAAACTGGGAACGCGAGGCCGACCATACGTCGACGATATCGCTCGACGGTCTTTCCGAAAAAATGGGAAATTACGATCGCGGCCGCGTCGAAGCGCTGCGCGCGCGGGGCGCGTTGGCGGCCCTCATCATGGACATTGAAATTCGCGATAAAACGCAGGGCCGTTCGTCGCTCGATAAAGTACTGCTGCGCATGGAGCGCGAGGCGCCCTCCGGCAAAACGTACGACGACAACGAATTTATCAAAACGCTCTCCGGGTATTCAGGGATCGATCTACAGGACGTGTATGCCCACTACATTGCGAACGCCGAGCCCATCCCGGTGCAAGCGTACCTCGAAAAAATGGGGGCCGGACGTGAAGTTCCCGAAAGTATGACGGGCGGCGAAATGGGACTGAATGTGGCGCTCAATGCAGCGGGAACCGCGATCATCACGGCAACGTCCGCGGATTCCGTTACCGAGACCGCGGCGCTCACCTGTGGAGATACGGTCTGCGCGATCGACGGCGAAGCGCCGAGCGAGCGTTCGGTCGCGGAAGCCAAGTCCTCCATTGCGAGCGGCCAGCCGGTGATCTTTACACTACTACGGAATGCACAGCCGGTGGCGGTTACGCTCCGAGCAAAAAAAGCGACTCGAAAACCGGAACATTTCACCGCGCTTCCCAATGCTTCCCGTTCCGAACTTACCATGCGCCGAGCACTCCTTGGCCGGCGCCGGTTCCGAAGCGTGAAAAGTCCGGCGCTCGCCATGCGCCAGGCCCGTTCCTCAGGTCATCACGCAAGTTCCTCAACTCGACGCGCAAGTTCCTCAGGTCGCCAGGCCAGTTCCCGAAAGAGCCGGTAAGATCCGCACAGGAAAAATGAAGGCGGGGAAGAAACGAGCTTTAACAAATCGAGTAGCGTTCTCCTGGTTCGGATTCTTGATGAAAAGATTTTCGTCCCCGGAACGGCACTATGGCCGTATTAGACTGTTTGTGAAACGGTATGCTGAGGCTGCGGCTCATCTTATGGTATTCGCTCCTCGTCGTCCTGACGATCGGCGCGATCGGGCTGTTTCAGTACTATAAAATTCGGCAGTCCCTTTTCGAGGCGTTGGACGCGTCGCTCATCGGAGATGCGCGAACGACGCTGACGCTGATCTCTACGCTGCCGGCCACCGCAAACCCGCGAGAGATGGTGCTGCATGGAGAAGTCCATGCCTCGAGCTCGCTCCGAGACCTGATCGACCGGGCCATCACAGAAGTTCCCGATACGCTCAAAGGTCCGGCCCTCGCCGATCGCGTAGTCAGCGAGATCATCGACCAGGTGTTCACCGAACTCTCGTTCGAGGACTCGGCCGGGAAATCCGTCGACCCCCTGGACGCGATCGTCGAGCGGACGGTTTCGAGCCGGCGTAACAACCTCGTCGAAATCTATGCGGTCACTTCGGATTCCCAGGGATATCGGCATGACGTCGGATTTTTTCGCACGCCGAATTTAGGTCCCGATACCATGATGCGATTGGTCCGCGTCGCCCGGATGCGCATGGAAACCGATACGACCTCTTCCTATCACACGATCGACATCAGGAACGAACATGTTCGCGTGGCACGAGCGCATAACGCCCGCTTCGACGTCTATGTAGGCTATCCGGTGACGGACATCGAACAAAGCCTGCGGAGCGTTCGATCTTCGTTCTATATTGGAGTTCCCCTTGCGCTCGCGATCTCGATTTTCGGAGGCCTGTGGCTGGCCCGGAAAGCGCTCCGCCCGATCGAACAAATCGCCGATATGGCACGCGAGATCAGCGCCAAAAACCTTTCCCGCCGCATCGACCTTCCCGGCAAGACCGATCGGGAACTCGTGACCCTCACCGAAACGCTCAACTCGATGTTCGGCCGGTTGGAAAGTTCCTTCCAGCAGATCACACAGTTTACCTCGGACGCGTCGCACGAACTCAAAACACCGCTCGCCATTATGAAAGGCGAGATCGAACAGACCGAACGCCATATGGATGCGGCCCACACGCTCGCTCCCGAAGAGGCGCGGCAGGTCCTTACGAGCGTGATGGAAGAGGTCGAGCGCATGCAGCGGATCGTCGAAGGCCTCCTCATGCTCTCGCGCGCGGACGACCGGCGGCTCCCGCTCCACCGCGAGACCATCAACCTGTATCATTATCTGGAGTCGCTCTGTGAAGACGGCGAGATATTGGCCGAAGAGCGCGGCCTGCGGCTCGAAAGCCGCCTCGATCAATCGGCCCGCGATCTGTGCGTATCGGTCGATACCACGCGGCTTTATCAGGTGGTGATGAACCTGCTCGATAACTCGCTCAAATACACTCCGGCCGGCGGTAAAGTCTTTATCTTCCTCTATCGCTCGGACCATGAGGCGCGTTTTGGCGTTGCCGATACCGGAATAGGAATTTCGAAGGAAGACCTTCCCAAAGTCTTTCGCCGTTTTTATCGTACCGACGATGCCCGCACCGGTCCGCATGGGGACGCCGAACGCTCGCTCGGCCTCGGGCTCGCGATCGTGAAGTCCATCGTCGAAGCGCACGGCGGCACCATCGGCGTTGAAAGTGAGCTCGGCAAAGGTTCTCGATTTACGATCACCCTGCCCGAAATCGTCGTTGCAACAAACGGCCGTGGGGAACATAAAGAGCGAAAAACAAGCGATATTAATTCTGCTTAAGAATCCGCCGAAAACGGAATTCTTGGAACTACCGACAAGTTAGCGATACCACGAATTTCAGTGCTGGTTAGAATTGAATTTCAGTGCTGGTTAGAATTTTACATTACTTGGAATTTTACGTTTCTTAGAATTCACCGCTGCTTATGTGCTACTGCTTCTTCTTCGCCGGCACGTCTCGATCGAACGGTTCTTAACTACATGACCATTTTTACGATACTTCCGTGTTACACCGGACATTCGTGGGGCCTTTGAAACCCCATATGAGATTCGAAAAACCTCATTCGCAACGAGCTTTAACCTTCACCATTCTAAGCGCCCTTTGGATTGCCTCGTACGCAGTCTCTGGCGGAACGGCTTACGCAAAGCCATCGCAGGTCCCCGCATTTCCCGGGGGACTTACACAAGTCGGCGGGCAACACCCGGCGCCGCGGGCACCGATCGTGGTCGCGCCGGTGCCCGCACCCGCACCGCTCGTATCGGCTCCGGCCGCGCCGCAGCGAATTATTCGGATCGACCCGAGCCAGCGCCAGGAGATCATCGAGCGGCAAACCGAACAGGTACGCAGCCAGCAACTCTGCCAAAAGCTCGAAGAGCGCCGCGCCCAACTTCGCCAACAGCGCCACCGGCGGCAAAATAGATAGGCCCGGTCCGCGGTACGGCACGATTTCTGACGATAAAATAATCACCGGACGGTGGAACTTGGCCCCGGGGTGCTCCGTTGTACATATCCGCATGGATAAAACGAAAGAAACCATGCAAAATAAAGTGTGAGACTTATAGATGTAGGCGGGTTCCATTTAGGCCGTTTGTATCTAAAGTCAAGGTGAGAGAAAAGACACTGTTGGCCTCATTAGCGCAAGCTGGTGGGGCCGCAGTGTTTTTTATGCGGTCCCGTAACTGTAGCTCTGGACTCTGAGAGTTAAAAACCTGCAAATAATATGGGGCCTGCCTTTTCAGAAAGACAAGCCCCAGGGAAAAGTCCGAATAGGGAAAAGTCCGAATAAACTTTTGCCGGTCTCCCAGGCCTCAGCCGTTATAAACCACTTGCATTCTCGGGCACCTATGCAATGCCGGTTTCCATGAGTCGAACCGAATATCGCGTCCCGAAAGAGACCGAAATTCCCGGCGCATTTGCATTCTGTCCGAAAGGGACCACTCCGCCTCGGGCGCGAACTTCACCCGCATGTCGGCATCTTTCGCCGGAGAATGGGGACGGTCGAGCATCAATTCTTCGATCCTCCAGCGGCGGCAGAATTCCTTTACATGGTCCATCGAAAAGTCGAGTTCGCGTTGCATAGTGAGTTCGCGTTGCATAGTGTAATCCTAAAATCAAGAGTTGGAAATAACAGTCATAAAATTTTGCGTTTTGGGGAAAGGAATCGAACGCCGCTCCCTCCTCCGGAAGGCGAGCGGATTATTACAATTTCCATTCCGTTCTTAAAAATATTTCACGCCTCGTTTTTCAAGCGCGCGCTGTGAAGTTTTTTCTCGAACTTGTTTCGCAATGTTTTCCCAGATCGATGTCATCCAGACAATTCCGACGAACGTCATGATAAGGAGTCCGGCAGCAAAGACGATCAGGAAGATCAGGATATTTTGTATCATACCTTCTTACTCCTCCAAGATCGTCCCGGTCCGCCCGTTTTCAAAAGCGAGAAAGCGTTGCCTGAGTAAGAAGTAAGACTGTGATTTTTTCTTTGAATACTTGTTCCTAAGACAGATACTCAAAAATCCCTAAGACCGAAATACGAAGCTCCATGAAGCGATTTATTTTCCTTCTGCTTTTCTGCGCAAGTCCCGTACTCGCAAAAACGTGGCTGGTCGGCCCGACCCGCTCGTACACCGCTCCGAGCAAAGTCGCAAACCTGGTCGCCGATGGGGACACGGTCCTCGTCGATTCCGGTCTGTACACGGGCGACGTGGCAACGTGGAATGCCAACGATCTCGTCCTTCGCTGCCCGAACGGCATGGCGCGGTTCAATGCCAATGGCAATATCGCCGGCCTGAAGGGGATCTGGTTGTTTTACGGCAAAAATGCCTATGTCGAAGGTTTTGAATTTTACGGCGCACAAATTTCCGCCGCCGATGGCGATAACGGGGCCGGCATTCGCGTGCAGGGAAATAATTTCACCTGCCGCCGCTGCTATTTTCACGATAACCAGGAAGGCATCCTGACTGGGAACGATACGAACAGCAACAATATCCTGATCGAGGCCTGCGCCTTCGATCATAACGGCGTCGAGACCGGCGGCGCGGCGGGATACGAACATAATATTTATATCGGGCTCTGCAGCCGATGCACGATAACGTTCTGCTATTTTCATGCTTCGATCGTCGGGCACGAGGTAAAATGCCGCGCCAACCGAAGTTATATCCTCTATAATTACATCGTCGATGGACCGACGGGCGATGGAAGCTATTCGGTCGATATTCCGCAGGGCGGACGGGCCTTTGTGATTGGGAACATTATCGAGAAAGGCCCGATGGCGCAAAACTCGACCGCCATTATCTATGGCGAGGAAGGGTTCAAAAACCCCGACACCGGTTTTTATTTCGTGAATAATACGCTCGTCAGCGACCGCAACCCGACGACGTTCTTCTCGATCGCCTCGGGAACGCCCGTCGCCCTCATCGCGAATAATATTATTGCCGGCAACGGCCATCCCATCGCCGGATTTACGGACACGGTCGGGAACGTTATAAATCCCGATACTTCGTTCTTCCATTTCGCCGACCCGCAACACTACGATTATCACGTCAAAAATTTTCCGGGCTTTACCAATGCCGCCACCCTTCCACCGGTGGACGGATTTTCATTGATGCCGGCAAGCGAGTATGTGGACCCTGAGGACAGTATGCCGCGAATTGCTGTCCCGCAGGTCGGAGCGTTCGACTATAGTGCTGGAAGTCAATCGGTCACCGGAATAAATGCACTTCCCACCGTTCATAATTTTCCCAATCCGTTCTCGATCCAAACGGTCTTTCCGAATAGTATGGGTTCACTGAAATTATTCAATGCGTGCGGAACGGAAATACCGGTGCGATATTCCGAAACGAAAGAAGGGATCGTGCTCGAACGCAGCGATCTCGCAGACGGTATTTATTTTTATCGCATTTCGGACGTGGAGCATGGGACGATCGCCCAGGGTTCCGTCGTTATTACGAATTGATGCGTAGGTTTTTTCTCACCGCTCTCGCTATTATTCTACAGGTCTCTTCCGCGCGCGGTCAAAGCGATAAAAAAGATTCCGCAACGGTCCTTTCGGTCGCTGGAGCATCGGCGGTGCCGACGGTCGCGATCGGGGCGATCATTGTATTGAACCAGGAAGCATTCTGGAAATATTCGCGTGAAGTTTCATTCCACGTTTCGAACGACCCGCCGTATGCGATGCACATCGACAAGTTCTCGCATTTTTACGGCTCTGCGATGGGGTCGGACCTGATCGGATATGGATATCGAGTTGCCGGCCTGCCCTCGGAAACCTCCCGCTGGCTGGGCTCCGGTCTCACGTTTGCCGCCGGGCTGGCCATCGAAATGGAAGATGCTCGGCACGGCCAGGACCCGGAATATGGCTTTTCCTTTGGCGATCTTGGCGGCGATCTCCTGGGCGCATCGCTCCCGCTTTTGCGATATTACTTCCCCGTTTTAAACCGCATTCAAACGCGGCTTAGCCTGTGGCCCTCGACCGCGTATCAAACCGGAATTTACAAGACGATTGCCGACGACTACGAGAGCCAGTTTTATTGGCTCTCGTTCGATTTGAGTGGCGCGACACCGCTTCCCGCGTGGCTCGATCTCGCCTTCGGTTTCAGCGCCGAAAATCTCCTGCGTCCCGCAAATGGCCTTGGCTACCAAACGTCTTCGCCGAATGGGACCCCGTACACCGACATTTTTTTCGGTCCCGATATCGATCTTAAAGGGATCCCGATCTCTGGAAGCCTCTGGCAGACGATAACGAGCGTTCTAAGCTACGTCCGGATTCCGCTTCCCACGCTTCAAATTTATCCCAGGGCAAAATTCTGGTGGCTGCGTTGATCGGTGTCAACCACGAGGACGAATTTCGAGGGATAAATTAATCCTGTCTCAGATCCCTCTTTTTTCTGTGACAGAGCGACTACTTTCGCGTTATACCTAAAAGGATGTTGCAACAGCAAATTGCTTTCTCGCCGCAACACTGTTTCTGAGGAAAGATTAATGCCCGAATTTGTAACTGGGCATGCCTTTTCCGCGTCCTTATTCATGTTGGTGACACTTATATTACAAGAAAGATCAATTTCGATGATAATGCTGAGATTTCGTTCAATTGCGATGTTTGCCTTGGTCCTCGTTCTTGGGTCAACGGTCGGTTTTCAAGCAGCAAGCGCCCAGCGGCTTTCGGTCCCCGCTGGCGGCGAGAAACTCGTCACGCTGACCGACAAGGTCAATAAAAACCAGTTTATTTGGGTAAGTGACGCCCCGCTCGAAAGCATTAAAGGCACCAGCGAAGGCGTCGGTGGAACGCTCACGATGGACCCCCAGGACCTTTCGACGATCCGCGGGACGGTCACGACGCAGGTCTCGACGATGCGCACCGGAAACGAGACGCGCGACCATCACCTGGTGAGCGCCGAATGGCTCGATGCTTCGCGCTATCCGCTGATCACGTTCACGATCACTTCGGTCGATAATATAAAGACCAATGGCACGACCGCGACCGGATATGCGACTGGGAACTTCACGCTGCATGGCGTGACCAAGCGGATCACGATCCCCTTCAGCCTTTCCTACGTGCCCGAAAATGCGCAAACGCGCCAGCGCGCACCCGGAGACCTCGTGATGTTCTCGGCCGATTTCACGATCGCGCTCAAGGACTTTAACGTCACCGGGACCGACGGCGTCGTGGGAAGCAAAGTTGGCGACCAGATCAAGATCACCGCGCATCTCTTCGGAAACGCGGTCCCCCGAAGCACGACCTGAACGAGTATTTTTTTTCACTATTAAGGCCGTGACCGCAAGGTCACGGCTTCCAGTATGAAAGCGAAGCAAACGATCGCCCTCCTTCTTTTTCTTCTTGCCGCCGGACTTCTCGGATGGTGGATTGCGGCGGGCATGCATCCGTTCACAACGACGAAGCAAATGGTCCCTGTGACCGATCCGCTGTTCGGAACGGTGACTCAAACCTGGGTCGATAAATTTACACCGGGCCTTGAATTGATCGGCCCCATCGCGGCGGTCTTTGGCATTATCGGCTTCTTTCTCCTGCGTAGCGGAAGAAAAAAGAGGACCGCAGGAACTCCGAACGTGTAAGGTCCTTCCGCATTCTGTCATGGTACGGAGTGCCCGTTCTTCCTCCACGACAAAAACCGCGAACCCGCAAACTAAAGTGTGCGCGGGATTGCTTTTGTGTCATGCTCGAGCTTAACCCGACCCGGATCGAAGCCCTCTCCAAAGCGTTTTGCAACGCGAGAATCGCCGTCATTGGCGATCTCATGCTCGACCGGTATACCTTTGGCTCCGTCTCGCGGATCTCTCCGGAAGCGCCGGTGCCCGTACTCGAAATCGAGGACGAGCAGGCGCGGCTCGGCGGGGCGGCGAACGTCGGCCATAATATCCTGGGCCTGGGCGCGCAGCCGCTCATGCTCGGCGTCGTGGGCGACGATACTTCGGGCCTCATCCTCAAGGGAATTTTCAGCGACCTGGGGTTCCCCCTCGATGGCGTTGTGACCGATCCCGCGCGCCCGACCACGGTCAAAACGCGGGTCATCGCCGGCAGCCAGCAGATGCTCCGCATGGACCATGAAATGAAGCGCGAGATCGCTGCGGAGACCGAGGACCGGCTGATCGGCCTGCTCGAGGACCATATCCGTTCCCTCGACGGGATCATCCTCGAGGACTATAACAAAGGCGTGATGACGCGCGGGATCATCCAGCGCGCCACCGAACTCGGGAACAAGCATGGCGTACCGGTGCTCGTCGATCCGAAATCGCATAACTTTTTCGAATACCAGCACGCGACGGTCTTCAAACCGAACCGCAAGGAGGTCGAAGACGCGCTCGGAATGAAAATGCACACGGCGCCGGAGCGCGTGGCCGCCGGGCTCAAGCTCATGGAAATGCTCCATGCCGAGAACGTGCTGCTGACGCTCGGGGAACTTGGCATGATGCTCTTCGAGCGCATCCCGAACGACGGCATTGCGCCGGAACCGTTCCAGATCCCGACGCGCGCCCGCGACGTGGCGGACGTCTCCGGCGCGGGGGATACCGTCATCGCCACGCTCGCGGTCTGCATGGCCTGCGGGATGAGCGTGCGGGAATCGGCCGTGATCGCGAACCGCGCCGCCGGCCTCGTGATCGAAGAAGTCGGGATTGTTCCCATCTATCGCGAGCAGCTCGCCGCCGCGCTATTGGAGGACGTCGAGAACCGGGTAACGACGAACGAGTAACGAGTGGCTACCGTACCCATCGCTCCCATTTTTTATTTTCGCGACGCGGCGAGCCGCCCAGCGCTCCGTGAATGGCGAGAACGCCTTCGAGCGGAGAAACAAAAGCTGGTCTTTACCAACGGCGTCTTCGATCTGCTCCATGCCGGCCACGTCAGCTATCTTCGGGAAGCCCGCAATGCGGGCGATGCGCTCATTATCGGGCTGAATTCCGATGCTTCCGTCCGCGCGATCAAAGGACCGAAACGGCCGATCCAATCGGAAGCGGACCGCGCACTCGTCCTCGCAAGCCTGAAAGCGTGCGATGCCGTGCTCGTCTTCGACGAAGAGACGCCGCTCGAAATTATCCGCTCGGTACTACCGGACGTGCTCATCAAAGGCGCCGACTACACCCGCGCGACGATCGTCGGCGCCGACGTCGTGGAAGCACATGGCGGCCAGGTGCTCACAATTCCGCTCGCTGAAGGACGCTCGACGACCGGCATTGTCGAAAAAATCCTTGCGGCCCACTAAAGAAATTCCACCGTTCACGAAAGAAATTTTTTTGCGGCTCGTTCCAAAAAATCCGGACGTCGCCCAGCGATGTCGCCCATCGAAAATGCTCGAACCGAGCGCCAAAAACTACCGTTTATTACGGCCATGATCTCTACGTCCATCCGTTTCGCTTTTTTGCTTTCGTTTCTATTCGTTAGCGCGGCTACGCGCGCGCAGACTCCGCTCCCGATCGCTTCGGACGAAGGAACGCTTTCCTTCGAGCGGAGCGACCTCTCGTTCGCACCGCAGAGCACGGGGATCCAGAACTGCGTCAACATCGGGCTCAATAACACGACCGATCGCCCACGGCTGCTCACCCAGCTCCGCTCGCTCGATCCGAAGCATTTTACGATCACGTCCCCGGCCGCCGAAATGCTGCCGCTTACCATCGGCGCGAACACGACGTTCTACATCAATCTCTGCTTTAAAGCGGATGAAGTGAAGACCTATTCCTCGGAACTGCTCGCGATCTTCCAGGGCGACACCGTGCGGCTGAAGTTGAACGGCCGCGGCGTGGCACCGCCGGAAGTGCTGCCGGTTCCGACCGAGACCTCGATCACGGAGGTCCGGCACAAAGGCCATCAGTGGATCTTTCAATTCGGCCTCAAGACCCGCACGACCGTCCGGCTCGTGCTCGAAGATATGCTCGGCAAAGTCGTACGGAACTTTCCGTTCCAGGAGGTCAAAACGCCCGGGTATTACGAAGTGAGCTTCGATGAAAAGTCGGACATTGGAAAGAAGCTCGCAAAAGGGACCTATATCCTTCGGCTGGAAGCGATCGATTCGCAGGCGCACACCTCCGTGCATTCCTCGAAGATGATCACGATCAAATAGCGACAGCGCTACGGTCTGCCGCTACACGCTTACGGCGCCGAAAACGGCGCGCCACTCTTCCTCTCGTCATTCTTGACGGCCGGCTTCGGCGGTTCCCGGTCCGGCAAGCCCGCCCAATCGGGACGGATCACATCGACCTGGCTTCCTTCGAGCGCCTGGACGACGACGTCGTCCGACTCCTTGAGGCGCGTCCATCCGCGATAGACGGTATCGCACTCGAAGACGATCTGCGTATAGTGATCGTCCGAAAGCAGCGCCACATGGACGACCTGGCCGGTGGGAATTAAAATGTCGGGCCGCGAGAGCACCCGGTGCCCCGCGCTATCGATCCATACGCCGGAACGCGTCGCCGTAACGACCAGGCCGGAATCCTTTACATCGCGATGTTCCACCACGGGCCGGAGCATCACCCGGAACCCTTCGCCGTGGTCGAGCCGGGCCGCCATCGTGAGATAATATTGCGTGGCGCCGTAATAATTGAGGTCGATCGCCGCCGTATCGCGGAGCGTCGCCATCGTTTCGTCGTGGTCGACCCCGCCGAGCGAAGTCAGGATTTCGCAACTGACGATATGCGGCCCTCCCATTTTAAATTCATAGGGATTGCAGCCCGCAAGCGACGCCCCGAGCACCGCCGCAACGCACGCGATCGATATGTGCCGAAGGTAGTTCACGAGTGGGGGCTCCAGGCATCGGACGTCCTCGCGTGTTCGGCCCGGACCGTTTCGGGGGAAACGTTCCAATCGCCGAGATAGAGCGACACGCCGAGGTAAAACGAACTGAACGTAGTCGATTGCTGAACGCCGGCCGTATTAAAAAGCTGCGGAGAAAAATCGCCCGGGGAACCCGTGGCGTATCCGAGCGTCACGCCGACATTTTCATTCGTGTGCGTATCCAATTTGAGCCGCGCGCCGATGTTCAGGACCGTGGAGGGATAATAATTCATCTCCACGAACGGCTCGAGCATGAGGTCCTCGCCGAAAAGATACGCCCGGTATCCGGCGCGGACGGGCAGCACGCCAAGGCCCTGCTTGTCGAAGCCGAACGCCATCCAGTTGATGAGCGACGTCCCGACCCAGAAATGATAATTCCCAAACGGCAGCGGCACTTCGGCCGTTGCGAACTTCAGTTGGACGGCATTGAACGGGATGGAGGAGTCCTGCCAGATACTGAGGTAGGGCTGCGCGGTCCAGAGGAGCGATCCCTCGAAAATATTGACGTCGATGCCCGTATGAACGTACTGCTTCCATTCTTTCTCGGTTTCTTCGACTTTGTTCGTAAAATCGAGCGCGCTCACCCCCAGGCCGAGATACGGGAACACTTCGTTCGTGACCGGAGGCGACCACGAATTGAACCCCGCCGCCAGGCCGGCATAGGCCCGCAGATTGAACCCCGCCAGCGAACCGATCTGCAATTCGCCGCCCAGATTCACGTAGCCGGACGGGAACACGCCCACGCCCAGGAACGGATCGAAAATAATGTACGGGATCTGATCGCTCAGGAATATCCGGCGGCGTAGATAGATATTCGTTCCGAGGCTCCAGAGCCATTTCGACCGGTTCTCGTCCGGCGCGAGGAGTTCGAAGGCGCTCCATCCGACGGTCCAGTTGGGCGCATCGTTGAACCACCGCAGGCGATATTCGTAGGGCATCAGCCGGAGCAGCTCGCCTTTGAAGACCTGGGGCGATGGGTTCGTCCCGGGCATGAAGAGCGTTCCGGGAGTCGTGATTTGCGCGGCCGTCGGCAGCGAAAAGATCCCGAAGAGTCCCGGGCCGAGGCCGTTCGCGGAAGAACTCCCGAGCAGGCCCGCAAATTCGATCCCACCCGCGCGAAGGAAATTAGGATACGTCCGGTCGTGCGTCGAATCGTGCGAGAGCGTGTGCCGGTTGACAAAAATATCTCGCGAGGAGGGAAACACGACGCCGTTATCGGCGGCGGAGCCGGGTACGTTGCGCGCCGTCTCCCGCACCGTCGTGTCCCGATCGGTGATCGTGTAGTAGTCGGTCTCGGTCCGCGTGATCGGATTTTCGACATGCGAAAAGAAACACCCTCCAAGCGCAAGGCTCGCGGCCGCGAGCAGGAGCCCGCGTGCCAGGCGGAAAACAGTAGGAGTGGACATCGTTTATTTGAACACTTTGATAAATTCGACGCGCCGGGAACGAAGCCGGAAGATCTCGTCCGACTCGCCCGGCCGCCGCGCGACAGGTTCCCTTCTTCCGCTCGAGACGACGTGGATGAGATCGCTCGGCACGCCGCGTTTTTCGAGTTCGCTGGCGACAAAGAGCGCCCGCTGGAGCCCGAGATGATCGTTATACGCGTCCGAGCCGAGCGAATCGGTATGCCCGATGAGGACCAGCTCTTTCAGTTTACTTTCCGAGCGGAGCGCCGAATGCGCCGTCAGGTCGAGCGCCTGCGTCCACGTCATGGACGAAGGCTGGCCATTCTCATCGATCGTAAATTCATACGGGTGTTCGTGGTCGTCAAACGGAAAATTGATACGGATCACGAGCGTGTCCGGCAGGTGCAAATAGACATGGAGCACGGAGTCCTTGAAGCCGTGCAGATCGACGTGCCGCACATCGAAGAACGCTTCTTCCGTCTCCGCGCCGACGTCGTAATCGGCTTCCCGGTTCACTTTAAAGCCCATGATGCCGCTGGCTGGAATGATTCCCCGATAGATCTCCTGCGAGTCCTGCCGCACGTAGATATCGGCGCCGGCCGCGGGCCGGTTATCGCCGCCGCGGGAAACATGCGCGATGATCTCGACCGGGCCCAATGGTTTCGGGGCGACCTCCCGGGTTGTATCCATTTGCAGCTCGCCGATCTGCGGCCGCTCCTGCGGAACCTGGCCCTTCGCCGTGATCTGCGGAATGAAGGTGCGGGTGATCGTATAAAGGTTCATTCCCGACTCGCTGGCCGCCACATTCGAGGACCAGAAAAAGGCCGTATCGTTCAGCGCGAATGGGAACACTTCATCGGCGGCGGTATTGATCGGCTTTCCCAGATTTTCGGGTTCCGAAAAACGGCCGTTGGAAATACGCGTCTTGAACAGGTCGTATCCGCCGACCGTCGCGTGCCCGTTCGATGCAAAATAGAGCGTGTTCGGATCGTACGACGGGATGAACGGCGAGATCTCGTCGCAGGCCGTGTTGACCGGGTCGGGCAGCGGCTGCGGGGCGGACCACTCGGCGGACGTCGCGGAGGGCCGTTCCGAGTACCAGATGTCGGTGCCGCCGTTGCCGCCGGGACGGTCGCTCACAAAATAGATATGCGTTCCCGCCGGATCGAGCGTCGGCTGGCTGTCGAAATATCGTTCCGAATTCAGCGCGGAAAGCGGATGGATATCGGTCATCGTGACGTCCTCTCCCTGCACGGAAAGACGGGCGGTATAGAGATCGTAATCGTCGGGATCGGTATTGTTCGCTTTCGCGGAAAAATAGAAGAGGCCGTCGGCCTTCGAATAAAATCCCGCGCCGAGCGGCTGCGGCGCTTCGCCGCTTGCTACCGTTTTAAACGGTCCGTATTGCGTCGTCCGAATGAACTTCGCAGAATACAATTGCTGCATTCCATGGGAGGTAACGTCGGGGTCTTCGTTGACGCGGTCGCTCGTGAAGAGTGCAATGTAGCCGCTTGCCGATGGGATGAACGCAATGGCGTAGTCATTGGCCGCGCTGTTTTCGGGTTTGGGCAGCATCGTAATATGGTTCTGCTCGTGCCCAACGCCATGGAAGAGCGTGTCGAGCGTCGTCTTATCGTATCCGCCCGGCGTGCAGACGGGCTGTGGCGGCGGCGGGCATACGAGCGGTTTTACCTCGACACCCTCGCGGCATCCCACCGCAGCAACCAGCAGGCATACGCCCACAACGGCAGCGAGGCCATTCGAAAAAAGACGACAGAAAAAGATAGAAGGACGAATCACGCGACACTCGCCACCATTTCGAACTACACTGCGAAATTACGCAATTGTTTTCGTGACAAGACTAAACAGGTCCTGCGTGCCCGGCGGTTCATGGGACCAAAAGGGCTCCGCGTACTGCACGCCGATCCTCATGCCGTACGCACTGGCCCGGGCTTTCAGCCAATCGAAAAAATGCGCATGGGAAAGGAACGTCTCTTTTTGCCCGGTGTCGGCCGCCTGATGGAATTGGGAACCGAAAGCCTGCATCGCCCGCAGGCGGTCCTCGAAGACGGGGGTAATATCGACGATCACAGTCGGTTCGAACGTGTAGGACTGCATGTAGTGCAGCACCATCCGCGGGCGGTACGGCTCCTGAAGGTTCCCATCCGCGTCCTTCGTTTCCATGTTCACCAGTCCGGCATAAAACGAGGCGCGGTGCGCGAGCTCCGCCGCGGCCTCGTGATCGGGATGGCGCTCGTGTTTGCTCGGAATGAGTAAAATTGTCGGCCGGGTGGTTCGAAGTTCGCGGACCACCTTCAAAAGATTTTCCCGCGAGAGCTCGATATTCCCGTCCGGCATGCCAAGGTTCGCGCGGTAATCGAGCTTCAGGATCTTCGTCGCGTCTTCGGTTTCGCGGGCCCGCGTTTCGAGCGTGCCGCGCGTCGAAAGCTCAGCCCGCGTGAGATCGACAATACCCGTGCGCCGGCCCGAGCGCTTGGCCAGGAGCATCGTGCCCGCACACGCAAGTTCTACATCGTCCGGGTGCGCCGCAATAGCGAGAAGATCGATAGGTTGCATCTATTCAGCAACATAATTTCGGCGTTTGTTTCTCCATAAAAATAAAACGGCCGGATGAGCGGTGTAGCACCGGACCTTCAGGTCCGGTGTAATTTTACTGTACGGAGGCCGGTTTGATCTCAAACAGTGTATGAAAATAATACACGGCGATACCGAGTTACGAAGGCGCAATCTCCCACACCTTGAGCGGCGTGGTGCCTCGTACTTTATTACATGGCGTCTCGCCGGAACGATTCCAACGGAACTTCTCGACAAACTAAGATTTCAAACCCGCGCGCTGGCAGGCCGTGCAGAAGATTCGAGAAACGATTCCAAAAAACGGGAACAGGCTGCAGCGGAACACAAGCGACTATTCGCGCAATTCGATCGATTTCTCGATGCAGGGAATACCGGTCCCAAATTCTTAGCCGACCCACGGATGGCAGAAATTGTTTTGAATGTCGTTAAAGACCAAACGTCCATCGCCTCAATCGACTGCTTTACGGTCATGCCAAATCACGCCCACATCTTGTTTACACCCATTGCACCTCACACCGCTCGGGATGTGATGAAGCGTATTAAGCAAATTTCTGCTTATCGTTGCTTAAAAATAGATCGATCAGCCTCTCCGTTCTGGGAAGAAGAAAATTACGATCATATTGTTCGGGAAGGCGAATGGGCTCGCATTCTCATATACATACTTCAAAATCCGGTAGTCGCCGGGCTTTGTAAACATTGGCGGGATTGGCCATGGACGTATTTGGCAGAAGAATTTCCCGGCTTGCCCGAATAAAGAACCTGCGGCATAGAGACATTGCCTGTCTTGAAAATTTAAGAATGGGTTTTATTCACCGGACCTAAAGGTCCGGTGCTACACCCCTGTTCGCGCCTAACGCTCCGGAGCTACCCGCGTTTTGCTTCTTCTCCATCTCCAATAATAATAAAACGGCAGGCCGGTGAGGACGAGGGCGATGCCGGTGGCGCTTTTGATGAGCGGTTGCGTTCCGGCCTGATACTGCTGAATGTCGGCGACCAGCGTAATGACCACATACGCACTCGCAAAGAGTACGAAAATAATGGGAACCCAGGGATATCCCGGCACCGAAAACGGCCGCTCGGCATTCGGATCGCGTTTTCGTAATACGAAGACCGCGATCGCCATGAGATCGTACAGCACCCAATTGACGAAAACGTACATGCTCGTGATAAGGTCGAACGAACCGGTGACGAGCAGGATGATGGACCATGCCCCCTGCAGGAGCAGGGCGATGTGCGGTGTTTGGAATTTTTTGTGAACGCTCGCGCCCTGCCGCACGAAGAGCCCGTTCCGCGCCATGGCGTAATACACGCGTGCATTCGTGAGGACGGTGGAGTTCGTCGTATCGAAGGCCGAGAGCATGAGGATGGCCGCGATAATTCCCGCGCCGCCGGAACCGACCACGGCGAAGATCATCTGCGACGCTACACGGTCGCCGGGCGCATTTGCGACTCCCGCGACCGAAAGAATATAAAAATAGGCCAGGTTGACGACGAGATAGAGCGCGATAAAGATCACCGTTCCCATGACGATCGCGCGCGGGATCGTTTGTTTCGGTTCGCGGACTTCGCCGGCAATATACGCGACGTTCCCCCATCCATCGTAGGACCAGAAGGCCCCGGACATCGCGAGCGCGATCGCGCCGATGAGCGGCCATCCGACCAGCGTCGAACCCGGGGTCCCCACCCGGCTCCAGTTGGCCGCGTGGCCAACGTGCGAACCGGCAATAAACGCGACGGCCACAATGGCGACGATCGCGAGCAGCTTCATCGTGGTGGAAATACTTTGGAGCGTTCCACCCAATTTTACGCCGCGCACGTTCAGCGCCGTCAGAAAAAGGACGAGTCCGGAGGCCACCAATTTCCTTCCCAGGAACTGGTACGGGAAGATCGCGCCGAGCGCCGGGATATTCCACGGCGTGTTCTCGCTGACGCCGAGCCACGCGAGGGCGTGCGTAAAATGCGGCAGCGGCGTAAAATTCTCGAAATACTGCGCAAAGAAAAAGCTGATGGCCGCGATCGCGCCGGAACCCGCGATCATAAAGTTCGCCCAGCCATACAAAAATCCGATGCCTTCGCCATAGACTTCCCGGAAGTATTCGTAGAGGCCGCCGGTCTTCGGCATTTGTCCGACGAGTTCGCACTGGGTAAAGGCGCCGAAGAGCGTGAGCATGCCGGTCAGGACCCACACGCCGAGCAGGTACGGCGCGCTCGGGAGGTCGCGCGCCATCTGCGAGGGCGAAGAAAAGATTCCCGACCCCACGACGGACCCGATGACGATCGCCGTCGTAGCATAAAGTCCAAGCGCGCGTTTAAGTGTAGTCATCCGTGTTCAAAATCTGCGTGGCGCAGCGCTTCCAGCCTGCGCCCGCGCAGTTATAGGTAAATCAAAAGGTCGAAGATACAGGAATGGATACTCTTCCGGTCGCTCTACGAGCCCGGCGGCGACGGGATTCTCTAACAGGTAGACCAATTTTTCGTAGTAATCCTGTTCATTCCGAATGATGTGGTCATAATTCTCGTCCTGCCAGACACGCACGCCGATCTTATTACTTGTAAAACTTTTGATACTATGAAAAATTTCGGATAAGGAGTAGAACACTCCCGGACTTTTTTCCAGGGGATGAAGGATAAGATGGAAATGGTCCGGCATAACGACCGCCGCGAGCAAATCGTATTTCCGTCGATCGAGAAACCTGATCGCTGAGAACACGATATCCCGCTCTTCCGCGGAGAGCACCCGTCGGTCACGTGTATTGGAATCCGTGAAGTACCACCCACCCGGCGCCTGCCAGTGCGGAAGATACCGCCGGTGCTTGTGGAACTCCTCGATCGGCAGGATCCAGGAATTGTGTGGCGTGATCGGTTTCATCTCTCAAAAATACATTAGAATTATTGCGGGGATGGAAAAAATATATCTTTGCATAGAAGGCTCGAACTGGAAATACCCGGTGCAGTGAAATAATCCAGTGCAGTAGGAAGTACACCAGTGCTCTGGGAAATAAATCCGGTGCAGTGGGAAGTGACCCGGCGCAGGCTGGTAGCACTGCGCCACGCGGGGATTGTATACACTAATGGAATGGGCCACCCTCCGTCAAACGCGTGGCGCAGTGCTTCCAGCCTGCGCACCCAGTCGCTGCTTCCGGCCGGACCTTATTTCACTTCAAAATCGATATTGGCGATGGTCCAGCGGGGTCGGGCATCGAAGTCCTTCGGGTATTCCCCGGTGGGAACTCCGAACCGCCAGGGTCGGACGGAACCCGGATCGTACCGCGCGCTGCCATCGCGCGAGAGGTACGCCCGCACGCGGTAGGTAGCCGCCGGTACGCGGTCGAACGAGAACGCTTTCGTTCCATGCGGCAGGACGGATTCGAAGACGACCGTCCCGCCCTGAATCACCTGCACCACGAGCGCGCTCTGCGGACCCTCCGCAAAAAAAGAGTCCGCGATGGCGATCGTTCCCGATATCGTTCCGAAATCGTGCGCGTTCGCCGTTTGGAAATGGAGGTGTAGCACGGTATCTTTTTCGTTCCGGCCGATGGAGGCGACCGGGGACTGGATCCCACCCGTCCGAATGGTTACCGTATAGAAAACCTGCGAAAGCAAGCTGTCGTGGGGGCGCAGATAGACTTTGGCATCGTCATACCACTCGAACACGACGGGGACCGGTCGATGTCCCGTATCCGAAAGGACGATCGCGCGCTCGGCGGAATCGTGCCGCACGGCATCGCTAAATGAGATCCCGAGCGAAGGCATCGCGGAAATATCGCGGATGCTGTCCCGCATGCCCATGGTAACGAATTTTGGCGCGGCGGGCGCGCGGAGCGTGGCCGGAGTCGTAAACGTAATCTTATACGCCGAATCGCTGAGCGGATTGTGCGGAAGATCGTGGACGCTGTCGCGGACGGCTTCGAGCGAGTACTCGTGGTCCATCGCGAGCGGCGCGGAGGTAACGAGCGTAATTTGAGAGGGCCGTTTCTCCGGACTTTCCCGATAGGCCGCGACCGGCCGGGCGCCGGAGAGTATAAAATTCCCGGCCCGCACATCGTTGCTATCGATCGCTTCCGAAAAATGGGCGCGGACGTGGAACGAATCGACCACTTCCACGTCCTGCAGTTCCGGTTCGATCGTGTCCGTGGGCGGCGCCATCCGAATATAAACGCCGCTCTTCGCGGCGGAGTCGAGCAATGCATCGGCGGCGGGAACTCCAAAGGCATCGACGCCCGGATCGTACACCTTGTTCCGATAGACATCGGCGAGCGCAAACACGCGGTAGCGGTGCCCGACCTTCATCGACCGAAATTCCCAGAGTCCCTGATCGTTGGGCTGCGTCAGTTGGTCGGGCGGCGTGTGCGTGAAATCGAGCGTATCGGCGCGAGCAGAACTGATGTCATAGGCGAAGATGAAGAGGTCGGAGGGCTTCATCGGCGGCGCGTGGATCGGCGTCAGCAAAAATCCCGAGAGCGAGCCGGTATCGATGAACGGGCCGGTCGAAAAGGTCAGGAAATAGGGCGTGGAAAGCTGGTTCCCAACGCCCGAGCGGAGCATCGTTTTCAGGTCGCGGGTAAGCTGGACGGTGTACGTCGTCGAATCGCGGAGCGGCTCCGGAAGTTCGACGGTCACTTCGCGGTGCCCGGACCAGCGATACTTCGGGGTCCCGTTGATATAGGGCATGATCGAGAACGCCGTCATGAACGAGGACTGGTCCACGTCCCGATCGAACCGGAAAAAGAGTTTGGTATGGGTGGGAACGTTCGTCGAGCGGTTCCGGGGCAGGACGGAGTCGATGGCGGGCCGCGTCGAATCGACCGGCCCGCCCGGCGGCGGCTGCTGCGAGGCACAGGAGCCTAACAACAACACGGCGAGAACGGGAACGAAAAAACGAACACCGAAAGACAAATTGCGACGCCGACCGGATGCTCTCTTCGTAATTCGCAATTCGTACTTCGTAATGTTCACGTCTCCACGGCTTTACGCTGAAAGAAGTCCACCGTTTCGCGAAGTCCTTCGATGAGCGTCATCTCCGGCTCCCATCCCAGGACGTCGGTCGCATGTTCAAAGCTGCAAACACTGCGTTGCTGTTCCCCGGTTTTAGCGGGGCCGTGCTCGGCGTGGGATTCGCCATTGGTCGTGAGCTGGCTCAGGACCTCGAAAATTTCGTTCACATCGGTTTCCGTAGCCGTCGAAATGTTGAAGATATCGGAGCCCTGAAGTTTGTCGAGCGCCAGCATATGCGCCCGCGCCACGTCGCCGACATAAACATAATCGCGCGTCTGGGTCCCATCTCCGTTGATCACGCACGGGTCGCCATCGAGCAGCTTTTCGGTAAAGATCGCGACCACGCCGGCCTCGCCATGCGGACTTTGCCGCGGACCGTAGACATTCGTATAGCGAAATGCGACATACGGAATTCCCTGCTCCTGCTCGTAATAATGGAGGTAGAGTTCGATGCTCCGCTTTGCGACGCCATAGGGCGAAATCGGGCGCGTCGGGTGTTTTTCATCGGCCGGAAAATAGTCCTGTTCCCCATAGATCGCGCCGCCGGTCGAAGCGAACATAAAACGTTTGAGGCCGCCCGCTTCGCGTGCCGCTTCGAGCAAATTGAGCGACCCGATAATATTTTGCTGGCAATCGAAGACGGGGTCGCGGACGCTTTTTCGAACGTCCAACTGGGCGGCATGATGGTTCACGATATCGAACTTGTGCTCCTGGAATATCCGCCGGACGAGCGAAGCATCGGTGATGTCGCCCTCGATAAACTCGGCTTTGGGATTAAGATTTTGTTTCGAACCCGAACTTAAATTATCGATCACGACGACCTCCGCGCCCCGTTCGATAAAAGCGTCGGCCACATGCGACGCGATAAAACCGGCTCCGCCGGTGATTAAAACTTTCACTTGGTCTGCTCCTTCTAATAGAAACGTAATTCGATGAACGAAAGGATTCGGAGCAAAAACCGGGCAATCGAAAATGGGGACGAAAGCAAGCGGTTATAAAAGCCGAGAGGTTGATGCCCGAAGGCGAGTGTTTGGCTGGTCAAAAAAGTCTTTAAAAGAAATATAGACATTTTTGGATTTTCGGGAACTCGCCTGCATAAATTCATGAATAAATTCATCGACTTCATGAAAAATAATCCCCGCGCAAAAAATTTCTCCGGCTGAATTGAGAATTCGGGCAAATTTCGAAGATTCGTTGAGTACGCGACCTGAATTCCGGTGCGCGGGCAGCGACGAGACTGCATAAAATTTCTCTCTCAAAAAATATCTCGCCCGGAAGGGTCTCGTTTTCATAGTCGGAGCTGTAACTTCGGTAGCTGAAGTGTGTTTTTCCAGCAATGGCTTCGCGAACGATCGCTCCGCGGACGATGCAGCGGCATTCGACGACGATGTCGCCCGGGCTCGGGCGCGCATTGTCTTCGAATGGCGATGGTGGTCCTGCGAGCGGGTCGGAGCCCCTTCCTTTGTTGCGCTCGCGGCCGCCGGAACCGGCGGCCGGCGTGGCGCCGCAATCGGTCGTGTCCCAGGTGGGTGGACCGCAGGACGGAGCGGTAACGACGCTCGCGAGTTTAGCGGACGTCGAGCTGCTCGAAGCGTTCCGGGCGCGGCATGACGAAGCGGCCTTTGCGGAGTTATATCGGAGGCACAAGGCCGAAATTTATACCTATTGCCTGCGCATGATGGCGGGCGATCGCGACAAGGCAAGCGACGTATTTCAGGAGGTCTTTATCAAGGCCTTTGAGAAATCGTCGCAGTTCCGGGAAGGAACGAATGTCGTCGGCTGGATCTATATGATCGCGCGGAACCTGTGCCTGAATACGATCCGGAACGAACGGCCGACCGAATCGCTCGACAGCCAGGAGACACTCGTCTCGATCGACCGGAGCCTCGCGCCGGAATACGACGAAGAGCAGCATTTTCTTCGCCGAAAGCTCGAGGAAGCGCTTGCCACGCTGCCCGTCGAGTTTCGAGAACCTTTTATCCTTCGCGAATTCGATGGATTTACCTACCGGGAGATTGCGGAAATGACGGGCACGACGCTCGGCATGACGAAGGTCCGGATCTATCGGGCAAAACAGCGAATGCGCGAGTTGCTATCGCCGATGTTCGGATGAACCTGCATTTGGAACGGAGAAGTTTATGATCGTGGAAGATAAAATTCTGGAATATCTGGACGGCTCGCTCGGCGAGCGTGAGAGCGCGGAACTGCTCGAAACGCTCGCGGCGAACCCCGAAAAACGGGCGCTGCTCGAAGAGCACCTGCGCCTGAAGGACCTGCTCACGCTGGGAAGGAAACCGTTCCAGGTGCCGCTCGCCACCGAGCAGGCCCTGGCCGAACGGATCCCCATCTTAGGCCGTGCAAACCGCTTTTCGCCGTTCGGCATTGCCCGCGGCATGCGCGATTGGATCGGCGCGCGAATGATCGGCGCCCGCGCCATCGGCGCCGCCATGGGAGCCGGTGCGCTCGTCGTCCTGATCGGACTCGGGTGGTATGGCCATGCCACGCAGGAGACGACACCGGCGAAAACGTCGACCCTCGCTCCTTCGAACGTGGCTCCTTCGGCCGTTTCTCCTTCGAACGTGGCTCCTTCGGCCGTTTCTCCTTCGAACGTGGCCTCGACCCCTTCCAATGTTGCCTCGGCTCCTTCGAATGTTGGCATGGCCCCTGCGAATATTACAAACGTTCCTTCTGCGAACGGTTTCGCTGGCGGCCGTGCAGGCGTTGGCACTCAGGCGAGGGAACGTGTTTCGATCGCGGGAAATGCAGGGCATGCCGTGCGGGAAGCGTCGGTGCCGTTGGATGAGGCGTCAGCAACGAGCGGAACCGTTCCCAAGGCTCCGGCCGAGGCGGCGTATTCGATTTCATCGGTGCCGGAGGGCAGCCTTCGAACGCCTGCGATGGAAATTCCGAACGGGCATATTGCGCAGACCATGCGCGAAATTGCGATGGGACCGCCGCGCGAAATGAGCCGGTTCTCCGCGGGCGCCTCTCTCATTCTCGATGAATCGTTCGCACCTTCCGTTTCGACCGGCCCCTCGGGTGCGTTTTCGAAACCGATCGGCGATGCGACGCTCGATTACGATCTTAGTTCCAGCTTTGCCATCGGACTCGATCTGGGCGAAGCCAGTTCGGCCACGATCACGAATTCGCTCTCGAGGATGAATGCGCAGAACGATCTGACGCGCATTGCCGAGTCTTCGGTCATCACGTCGCAGACGATCGTCGATATTCTTGCCACGGCCCATTTCACCCTCTTTGCGGAGAGCGAGCTTCCGGTGCGCTTCGGCATTGGCGCGGGCGAAGCGTTCGGTGCGGGACCCGTCGTCGATGCGACGGCCGGAATTTCTCCCACGATCGCACCGGACCTCACGCTCGATCTTTCGGCCATCGCAAGCCGCGTCTGGACGAATGGGAACCCGCAGGTGCTGACGCCCGCCGCCTCCGGCATCACCGGAATTGTAGGTGGCCAGAGCAGTGCGCGCTCGCTTTACACGACCGCCTTTGGCATCCGCGCCGGCCTTCGCATGCGCTTATGAAGCATGCGCTCTTGGAGCAGCCGCTTCGGAGGCGACCGCTTCCGAAGCGGCGTGAACGCCTGCGTTTTGCCATCGCCCTGATGTGCGGCGCATTGCTCGCGGGATGTTCGCAGACCATCGGCGTTACCCCCCCGCCGCCGGCGGTCCCCAGCGATTTTTTCTGGCAGGCGCCGGCGCTCGCTTCGGGAATTAATTATAGTATCCTGCGTAACGGCTCGGCGAGCGACCACCGGCTGACGTCCCAGGACGGCTCGCATATTCGCGATGCGGCGCTCGGGAATGCCGTCTCGATGGTCGCCTTCGTGGGCCCGGATTCGGTCCTGCTCGACAGTATGGGAACGAACGCTCTCTTCAGCCTTCCGGCCGGATATTTTTTCGGTTCCATCGCGACGCAAACGCATTCGAGCGTTTTCCTTCGGGACTCGATCGTGCTGGACGTCCACATGGACAGCGTGAAACCCGATAGCGTCGTCTACGATACCGTGCGGGACACGATAAGCCGCGATACGGTGACGGTCGTTCAGCAAGATACGAATACCGTGGAGGGCGGGCTCTTGCTGCTCTATGGATCGCATCTCGATTCCGGCGCGACCTGGCTCGCCGGCAATCTCCTGGGCCCGGGCCTTGGAAGCGGCATTCCGATCTATGCCACCGTGCTCGACCGCATAGACTCACTGCTGATCCCACCGGCCGCCGCGGGCGCCGACAGCACGTTTGGGGAATCGTTCCGAATCCGTTATGCGGCGCCGACCGGAGCCCTGCTCCCCGTCTATTGGATCGCCTATTATAGTAAGGACGTCGGGCCGGTCCTGGTCCAGCAATATACGTCGGATTCGGTGATGGAGCGGGCCCAGATCCTCGGCCCTCCGTAATTGGTCGGAATCGGAATAGAATTGCGCGATGTTTTTCCTCCTCGCTTATTCTACTTCCTTGCTCCATTCCCGTTTTTTTCCATCGATCTCACGGACCGAACATTTCGTCCTCCTGCTCCATGCATTCCCGCTTTCCTCCGCGATGTGGGAACCCATGGCGGCCGAGCTCGAATCGTTTCGGGACGATACCGCGCTCGTCGCGATCGACTTTCCGGGCTTTGGCGCATCGTCGCTTCGGCCGGCCTGGAGTTTGGCCGCGATATCTACTGAAATTCGGACGGAAGCCGAACGGTACACGAAACAGCCGGTGACCGTCGCCGGCCTCAGCATGGGCGGCTATGCGGCATTCGAATTTCTTCGAGCAAATCCGGGACTGACGCGCGCGCTTGTGCTCTCGAACACGCGCGCGGAGGCCGATTCCGAGGAAGAAAAGCAACACCGCAACGTCTTCGCCGAGGACGCGCGGCGCCGCGGACCGGACGCAGCGATGGACCGGCTTTACTCGAACTTCGTCACGCCGGAGACCGCGCCAGCGATCGCGATCGAAATTCGTTCCTGGATCATGGAGGCGGACCCCGAAGCCATCGCAGCGGCCCTCGACGCGATGGCGCAAAGGAACGATTCTCGTGACCTGCTGCCGCTCGTGACGGTCCCCTCGCTCGTTATTTCGGGTGGCCGGGACGTTATGATGCGGACGACGTCGATGCGCGCGATGGCCGCCAGGCTCGAAGACGCGTCCTTCGTCGAGATTCCGACCGCAGCCCACCTCACCGCGGTGGAAGAACCGCGCGCCTGGGCGCAGGCCCTCGCGAGTTTTTTAGAACGCCTATAGTTCCATGCCCGACCTCGCCTCCCCCGAACGGACCGAAAAGATCGAGCGCGCACTCGCGTCGCGACAGCCCACGCTTACGGTCGTGCTCGAAAACATTCACGATCCGCATAACGTGAGCGCCATCCTTCGTTCCTGCGATGCGGTCGGCGTGCTGTGCGTCCATCTGCTCTATACCGTCGAACCCTTCCCGAGCCTGGGGCATACGCCGTCTTCCGGTGCGCATAAGTGGCTCGATTACGAGCGGCATGATTCGGTCGCGTCCTGTTTCGAGAAATTGCACCGCGATGGATTTCAGGTGCTGGCGACGAAGATCGACCCTGCTGCACGTTCGCTCTATGCGAACGACCTCACCCGGCCGACCGCGCTGGTGCTCGGGAACGAACATCGTGGGATCTCCGAGGAAGCCGCGCGTCTGGCCGACCGCTGTATTTATATCCCGATGATGGGCATGGCCGAAAGCCTGAACGTTTCGGTCGCCTCCGCGGTCTCGCTCTTCGAAGCCCTTCGGCAGCGAACGGAAGCCGGAATGTATGCACAGCCGCAACTAACGCCCGACGCGCTCCGTTCGAAAACGTTCGAATGGCTGCTCCGGTAGCATGATACGGTAGCATGACAAAAGAGTCATTGCAATTATGCCGTGGGGCGCTGTTGGTGTAATCCGGAATTTCATTTAAGGTCACTTTATTTTCTCTTGAGCGCGGCTATTTCCCGATTTTTACTTTTACGTCTTTCGCTCGAACTGGCGGCCGGGCCGGTGTGGATGTACGTCGGAATTCTTTTGGCGAGCGTTCTCCTCGCGGTGTGGTCGTACCGGCATACGGTCCCCCGCACGACCCAAGCCCGGCGAACGACGCTCATCGCGCTCCGCTCGATCGGCCTGGCAGCGCTGCTGCTGGCCATTTTTCAGCCGATCGTGAGTTCCACGACGACACAAACGATCACGCCTTCGATCGCGGTCGTCATGGATAATTCCCAGTCGATGACCCTGCCGGAAAAAGGCTTTGTTCCTGCTCCCGGTACCGAAACGCGTGCCGCGGCGATGCTCGCAAGTATTAAAGATGCGATCCCGGCGGACCGTATAAAAAATCGCGAGCAAACACAACTTTTCACGGTCGGCGATCGCACCCTTCCCTTTCCGAACCGGACACCGATCGACAGCCTGCGCGCAACTTCGGGCGCAACAGACCTGGCAAGCGTTTTTCGCACGGTCGGCGAAGCTCGGAAAAGCTCGAACATCGAGGCCATCGTTCTTTATAGCGATGGCGCGTTTACTTCGGGCGAAAATCCGGTCTTTCCCGCTCAGGAATTGGGCGTACCGGTCTACGCGGTGGGGCTCGGAGATTCCACGGAACCGCGCGACATCGCACTTACGGAACTATTCACGAACGAAGTGGCGAGCGTCGGTACGCCGCAGCCCGTCGATATTACACTCCATTACGGCGGCGTGAAGCCGGGCGAGCACGTCACGGTCGAGCTCTTCGAGGAGTCCCAGAAGCTCGCCGATCAAACGATCGAGCTTTCGCAGCCGACCGGAGACGAAGCCGTGAGTTTTCAATATACGCCGCAGTCCGAAGGGACCAAAAAACTGACCGCGCGCGTATCGGTGCTCTCCGGGGAAGCGACCGATAAAAATAATCTTCGGATCACGTATGTCAAGGTCTTGAAGAATAAGTTCCACGTCGTGCTGTTCGCCGGCGCGCCCTCGCCAGACGTGAGTTTTTTGCGTCAGTTCTTTTCCGAACATCCATCGCTCGATTTTTCGACCTATATCCAAAAGCAGGGCGCAGAATTTTACGAAGGGACCCCGACGCGCGAAAAGTTAGGGACGGTCGATCTGGTGGTGCTCGCCGGGTTCCCTATCGCTTCGACCCCGGACGAGACGATCGCGCTCGTACGCGAGCTCCTGATGCGCGAAAACCGCCCGGTACTCTTTATTCCGTCGCGCACGCTCGACCTTGCAAAGTTCGCGGAATTGGGCGATGCACTGCCGGTTCGCGCCAGCGCTCGCGGAGGGTCGACGGTGGAACTAAAATCGGGGCTCGCGCTCACGCCTCAGGCCGCGGACGATCCGGTCCTGCAGGTCCCCCCCCAGGAACGCGGCAAAATTGCGTGGGAAGGCCTTGCGCCGCTCTTTAAGACCGAAACCCATTTCGAAGCGCTGCCCGAAAGCAAGACGCTTGCAACCGCCGAAGTCCAGGGCGTAAAACTCGATGAGCCGATGCTCGTCGAACGGACCATCGCGGGCTCGCGGCAACTGGCGCTCACGGGATACGGCCTCTGGCAATGGAGACTCACCTCGTTCGGCCGCGAGGAAGCGTATGCATCGAAGGATACGGCCCATCCGGCCGTCGATGCGCTCGACCTGTTCCTCGCGAATTCGCTACGATGGCTGACGACCCAGCAGGAAAACAAACGCGTCAGCATTGCGCCAGACCGGAAATTTTATCAGGCCGGTGAGCGGATCGAATTCCTGGGACAGGTCTATGACGAGAGCATGGAACCGATCGAGCGCGCCGACGTGACGGTCAAAATTTCGGGTGCTCCGGACTCGCAGTCCATGCCGCTCGTGCTCGAATCGGCGGGGAACGGAAGATATACCGCGGCTATTCCGCAGGGACTTCCCAAAGGAGATTACACCTTTACCGGCACTGCCGCGATGGACGGCCGTACCATTGGCTCGGACGACGGCCGGTTCAACGTCGGCGATTTCAATATCGAGCTTTCGGAACCTCGGATGCGAAACGATATTTTGCGCGCCATGGCCGAACGCACCGGCGGAAAGTTCTACACTCCGGCGACGGCCGGCCAGCTCCTCAAAGATATTCTGGCGAGCGCGCAATTTACGCCTCGTACGCTGGTCCACTCCCACGATTTCGAACTATGGGATAGCTGGCCATTGCTCGCGATCGCCATCCTTTGCTTTGGGACCGAATGGTTTCTCCGGAAGCGACTCGGAATGCTGTAACTTTGCACTCGCGATGCACCGACTCTTTCTTCTTTCGCTCGTCCTCGCCGGCCTTCTGGGTGCCGAGGTTCCCGACGTCCGGGCAACGCCGGAGGACTCCGTCGTCGATGGCTACCGGCATTTCATCATGCCGACGGGCAAACCGATCGAGGGCGGCTATTTCGGGTTCTGGGAACTTGCATTCCTGCAGGCCGGCTATGGCTTCGGCGATGTGCTCTCGGTGAGCGGGGGCTTTACGATCATGCCGACCGTTGCCTTCCGTTCCCAGTTCGGTTTTTTACAAGGAAAACTCACCCTGTTCGACGACCAGGGCCTTTCGCTCGCCGCGGGACTCAATTACCTTCGCCTCACGAGCGACAACACGCTGCTGCACCTCTTTGGCGCGCTCACCTACGAGGCGCCGAATAATTCCCGCTTTACCGGACTGATCTTTTACAAGGTCTACGGGGCTACGCCGCTCGGCTCGAATACCACGCTGATAACGGTGAACGTCGTCCCCTACGGCGCATTCACCTTCAATTATACAGGGGGCCTTGGAGCGGGCTTAGGCTTCGACACGCCGCTGGCTGGGAACTCGAACATGCGCATCGTCGCGGAGATCTGGAACCACGATCTCTCGGAGCCTTCGGCGCTCGGGATCCTCGGCGCGCTCCGCCTCGAAAGCCAGAGTTTTTCGTCCGATTTCGGATTCATGTTCTTCACGCTCCCGCTGATCGCTCCGGTCGCGAATTTCGTCTGGCGATTTTAAGCGCCGTAATTTTGCCACGTGACGCCCTTTACGATCGAATCCCGCCACGGACCAGAAACGATCTCGCTTGCGTTCGAAGCGGGACCGGAGCGGCTCGTCGCGGTGGCAGAAGGCAATAGCACGGCAAGCGCGGCGGTCTATGGCTTTAATCCTCGCCGCGATATTTTTTATCGCTCCCCGGAACCGCTGCACCCGCAGGAACTCGCCGAAGAGATAAAAATTCATGTGCCAGCCTCCTTCCACCCTCTCAGCCGTCGAACGCTTGCTGGAACGGCGGGCACGCTCGTGCTTCTCCAGCAGGCCGACGTTGTGACGCCTGCGATATCGCCGCTTGCCGCTCTTGGGGAAATTCTTCGAGCAACGGGCGATGTAAATTCGGCCATTCTGCATGCCGAGCAGGGTGGCGTCCTGTTCCTGCACCGCGCCGGAAGCGAAGTGTTCGCATTCGCGAGCGCCCGATCCCTCAAAGAAATACTCGAGTTGCCGGTCGATGAGCGAGAGGCGATCTTCCCGGCCATCCATGCGAACGAAATCATTCTCTCCGGTCACGATCTCGACCATTTCGAACGCTTCGATTTCGGCCCGACGGTGGAAGCACGAACCATTTCGATGAACGATTTCCTCGCCGTATGTGAATTTAATTCAGCGGCCGCAGAACATGTGGAATTATTACCGCATCGATACACCCTGGCGATCGGCGCGGCCGCCGTGGTCCACGCCGTGCGTTCCGCCGTATGAGGATCATTGCAGGCGCATTCAAAAGCCGCTTGCTCGCCGCCCCGAAGGGCACCCAGACGCGGCCGACGACCGACCGTGCGCGTGAATCGGTCTTCAATGTCCTTCAGAATAGCTTCGATCTCGAGGGCGCACGGGCCCTCGACCTCTTTGCGGGTTCCGGAGCGTTCGGGCTGGAAGCGCTAAGCCGCGGCGCCGGCCACGCGACCTTCGTGGAACGAAATAAAAATGCGCTCGCGGCGGTCCGCAACAATATCGCCTCGCTCGGCGTCGAAGGCCGCGCCACCATACACGCAACAGACGTCTATTCTTTTTTAAAGACGAACCGGTCCGCGCCCTTCGATCTTATTTTTTCGGACGCGCCTTATGAGGACGCCCGAGCGCTCACGGAACTTCCCTCGCTCCTATTCGAGGGGGGCTGGCTTTCGAATTCCGGGATCGCGCTCCTCGAGCACCGCGCGGGAACAAGCATTGCGGTGCCGGAAACGGCCTTTTGGAAGAGGGAACTAAAAGCGGGCGAGGCCGCGTTTAGCCTGCTCACGCATAAAAACCTGTCCGCATGAAGATCGCGATCTACCCCGGCACGTTCGACCCGATCACCAACGGCCATCTGGACATCATCGAGCGCGCAAGCGAGATGTTCGACGAAGTCATCGTCGCGCTGGCGCGCAACAGCCAGAAATCGCCGCTGTTCTCCGAGTCGGAACGGCAGGCCTTAGTCGAACAAAGCCTCGCCGAGTGCTGCCCGCACCGGAAGAATATCCGCACGGACGCATTCCAGGGCCTGCTGGTCGAATATGCAACGAAACGCGGGGCCACCGCGGTCGTTCGCGGACTGCGGGCCATGAGCGATTTCGAGTACGAGTTCCAAATGGCGCTCATGAACCGCAAGCTGGCGCCCGAGGTTACGACCGTTTTCCTCATGCCGCACGAAGAGTACACCTATCTTAATTCGACGATCATTCGCGAACTCGCATGGTATGGAAAAGATGTTTCGACCTTCGTTCCGAAGGCCGTCGCGAACGCCCTGCGGGAGAAATTCGAGATCCGGTATCATTAACGTGGAAACTCCGCCCCTCGTCCGTAAAAGCCCGCTGCTCCTGAACGAAGAGCACGTGACGCAGGTCCTTACCGTCTTTTTACAAGAGGAACTTTATCGCACCGGATTGACCAAAGCCGTCATCGGCCTTTCGGGCGGCGTCGATTCCGCACTTTCTACCTATCTGGCCGCGCGCGCGCTCGGCAGCGAGAACGTCCACGTCCTTCTGATGCCTTATCGGACGTCCTCCCCGGAAAGCATCGACGATGCCGAAGCGGTCGTGAACGACCTCGGTATTGCTTCGGAACGATTTTCGATCACCGCGGCGGCCGACGCGCTCTTTGCCGAGACCGAGCGATCGATCGGACCCATAGACAAAACGCGGCGCGGGAACATCATGGCGCGGCTCCGCATGATCGCGCTCTACGATCGTTCCCAGGCGTTGGGCGCGCTCGTGATCGGCACTTCGAACAAGACCGAATCGCTGCTCGGCTATACCACCATTTTCGGCGATAACGCGAGCGCGATCAATCCCTTAGGCGATCTCTATAAAACACAGGTCTGGCAGATCGGGAGGTATGTTGGAGTCCCCGAGCGGATCCTGAACAAGCCGCCGAGCGCCGATCTCTGGCCCGGACAGACGGACGAAGGTGAATTAGGAATTTCCTACCGCGAAGTGGACGAACTGCTGTTCTATATGATCGATCGACGCGAACACGACGCGAAGCTCGAAGCGCGTGGGTTTCAAGCGGCGTTTATTCGTTCCATTCGCGAAAAGATCCAGCAGGCGCAATACAAACGCCGCCCTCCGCTCGTCGCTAAAATTTCGAGCCGTACGATCAATGTCGATTTTCGGTATCCGAGGGACTGGGGAACGTAGTCAGTGCTAAGCTTATGATCGGTTTTGGTTATGATGTCCATCGTTTAGCGGCCGGCGAAACGCTCGTCCTGGGCGGTGTCACGCTCGAGTCGCGCTTGGGAACTGTCGCGCATTCCGACGGGGACGTCCTGGTCCACGCGATCATGGACGCGCTCCTGGGGGCGCTCGCGATGGGCGATATCGGGCTCCATTTCCCCGACACGCACCCCGAATGGCGCGGCGCCGATTCGATCGCGATGCTCAAGCGCGTCCACCACATGATCCGCCACGAAGGCGCGCATGTCGTGAATATCGATTCGACGGTCGCGCTCGAAGCCCCGCGCCTGCGCCCGCACATCGAAGCGATGCGGGAACGAATCGCCGGAGCTCTGGCGCTCGATGTGAAACGCGTCTCCGTCAAAGCCACGACGAGCGAACGCCTGGGGTTCGTCGGCCGCGAAGAAGGCGTCGCCGCGTATGCCGTCGTGCAGGTGGAGTGGGATTAGGAACCGTTCCTACCGCGCAATGACCAGTCGTCGCGTTTCGGTCGCTTCCGGCGTTCGTAGTTCGACCACATACGAACCGCTCGGCAAACTCGAGCAGTCGATGGAGGTCATGGTCCGACCGACGGGCCACGTTCCCTTCCCATCGGTTTCAAACACCCTTCGGCCTGCGGCATCCGTCATAGACAAGACCACCCCTTCCTGCACGGGCAACGAGAATGTGAGGAGGACCGTATTCGAAGCAGGGTTTGGCGAAACAGAAAAATCGAGCGAAGCGCTATTCGTTTGCGCGATGGAGTTCGACACCGCGACGACATGTGTTGTAAAAACACCGGAACCCTGCGTCGCAACGGCGACGAATCCATCGGACGGTCGAGCGTCGATCTCTTCCACGATCGCGTTCCCGATGGTCTGAGTTCCCTCCGGGCTCCAGGTTACATTCGGGCCAGAGAGATCGGTGGTCGAAAAAAGTCCTATGCTCGTCCCACACAGATACAGCGTCTGGCCGCCTTGATCGACGATCCTGACCCATCGAACGGACGGCCCGTCGCCGGAGCCATCGGGATTTTGTTCCAAATTGCCGCTCGCGTTATGCCACGTTACACCACCGTCGTTCGAAGCAAAAATGCTAAGGACATGATAGTTCGAAAAACAAACGACGATGCTATCGGGATTGTGGGGATCGACCGCGATACAGGAGACGAACGCATTGGCAGGAAACATCGCACCGGTAATCTCCAGGGGCGCGGGAGCCGAGCCATTCGCTTGATCGAGCCGAAAGACATGCCCGTCGCTGGTGCCATAATATAACGTGTGCACCCCACCGAAGGACATTCCCAGCGCCGTAATAAATGTTCCCTGCGGGACCGTACAATTTTTTAGTAATTCCCAATTACCGGTTCCCGGGGAAAGATTCGTATTTCGCCAGAGAGAGTCATTGGCCGCGAAATACAACTGGTTCGTATTCGCAGGGTCCAACATCCACGGAGTCACGAACTGGGGGTTATCGATTCCAGTCGGACGGCGTGAGAAAGAGTCTGTGACATTCAGGTTCGCATCCAACTTATACTGCCGGATATTCCCGAATTGGGAAGAAACATAATAAAATGTTTTATGGTCGGCGATCGCGCAATAGCATCCATCGCCCCCTCCATGCTGGGTCCAGAAGTGGTCGCTCCCACTTTTCCAACTTCCCTGGTCCTGCAAGCCCCCGACGATCATCGAATCGGAGGGACTCCCGGCATGGTCCATCGCCACCACATAAACAATGCTGGCCACATCGTTCCGATTCAAATTTTGCCATTCAACCGGGCGGTGAGGATCGTTTGCCGCAAGGCAATTCGATGTGACAAAGATCCCACCGTCGGTGGAGGAATACATTTTTTGCGGGTTGGACGGCAGGAATGCGAGGTCGTGATTATCGGGATGATGATTGGGATAGGACTGCGTACTATCGCTCGTGTAATCGTTCCAATAGTAATACCCGCCGATCCAATCGATCGCGGTGGAAGTCGCAAAGCCGTCGCTGGAACGAAAAAGATTCGTCGCTCCGAAAAAAACGTGGTTGGTATCCGTCGGATACACTCTCAGCAACACGTTATAGCCCCCCTGGGTATTGGTCCCGTCGAAGCCGCCGCTGATGGTGTTGACCGGCAAATTTGCCGAACGGTCCTGCCAGACACCTCCCGACCCCGCGCCATTTCCGCTTACATAATCGTATTTCCACAACGCATTGCTGGTGCTCGTGACACCCGCGATATATAAAATATTCTCGTCCGAGGGCGCAATCGCGATTTTCATCCTTCCCGTTTCGGGCCAATTAGCAGGAGTAATATTCGTCCAATGGACTCCATCGGTCGAACGCCATACGCCGGCAGTCGATGGCGCGGTGGAACCGAGGGACTGCCAACTCAACTGCGCGTAGAGGACTCCGGCAGAAGTAATCCGGACATCGCTGCAATACGAAAGGTGTTTGGAATCCCCGAGGACATGCGTCCAGGAACCGCCGCCATCCGTTGAACGCATGATCCCGCCGATACAGGCGGCGTACACGATATCGCTCGAAGGGTTCGAATTATCGACCGCGATATTCCATACGCCCTGGAATGCACTATCGAGCACGGTCCCATCGGAATTCAATGTCGACGAAAGAAGCTGCCACGAGTTCCCGTTGTCGGTCGATTTATATATTCCATCTCCAATATCGACCGTATGGCCGCCTCCGGCGGGCAGGACCTGATCTCTTCGGAAGGTCGTGCTTATCAATTCTCCTGTTCCGGCATACCAGGAATTCGTTTTTCCTGAGCGCTGGTCCTGGACGAGACAGGTGAAGTCTTTCGCTTGCCCCGGCAAGGTGGTCCGTGTCCATGACATTCCGCTATCGGTCGAATTCCAGAGCCCTCCCTGCGCGGTCGCAATGAGAAGATGGCGTTCGTTTGCAATATCGATCCCAATGGTCCGCGTTCGCCCGCCGACGTTCGCCGGCCCGAGGGAGTTCCAACCCGTCGTGTGGATCGCCGAAGACTGAGGCGAGAAGTTCCCTTTTCGTTCGGTACGCTCCGAAGCGATCCGCCGAGCAAAGGCCAGCTCTCGCGTGTGAATGCCATATGGTATTTCTCCCGTCGCGGGATCGCGCAGACGAAGATAATCCCAACATTGCCGGGCATCGAGGTTCTCGTCCAATGCTTCTCGCGATTGTTTTATTGAACATTGGTATTGGAAATCGATCCGGACCATGACGCCAAGCAGCGCCCCAAAAGCGAACAACAGACACAATTTAATCATGGAAGATACTCGAAAAAGGAAATAATCTATGCAAGAAGCGTTTCTCCTAAAACAATTTTTTCTATAGGCTTAGGTTCCTGTTCCAGGACGATCCCTGCAGGCCCAAACTCCCGAGGACCAGCGAATGCCCGGGCTTCGGCGGCCGCGAAGAAGGCGTGGCGGCGTATGCGGTCGCGTGGGTGGAATACGATTGATCGAACTATTCAGGAGCAAGTCTCAAAATAAAATATTCCCTTGTAATCACGTTCGCGGCGCAAGTTCGTGGCTGTCGCGGTGGAGGCGAAATGCGAGCAGGACCGCTACGGCCGCCATGGCGCCGCCGGCATAACCGATCCAGTTGGGATGAAGACCGCCGATGAGCCAGCCGCCTAAGATGGGCGAGATCGAGCGGGAAAAACTTTCGAGCGAGGACGAGACTCCCAGCACTCCGCCTTTTCGTTCTCGCGGCGCGAGTTGCGTCAGCAGGCTCGTCAGCGTGGGCCGCGTCAGGCCGGTGCCAAACGAGAAGAAGATGGCGAGCACCCCGAGTTCGGGAACCGTTCTTGCGACCGCAAGGCCCGCGAGGCCCAGCGTCATGGAGATGAGCGCCAGCCGAAGCGCCCAGAGTTCGCCCAGCTTCTTTACCAGCGGACGGATGACCACGCCCTGCCAGAGCACCCCGAGCAGCCCAACGAACATCAGGAACCAACCGACGTCCTCGGCGGAAAAATCGAGCTCGATCTTTGCAAACAGCGAGAACATCGAAACATAGAGCGAAAAAGGGAGCGCGAAAAAGAGAAAGATCGTCAGCAGGGTCCGCAGGCTGCGGTCACGAAGGTATTCAAAAACGCGGGTGTAATACCGAAGCCCCGTTTTCGCATTTTCATCGCGGACATGCTGGTGTTCCTTCAAATAAAACGTCGTGAGCGACGTGCTGCTGAGCGCAAAGAACGCGGCCACGAACGCCGGCGCGGCATAGCCGAACTGCGTGGCCAGGAATCCGCCGATCGGCGGACCGACGATAAATCCGAGGCCGAACGCGATCCCAATGATCGCCAGCGCACCGGACCGCTCCTTAGGCGGCGTCACGTCCGCAATGTACGCCTGCGCGATCGTCAGGTTCCCACCGCTAATGCCATCGATGATGCGCGAAAGAAAAAGGATTGGGAGCGAATTGGCAACGCCGAGCAAAATAAATCCCGCCATGGAACCTAATTGCGAATAGATCAGGAGCGGCCGCCGGCCGAACCGGTCGCTCATTCCGCCCAGGATCGGGCCGGCAAAGAATTGGCAGATCGAATAGCTCGCAACCAGGTAGCCGATCGTTTCGGCCGAAGCATGAAATGTGCTTGCGTAATAGGGCAGGAGCGGGAGGATGATCGAAAAGCCGAGCAGATCGACAAAAACGACGATCGCAATCGGAATGAGCGCCTTGTTCTTGAACATTGCGCCCCAAAACAGCCACCGTGCCGCTTTTTATCCGCTACCGACTGACAAAACAGTCAGTAACTTTTTCTTGCTGTCAAAATGGCAGGCGATTCCGATAAGCAGAGACTTCATTCCAGCGCTTTTCGCATGCTTTTGTGGAGTGGCACAATACTTCTGTTCGGAAAACGTCCATATAAGCAAGCGGCATTCGCCGCCACGGACGAAAGCGCAACGGGCGTGAACCGCTCAGGGCGTGATCAGGAACGGGCGACGGCCGCCGCAGAGATACTCATTAATTTATCAGAGGACCAAGATGACGGTTTACCGATGGGAGCCGCGGCGCGATTTCGAAGCCGCATCACGAAAGCTCCGCAGATTCTATAGCGATGTCGAAGGCGCGATCGCGTGCGGCCTTCAGAATGGGATCCATGTCGAGCTCGGCACCTTCTCGCCGCGTGTCGATATTTCCGAGACGAAGGAACATGTCTTCGTCCGTGCCGAGCTGCCGGGAATGAAAGCCGAGGATGTCAAGATCACGCTTTCGGAAGGCTTGCTCACGCTGCGCGGAAAGAAAGAACGTTCCGAAGCGTCGAAGCAGGAGGCGTTCGTTCGCCTGGAGCGCTCGCACGGCGAGTTCGTTCGCCAGTTTGCGCTGCCCGAGAATTTAAACGAGGATGCCGTGGACGCGACGTTCACCGATGGCGTGCTCGAAATTAAAATTCCGAAGCAGGCGCCCGAAAAACCGAAAGAGCGCGAAATTTCCATCAAAGGCTAACGAAGGGGCGTGCGGCGCACGCCCCTTCTCTTTGTCATGGCGAGGAGCAATCTCTTTCCCGGAGGGGATGTTCTTTTGGTACCAGATTGCAACGCCGAAGAAAACGCCCGTTTTCTTCTCCTCGCAATGCATCATTCATTTTTCACTTTTTTCTGTCCATCCATTTTCCTGTCTATCCATGATCAAAGATTCCCTTCTCAAAAGCTGCCTGCTCGACCTTAATATCTGCCAGCATTTATTTACGAAGCTGGACCCGGCGCTTTCCGAGTGGCGCCCGCGCGACAATATGCGGACGACGCTGGAACTGATGCAATACCTTACCTTCATCGGCGGTACGATGACGAACCATTTCGTCCATACGTCGGAAGACCGCGAACAAGCCCGGAACCGATACCGCGAGCAATCGAAAGCTTCGAAAGAAATGAAATTCGATGAGTTCCCAGCGCGGATCGAGCGCGAAAAAGAGCATTTGCACTCGATCTACGATAGCATCACCGATCACGACCTCACGCGGCCGACGTACCATCCCTTCAGCGGCGACGAAACAACGCTCTTCGAGGCCTTACATACGGTCTCGAAATATCTCTGTGCCTATCGGCATCAACTCTTCCTTTATGCGAAGATGTGCGGCGCGGAGATCAACACGCGTAATAATTGGTACGGGCTCGACCCCGTAAAAGCTACCGCCTAGCCTAAAAGCTACCGCATAATTGGAAGCTTCTGGGTGCCGCAAGGACTTCGTTAAAGAAGTCCTGAGGCGCTCGATCCGAGCGCGGGCATCGGCGGTGGGAAATCGCCGGGATCGAATCCTTTCGCAACTTTTTTCCACGTGACCGGCATGGAGACCGTTGCACCCCCTCGTTCGCGAACGCAGTTGGGCGCGGGACCGACTTGCCGTATGAATTTATAGGTGGCATCGTCCACCGAATCTGCGGGCGTAGCGGCACTTCCCTTGTGGTAAATCCCAGCCATGCCAAAACTAAGCCCACCGGAAAAAGCCGAGCTCGAAAACCAGCGCGAAGATCTCCTGTTTAAGATCGAGAAGGCCTTGCGCGGCCCGATGATCGTCCTCGGTTTTGTCTGGATCGTGCTCATCGTCATTGAATTTCTCGAGGGACTTTCGCGGGCATTAAAAGTCGCGACGACCGCGATCTGGATCGCATTCATTCTCGATTTCATCCTGCGCTTTTCGATCGCGCCGAAGAAAAAACAGTTCCTAAAACATAATTGGCTGACCTCGCTCGCACTGATCGTTCCGGCGCTGCGGGTCTTTCAATTCGTCGGCATTTTGCGACTGCTTACGGCGAGCGGCGGCCTCAGTATCGTGCAGATCATGGGGACGCTGAACCGGGGTATGAACGATCTCGGAGCGACGCTCGGCCGGCGAGGCTTTCAATATGTTTCCCTGCTGACACTCATTGTGGTCTTTGTCGGTGCCGCCGGGATCTACGGATTCGAACACAAAGTCTCCGCTTCGAACGGCATTCACAACTATGGAACCGCAATTTATTGGACGTTGATGATGATCTCGACGATCGGCTCGGATTACTGGCCGCAAACGCCGGGCGGAAAGATCCTCACGGTCCTGCTTTCCTTCTATGCGGTCGCGATCTTAGGCTATATCGCCGCCTCGCTTGCAACGTTCTTCATCGACCGCGATGCCGACGACCCCAAAGCCGCCGTCGCCAGCGATAAATCGGTCCAGAAAGTGTTGGAAGAAATTCAGGCGCTGAGGGAAGAGATTGCGAAGCTGAAACTGCGGGAAGTAAATTCTTAAGAATAGTTATTCCGCTGGAACTCCGTTCTGCTTCATGGCGAGATTCGTTCCGGTGATCTTCACGTGCGCCATCTTGGCACCGTCCATCCTGGCATTCTTCATATTCGAGAGACTGAAATCCGCGTGTTCGAGATCGGCGTTCGTGAAATCGGCATTCTCCAGGTTGCACATGCTGAAGTTCGCTCCGGTCAGATCGCAGCCCGAAAAATTCGCGTTCGCCAGGTTCGATGCACGGAATACCGCACCGAGTAATTCGCAACCGCTGAGATCGAGATTCGGCAGATTTACGCCGCGCAGCTTGATACCCGGCTTCCCGAGCGGTTTCATGTTCAGGTTCTTCGCGTCCTTGAGGTTCGAGTAGCTTAAGTCAGCGCCGGTGAGGTCGGCATCGGCGAAATTCACGCCGGCGAGATTGCATTTGCTAAGGTTCGTTCCGACGAGCTTTGCACCTTCGAAATTAACGTTCCGAAAATTGGACATGCTCAGGTCCACGCCGGAGAAATCCTTGCCGCTCAGGTCCTGGCCATCGAAATTCGATCCCCCGCCGATCCAACTGAGCGCGCCGGATACTAAATCGAGTACTTCGTCTATCATTGTCGTGTTGAAAATTTTCGGTAGTGTTCAAAAAAAATGTGCCTGTGGTAATTTCCTTTGCGGCAGATATAACTTTAAGGACGAACAAAGGCCCCGAATATTGCAAGGAGCAGTTTGGCGACAATCTGACATTTTGTCAGCCTTGCGAAAATAATAAGATGGCTAAATTTGATTGATTTCGACGTTTTTTCTTTTGGCATACTCCTTTTACTTCTTTTTTGTGAATTTGAAATTTGACTAAAAAATAGCTTTCTCGATTTTTTCAAAAGGCCCTGTAAAAGCGACCAAATATTCTAAGATAAATTTCAAAATTGCTGTTTTTAGTCAGAAGGAAGGACATTCGGAGCGGTACGAGCATAAAGCAGTTTTCTGGACTTTTCCGAACTCATGCGCAAGACGACTCATCGTTTATGGGCTCGGGCTGACAAAATGTCAGGAGATTTGAATATCATCGCGATTCGTCGCCAATGTAGCGCATGCTTAGCTTGCGCTTCCTGACGATACGCGAGCAGAGCGAGCGAAAGCATGCTCGACATTTTTAACGAATTTTTCAACACACATCACAATGAGCAAAATAATCGGTATTGACTTAGGAACGACCAACAGTTGCGTCGCCGTCATGGAGGGCACGCAGCCGGTAGTCATCGCAAATTCGGAAGGCTCGCGCACGACGCCTTCGATCGTAGGATTCACAAAATCGGGCGAGCGGCTCGTCGGTCAGGCGGCCAAGCGGCAGGCCGTGACGAATCCGCAGAACACGATCTTTTCCATCAAGCGCTTCATGGGCCGCAAGTATGGCGAGGTGAACGAGGAGATGAAACTCGTTCCCTACAAAGTCATTCGCGGCGATGGCGATTCGGCCCGCGTCGAGATCAACGGGACGATCTATTCGCCGCCCGAAATTTCGGCGATGATCCTCACCAAAATGAAGCAGACCGCGGAGGACTACCTCGGACAAAAAGTTACCGAGGCCGTCATTACGGTTCCCGCTTATTTCAACGATACGCAGCGCCAGGCAACGAAAGACGCCGGCGAGATCGCGGGACTTTCGGTCCGCCGTATCATCAACGAGCCGACGGCCGCGGCGCTCGCCTACGGACTCGATAAGAAAGGCAAGAACGAGAAGATCGCCGTCTATGATTTTGGCGGCGGAACGTTCGACGTTTCCATTCTGGAACTCGGCGAAGGCGTGTTCGAAGTAAAATCGACCGACGGCGATACGCACCTTGGCGGCGATAATATCGACGCCCGGCTTGTCGATTATCTGGCCGATGAATTCAAATCGCAGGAGAATATCGATCTTAGAAAAGATCCGATGGCGCTCCAACGCTTGAAGGAAGCAGCCGAAAAAGCGAAGATGGAACTTTCGTCGCTCATGCAGACCGACGTGAACCTCCCCTTCATCACTGCGACGGCCGAAGGTCCGAAGCACATGAACATCACGCTCACACGCGCGAAGTTCGAGCAGTTGGTGAACGATATTCTGCAGAAGACGGTGGAACCCTGCAAGCGGGCCATGCAAAACGCGAAGGTCACGCCGAACGACATCGACGAAGTGATCCTGGTCGGCGGGTCGACGCGCATTCCGAAAGTACAGGAGATCGTCCGCAACATGTTCGGAAAGGAACCGCACAAAGGGGTGAACCCCGATGAAGTGGTTGCGGTCGGAGCGGCGATCCAGGGCGCGGTCCTTACCGGCGAAGTGAAGGACGTGCTGCTGCTCGACGTGACGCCGCTCACGCTCTCGATCGAAACGATGGGCGGAGTTGCGACACCAATGATTCCCTCGAACACCACGATCCCGACGCGCAAATCGGAGACGTTTTCGACGGCCAGCGATTCGCAGCCATCGGTGGAAATTCACATTCTGCAGGGCGAGCGTCCGATGGCGATCGATAATAAATCGCTTGGAAAGTTCCATCTCGATGGAATTCCACCGGCGCCGCGCGGCGTGCCGCAGATCGAAGTGACATTCGATATCGACGCGAATGGAATCCTTCACGTCTCGGCGAAAGACAAAGCGACGAACAAGGAGCAGTCGATCCGCATCACCTCCTCTTCAGGACTTTCGAAAGAAGAGATCGAAAAAATGAAGCGCGATGCCGACGCCCACAAAGCCGAGGACACGCAGCGCAAGGAGCAGGTCGAGACGCGCAATCAGGCCGATCATCTTGTGTTCCAATCGAAGAAGCAGCTCGAGGAACTGAAAGACAAGATGTCGCCCGAAGCACAGGGCAAGATCAACACGGCGATCTCGGACCTCGAGAACGCGCTGAAGGGAACCGATGCTGGAACGATTAAGTCAGCGGTGGACGTACTGAACCGCGCCTGGTCGGAAGTCTCGACGCAGATGTACCAGCAGGCCGGTCCGCCTCCGGGCGCCGACGGCCAACCGCCGCCGAATGGACACGATGGCCAGGGTGCTGATCGATCATCCAACGGCGCCGGCCCCAAAGTCGAGAATGCCGACTTTGAGGTGGTTGATGAGGATGGGAAGAAGTAAAGGCGAATGTAGCGCATGCTTTAGCTTGCGCTTTCCGACATTCGCAATAAGAGCAAGCTAAAGCATGCCCTACATTGTATGGAACTCAACTCTTTCTATCGCCGCAACCTTCCGCACTTCACGCCGGAGAATGTGGTCTATTTTGTGACAACGAGGCTGGCAGGTTCGCTGCCAGCCTCTGTCGCTAATAAATTCCGCCAGGAGCATTTGGAAGCAGAGAGTCTCAAAAGACGCGATCCTAATTTAAATCCCGAAATGCTTCGATATTTATCGAAGCAATTTATCGCGAAACTTGACAAGGTTCTCGATCAATGTGCATCGGGGCCAAAATGGCTATCGCAATCGGAAATTTGCAGTCTTGTCCGTAATGAAATTCTTCGATTAGAGCAAGAGGAATCCATCGACGTTTGGTGCTTTTCTATTATGCCGAATCATCTGCATATGCTTTTTACATTACGAGAAGGCGAGTTGAGCAGAATTATGCAGCTGCTGAAAGGTCGCACATCGTTCGAAGCAAATAAAATTCTTCAGCGAAAAGGAGCTTTTTGGCAGCATGAGAGTTACGATCACGTAGTACGGCAGAATGAATACGAGAGAGTCATTCGCTACATTCTTTTGAATCCGGTAAATGCCGCATTAGTCGATAATTGGACCAACTGGCCGGGAAATTACTTACGACCCGATTCTACCGTGATGTAGCGTATGCTTCTGCTTGCGTTCTACGGCAACCGGTGTAAGAGCAAGCTAAAGCATGCTCTACATTCTCCAATGCCGACTTCGAGGGGGGATCTACTTAAGCGTGTAACTTACAAGGTGGAACTCCCAACCAGAATACTGCTGCGGATAAGGAGGTGCGAGCACCGTAATTCTTCGCACTTCTACACCAAGCGACGGTGCAAACCAACAATCAGTTGTTACGTTTTGAAAACTCTCACGATTGCCAGCTCGGGCCAGGATATCGATAGCATAAATTTTTTGCCCTGCTTCAAAAATAGTGTCTTCGGTCTGATAACTGTTGACGAATTGTCGGAACCGGTTTATCTCTCTATCGGACACAGTGTCAATATACGCTGTATCCACCTGCACCCAAGATGAAGTGGTCTTACTGGCGATCGGATAAGTTCGCCATCCATGACGTACGCGAGGAATGTCGGAAAAATCATCGAGATCGCCATTGGCTTCATAATCAAAATAGCTCCGAAACCGCTCTACGTTTGCATGGATAGGACCCATCACAACAACATTGTTCTTTCCTTCGTAAGTGATTCCCGATTGATAGACTACTTCGGTATCCAATCTGTTTTCAATGACCGAGCCGAGCGTGTCAAAATATACTCTTCGATACACGAACATGCTCCCTGCTCCGGGCCGCGTAAGTTTGACGACTTGTCTGGCGGGAGCAGTTAGTTGACACCTGCATGTTGAGTGTGCAACAAACACGACAATGAATGCAACCCAAATGCCCGAGGATTTCATAAGCAGACCAATTCGGTCTGTGAATAAATGGTTTCAAAAAGGGCGCTTGCCCCATCATCTTAAGCCGGCTGCACGATATTTTCGGGCCGGTGGTTAAAAACGGAACCCTTGGCGGCCCGCCCGCTGCTGAGGCACATGATTTAACCGAATATATCATCGCCGATTATGGTCCCGATGGTGCCGGGATCGAAATTCTCGAGGCTTTGAGGCTGCTGAAGCAGGACGAGCTTCATCGGTTTATCGTTGAAATGGCATCGGCAATTCGCTAACCTGGTTCTAAAGAAAGAAGATAGGATTTGAATGACTTGGCGTATTGTAATCGTTTTATGCACGTTACTCACAGGCACGGAATTGCGAGCGCAATCGCAACGGCTTGGTATTCCACCGCCCGACATTTCGTTCCGTGCGTTCAAGGCAAGACTTCATTCAGGTTCAGAACCGATAATGGCGCCCAGGGACACATGGTCCACCTCCGATGATTACACCGATAGCAATTATTATCTCGACGGTCATCTCGGTCAATTGAAGTTCGAAGTCAGCCGAGATGATTCCATGGTATGGGGTTTGGAATGGGAAATGCCAGAGGCGAACAGGACGACTTTTGCGAATCTGTTCGCGTTCCTTAATCAGCGTTTCGGGGAGCCTGAGGATACGGATCGATGGTACGATACGACCTATTATTTCGTTACGGACAGTGAGTCTGTTTATGCAAAATATTCCTCGTACTCGGACACTTCAGGGACAGGTGCGATCACGGTGCATATCTTCGCGAATTGGAATCATTCCGTGCCGATGAATGAGCCTGTGAAACGTATCTATAGTTGCAGAAAAGGATTTAGCATCGAGATCCCGACAGCATGGGTTGTCGATTCATGTAGCGATTCCGCTTTGTATGATGAAATCGGAGGTAGTTCATTGGACTCGTCTATGGGAGTGGGGTACGGCTGCGAGACCTTCGAACTTGCTCAGGAACCGAGTGCTGCTGAATTTGATACTCTTGCGAAACATTGGTTCGATACAATTATTCATCCTCCACGACCCGAGGTTTTGTGCGGCGGAGATGAAGCTTATATACCACCGCCTTCTCCTATCTTCCAGCCGTATCACATTGGTAGCTGGAGGGGGTTTACTTTCAACGACTTCGGGCATCATAGCAAATATACTACCGTGAGACTATGGGGAATATTCGTGCGCGGGAGGCACATCTTTAGGATGGCACTTCTTCCTGGCCCGACGATGCTCAATCTTTACAAGCCATTCCTGTTCAATGTGCTCCGCTCCGTAAGATTCGAGTCTCGATAACTCAGCGACCCGCTCAAAGCACTGATTTCTTCATGGAATCCTCCCAACTCTCCGCTCTCATCTCCGAATTCCGATCAGCAAGCGATCGCGTTGCGAACATGGAGCGGGAGTATTCCGAAAAGGATTGGCAGCGGAAACCGGCGCCGGAGCGGTGGTCGGCCATCGAATGTGTCTGGCATTTGAACTGGACGAGCGAGAAAATGATCGAGAATGTTCGCCGGGCATTGAATGGAATTAAATCCGAGTCAAAGCCAAATAGGAAGTATCGTCTCGATCTTTTTGGATGGTTCCTGGTAAAGAGTCTTTCGCCGAAGAACCGGATCGCAAAATTCAAAACTACGGCTCCTTCCGCTTCGGAAAGTTCGCTGAATGTTCCAGAAGTGCTCGCCAAATTCCGGGAACTGCAAACAGAAATGATCGATCTGATTCGCGAATCGGATGGTCTGAAACTTGGGAACGGGCGAGTCGAATCGCCGTTTCACTCGAAGGTACATTATAATATCTATTCCGCATTTCGAGTGACGGCGGTTCATCAGCATCGCCATCTCGATCAGGCCGAGCGGACAGTCCACACGAGCATGACAAAATCGAATTAATGGCCATTCGCTTCGAAACGATACTGTACGTGGAAAACCAGGAACGAAGTCGCGATTTTTATCGCGCAGTGCTTGGGATCGATCCTTCACTCGATGTGCCGGGAATGACGGAGTTTCAGATCGGTGATGCTAAGCTGGGACTGATGCCAAACGCAGGAATTAAGAAACTGCTTGGAGAGGTAATACCAGATCCTGTTCAGGGAGCCGGAATTCCTCGCTGTGAACTTTATCTTACCGTGAACGATCCAATGCCCTACCTCGAGCGCGCGATCTCGGCCGGAGCAACGCTGCTGAGTCCTTTCCAATCGAGAGATTGGGGAGATGAAGCGGTTTACCTTAGCGACCCGGATTCTCATGTGATCGCCATTGCGAGAACAGTTGACCACCTCCTCGATGCTGCCCACTGACTACCGTTGACGCTCAGCTTAGCACAGGAAATGGGCTAAAATAATGGATTCCTAAGCGCCAACGCCCCTATTGCCTGTTGAAACAACTAATTTCATCCGCCGTAAGAATGCGCATGGAGTCCTTAACCAGGCTAAGAAATATCACGGACGAATTGCCCCGGCAATCCACGAAAATCCCGGTACTTTTTACATCGCATGGGAACCCGATGGATATCGTCCGCACCACCGCCGAGCGGCCGCTCTGGCGAGCATTGAATGAGCTTGGGAATGACCTGAGACGCACGTATGAGATCAACGCCGTGCTGGTCGTATCGGCCCATTGGTGCACGCAGGGAACATTTGTAAATATCGCGGCGGAACAGGAGCAGGTCTATGACTATTATGGGTTCCCTCCCGAGTATTATGCGGTGCCGTATCATGCCCATGGCTCCCCGGAAGTGGCCCATGAGGTAAAAAAGATCGTTCCAACTGTTTCCGAGACGACGGAATGGGGCCTCGATCACGGCGCGTGGCCGATGATGATGCACTTGTTTCCGAAGGCCGAGGTGCCCGTCTTTCAAATGAGCATCGATTACGACGCCGATCCACGCTATCATTTCGAATTAGGGAAGCAACTCAAATCGCTGCGCGAAAAAGGCGTGCTGATCATCGGAAGTGGCGCGCTCATTCACAATTTACGGCTTGCCGCTTCCAGAATGTTCCGCGGCGATACCACACTCTACGGCTGGGAACCGGAATATGATGCATGGATCAAGCGGCAGATCGAAGAGCGAAACATCGAGAATATCATCAACTATCGAACAAGCCATCCGCTCGGCACGATGGCCGCACCGACCCCGGACCATTTCGTTCCGGTCCTCTATAGCCTGGGACTCATGGATAAAAACGAAGACCTCCGTTTCTTTTACGATCACCCGGCGGAACTTCCCGCCTTTTCGGAACGAAGTTTTGTGATCGGGGATAGCGGCGCTCTCTGAGCATGCGGTTATGTTACTTCCGCATAGCAGGGACCATCCATAAGGTTTAATGGGCCTCAAACCAGGTCGGCCCAATTCCCGCTTCCACCTCGATAGGAACCGCCATAGGCATGGCGTTCGACATCAGATCTTTAACCAGATCCATCAATGCTTTCTCTTCCCCGGCGACGACATCGAAGACGAGTTCATCATGGACCTGCATCATCATAATGGACTTCATCTTTTGTTTTTCCATTTCGCGATGAATGTTTATCATTGCGAGCTTCATCATATCCGCCGCGGTTCCCTGGATGGGCGCATTGATCGCAGCACGTTCGTCAGCACTGCGCACAGCCTGGTTAGCTGCCGCGATGTTTCTCATGTAGCGCCGTCGTCCTAAGAGCGTTTCGACGTATCCGTTTGTTCGGGCAAAGGCGACCGTATCGTCCATATATTTTCGGATGCTCGGGAACGCCGCAAAATATTTTTGAATAATGTCCGAAGCTTCTTTCTGAGGGATCCCGATATTCCGCGCGAGCCCAAACGCGCCGATCCCATACATAATACCGTAGTTCACTCCTTTCGCTTTGCCCCGCATTTCGCGGGAAACTTCTTCGAGCGGCACCCCATAGACTCCGGCAGCGGTCCGGGTATGAATATCGACGCCATGAGTAAAGGCTTCCACCAGTCCCGGATCGTTTGTCACATGCGCCATAATACGCAACTCGATCTGGGAATAATCGGCGGAAAGAATTTTGCCCTTTGGAAACCGCGAAACGAATGCCTTGCGAATATCACGTCCCAGTTCTGTTTTAATAGGAATGTTTTGCAAGTTCGGATCGGTCGAAGAAATCCTTCCCGTCGCTACCACGGCCTGATTATAACTCGTATGGACCATTCCGGTCTTGGGATTTACAAGCTTTGGCAGCGCATCGACATACGTTCCGCGAAGTTTTTGATACTGCCGGTAGGCCAGCAGGCATTCGGCGATAGGATGCTCGTGCCGTAAGTCTTCAAGGACGGCCGCGTTCGTGGACAGTCCGGTCTTTGTTTTTCGCCCCGATTTCAGGCCGAGCTTCACAAAGAGAATTTCCTGTAACTGCTTGGGCGAGTCGATGTTGAAGGGCCCGCCGGCGTGCTCGTAAATCTGCCGACAGAGATTATCGGCTTCGCGCTCCATCTCTTTGCTCGCCCCGGCCAGACGTTCGGTATCGATCTTTACGCCATGATACTCCATCTTTGTGAGTACTTCGACCAATGGAAACTCTATGTCTTCGAGTAGTTTCCAGACTTTCGTGTCCTCCTGCAGTTTCGGCGCGAGCGCATGGCGGAGCCGGAGCGTTACATCTGCGTCCTCAGAACCGTATTCCGCCAGTTTGATCGTGGAAGCGACGGCCATCGAACGGCGGACATCCCCGCCCTTGAGTGTTCCCGCAACATCGACGAGTGGGACCGGCCGGTAATTCAAGTGCTCGAGCGCCAGTGCATCCATCGTGTGGGAACCATCGAACCGGTAAATATACGAAGCGATCATCGTATCGAATGTCATCGGCTTCAGGTCCACACCACTATGCCGGAGCACAAGCGCATCGTATTTAATATTTTGTCCCAGCTTTGCAACCTTCGGGTGCTCGAGGATGGGCTTTAGCACCTCGATGACTTCACTCAATTCGAGCCCCATGGTCAGGGCGTTTTCCGTTGCAGCCGCTTGCGCAAAGAGCGAAGTCGCGTCGGCATCGGATCCAATATCCGGCAAGCGGATCGGGATGTAGAACGCCTGAAACGGTTTGATGGCAAAAGAGATACCGATGATTTCAGCCGTATTCGGATCCTGTCCGGTCGTTTCGGTATCGATACAAATTTCTTTTGCTTTTGAAAGTAGTTTGGCAAGTTCCTTAACCCCTTCGATCGTCTTTACCATGACATAGGCATGGGGCGTCGAGTGAATGTCCTGCACGCTGTCCGGCATTTCAGGGGTGAAGTCGAACGATTCAAGTTCCTCCTCTTCAGTCCGCTCCCCTGCCGGTTTCGATTCCGGGGCAAGCGCGAGTTCGAGCGCCTCCGGGGACTCCGACTTTAAGGCCCGCTCCCGTTCTTTCAGGACGCGGTTCGCAAGCGATTTAAATCCAAGGTCAAGCGTCAGGCTCTCCAGAGCGTCGAAATCGGGAAGGACGCCATAGGCAAGATCTTCGACGGTAATATCGAGCTTGACATGACAATCGATGGTCGCAAGTTCATAGGAAAGGAATGCATTATCGCGCTCGTTTATGAGCTTTTCTTTTATCCCTTTTTTATCGACTTCTTCCAGGCGTTTGTATAGTTCGTCGAGGGAACCGAATTTCTGGAGCAGTGGCGTCGCCGTTTTTTCCCCGATCCCGCGAACGCCCGGAATGTTATCGCTCGTGTCCCCGACCAGCGCAAGATAGTCAATAATCTGTTTTGGCTCCAAACCGTATTTCTGTTTCACCGCCTCGGTATCGAAAACTTCCATGGCGCTGCTATCTCGCGAGGGCCGGAGCAGCTTGATGCGGTCGGTGACAAGCTGGCAAAAATCTTTATCGGGCGTGACGATGAGGGATTCGATCCCATGTTCGGCCGCCGTGCAGGCGAGCGTGCCAATGATATCGTCCGCTTCGTACCCTGGCATTTCAATAAGAGGAATTCTAAAAGCGCGGACTAAGTCCTTGATCTTCGCGAGCTGTGGAATGAGGTCGTCCGGGGGAGCTTCGCGCGTTGCTTTATAAGCCTCGAATTTTTCATGGCGGAAAGTCGGGTGCGGTGTGTCGAAGCAAACGGCGGCATGAGTCGGCGTATGATGGTCGAGAAACTGAAAGATGGAGGTCATGAAGCCATACACCGCACTGGTATTTTCGCCGCGTGCATTGGTCAGCGGCCTCGATATAAAGGCAAAATACGACCGGTAGGCAAGCGCCATAGCATCGAATAACACGATGAGCGGTTTGCCGTTTTTATCGTACTGGGGTAGTTTCATAGAAATGATAAAGCAACGTCACGGTCACCCTTCAGCCGGAACAAAGCGAAATCTTACATCGAACCTGCCACCCGAGAATCTCTCACAACAGGGCCGGCAGGCATACGAGAGAGCTCGACGAGTGCGATAGCGATACTCCTTTTTGCATTCCGGGCAACGCACGCGAATGGGATAACGCTCCGTGAGAAAACGCTCACGTTTCCTTCGGAGTAACAAAGTCGTGGGCGCCTTTCTCCCACTTCCGCCGATGCGTCCCAAAATATTATAAAAGGCGGGTGAATGGGATTGAACCAGAATATGCGCGATCTCATGTAACAGGGTCTCCATAAATTCGGCTTCGCCATACTCTACCGTCATCGCAAGAGAAATACCGATCGTATGCCGCGATTTATGGTAATAGCCTCCACTCGAGCGATTGCAAAAAATTATGGTAGGTCGGGAAAGAGAAGACTGAAAGTGTTCGCGGTTAATCGAATCGAACGTGCGATACGCGAGTGCAATAAACCGATCGAGCCGAAAAAGCCAGAAAAACTCATTTTCGAGGTCGAACTCTGTCTCCTCGATTCCGAACCGGGAAAGCGCCCGGCGGTAAGCAGCTATAAGTTCCAAAGTCGAACGTTCCGAGTACCGGCGGCCGGTAACGGATTTCTTTTTGCCCTGTTTTCGAGGAGCGTGCAATCTTTTAAGCGTGTTTTTACTTGATAAACTACCCTTTTGAGAAGCTCGTGCGATTAATTTTCAGCACCGTTCTTTCGGTTGCAATTCTGAGTGCTTTCGCATTGCGAGGCAGCGCTCAGCAGGTACGCGACTATGCCGGCGAATTTCTCGAGCTGGGTGTCGGAGCTCGCTCCCTGGCTTTGGGCGGTGCTGGAGTCGCAACAAGTGACGATGCCACCGCCGGATATTGGAATCCCGCTGCTTTGAACGCGCTCAAGTTTCCCATGCTCGCCGCGATGCATGAATCGCGGTTCGATGGAACCGTGAACTATGACTATGGAGCATTGGCAATGCCGCTCGGCGCTCAGTCATCGGCCGCACTTTCCGTTCTGCATATCGGCGTAAGCAATATTCTGGACACAAGAAACGCCCTTGTGGATTTGAACAACAACGGTCAACTCGATCCCGATGAATATCTCGATTATTCAAAAGTTACGACATTCGGGAATTACGATTGGGTTGCGATTTTATCGTATGCTCAGGTCGTAAGCCCGATGCTTTCCTGGGGTGTAAATGCAAAACTGATCGATCGCCGGCTCGATCCTGAAACCACAGGTACCGGACTCGGCTTCGATGCGGGTGTCAGATATACTCCCAGTAATTCTATAACGTTAGGGGCGGTATTGCAGGATATTACAACAACCCTGCTTTCTTACAGCACTGGCACAAAAGAGCTTGTCTCACCGACATTGGTCCTGGGAGGTGGCTATATGTGGGATATCACTGCCGATGGAACTCACCGGATCATGCCCGTTCTCGACGCCGATATTCGTTTTGAAAACCGTGGACAGGACGCACAGCTCTACGTCGGGCCGCTCTCGATGGACCTTCACGAGGGTGTGGAATATCGCTATAAGGACCTGTTTTCACTCCGTGCCGGATACAACGATATGCAAATGTGGAGCGTCGGCGCAGGTATCACGATTTCGAAACTGCATATCGACTATGCTTATCTCGGTGCAAACTCCCAGGACCAATTAGGCGCCACCCATCGCATCAGTATTTCTTTTGATCTCGATAATCCGAAATGGAGACGGGCCGGGAATTAACGATGAACAATTAAGAATTAAGAATGGGGAATGGGGCACGCTTCTTATTCCTTTATTTCTTAGTTCTGATTTGTTCTATATTCCGGTTCTGATTTCGGCATTCTGTGATCGATTATTTTGAAGTCTTCGGCGTAAAACGTACCGCCTCTGATCGTGAGATCAAAGAGGCATATCGGCGGCTTGCTAAAAAATATCATCCCGATCCTAATCCCGGAGACCCAGAAGCAGAACGCCACATGCAGGCGATTAACGAAGCGAAGGCCGTCTTGTTCGATCCCGTGCTACGCGAAGAGCACCGCGCGACGCTACGCGTCCGAGAAGCGATGAGTGCCGAACGGCTTGAAGCACTTCGATCGAATTCGAGATTCAAAGGTACGACGACCTATACGCCGAAACCGCCCCGCCGCCCCGCCAGCAAATGGGATAAACTATGGAAAAAGTATGTGTATGCCTTTATTGCCCTCCTGATTCTGGGAATGGTCGGGATGGTCTCGTACGAACTCGTCAAGCGACCGAAATTAAGTTCCGATCCCATCGGGGATATTGTAGCTCGTTATCGAGCGTCCCATACACCGGTTTTGGACGACACCCTGGTCGAAACCCCGGATTCCCTTACATTTCCTGACGATACGGCTCCGAAGTTGCGGCGATTGGGCGATATTTTATTCGGGATTGGCGAATATCGGTCTGCGGCGAAGTATTATGAGATGTACCTCAAAAAAGCGCCAGAAAACGATACGGTGATTGGGAATCTTTCATATGCCTATTTCAAACGCGGACAATATGCCAAAACCCTGGAAGTTCTTTCCCGCGAAATGCACGGCGATTCGAACCTGGTCACGGCATACTACAACATCGGTGAATTATTCCTTCGCGAGGAGAAGCCGTTCGATGCTCGGGATGCGTTCCGTGCCGCGACGCATATTGCCGATAGTATGACGGCATCCGGCCGGCGCCCGCCGGACGATGCTCGGCGCGCAAAGAACGAGCTCGCAAAACTCGAGTAACCGATGATCTCGGCACGTACCCGGTAAACTCGGCAATAAGAGTTCAATTGCCATTGTTGTTTGATCTACATGAGGCCCACACGCGCCGAAATTCATATCGACCGATTTCTTTCCAATCTTCGGCTCGTTCGCAAACAGATCGGCGAGCGAGCTCGAATCATGCCGATCGTAAAAGCCAATGCGTATGGCCACGGACTCGACCTCATTGCGAAGGCGGCGATCAAAAGCGAGGAGATCGATGCATTCGGCGTCGCGACAGAGGAAGAAGGTGCGCGACTTCGCCGTTTTACTTCCCTTCCGGTCCTTGTCCTTACCGGCGTAACGCCCTCTGAAATCGACGGCTTTTTTGAGCATCAGCTCGATTTTACTGTTAGTGACCCAGAAACGCTTCGAGCGATTGCAGCCCGCTCGCGAGCGCTTGGAACGCGTGCACGAATCCACTTGAAAGTCGATACCGGTATGCGTCGAATGGGAGTGGAGCCTACGGACGTGCTCCCCTTTCTTCGTGAGATCGAGTCGCTTCCGGAATCGATCGAACTCGTCGGCCTTTCCACCCATTTCGCTACGAGCGACGAGATAGAAGCGCCCGGCTCAAAAAAAACTTTTTTTGCAAAACAATTAGAAACGTTCGAATCGGTCATCCGGGAAGTAAAAACAGCGGGGATTCATATTCCATTAGTGCATGCCGCGAATAGCGGAGCCATCCTGCAATGCCCGAGAGCATCTGCCTTCGATATGGTCCGGCCGGGAATCATGCTCTATGGCTTTGCTCCCGGAGAGGAATTGCACGAACAATGGAAAACGAGGCTCAAGCCGTGTCTTACGCTTGCGAGTTCCGTGGTACTGGTAAAGCGGATCGAACACGGCGAAGGGGTTAGCTATAATCTGCGATGGCATGCCGAGCGTTCTACAAAAATCGCAACCGTACCGATCGGGTATGGCGATGGATACCCGCGATTGCTCACCAATCGTGCCAAAGCATCGATCGGAAACTCGCTTTACCCCGTCGTTGGAACCATTTGTATGGACCAGGTCATGATCGATGTCGGGGATGCGGATGTTCGTATCGGTGACCGCGTAGCATTCATCTCCGAGACGAACGAAGCAATCGACGCCTGGGCGCTCGCCAAAACAATTGGGACGATCCCTTACGAAATACTTACCGGAATAGCCGCTCGCGTGCCTCGAGTTGCCGTTTAGCGCGCCACGACGATCTGCTGATGAAAAGAATGCCCGTCCTTTCGTTGGACGAACACCATGTAGGTGCCGCTCGCGAGCATCGAAAGATCCACTGGCGTTCCGTCTTCGACGGCGGTCGTCTTTTGAAATACAGTGCGGCCGGCGGCATCGGAGACACGGATCTCACCATCTTCGGAAATTCCGTCCGTATGGATCGTGAATCGACCGTTCGACGGATTCGGAAAAACCGTCCATTGGAACGCGGAAGCAGCTTTGCTTTGAACCGACGATACCGTTGCGAATCCAATCACCGCGATAGAAGTGGTTGGCGTAGAAATATCATTACTGAAAATGTGCAACGTATCTTTTGTCAGGCCCGGGCTGGACGGAATAAATTCGATTTTTATCGTCGCACTCTCTTTTTCAGGAATGGAATGAACGGAGCTGTCTATGATCCTGAAGGAAGTTCCAAAACTTAGCGAATAATGATCGATTAAAAGCGTTCCGACCCCAATGTTGCGAACAGATATTGAAGTAATAGCCGTATCGCCTTGCCGCGCGGTGTCACGAACCAACGAAGTGGCTAAGACCTGGGGTCCGGGCTGCGCGATGACGTTCACCGTTTCAACCGCTGTATTCCAGTGATCGCCGGCATCGTTCGTGCCGTTGTCATTCACTGCATTTCCAGCCACATAAATGTGCGCAAGGCCTGCTTTTGCAGGTGCTGTATAATTAAAAAGCCAGACGGCACTATCGCCTGTAAATATGCGTGGAGAAGTATGCGTAAGTTCACCGACGAAATATTGAAGTCCCGAACTATAACCATACGTCGATAATTTTGCGGCATTATCGATAGAAATATCGCAACCGGCGGCGGCTTCGGATGGATTCGAGACCGAGAGGTGAAATAAATACGTTTTGCCGGCCACGATTTGACTCGAGTCCGTATAAATCGATATTACCGTCGCTGTCGATTTGGTCCCATGGCAGCCGTATCCGCCGCAACCTGCTTTGGACTGCCCAACAATTCCGCCGGAACTCGCTATTGCCTCGTGAAGCGCGTACGAACCGAGAAGCACTAAGGGAATAATTAGTAAAATTCCTTTACGCAAAGAAAAAGGAGAAGAAAATTTCATCGTAATGGCAAAAATCCTATCTATAATGTCTAATCTCTAACGCTATTTTATTAAACCCATACCCCAAGCTTTGTAACAATGAAAACGCTTGTTCCATGCAATAAGACACTGCCTCGATTCATATAATTACAGAATAGCGAGCAACTTAGCGAGCAAATAAATTCCGAAGCCAAGTAATGCACCAGCAGCAATAATCGCAGCGACAATGGAATACGTGCGTACCGTTTCGACCTTGTTTAATTCAACCAGGTGATATTCGACATGCTGACTATCGGTCGTAATACCCTCGATCGTTCCAGCATTCTGGTTGAACCAACCGAAATCCTGGTTGAACGTAATGACCGTCCCATTTTTCAGCATGACACGAGAAATATCAGGCGCTGAAGCGCCATGGAGGTCGCGCGCCGGAACGATGGAGCGGCACCCAACCGTGAACAGGAAGAAAATAACGAGCGCTCGAAGCGTTCTCACAACGCTATTAACGGCGGAGGGATGGCCTTAGTGTCGTACTTTAATCGAACAGGGTCATCGTGCTTGTTCTCCGAAAATGTTCGGTCGTGAGCCTCGACCGTTCCTGATTCAGGCCGAGACGTTTGCAGGTCTTATGGAAAAGATCTCGAACATATTCGGCATAACCGCCCGTGCCACGCATGCGCGTACCAAATTCGGGATCGTTCATCCGGCCATCCCTGACCATCTGAATGCGCGACATTACTTTCTTCGCTTCGAGTGGAACGTTTGTTTGGAGCCATTCTTCAAAAATGGGCCGAACCGCGAGTGGAAGACGGACCATGTTATATCCTGCCGATCTTGCACCTGCCTTTTTACCTGCTTCGAGAATGCGCGGCACTTCTTCATCATTAAGTCCGGGAATAACGGGACCGATCATGACACCGGTTGGAATCCCCGCTTCCGATAATAGACGTAACGCTTCCAGGCGTCGCTCTGGAGTTGACGTTCGAGGTTCCAGCTTTCGCGCGAGATTTCGATCGAGTGTGGTGATCGAAAAAAATACACTTACAATCTCCCACTTTGCCATCTCTGAAAGCAGATCGAGATCGCGCGCAATAAGGGCATTTTTGGTTATGATTCCAACCGGATTCCGGTATTCAAGAAAGACTTCGAGCATTCTTCTGGTGATGCCGAATCCTTTCTCGGCCGGTTGATAGCAGTCCGTATTTCCGCTCATCATGACGAATTGCGGCTGCCAGGATTGTTTTTCGAACGCTTCCCGTAAGAGTTCCGGAGCGTCGAATTTGACCATGATCTTCGACTCGAAGTCGATCCCCGCATTCATGCCGAGATATTCATGTGTCGGCCGTGCATAGCAATAGGCACAGCCATGTTCGCAACCGCGATAGACATTCACAGAATAGGTAAAGCCAAGGTCCGGGCTGTCATTCTTCGCGAGGATCGTCTTCGAATGATCGGCCAGGAATTCTGTCTGAACCACCGGCAATTCGAGCGATTCGGACGAATTCCAGCCGTCATCGAACGCTTCGAGCGATGTTTGCTCGAAACGGTTCTGTGTCCGAAGCGAAGTCCCACGTAACATACACGGATGGTGCCTAAAAAAGCAAGAAAAAGCCTCTGCAACAAGGCTGAAAACAACGAGAATGTTCCGCGGAATAAGAAATCGGAAATTCAAGTTTCCAATAATTATGACGCCTCCGGAGCTTCGTTCAATCGCGTTCAATAACGGTCTTATCATTTTTGACGATCAGCTAACGCTGTTGGAAACATATGCGGCGCTGCTCAAAGAATGGAATTCAAAAATCAATCTTATCTCTCGTCAGGACGAAGAACACATTCTCGATCGTCATATTTTGCACTCGCTCGTTCTCCTTATGCCCGCCATATGTAATTACGAATTCTCAGGAAGGCGAATTGCGGACTTAGGTACGGGGGGCGGTTTGCCCGGAATTCCGCTCAAGATTATGATCCCGTCCGTTCAACTATCGCTCATGGACTCCATTCAAAAAAAGATAACGGTTTGCTCCGCTCTGATCCAATCGCTCGGCTTACGGGGCATTGAAGCTGTCCGAGGAAGAGCGGAAGAACTCGCTCAATTACCAGAATACGCTCGTGGGTTCGATGCCGTGATTTCGCGTGCCGTCGCCCCCATGGATGAACTTGCAAAATGGAGCAAGGGGCTATTAAAACCAAACGGAATGCTATTCTCGCTTAAAGGAGGTGACCTCACGGAGGAAATTGCTCGGACCAAACGACTTAAATATATTCTTGAAGTTGAAGAACGCCCTCTGAAAATGAAGACCTACGACAATCTGGAAAAAGAAGAGAAAAAATTAGTAATCGCTTATTTTCGAGATTGAAACGAGGGGAAACCGCTTCTAAAGCATAGTGTTCTTTACAAGTCATGAGTGTACCCGGTAAGCGGTCTACCGACCGCATCAATGTCCTCAACATCGTATTGATGCTGGTCTCGGCCGTCCTGGCGTTTCTTTCGCCTTTTTATTTATTTCTCGTGGCGTATGCGGTACTGGGTCCCCTTCACTACCTGACCGAAATTTCCTGGCTGCACGACCGCCAATACTATACTGGCCGTAAATACGACTACCTTTTCCTTGTCTTTGTTGCAATCTTAAATAGCCTGGGACTATTCGTCCATCGCGATATCACTCAAGTTCTTGCAAATGTGGTTTGGATTGCATTTATCGGTTCCATGGTCTTTGCCACGACGAAACAGTTCGCATGGAGAGCGGCCGTTGTCCTAATGGCCGTTGCGCTGACTTATCTAGTTCCCATTACGCTCACGACGATCGTGATCACAATGTTGCTGCTCACACTGCTGCACGTCTTTGTATTCACCGGTTTTTTCATCGCCTTCGGCGCACTCAAATCGAAAAGTGTTTCCGGGTACATTTCACTCGGCGTTTTTTTTATCATCGCCATACTCTTGTTGTGGTACCAGCCGATGCCTTCCTCGGGATTGGCCGATGAATTTGTCATTCGGCACTACGGAAAATTTTTCGGGGACCTCAACATCTGGCTGCTTCGGACGCTCGGATTTTCTGCGTATGCACAAGACCCGTTCGAATTTTCCTCCGGTGCGGTCGCGGTCATGCGATTTATTGCGTTCGCATACCTTTATCATTACCTGAATTGGTTTTCGAAAACGAAGATCATTCGTTGGCACGAAGTTTCAAAGGTTCGAATGGCCACGGTGGTTTTCTGCTGGCTTGCAGCCGCCGTACTGTACGTTATCGACTACGATCTTGGATTTAAAGCGCTCTTCTTTTTGAGCGCACTACACGTCGTGCTCGAATTCCCACTCGACGTTCGAACCGTCCGGTATCGGAACAGTGCTCTCAAAACGCCTGAAGCAAAAAAAGCTTCCTCGCGTAAGCCTGGTCCGGTAACAGAATGCCAAATTTGGACACTCACTCCCCATGAAACGGGTCATCTTTTCTTTTGCCACCCATAATCACCAACCGCTCGGGAACTTCGATCATGTCTTCGAAGAAGCGTACGAAAAGTCATATCGTCCGTTCTTCGAGCTTGCTTCCCACTTCCCCACGGTTCGATTCGCGACTCATTTTACCGGGATCCTTTTAGAATGGCTGGAACGCAAACATCCTAAGTATATTGCCATGCTAAAACAAATGGTCTTGAGGGGTCAGCTCGAGATCATTTCGGGCGGATATTACGAACCGATCCTTTCCGTCATTCCCGCACAAGACCAGCAGGCCCAGATCGCGCGGCTGACAAAAAAAATCGGATCGCTCTTCGATTTTCAAGCCCAGGGAATGTGGTTAGCCGAACGAGTCTGGGAACAGCAACTCGCGTCCGTTCTTCATTCGGCGAATATTCGATATGTGCTTTTAGACGATACGCATTTTCTCCATGCCGGACTCAAGGAAGCAGATTTGAACGGATATTACCTCACGGAGGATGCTGGAAATACGCTTGCCGTTTTTCCTATCTCGAAGGCACTACGCTATACGATGCCGTTTGCAGCCGTCGACGAAACGATTCGCGTTCTGCGCGATGCCGCTACGGAAAAGGGCGATGTCATCGTCACGTTTGCGGACGACGGGGAAAAATTTGGCGTCTGGCCTCAGACCTACGAACACGTTTATACCAATGGCTGGCTCGAAGAATTTTTCACAAAACTAACGGAGCATGCGAATTGGATTGAACTGCTTCCTCCCGGAGAATCTTTGAAACGAGTTGCACCACGAGGCCGCATCTATTTACCGAATGCCAGCTATGCCGAAATGATGCAGTGGGCGTTGCCCACCGCCGAGGCAAACATATTCTATGAAGACTTCCTTCATTTACTCCACAAAGACGAACCGCAATGGGAACCGTATCTTTCGTTCGTTCGAGGCGGTTACTGGCGGAATTTTTTTGTAAAGTACCCGGAATCGAATCAACTCCATAAGCACATGTTGCGAACCAGCGCCCGAGCGCGGGCACTTGCCGAACATGGATGTAATACTTCTGGCGCCGAGACCGAAATTCTCCGCTCGCAGTGTAACGATCCCTACTGGCACGGTGTCTTCGGCGGAACGTATCTTTCCAATCTTCGCCACGCAAATTATTCTGCGCTTGTCAACGCCGATCGCCTGCTTGATGAGGCCGAACAGCGATCCGGAGTTCACGTCGACGTTTCCGATTTCGACTGCGACGGCAATGAAGAAGTCATTCTTGAATCTCGAGACCTCTCCCTCTTTATTAAGCCCTCGCTGGGAGGAATGATCGCGGAGATCGATTTCAAGCCGCGTGCATTTAATGCAACAAACATCATTTCGCGGCGGCCCGAGGCCTATCACAAACACATTCGTAATGCCGCGTACGAGGGAGATGCCGATCAGGCAACCTCGATCCATGAAAGTTTAAAAGCAAAAGAACCCGGACTCGAAAAACTCCTAGTCTATGACCGCTACCGACATGGCTGCATGATCGAGCATTGCTTGCCCATGGACGTCACGATCGATGAACTGCGCTCCATCCGTTGGAAAGAAAACGGAAATTTTGTGACTTCTCGCTTCGATTGGGGTTGGAATAGAGAGAACGATTTACTCAGTCAATCGACAAATGCGATCGTGGCCGCGGCGCCCGTTCATTTTAGGAAGACCATGCGTATCGTTCCGTCGGGCAGTGAACTTGAAGTGACCTATTCCATGACGAACGAATCGGAGGACGCGATTCGTTTTAAATTCGCTTCCGAGTGGGCTTTTCATCTTCTGGCCGGCGATGCGCCGGACCGATATTATATGTCCGACGGCCACAGACTCCAATGGCCAGCGATGAATAGCTTCGGGACGCTCGAGACGAACAATCTTCGTCTTGTGGACGAATACCTGAAACTTGCGATTCAACTGGAGTCGGACGCCCGGCAGATCGCTCGCTTTCCGATTGAATCGATCTCGATGAGCGAAGGGGGGGTCGAGCGGATTTTTCAGGGATCGATTATCATGGCACTGTGGGACGTTGACATTGCACCGCGCACCGGATGGAATTCTACTCTAACGATTCGATTTGAAGAGCTATGAACCATAAAAAGGCTTATTCTCGACCGTCGTCGAAATCTCCACTCGTTCAAATCGCACTTCCGGAACAGCCGTTCCTTTCCATTATCATTCCGACAAAGAACGAAGAAAAACTTTTGGAACAGTGCCTCGTTCAATTCGCCCCGCCGATCAAAAACCGGTTTGGAATCGAACTGATCGTAAGCGACGGCGGCTCGACCGATAATACGATCGGCATCGCAGCTGCCTATGCCGATTTTATTGCGACCCACGAATTGCCGCGCCGCCAAACCATTGCGGAAGGTCGGAACCGCGGCGCGGAACTGGCCCATGCAAACCTATTGATGTTCCTCAATGCGGACACGATCATTGCCGACGTAGGAACCTTTTTGGAGCGAGCCCTCCAGCGATTTGCCGTCGATGAATCGCTTGCGGCCGTCGCAACCCGCGTCGAAGTCGCTCCGGAAGAACGGAAATGGCGTGACGCCCTTTTTCATGGCTACTTTAATCGTTACGTAAAATTTGCGAACGTCCTCGGCCTCGGAATGGGCCGAGGCGAATGCCAGATTGTTCGACACAAGGCCTTCGAAGCGCTAAATGGATATAATCCCCGCATGGCCGCTGGCGAAGATTTCGATTTATTCCGCCGACTTCGATCGATCGGACGCGTAAAATACGATCCCAAACTTCTTGTATTCGAATCGCCCCGACGCTATAGAAAATATGGCTATGCCCGCGTCTATTTCGATTGGATCATGAATGGCTTTGCGGTACTGTTCCGGCATCGTTCGTCTCATGAGATCTGGGAAGAAGTGCGGTGAGGTGTAATCCGATATCATGAAATCGGCCGCTCTTTTTTTTATCGTCCCTTTTCTTTTTTTTATCGTATCGCCAGCCGTTGCTCAATCAAACACTGCAAGTATTTTCGGCCAGGTTCGTGACACGGTAACGCGGGAAGCACTCACCGGCGCGCGTATTGAGTTGCACAGTCTGCATAAAGGCGCCATCAGTGATTCGCTTGGAAATTATGTTATTAAGGGACTCCCTTCGGGCAGTTTCGAGATCGAGGTCCGCCTGCTTGGGTATGACAGCATGAAACGAACGCTCACCCTCCGAGACGGTCAGGACCTGAGAGTAAATTTCGAGTTACATCCTGCTACGATGCAGGGTAAAGAAGTTACCGTCGAAAGTGAGCGTGAAAAAGAACTGGAACGTACAGAAGTAAGTCATATTACTCTTACTCCAAAGGTCATCGAGCAAGTACCTGCTGTTGGCGGCGAAAGCGACCTTTTTCGAGTACTTCAAATGATGCCCGGCGTCAAAGCACTTTCCGAAGTTTCAAGCGGCCTTTATATTCGAGGTGGACCGCCGGACCAAAATCTTATTTTGCTCGACGATAATGTAATTTACAATCCAACGCACCTATTCGGTTTCTTTAGCACGTTCAACACCGATGCGATCAAGGACGTCGATCTGCTAAAAGGGGGCTATCCGCCCGAATATGGCGGCCGGCTTACCGGCGTTCTCAATGTCACCACGAGAGAAGGCGATCCAAACGAAGTTCATGGCAAGACGTCCGTAAGCTTTATCAGCGCCCGACAAACACTCGAGTTCCCAATCCCGGGCGGTTCGATGCTCCTGAGCGGTCGCCGGACATACATCGATCAATTCCTGAGCGCCGTCGATGCCCAGCGAATATTAGGCGATTCGACTCCGCTGCCAAATTATTACTTTTATGACCTCAACGCAAAAATCGACGAACATCTGGGGCCTAACGATCATCTTAGTTTTTCAGGGTATTTGGGGGCCGACCATTTAGTCTATCCATCGAACGGTTTTGTGAATATTACGCTCACGTGGGGTAATAGACTTGCGAGCGCAGAATGGACTCACATTTTTTCCGACGCCCTGTCGGCAAAAACATTCGCAGGTTATACGATGTATTCTTCGCAGTCCTCCGGAAACCTTGTCGAGAACCCGTTCGAATTCGATAACGGGATCCAACAGGCAACGATCAAAGAGGACGTCGATTGGCTCCCCAATCCAACGAACGATGTCCGATTCGGCGCGAGCGTTTCGCGGTTTCAGTTCACTTTTTTCAATACACTCGGTTCCACGAATAAACCACTCAAAGATACGGGCGGCGTCCCCTATTATCTTGCCGCATACGCGCAGGACGAGTGGAACGTAACGACGCATCTCACCGCAACCGGAGGACTTCGTACCGAATGGCTCGACCGAGCAAACACCATGACGTTCGACCCTCGGCTTACGCTCGCCTATCAGCTCAGCCCGACCTGGACCCTGAAGGCTTCCTCAGGGATCTATCATCAATTTCTTCATCTTGTGTCAGCCGGGGAATTTACGTTCTTCGATCTTTGGGTCCCGGGGACTTCGCCATTGCCCCCGAGCCAAAGTACACAATATATTCTGGGGTTGAGTGGCTATCCGGCCGACCCATACTTCGTTTCCTGCGAACTTTATTATAAAAAGCTAAATAATATCGTCGAATATAACGAGACGAAATTCCTTTCGGACTCGATCACGGAACTGTTCCCGAGAGGCACCGGGCAAGCCTATGGAATGGAGCTATTCTTTCGCAGGCAGGTCAGCAATTTTACCGGATGGATCGGATATACGCTTTCGTGGGTCACCGAACAAATTCCGGAATTGAACAATGGGCAGCCATTCTACCCCAAGTATGACCAACGCCACGATATCCAGGTCGTCTTAAATTATAAGCTTTCGGACCGATGGACGATCGGTGCGACCTGGACCTACACCACCGGTCAGGCGTATACGGCAGACATCGGTTATTATCATCTCGCACTCGACGAAGTCGGCGTCGAGCAGGGTCTCGAAATTCCCGGCATGATGGGCGCGGAACGACTCCCGGATTATCATCGCGCCGATGCCAGTGCGACCTATTCGTTTTCGTTGTTCGGCAAACATGCGACCGCATCGCTCGATATTTTCAATTTGTATAATCACCGGAATGTCTGGTTCCGAGTGGTCGATACACAAAAGCAACCTCCTGAGATCTCCGACGAACTATTGCTTCCCATTATTCCGACGCTGGGAATCGAGGTGACCTATTAAAATGACCCATCGTAAGTGGCAAACATTAGATTCTGGACTGCAACGGCGATCGGTGACCCTGTTGCCGCTTTGGTGTATCATTTTTTCCTTGTCGTTTGCTCTTTCTTCTTGTTCGAATGTCACCGAATCCGCATACACGCCACAAATTGTTATTCAGGGATTTCTCTATGCGAATGAGCCGCTCGATTCTATTGTCGTGCGTCATACCATCGCGATCGGAAGTTCCGCTGGGGACGATCGGGACACGAATGCCCGCGTGACGCTTTCCGTCGGAGACTCGATTTACACGCTTCATAACGATCCCTCTTTTGCGCCTGGCGGACGCTATATCAGCGGTTCTCCGATTCTTATTCAAGCCGGTGCCACCTATCGCCTTCGGGTGGAATCGTCGGAAGGAGTCGCAACGGCTTCCACGACGGTTCCCACCCCCATTCATCTCGATTCTGTGAAGTTAGGCGACCGCTTGCTCTCTCTTGTTTCGGACGACACGATCCTGTATCCGAAGCTCGTCGATAGTTTATCGTCACCGGGTGTCCATTTATGGTGGTCACCCAGTCCCGGCTCGGCCGGATATGGCGTCGAGGCGTTATCCCTCGATACCAGTGCCGATACGATCCTGGACGCCGTTTCGAGTGCCGTCGGCGATACCGCGGCGATGGGACGATACCGATTTTTTATTCTTTCTACCGATGAACAGATCGTATGGCCGCAATTTACACGCTATGGACTAAATGTCGTCCGTGCGCTGGCATTGGACCGAAATTATGAAGACTATGTCCTTGGGTTATATCTTTCAGGTTCCCAGTTCAACAACAGTACACTTCATATAACGGGCGGACTGGGCGTATTCGGAAGCGCGGCGCGCGCGAGCAAGGAAGTATTTCTGAAATAAGTTCAAAAGCGCACGTTCGCTTTAACACTAATTCCAGACGTCGATCCGGAACTAATGCCTAGCGGATAGGCTGCGCCATAAGAAACGCTAAAGGCGGCGCCGTGTACTTCCCCCCAGGGTTCGGTTGCGACTCCGACTTCCCATCCTAAAAGGGCGACCGAACTCGTGCCAGCCGGGGTCGCGGGCTGCGACCATTCGTCATAATTCGCGACGCCAAGCAAGGGCTCGACGAAACCGTCCCAATACTTGACAGGGATCCAGGTGAGTTGGAATCCAAGGGAACTCGGGGACTTAAAAATCTGCGAAAAGTTTTGAGGTTTCGTATAACTCAGATAGTTACTCCCTCCATAGAGCCATCCAAACGACACGTCGAATGCAAGCGAAGGATGGTTCGATTCGATTCCAATGAAGAAGTTGTCCCCCGAGGAGGGTCCAATACCGAACCCGGCGCGTGCATGCACGTCCGCGATCGAACTCTTTTTATTGGCGAGCACAATGGCTTCCAATCTATTTTTCTCTTTTTCGGACTCGGAAAGGGTCGAAGAAATCCGATCGTTGATGACACGTTCCTGCACGAGCTCCTGGACCGTCTGATTCAGGAGTCCGGCCCAATCTTTTTTCTTGCCTCCGACTTCGAGCGTATCGCCCGGGCCGATACGGCTGCCATTCGTGACCGTGATCGGCGCCGCCTTATGGAATTCGTGCGTTTCTGTATAAAGTACTTTACCACTTTCGGGATCGATTGCCGTGTAGCGGTAGCGATAAGGCCCATCGGCAAATTTCGACATATCGACTTCGGCCAGATAGTCCGCCGGCTCTCGCACGGTATCGACGATCGTATACGGATGGGCGGTATCGACCACACTTAAAAGTTCCACTTTCGATTCGCAGGTCTGGGCAACCGAATACGGAATCGAAAGCCGCTCGGAAACATCCGAGATCGTCTCATGCCCCAGTTGAAACGAAAGTTTATCACTTTTTAAAATGATGTGTTCCTCGATAAAGCGCGAGAAGTCGTCGTAAAAATCGAGGACACTTCCATTTTCCATGCGCACGATGTACGCTCCTTTCGCGAGCGGATCGTTCGCAAGCCGCAGGAACACCGGATCGTCGATCTTGGCAGAAAATTCCTTGGCAAAACGCTCCAGTCGAACGCTGTTATCGGTATGGTTCGACTCGATCACACGTTCGATCACGATATAATAGCGCATCGAATCGGGATTCGTATAATCGGGCAGTGGAAGCACGCCAATATGCAGGGTATAGGACGCCTCATCCCCCGAAAGCGTCTTGGAAAGATTACTGACCACGGGGAGCGCCAGCGGCGTTCGTGCCGAACCGACATAATACATGATCGGCTGTTCGGCATAACGATGAAAATTCGTATCGGGTCCGGTCGATGCACGTGTATAGTAATGCGGCTGAAGGTGGAAGCTCGCTTCGTATAGGACGTCACGCGAGGTCGCACTGAGCCGGGCGTAGTCCGCCTCCGTCCTTAAAAGTTCCGGCTTGAATCTTGAAATGCCGACGGTATTCCACTCTTTTTCGATCCGTTGCTTGATAAGATCTTCGATCGAAGCATCGTCGGTCGTCTGGACCCCATCATACCGCTCGGGGACTGGAGTATCGATTCGTGCCTGCTGGGATTGCGCTCTAAGAGGCTGCGTCAAAAACAGGACGGCGAGCATCCCAAGGACGGCTGTACGTCCAGGAAACCATAACGGAAGCGCATACCAGGCGCGAATCGCAACGCTCAACACAATAATGGCGAAAGCACAGAAATTTAAAGCCGGTCGCGACTCGAAATTAGAACTTCATGTTTGGCCGCTCCTTCGATGGCTTTCGAATAACGGTGTGAAATCATAACGTCGGCCGGATCGGACATCTCGGTCGCGGTTTGCTCGGTAGGTTTCGGTTGCGGAATCGTTTGCGCGATAGCACTGGAAGCGGACGCAGCAAGTGGCTTGGTCTCAGGCTGGGTACGAACGGTATTCGGTTCTTTCACTTCTGCCGGAACAGCGGGAACGGAAACTTCCGAGATCTCCGTCGTTACGGGTGACGTGGCGACCGGAAGATTTGCAAACGCCTGTTTCGATTCGGCACGCCGGTCGGAAGTATGCGTAAGGAACCATGTTGTCCCGACCGCAAGCAACAGTGCCAGCGTGGCAAGGCTGGGACGAAGGGCCCAGCGCTGGATCCGACGTCCGGCCGGCGATGTCGCAATGGCCTGGCGGTCGGCAAGGAATCCCTGCTCCGAAAGAAACGTATTCGGAACTTCTTCGGCGGCAGCGTTCTCGAGCATTTTCTGAATACGGGCACGGGTGCGATCGTCGAGATCGTCCGAAAGCTGAAAGCGCTCGTCTTCACGGCTTTGCCGGATCGCTCCGCGAAGCACCAGATATTCCCGGAGCAGCGCCCGGGCTTCTTCAGAACGTGAAAGCCGGTCGAAGAGGACCGCTTCCAGTTCTCGGCGGACAAGCTCTCCGTCCAGATACTGAACGATCAGCTCTTCCGTGGTCGAGGCAGCGGAGGCGCCGTGTGAAATCGGTTCATTGGTAGTTTTCATACGCTCTTCCTTTATTATTCGGAGTATTGTTCTATTCGAACATTTAGACTTTTTGTTGCGGGCCTCCGGAAATTCCGTTTTCATCTTCTCCCAGAAGAGGGAGAAGCATTTTTCGGAGCCGCGCTTTCGCGCGAAAAATTCGAATCCTCACCGTCGAAAGCGAAGCTCCCACGATCTGCCCGATCTGCTCGTATGTCAGTCCTTCATATTCACTCATAAGCAGAGCATCGCGGTACTCTTCCGGAAGTCGTGCGATGGCTGCCAAAAGAAGTCCGGCTTGCTCGTCTTTCGACATCCGTTCGAGCGGATCGTCGGTCGAAGAAAACGCCTGACGCACATCGCGCGCAATATCTTCTTCGAAGTTGACGCCATCGCCAACGTACTCGATACCGGCTTGCTGCTTGAACCCCCGTTTTTTTGCACTCAGGCACGAGTGCCGCGTCACGGTAAAGATCCACGGCCTGAAATCGCCACCTGCGAACGTGTGCCGGTATTGCACGAGGCGTAGAAAGACATCCTGGAATGTATCTTCAACGACCTCCCGGGGCATTCCCGCACTAAACAGCACCTGAGCGCAATACGCATAGATGCTCGATTTATAGCGCTCGTAAATCGAGAAGAACGCGCGGTCATCGCCCTGCTGATAACGCTGAAAAAGAGCTTCGTCTGTATGCTCGCCGGGCCGCATGGGACCACTGGCGAGCATCGCAGTCGGATCGACGATGAACGCGCTCGAACGAACCGAATCGTGCCGTTGCGAAACAGAGGCGTTCACGGAAGGCGGCCGGTTATTCTTTCGGGCCATCGCTTCGCGCTGCGCTTCGGCTAAGAATTCACTCGAACGAAGATCAGCCGGGACCGAACCCTCCTCTGTTCGCGGACTTTCGTCCGGCGATGGGATCGGATCTTCCTGGCGATCGTCGTCCGGTAGTTCAAACCGTTCTTCGTGCATCTGCCTGAGTTCGGACTGCATGACGTTCATGCTGGTGGATCGCTCTCCATTCGTTCGGAACCGTTCGAAGTCGTTTCACTAAGAATTCTTCGATTTCGGCAGACACGCCGTGCTCTTGGGTCCGTTCATTTTATAGACCCAAATAGAATAATCTCGGCGGGCGAAAAAAATTACACCTGAAAGCAGTAATTTTTTATTTTTTTCGCAACGCACACCCTGCACACTTCTTCAAAGTGCACCAGTGTTGCGCCCAAAAGCGGATGAAGAGGCCGTCATTATCGACAGAGAACGATAAACTAGCGTTCCTTCGAAAGACGCATGTATGATTCTGAGACGTCAAATGTTGCCCAAATAGCGAATTAAATCACAAATTACGAATGAATTTGCCCACTTTTATACACTCGTCTCAAATTGCAACAGAAAAATCTCATTTTGAAACAAAACCGGAAACCTTCTTACTTTTTGCAACATTAGGGATTTGTCATTATTCGACTTCGAACGATCTTAAGTATTTTGCCTGAGTAATGACGGGCGGACCATCGCCCCAAGCGTAGTCTGCCGCTAGTTCGCCACCATCACTACAAAGGAGAATTATGAAGTCCCTCTCGTCTCGAGACGCGGCTGAAAAATCGCCTTCCAACGGCCTCAAGACGCCGTTTTCGCTTTCGCCTGCAGCAGGCCCTTCGTCAGCCAGGAACACACCCGCCGCCGAAGACCCAACGAAACCGTCCGAGCAGGAATGGCGCGCGCCGATCCTCATCGTCGACGATGAGCCCTTCGTTGCGGACCTCATTTATCATTGGGTCCATACCGTTTGGGATTATCCGGCGATCATCGTCCATAATGGCGAGTCGGCGATCATTGCGATGCGCGAACAGCATCCACGGATGGTCCTGCTCGACATTCAACTCCCGGACTTGAACGGCATCGACGTACTCCGGGCCATTAAAAGCGCCGATGAATTCCTTCCCGTCGTGATGGTGAGCGCGCAGGAGAGCGTTTCCGTCGCCGTCGAAGCCCTGAAAGCGGGCGCCTACGATTATCTGACGAAGCCGATCGATACGGAACGATTGCAGGTCATTATCCGCAATGCGTTGAACACCTATTCGTTCCATGAGAAACTTCGCGTCCTGCAAACCGAACTCAATAATCGTTACGACTTCTCCAATATTATTTCGGCCGACCCGAAGATGCATGACGTCTTCAAGCTCATGCGAAAAGCGGCCGACAGCGACATTACGGTCTGCATCCTCGGGGAATCGGGAACCGGGAAAGAACTCGTCGCTCGCGGGCTTCATGCCAACGGCCCGCGCCGCGATAAACCGTTCCAGGTCATTAACTGCGCAGCGATCCCGCATGAACTGTTGGAGAGCGAACTCTTCGGTCACGAAAAAGGAAGCTTTACCGGCGCCATTGGCCGCAAAGTCGGAAAATTCGAAGCCGCCAACGGAGGGACCCTGTTCCTGGACGAGATCGGAGATATGGACCTCACACTCCAGGCCAAACTTCTTCGCGCGATCCAGGAGCGCGAATTCGAGCGCGTGGGCGGAATGGAATCCGTGCACGTCGACGTCCGTATTATCTGCGCCACGAATTCCGACCTTCACGAAGCCATTCAGGCCAAACGGTTCCGGGAAGACCTGTTCTACCGCATTTCCACGTTCCCAATTTCGCTCCCACCGTTACGCCAGCGGCGCGGAGATATCCTGCTCCTTGCAGAAACATTCCTGAAACGGTTCAGCGAACGGCAAAACCACCGCGTGACCACGATCTCGAAGCAGGCGATGGAAGCCATGCTCGCTTATCCCTGGCCGGGTAATATTCGCGAGATCGAGTCCACGCTCGAACGCGCCGTCCTCATCTCCGAAGGCGATACGATCCTCCTCAAGGACCTCCCGCTCACCGTCCGGCAGTATTACGAGATGCGCGACGACGAGGAGGCCTACGAAGGCATGAAGGACTTTTTCGATCCCGCAAAAAATAAGACGGTCATTCCGCTCGAAGAGATCAAGCGCTTCGCCGTGCACCATGCCCTGCATGCCTGCAACGGTAACATCAGCGAAGCCTCCCAAAAACTCGAGATCAGCCGCTCGACGATGTACCGGTTCCTGGAACTGTACCAGATCCAGACGTCCAACGGCATCGCCATCCTCCCCGAGGGCGAAGCGAAGACTGCCGCAGCCGCGGCAGTCTAAAAAAGCTGCTCTTTGCAGTCTAAAAAGCTGCTCTTCCAAGATTAGAGTTCTTGCAGAATCGCCAGTTCCGACCGGCGATCGGGCAGGAGCGCGAAAACGTTTTGAAAAAATTACTTTACGCTCCGGTGCGCGTCCGGCTCCAGCAATAGGCTCGGTTTTACGCCAAGGGCTTTGGCGATTTTTTGAAGGGTGACGATAGAAAGGGTTTTTTCAGCTCGTTCGATATATCCTATATAAGATCGAGCAACGTTTGCATCGAATGCAAGAGCCTCTTGAGTGAGCCCACGCTTTTGTCGAAGAGCTTTTATATTATTCGCGGCCACTCGCTTAATATCCACTTTGCAAGTTTACGCCTGCAAAAGACTTTTCACAACCTCTACAGTGGTTCTATAGTATATTTGTCTTGCATCCTATGCAAAAATTCGTGGGATGTGTAACTTTTGGCTAGTTCGGAAGTTGTTTTTCCGAAACCCTATTTTTGGAGGTTCAATGATGTCTTTTCAGCGTCTCGTGCGGGCAGCCCTCGCGGCCTGCGTTGTTTTATGTGTTTC
>JAJPIQ010000044.1 GCA_021324685.1 Bacteroidota bacterium
GATACCGTAAAAATGTTATACTGGCTTACGCGCGCAGCCACACAACGAAATCCGAAAGACGATACCGTGGCTACCTCTTCTTCGGGTCCTGTGACCGTTAGTACAACGGTTGGCTATCAGACGAGTGCGGAAATTTCGCAAATTCGGTACTCTCTTGCCTCGATGTATCTTGCCGGCGAACTCGTTCCGAAAGATTCGCTTCAAGCCTACATGTGGCTTCTGATTACGAACGAGAACAAGAAAGACTTTCCTGCGTCAAAGATCATGGACGGGCCTTGTCAGCAGGAACTGATCGACCAAATAACCGTGCTGGAATCGCACCTTTCCTCCGACCAGCAACACGAGGCCGAGCAGGAGGCAGTGAAATTGCTCGGTCGTCCGCTGCAAAATTTAGCACGTAAAGCGAAGCTCGATCTAGATTAACGTGACCGGTTTCAAACGTATTCTTATAACGGGGGGCGTCCGCCGACTCGGACTTCATATCGCCTATGGCTTTGCGGAGCGCCATGCGGTACTTGGTCTCAATTATTATCACGCCTCTGAACGCGAAGCGGATCATGCACAAAGTGAATGTCTAAAACGGGGGGCGAAACAGGTCTTTCTCATCAAAGGCGATGTGACAAAAGAGGCCGATGAGATTACCGGTCGTTTTGCCAAACTCGCCGGAGGGATCGATGTCGTGGTCAATAATGCGGGAATATTTCCCAATCGAAAAACGCTCTCGGAGTTAAGGCTCAAACAATTCCAGGAGACCTTGGCACTTAACCTGCTTGCGCCATTCGAGATTTCGAAAGCGGCATCCGAGATGATGCCGGAAGGCGGAACGATCATTAATCTGGCGTCGCTGGGAGGTCTGCAGATCTGGAAGGAACGGATCGACTACAATGTTTCGAAATCGGCCCTTATTACACTTACGAAAGCATTAGCGAGAGAACTCGCACCAAAGAAGATTACGGTAAATGCCGTTGCACCGGGCGCGATACGAGTCGAGAATGAAACGCCGGAGCGTCTTGGGATCGCAGAAGAAAAGATCCCAATCAGGCGTTACGGTAATTCCGAAGATATTATCTGTGCCGTGCTCTATCTTGCCTACGATGCGCCGTATGTAACTGGTCAGGTGCTGGTTGTCGATGGCGGAAGGTCGGTGATTTCATAAGATGAGATTTCATAAGATGAAAACCGTCCCAGTATTTGTAATTGCATTTTTATTTAGCACTTGCCCTCTCCGCGCTCAGGATACAACGTTAACCCCAATTGAAAAGGCTGGAGGAGTCCTTGGGGCCTCTGTGGTCTTTGCACTCGGTGATTACGTGGGATTTAATCTCATAAAAAAGGCGGACGGCGGTTCCATGCTGCAAGCTCCGATTTCGTTTCGAATCGGAGAAGGCCTTACGCAGGCCGCAGTGACGTATTTTTTGTATAGAGTATGCGGTCTTACTTCCGCAATCTCTTTTAATCTCATCTGGTGGACGTGGGGCGATGATTTTGCTTATTATGGCTGGGGACAACTATTAAGCTGGTTCCCATGGGAAAGCCGAGCGCAAAGTGGCCTTCGGTTTCACGAATACGCGTCGGCCGAATGGACGCCGGTCGGTCTTGTACGTTCACAAGGAAGTGCCATTGCAAAGAGCACGCTTATTGCACAGTCAGTGGCAGGATTTTCGGTGGCCATGGCAATACTGTTTTAGATTCGTTGCCTGACGGCCTTAAATGAATTTGGCTTTTATTCCGTTTATTCTTTAGCAATTTATTTTTTATAGCACCATACCGTGTCAGCCGTAAAACAGCGCGCCGAAAAGGCGTATTTGAACGAGAAATTTCTTACCAGTCCGGAAGCCCGGATCGTCCGTATTCTTACGGAGTATATCGAGCCACGCAGCCGGCTTGCACACGCACGGGTACGAGACACGATCGTCTTTTTCGGGTCCGCGCGCATTCAAACACCGATGGAAGTCGATGCCGAACTCCACCAGCTCGAAAACGCGCGGGCGCTTGCGGTGCAAACGAATTCGTGTACCCCGGAAGTCGAAGCAGAACTCGAAGAGGCCGTGCGGCGCGCCAAGCGACACCGCGAATTAACCCGCTATTACGAGGAAGCGAGCGAACTTGCTCGGCTGCTCACGGAATGGTCCATTACCCAGGCTGCACAGGACTACGAAAAAGCCCAGGTTGCAAAAGGACAGATCGCGGCGGCGCAAGTTAAAGAACAAATTCCCTATGTCAACGTCGAAACGATTAAAACGCACTCGTTCAAGCAGCGCTATGTGATCTGCTCCGGGGGCGGGCCTGGAATTATGGAAGCTGCGAACAAAGGGGCCATGCTCGCTGGTGGGAAGTCGATCGGGTTCAATATTGCCCTTCCGTTCGAGCAAATGCCAAACAGTTTCATCACGGATGAACTGAATTTTGAGTTCCATTACTTCTTCATGCGAAAGTTCTGGTTCGCGTATCTGGGCAAGGCACTCGTCATTTTTCCCGGAGGCTTTGGGACGATGGACGAACTCTTCGAATGCCTGACGCTTATTCAGACGGGGAAAATTCGAAAGAAGATGCCGATCGTCGTCTACGGAAAATCGTTCTGGGACGAGATCGTGAACTTCGATAAGCTGGCGTATTACGGAATGATCTCGCGAAGCGATTTAAGCCTTATCCACTTTTCCGAGACACCTCAGGAGGCATTCGAATACCTTCGTGGCGAATTAACGAGGCTGGACGAAGGCGAAGAGACGTTTTTGCATTCGAATCCGCTGGCCTGAGCACATCATTGTCATGAAAGGATCTCCGAAAATTTTGTATATTTGTAGCATCTTGTACCGTCATTCTTGAACATTATGAAACGTCATCTTGCTCTTCTATTCGTTTTCGGTTTGTTTTCTGTGTGTGCAACATCCTCTCGGGCACAGCGCTCGTTCGGGACGCAACAAATCGTCGTGGACGATGGCTCGAGCCATACGATTACTGTTCTGGACCCTGCGGGGTTGACTGGGAATTATACCTGGACGATCCCGATCGATCCCACGACGGGCTTGAGTTCGGCCTTCGTTCCGCAGGGCACTACGAATAATTCGACGCTCCGTTGGGACAACGGAACGTCTTCCTGGCTCGAAAATACCAACGTGCTTGCCGATAATAGTGGGAATATTGTCGCTGCCTCCATCGGAAACAGTGCGGGGATCCTTTCTGCCTCGATTTCATTCCCTACCGCGGGGCTTGAACAGGGCATCGTTCTCAGTTCTGGTACTCAAAATGTGTATATTGATAATTCACAATTGAATATGGTCGGTGGGGGAATCACCATCGGTAACACATTGCTCGATAATGCCGGCAATATTTTTACCAGCCGGAAAGTGGTCATGAGCACTGAAAGCGATGATGTCAATGGCCCATCTGGAACCAATACGGTGAATTTTTCGGGTAATAAAGCAGTAGTGACCGTTACTGATTTAACGCCCAACGCCACTGGCGATGTGACGGCATCGACGAGTGGGATCATCAACGAAGGGCAAGTGCTGTATCTGCATAATGCGATGGGCAATGGTCATGATGTGATACTAAACGGGAGCCATGTCGGTGACGGACTCCTGGGGCTCTTTATGTATTTTTATACCGGCGGCTGGATTCGCGTCGGCACCAATTAAGCAGGAATGTTCAAATTGAATTCGGACTCGCGGCACTCGTGCCGCGAGTTTTTTATTTCGGTTGCGAATCGAGATATTCCTGTAATAGAATTCTCGCCGCTTCTTCGTCTCGGAGCGATTTGTTTTCGCGCTTTTTTTTGGGAAGCTCTCGTGCGCGAATATTCGTTTCGGCGATGAGCGATGTCAGCCGCTCGTCCCGTAATTCGAGCCGAACACCGTTTGGAAGGATTCCAGTCAATTTATCGCCGAAGCGATGGACCTCCTTCGTCATTTCGCTTTCATTCCCAGACAGCGTTTTGGGAATCCCAAGTATGACGGTCCCAATCTTTTCATCTTCAAGTAGGGTTGCAATGCGGCTCAGGAGCGCGGAAGTATTTTCGAGAATGCCGCGTGAAAATGCTAAAATACCAAGTTCATCAGAAATAGCAATACCGACTCGTTTCGTACCGTAGTCGATCGCGAGTACTCGGCGCGGGCCGTTACCTGGCACGGACGATCCTTTCCTGAATTTTCAAGAGTTCGGCGTCGGCCATTCGGGGACCATCGTGGGTAGTGAGATAGCCTACGTAACGTTCCGAGAACGGATGCTCGATGCTCAGCATTGGCTCCCACGGTCCGTCGGGAATTCCGTGCATAGGAATAAGCTTCACATGAGCATGGTCGATGCCCATTCCTTCTGCGACCAGGCCTACGCGCTTACATTCTAAACTGCGTTCAAGCAGTTCGGACACTTCGCGTGCCGTCTCGAATAGCGCTGCATATTCTTCTTTCGGTAAAGACAAAACCGCGCTGGGAAGATGATGCTTTGGAATTACGACCGTAAACCCGGGAGTATTCGGGAATGGAGTCAGGAATGCCAAATATCGTTCCGACTCGAAGATCGTCCAGGACGGAATTTCTCCCACTGCAATGCTACAAAAGAGACAATCGGGCATACGGTTATTCCTCGAATCGTTCCACGCTGGTGACCCCCCGCACTTTACGTAACTTTTCCATCAACCGGGCAAGATGGTAGGTATTCTTTACAAAGACCGTCATTTTGCCATCGAACATCGCATCTCGCGAGTCAATATTGACCGAGCGAATATTCGTGTTGTTGTATGTGGAGATCACGTGTGTAAGATCGCTTAGCATTCCTGGCCGATCTTCGCCAAAGACCCGAATACCGACAAGGTAATCGGCGCCTTCATCGGTGCTCGGCCAGGAAACATCGATCAGCCGTTCGACCGAGTCGTTCTGCAATTTCTGGATATTCCTGCAATTAGCACGATGGATTTTTACACCCTGACCGATCGTGACGACGCCGACCACATCATCACCCGGAACCGGATTACAGCACTTCGCATAGCTGTAGAGAAAGTTGTCGCGCCGGCCCTGAATCAGAATTCCGGTCGTGGCACGAGACGTGTCGAGATACGTGACCGGCGTTGCGGCTTCCGATTCCTGAGTCGCTGCCGGTCCACGAGCGCCTGGTTTTAACCAATCGATCAGCCGCTTATAATATTCTTCGATCTCGATATCGGCTGCGGCGAGCGCGGCATAAAACTTTCCGATCGTTCCGAACGGTGTTGTTGCCGCAAACCGGGCCAGCGTATCCTCATTGACATGTGCCTTCCCTTTTTGCAGGCGCTTGATCCAAAGCTCCCGGCCTTGCGTAACGCGAGCACGCTGCTCTTCATTCAAAAATTTTCGTATGAGCTGCCGTGCTTTATGCGTGATCACGAACTTTTCCCAATCGGCCGTTGGCGATTGATTTTTTGACGTGATAATTTCGACCTGATCTCCGCTCGAAAGCTTTTGATGAAGGGGAACGATGCGGCCGTTGACCTTCGCGCCAATCGTCCGCAAGCCGATCTGGGAATGGATATCGAACGCGAAATCCACGGCCGTCGCACCCTTGGGAAGGATTCTAAGTTCCCCTTTGGGGGTAAAAACGTAAATTTCGTCCTGGTAGAGGTTCAGTTTGAAACTTTCAAGCAGGGCACTCGGCGCATCCTCGCCATGCTGCTCGAAGACGTCACGCACCCATTTCACCCATTCCTCGAGCTCCGGGTCGGTTGCCGTAATATGCTCTTTATATTTCCAGTGTGCGGCGACGCCCTTTTCTGCGATCTCGTGCATGGAGCGGGTTCGAATCTGCACTTCCACCATTCGCCCTCCAGGGCCGATCACCGTCGTGTGCAGCGATTGGTATCCATTTTTTTTCGGTAGCGAAATATAGTTCTTGAACCGCTCTGGAACCGGTGTATAGATCGAGGAGACCAGCCCGAAGACTGCAAAACAATCGTTATCGTTCGGAGTATCCAGCAGAATACGAATGGCAAAGAGGTCATAGACTTCATCTAAGCCTTTGCCCAGGCGCATCATTTTGTTGTAGATCGAGAAAATGTGTTTTGGGCGTCCAACGATCTCGAATTTGAGATGCTGCTCTTTCATCGCCTCGACGATCGGTTCGATAAAACCGGCGATGTAGGTTTCGCGCTCGATTCGCTTTTCGGCAAGGGCCTGCTTGATGTTCGTGTAAGCTTCTCGGTTCAGGACCTTAAACGCGAGGTCTTCGAGTTCCCACTTTACTTTTCCGAGACCGAACCGATTTGCGAAGGGGGCGTAGATATCCAGCGTCTCTTTCGCCATACGGAATTGTCGATCGGGGGGCAGATACTCGATCGTCCGCATATTATGCAAGCGGTCGGCGAACTTTACGAGCATTACGCGCACATCGCCGATCATCGAAAGCAGCAACTTCCGGTAACTTTCCGCCTGCGTGATCTCCCGCGATTTGAAAATGTCGGTGATCTTCGTTGCGCCATCGACGATTTCAGCGACTTCGGAACCAAATTCTTCGCGTATTTCCTCCAGTTGATACGCCGTGTCCTCGACCACATCATGCAGGAGCGCGGCGACGATCGAAATGTCGTCGAGCGGGATCTCCTGCGCGACGATCATTGAGACTTCGAATGGATGGATAAAATAGGGCTCCCCGGAGGCGCGACGATCGTTCTTATGCGCTTCGTAGCACAGCCGAAACGCTCGGATAACGATCTCTTCATCTAAAAAGCGGAGGTTTTTCCGACAGGCGGCAAGCAGGTCGTTTAACTTATCTGCATAAATCTCATCGTTGGTTGCTCCGGACCATCGGAGAGCCATCCGAGAAGCGGAACGTCGCTCCATTGTTCGTGAGGCCGCGCCATCCCGCCCCTCCGTAAGCACGGTCTCTTTTGGCTCTTTTCGAGCGAGGCGATCGATTGAAGCGGCTTCCATATTAGTGTATGCTCTTATCCCTTAAGAGCAACGTCACAAAATCCGGGCAAGGTTTCAGGACGTCCATGGGAGTCCGCAGCCGGCGGTTGAAACCATAATTTATTATTCTTCACGCGGTACGCCCCACCAGCCATAATAGAGCGTGATTCCGGCGCGAAAGTTGACCAAAATAAGATCGGTAATATCCGGCTGAAGTACGAAGGACATATCCTGGAATGGCCCATTGAATACGCCGGTCGCAGAAATTTCGGCGAACGGTTCGAGAGTATATCCGCCCCCTAATTCGAAATCGTGCTTCATGCCGAAGAGCAGGTCGATCCCATTTCGGCTCCAGTCCTGCTCGGAAATAGAATCGACGGGTGATGCGTTGCCGCCGAGCGGCGTAAGCGTATCGACCATGTGATAAAAATGCTGGGAGCTTTTCATCATGAGGTGCTGGAATCCAACCCCGAAATAAAATCTAATAGCGGACGTTGGGCGTGTAATATCGTAATGCAGGTCGAGCCCAATGGCTGTCGTACCCAGCGTTTCGGATCGAACGAGTCGGGTTTCCGGACCGAAATCCGGTCGAGTATAATTGGTCGCGATCGGAGTACCTATCCCATGATTATAAATAGAATCGGTCGAAAAATCTCCGTTGATCACAAAATGCGTGAGCGATAAGCTAAGGTCCAGGCGACGGGTCACGGCCGTCATGGCCTGGAACCCATAGGCAAAGACGGAAGTCGGGACCAGTACTGGAGTCCCGATGTGCATACTGCCGCCTCCGATGTTCGCGCCAAGACCTATTGCACGCCACGGTTGCGGTGTAAGCATAAGTGCAGCATGGGCAGCTTCTTCCTGTTCCTTCTGCATGGCATGAAGGGAATCTTCGTGTAATTGCTGACGTGCCCGAGCAAAGGCATCCTCTTGTTGCTGCTTTGCAGCCTTGATGCTATCCTGACGATGTTGCTCTGCCTGCTGCGCGAGTTCCTCTTCTTGTTTCTTACGGAGTTCCTCGGCTTTGCGGCGGTCGCCGGTTAAGACCGAATCGGGCGGCAGGGAACCCGCAGGCTGCTGCGCGTAGGTTGGTGTAATGCCCGCAATTGCGAGCAAAAACATCGTTAGAACGAAAGGGATTCGGAACAACCGCACGGCGTTCGCGAATGTTTGGTGCATAATAGTCGAAATATCGGTTTGTTTAAGCTCTGCCACCTTTTCCGCAATGAACGGAAGGTAAGCCGGTGAGTTTCGTTTGCCTCGCTCCGGCACCGGAGCCAGATATGGTGAATCGGTCTCGATAAGCAACCGGTCAATCGGCGTTTCCCGCACAATTTCTGCCAGTGTACTCTTCTTAAACGTAATATTGCCGGTAAAGCTTACATAAAAGCCGAGTGAAACGGCCCGCTGCATGAGTTCCATCCCGGCCGAAAAGCAATGGAACTGTCCTCTTGGAATCTCCGGTGCAAGGGGAGCGTAGTGCTCCTCTATGATCCGAAAAACATCGTCTTCGGATTCGCGTGTGTGAATGATAACTGGTTTTCCGAGTTCAATCGCTAACTCGATCTGTTCCGAGAATGCCTTGCGCTGCACATCACGGGGTGAAAAATCGTAGTGATAGTCAAGCCCGATCTCGCCGATCGCCACGACGTTCCGCTGCGTGACCGCTAATGTTTTTATCGATTCTCGAAGCTCTATATTCCATTCGTTCGCGGAATGCGGATGGATTCCGAGGCCACAGAAAATATTCGATTCAGAAGCAGAGAGTTCGAGTGTAGGCTGGATGCTCGCACGATCGGTCGCTGGAACGAGAAAATGTGAGATGCCAGCTTGGCGCGAACGTGTCAGCATTTCGGCCCGGTCCTCATCGAAGGCCGAGTCCTGCAAATGGCAGTGAGTATCAAAGAAGCCGGTGGAAGTCATCGAATTCGCTGTACAAACGGAGCAAAAACACCTTTACTTCCCAGTGAAGTGGGTAAAAATGAGGGAATATCGGATGAATCTTTTCTCAGACCAGCACTTTTCCGAACTTTGACTCCTACTTTACCGGTTTTTTGCTAAACCAGTATCGTATTCTCTTATTTCTCACATGGAGCCGCAAGAAGCCGAACCGAATAAAGCTCCTCCCGAGCAAAAACGCCGCGGGGTTTGGAGTCGCGTTCGGCGGATTTTGGCGATCGTTCTGCTCCTGGTAATGGTCCTGAGCATTGCCGGAATGCTCTTTATTCAACTTCCTATTTTTAAGCGGCTCGTCGTGAACGAGCTCGTGAGTACGGTGGAAAAGAGCACGAATGGAACACTATCCATTGGCGAAGTAAAGGGGAATTTGCTCGAAGGTTTCGTGATGAACGATGTCACGTTACGCCTTAAGACTGGAACGAAATACGATACGGTACCCCTCGTTCATGCCGACCACATTATTGCAAAGTACTCTTTTATTCGGTGGCTGCGAAAAAGCGAATTTGGAATCACCGAAATGGTGCTCGAGCATCCCGTGATCCGCTTCGTAAAGTTTACCGGCGATACCCTCTGGAATTTTAGCTTGCTCACGAAGCCGGTACCGTCGGCGTTGAAGGCTCCGCCCAAACCGTTCACGCAGATCGTCGATCTCGCCAGCCTGCGCATACAGGATGGGAGCTTGTACATGCGCGATTATAATTACCCGCCGCGTCAACTGCAAACGATCGTTGCATTGGAGCCGAGCGGGAACGGGCGGGGACAAAAAAAAGTCGTTGCCGCGCAAGTAAAAGAACAGGAGATCGATTGGTCAGACGTGCAGGTCGAAGGCATCGATCTGGACAGTCGCTTTTATGCACATGGTTCGCAGGCGCAATCGGCACGCATCAATCATTTGCGTTTTACAGAGAAGCAAAGCGGATTTTTCGTGCAGCACCTGCAGTGCTCGGTTTATCGCGATTCGATCCAGGCGCGAATGGATGATGCCAGGATCACGACGGGGCATTCCGACCTTAGCTTCTCGATTGAACTCGCCCCGCCAAAGATCATTGAAAGCGGGCTTTTTACTTCGATCCAGCATTCCTCCGTCAAAGCCGAAGTGCATGGGCCGGTCATCAGCACCTATGAACTCAAACAATTTCTCCCTAAGCCGCTTGGATTTCTTGCGGGATCACCGGGGATCGATCTTATTGCGACAGGGGAATTTGGCAAGCTCCATATTAAGAAACTGGCGCTCGATCTTAAAGACCGAGGTACAATCATCGCAGTAGGCGATATCGATAACCTGCACAAGACCGATTCGCTTTGGATGTCGCTCGATCTCAAGGGTAAGAACCTTTCCAATGCTTCGCTTACGGACTACGTGCCAGGCCTGCACCTTCCCAATCTTTCGCGGTTCGGTACGATCGATATTGCAGATCTAACCTATATCGGTGCACCACTCGATTTTCATACAACATTTGCTGCGACTTCCAGTGATGCGGGGAACGCATCGGGCGACGTGATCCTCGATCTCCGAAATAAACAAATCCGGTATCATGCGGGACTGAGGATGACGAACTTTAACATCGCGGCACTCCTCCCAGGAACGAGTTACGAAAGTTCCATTTCCGCCGAAACGCAACTTGCCGGTCATGGAACGAACTGGAAGACAATGGCTTCCACCATTGCCCTGAAAACCGATGCCCCCTCGTCCTTTGGAAGATATCGCATTACGTCGCTCGATCTCGATGGGGCGATCGACGGTGGTACAGTGACCGCCAATCATTTGGATGGTGTCGTCGAAGGCGGGCCGGAAGTCCATGTCCACAGCGCAATGATCGGACTTATGAATCCCACGTTGCCGTTTCATTTCGATGGCATCGTGAACGATTTCCGATTGGCACAAGTGCTGGGGCCGAATTCTGAAAATCCCTCGAGGATCGATCTCGAAGCGAATCTTTCCGGAAGTGCGAAAGACTTCGAAGACGTCACTGGAACCGCGCATCTTCGGCTTTTCGATCTGGCATACGCGGGACATCCCTTACCGGAAGACACCGCAGACCTTAAAATTTTGCCTCTTTCCGAGGGTCAAAATAGTTTGCTCTTTCGCAGTTCGATCGCTAACGTCACAATCAACCGGCGCTTTCAGTTGGGAACGCTCACCGAAGATCTGCCCCAGCACGTTACGGCGCTGATGACGGCCATCGAACAACGTAATTTCCCAGAGCAAGGAATACACTATCCTGTATTGGACTTGTGTAAGGACTCCGTTGACTTCGATTATCGCGTTCACATTAAGGACCTTCGTCCCCTCGCGGATTTTTTACCAAGAACGTTCCTCCTTGCCCAAGGAACGATCTCGGGGACCGTCCAGGGCTGTCCGGACGGTGATCTGAGCCTAACGGTAAATGGGGACAGTGTTTCCGCGATCCTCCGAAACCGGTTATCGCTGGACTCGAATCTTATCGCTGAAGATGACACTCTGACAGAAGACACCACGGTCGCCAGTGCAGACTCGAGCGAAGCGGGAAAGGCCCGGGAAACAATGAAAAGGAACGTTATGGCGCTGCCGAAATTTGGTGCCGGAATTCCGAGGATCCATTTGCTTCCCACGAATTTTCATCTGGCTTTTCATAACCTTTCGAACGATCCAAAAAAAGTCCTCGATCATTTGAATGCAACGCTCGATTTCGAAGGGGATTCGGTTGTGCGGCTCGGCTCAGCGATCCTGCAGCGTCCAACTGTAACCGCCGCGTATAAAGATCGGTCGTTATCGTTCGATGCGTCCACTTTTTACAACGAAGCCCTGCGCGTCCGGGTCTTAGGAACTTCCCATTTCCCGAATGGTGACTTTGATGTTACACTCGATTCTGTGCGCCTCGATTATCGCAACCCGAATTATACTGCAAATACACTGAGGACCTATATTTGGTCGAATGAAGGGCCGGCGCATATTCTATGGACAAAGTCCGGGCGCATCCAAATCGATACCCTGAATATTGTTCATCCCTTGCGGAATGGTCCTGATCCTCATAATGTCGGTGCCCAGCGCATCGCAATTGGAGGAGCCCTGGAAGGCGATTCTGTTCGGGCGTGGGCTCGCGCGACGCCATTCGAATTAAATCGTCTGGCGCTCATTGTTCCCGGTTTAAAAAAACCCGCGGCACTTGCCGATTTTAACGGCACTGTGCGAGGGATTGCAGGAACGCTTAGCGGCACCCTTGAACGGCCCCAAATTACGGCCCGGCTTTTCATTGATTCGATGACATACGGTCCGATAGGGAATCAAATTCATTTCGACTCGAACTATGCCGATCTCTCCTATCGCGATCAGGCACTCAGAGGGACGCTCGATGTCCATGTTGCAAAAGTCGAATCGAATGCGCCGGAAGCTCAGGCGTTTGCCTATGCCAACGGAAGTGAACTGCGCGCGGTGATCGATAGCATTCCGATGACTATGGCGATCGTGCGCGGACCCGATTTTGCTGCAGATAGCTCGCGGGCGGCTGTGCGTCCGCTTTCTGCAAGCGTGCGGGCGTATCATTTCCCGCTCGATGCTTTTACGCCGTTCATTCCACCCTTCAAACAATTGGAAGGCACAGCGGATATCAATTTTTTTGTCAATGGAACCCGCGAAAACATTCTCTATTCAGGACAGGCGATGGTCCAAAAAGGCGCGTTCCTGCTCGCCTCGACGAATATGTGGTATCTCTTCGGCGGACCTGTAACCTTTGCAAAGAATGCGTTGACCTTCGAGAGCGATACCGTCCGCAATATTGCTTCCGACGATCCGGCAGGAGTCGGAGTAGTGAATGGGAGCTTTAACTTCTCCGGTTTTTCGATCACGAATTTCGATCTTCGTCTCTGGAGTGACCGGCTGATGGTCCTTTCCGATGCGGCCAAGGAATCGCTCCCAGCCTATGGCCGAGTCATCGTCAATACCGGTGGGGACGACTTTCACTTCCGCAATACCTTCGACGATCCATGGATCAATGGGACCATCAATATTATGAGTGCGAAAGTGACCATGCCTTCTTCGAACACGAATACGCAGACCGTAACGAGCGATGGGATCATCTATCGGACGCTTCCTAATGACTCTGCCGAGGCGCTCCTACGGATGGAACGACAATACCTCGATTCACTGCGAGCCGCGAACCCTGGCGCCGCTTTAGCATTTACGGAGCAATCGGGTTCGACTCGAATGGCGCTGATCGATGATACCCTCTTTCCAAACCGTATGAAAGACGTGTACCTGAACGATGCCGGGACCGCGCGAGAATTCGATACAACGACCGCTGAAATCACGACCCCATCGGAGCAGCCAAAAAATGCGCTGGCTCCAACTTTCGCAGATAAACTTCGCATGGATCTTACTATCAATACGCAGGGACCGGCAACTGTCGTTATTCCGTTCGGCGCATTTTCGGTGATCGGTGCCGAACTCGATGCGGAGCTCAAAAGTGGCGGCACGGTCTCGATTGAACGCGGTGAGGGCGAATCTGAGATCAATGCCATTGGTGGTTTCGATCTTTCTCAAAACTCGAAATTCAAGTTCATTCAAACATTCAATATTACCGAGGGCCGGATATACTTTAATCACGATTTTGGGAACCCCAATATCGATATTACGGCCGAGTACATTGGAACGCACACGAAACCGGGTGGGAATGACCTTGCCAAGGTGGAGCTTCAGGTAACCGGTACGAAAAATCAACCGACGCTGAGCGCAGCGAACTGGGAGCAGTTTGGAGCTGGCGGCGATTATGAGCTGCGCCCGGAAAGCAACCAGGAAGAAGCGCAGGAGGATGCGCTCTATTTCCTGGCGACCCAGCAGTTCAAGAACGAAGTCTCCCAGAGCCAGGGAACCCAGGTGCTCGCCAGTATTCTTCCGGCCGTTGGAAGCCAGGAAGTAACGAATCTTCTGAATAACGTTTTCGGTTCGACGACCTCGCAATTCGCGATCCGTTCCGCCTCCTTAAATCTCGGACCACAAAACAGCGCCCAAATCACTGCAGCCTGGCGCGAGGTCACCCTTAAACTCGGCGCACAAAACTACAACTCGGGAACTTCCTCAAGCCAGATCGGTGCAAGCTTCGTTGCCGATATTCCTCTCTCCGTCTTTTCGAACTCGTGGTTTAGCCGAAAAACGCTCATCGAACTTCAATATAATCCGAACCAGAGTAGTGTTTCTTCCGGCGCGCCAACACAGCAACCAATATTTCTTAGTAAGTTCGTCTTTTCACCATTGCAGTAATCGTTACGTCCAGCAGCGTTCCGATGCTCGCTGGCTGTAGCGAGATAAATCGACCCGAGAACCCGAAGGATAAAATTGGCATTCGATTCGTTAAAGGAGAATGCTCGAACGAATGAGAAAGGTCGTCCTCGTTATCGTTGTTGTTTCGGCAATGTTTGAGTCGAATGCGTTTGCTCAGAGCCGGCCGATCTATTTGGGGGGTGGTTTTACGGTCGCATGGAACCGGCATTCGCTGAATGTTCCAGTGTATCGGGCTGATACGCTATGCGGAGTTTTTACGAGCGGTTCGAGTTTTTTGCCGAACGGATTCCTTACGTTCGAAATGCCGCTCGGGGATGCGGCTTATTCGCTTTGGATCGCGCCGAGACTCCATCTTTCCGATTTTGGAGGTCTTATCATTACCCCTGCAACGGATCAGGCGAATGCTCGAAGTCCCGTCGATAGCTCGCTCATCCCTGTCACGCGAGAATCGCACCTGGATGCTACGCTAGTCTCGTTGGGCGCGGACCTCTTTCTGAAATATCCGATTACGGAACACCTTTTTGTTTTTGGAGGGCCGAGCGTTGGATTTTTACTGCGGCATGAGTGGGCTGTTTCAGAAGTCATTACGAACCCGGCCGAGGCACGATTCTTTTCGACGGGAACACAATCGATGCCGATTGCAAGTGGTACCATTCCCAACAGCGCTAGCTTGTTTGCAACAGCGTCCGGCGGTGCCTCGATCGATGTCCCGCTTTCACCGAAGGTGGTCCTTGCACCAGAACTCTCGTTTACAGTTCCTATTTCGAGCATTCGTTCAGATTATACATGGCACGTGTGGTCGCTCGCCATAGGCGCGACGATCAAATTCAATATTGCTCCGGAACCGAAAATGGAGATCGTTCAGCCGCGACCATCGCCCGCGCCGCCGAAGAGCGAACTTGCGGCATCCGTAAGAATCTCCGGTGTTTTGCGAGATTCACTCGGCATCGAGCATGAAATTCCAATTCCGGAAATTCGCGTCGAAGAATTCTTGCGCCGAGAAGCCTACCCGATGCTTAATTACATTTTCTTTGCCGAGGACAGCGCGGATATTCCTCTTCGATACCATCTTTATTCCACGCCTGCAGAAGCACAAACTTTCGATTCCACCGCGCATGCGCAACTCGCGCAAAAAAGCGCGCTCGAAATTTACCATGATGAACTGAATATTCTGGGGCGCCGGCTTGTCGAACGGCCCACCACCACGATCACTGTAACCGGAACGAGTTCGAACACGGCCAAAGAAGCGGCCGATACCTCGCTTCCCCGACGTCGTGCCGAAAGCGTAAAACAATATCTCGTCAATATCTGGAAGATCGATCCAAACCGCATTGTGACCCGTGCGGAGGGATTGCCGGAGAATCCTTCCAGTCCCGACACGAAAGAAGGCGAGGAAGAAAACCGGCGTGTGGAAATTACTTCAACCGATCCGAGTTTTCTCGATCCCTTCGTTGTCGAGACCATCGACCGGACGATGAATCCTCCGATCATTCGATTGCGCTCGAACGTATCTTCGCGCATTACACTGGCGGAAAATACATTGGTCCTAAAACAGGATGATCGGGTGCTTGCCTCGTTTCGGGGACCGGGCCCCGTCGAAGACTGGCGGCCACGGCCCGAGGATCTTCCGCGGACCGATTCTTCGCTTGTTGCAACGCTCCACCTGACCGATTCTATCGGTGGAACCTATGAAACGGCGGACTCGGCGCGTGTGAACCTTCTTACCATTGTCAAGAAGCGCGAGGAGCGTGTACACGATAAGGTCATCGAGCACTACAATCTCATTACCTTCAATTTCGATAAAGCCGATATTACCGATCGTTCGCGCCGGATTATCACAGCCATTGCCGATTCGATGACGACCGGCGATCATATCGTAATCCGTGGATACACCGACCTTACCGGCGACCGTGCGCATAATCTTCAGCTATCTGAAGCGCGTGCTCAGGCGGTTGAAACCGCCCTGAAAGAAGCGCTCGGTACGAATGCTACGTCGGAAACCTTCCAAACGCAGGGCGAAGGGGAAAACAATTTAGTCGATAATCGCCTCCCGGAAGGCCGTTTCCTTTCGCGCACGGTGTTTGTAGAGCTCCAGAAACCGGTCGAATGACGAACCACCTTTTAGCTTGTCCCTGTTCTCCTTTGGCGTTTATGCGACGGTCCACACTCCTGGGTCTCATTTTTTTTATTGGTGTTTTCATCACCGAACGGTGCGTTTCACACCCCAGAATTTTATGGCAAAAGTGTGTGGGAGGAAGCCAGTTCGATCAGGCTAATTCCATGGTTCAAACCACGGACAGTGGTTTTATAATAGCAGGGATCACGACGTCGAACGACGATGACGTATCTGGATATCATGGTCGAGACGATGCCTGGGTAACAAAGCTCGATAAAAACGGCGCTCTTCAATGGCAAAAATGTTACGGTGGAACGGGCGACGAACTATTTCGAAGCATCGTCGAAACTACGGACGGCGGGTTCGTAATGGCGGGCGAAACATCTTCCAATGATGGGGATGTATCGGGAATTCACGCAGGTAGTACTTACGACGCATGGATTGTAAAAGTAAATGCGAACGGTGCCATTCAATGGCAGAAATGTCTTGGTGGAAGCGGAACAGACGAGATGTCGTCCATTATTCAGGTTTCGGACGGTGGATTCATCGCAGTCGGTGAAACGGACTCGCATGACGGCGATGTGACTGGGAACCATGGTGCGTACGACGTATGGATAGTTAAGCTCGATAATAGCGGCGTTATTCAGTGGCAAGAGTGTCTTGGCGGAACTTCCGATGATGTGGCCGGATCAGTTATCGAAACAACCGATGGAGGCTGTCTCATTGGTGGATGGACGAATTCGAATGACGGCAATGTAGCGGGAAACCACGGAGGATGGGATAGTTGGATTATAAAGCTGAATGCCGCGGGAACCCTTCAATGGCAAAAATGTCTCGGTGGAACCAAAGATGACCTTGCGAGTTCGGTCGTCCAGGCGGCCAATGGTGACTTCGTTATAGCCTGCGGTACGAATTCGAATGATGGTGATGTCTCTGGTAACCATGGCAATGGGGATCTATGGGTTGCTGATCTGAACAACAGCGGTGGACTGCAATGGCAGAGATGTTATGGTGGAACGAAAGGAGATGTCCCAACATCCATCATTCAAACGGCAGATCATGGGTTTGCCATCGCGGGATTTACTCAGTCGAACGATTGGAATGTTTTCGGAAACCATGGAGGGAATGGTGTCGGAGACGCATGGGTCCTGAAATTAGGTACTCATGGAGAACTTGAATGGCAAAAATGTTTAGGTGGAACCCAAGACGACGAGGCTCTTGCCGTCGTTCAAAATTCCGATAGTGCCTATACGATCGGAGGTTGGACGAACTCCAATGATGGTGATGTTTCGAATAACCACGGAAAATATGACGCATGGATCGTGCAATTTTCACCACCGCCACCGCCCCCTACCATCGCCTATATCACCCCGGATGCCGGCGCTCCCGGAATGTGTGTTGCGGTCGAAATTATCGCTCCTGCGAACATGCAGGGGACGTTCGGTGACGATCAAATGTACGTCAGCGATTCGGCGGTAGCCGATACGCTCGTGGAACTTACGCGACCGAGCGATACTGCGCTCGTGCGCCTCGGACCCTCGATCGTAAGCTGGAATGGGCGGATGATCCAGCAAATGTTCCTGATCGAGCCGTTGGCAAAACAGATTGATACGGAAGTCTATTTTCGCGTCATTTGGAATGGGCAGTCGAGCGCCACCGACAGTTTCCGGATCCTCACTCCAAAGCATCTTGGGGTGATGTCGGGCGGCGCTATGCTTCCGGCTAATCTTCGGACCAGCCGCAACACGATGGTTGTCGATTCAATGATTCTGAACAACGGACTTTATACTCTTCCGCAAAGCGATCCGGATAATAATACAAACGGAAACCAGGGCTTTCTACCGTTGCGTATTCTTTCGATGGGTCCGATTGTATTCAATCATGCAGGCCTTCACGCCGATGGTTCGCCAGGCCTTACGGGTACAGGCGGTGGTGCCGGAGGAGCTGGCGGCGGCGGCGGCGGAAGTGGCTATCCGGGTAAAGGTGGCGACGGCTACACCGGCGGTGGGGGCGATAACGATGGTACGAACGGGCCCGGTGGCGAGGGAACGGGATCTTTTACTGGCAGCAATAATTGGGATGGCGGTTCGAGTTTGAACGGCGTAAGCGGTGGAGCGGGGGAACAGCACTCAGGTCTCAGCGGCGACGATGGCGGCGGCGGCGGAACCGGTCATCCCTTTGGATCGAGTGGTCAGCATGGGAACGCTTCCTCCAGTCCGGCCGGGGGATATGGCGGAGGCTCGGCCGGTGGAAGTACATCAAATTATACGACGAATTATGGCGGCGGCGGCGGCGGATATTCGACAGCAGGAATGGCCGGAGCCGGAACAGGGTCCAATGCCGGGAATATCGTTGGTAATCCAATGCTCATACCCCTGGCGGGCGGGTCCGGCGGGGGAGCTGGGAACCAGACGTATGTCTCTCTTTTCGGCGGACAGGGCGGTTGTGGCGGAGGTGGCGGTGGGGCAATTGAACTGACGAGCTTCTCGCATGTAACGTTATCCATCTCGGGAGTCTCGGCGAACGGAGGCAGCGGTTCGAGTGGCATCTACACGGTAGAACCGGCAGCCGGCGGAGGTGGCGGCTCCGGTGGGGCGGTCGCGATCAGCGCGCGCGATTCGGTCGCCTTCGACCCAAATAGTTCTATCAGCGTGACTCATGGTAATGACGGCGGGGGCAGCAACCGCGGCGGTTTGGGCGGCGAAGGACGCATTCGTATCAATGGCTTCGTTTCCAGTTCCCAAAGTTCTAATAGCCGCTTATACTTTGTCGATTCGATCGGCTATACCGGTCCTTCCATTCAACGCATCTCCTTCACGCCGGATTCGGCAAAAGTTCACGGCTATGCAGAGTATTGGGATTCCGTCCCAGCAAACCCGCTCGATATTGAAGTGTATTACGCCTGGCCCAGCGCGCCGAGTTGGCAATCAGTTCATGCGACGCCACGGGTCGATCCCCGAAGCCATACGGCGCAATGGGATGCGGAATTTCCGATTTCTGCCAACCCGAGGGATACCGAACTCTATGCCGTTGCAGTGCAGAATGAAAGTGTTCAAACCGGAACATTTGCAGATGTTCCTTATGCGGTACTATCCCATACAAGCGGCATGATCGCAAAGGTCACCGGCCCGCCGAAAATGGTCGTGCGAACGACGACGATAAATTTCGGGAATATTCTTATCGATTCGTGCTCGAGCGATACCACACTATTTATTTATTCGACCGGGAAATCGGACTTAATCATCGATTCGGCTCATTTCACTCCGCCGATTCCCGATTTTAAAATTAAGACTACATTCCCGCAAACAGTCCATACCGGCGATTGGCTGAAAGTGACCCTTTCGTTTTGTCCGACGGCGGTCAAATGCCCGATCGCGAGCACACTCGACCTGTTCTCCAACGGTGGCGATACGGCGATCGCCCTGACGGGTTGTGGTGTCCAGCCGGAGATGGATATTCATCCCGATACCCTCGATTTCGGTCGCGTGCATGTCGGCGATTGTAAAGATTCGTTCGTGGTCGTATCGAATCCCGGCAAGGACACGCTTAAAATTTCTGCCGAACTCATTCAAACGACATTTCCCTCGACGCTGGGATATTTCAGCGGACTCGACCCGCTCCCACTTTTTGTCCCTCCAGGCGATAGCGTTCATTTGAACCTGCGCTTCTGCGCAATGGATACCAATACGCGGACCGCACTCGACTCGATCTATGGCAATGCGCCGCAAAGCCCGTTCGGGCTCGTCCTGATGGGTGAAGGAAAAATTGGCGTGCTTTCGGTTCCATTCGTTCTCGACTTTGGCGCCGTGCATTTGGATTCCTGCAAAGATTCAGGATTTTATGCAGTCAATACCGGTAACGATTCACTGATCGTTACGAGCGCGAGCATTCCGATCGTGACGAATTTCACGATCCTTTCGCCGGCTACGCCGTTCGTGCTTATGCCGAATGACAGCATGTTTATTGCCGTGCGTTTTTGTTCGAGCGATACCGGCCGTTTCTCCGCGGTCTCGACCTTGGGAACCGATGTGCCGACCTCGGATTCGACGATCCTTCTTGCGCACACCGGGATTGGCATCCTTCAGATGCTTAATCTAATCGACTTTGGGAACGTTCCCACCGGCGGCTGCGCGGACACGAATATTGTGCTGAAAAATATTGGCGCGGACACGCTCGTACTCGAACCAACTTCCGACGTGACGCCTCCATTCTCGTATAAAGGTCCGGCAAAAGTAACATTGGCTCCGGGTGAAGCGATTACCGTTCCCTTGTATTTTTGCCCCCAGGATACCAACGAAGCCATCGAGACGACGCTTTTCGATACTGTTGGTGCTGGACAGAACGTTTTGTTTACGCTTCGTGGCAAAGGTATCGAAGGGGCTCTTGCGACGTCTGGCGCTCTCGACGTTGGATGTATCCCCGTGGGAACCGATACGACCATACGAGTCACGATCCACAATACCGGTACCGCCGCGCTCGATAGTCTCATGGCTTTGATCGTCCCGTCGAGTGTAGCGACGATCGTTCATGCGCCACCGACCTCCCTTGCGGCAGGCGCGGCGGATTCGATCGTGATCGTTATTCCGGCCTCCACGGTCGGAGCAATTTCCGGAACGCTTGCGATTGCCTGGCGCGGCAGCACTGGAATTACTCTACCTATTACCGGGAATGTATCTCCGAAACCGGGGATAACGGCGCTCGACACCTCAATTGTGTTCGATACGACGAATATCGGCGATTCGAGCGTCACACAGTGTCTGCGCGTGACAAATTATTCGTGCATACCAATCGGCGTGTCATCGCTCAGCATTACTGGCGCGTTGCCGGGCGAGTTCGAAATCGTTTCCGATAACGTTGGCGGTTCGCTCGTCGATAGTGCGGTTGGAACGATTTGTATTCGTTACCGGCCGTTACGTTCGGGAGTGGCAACAGGCGAACTCTCGATCGTTAGTAACACCGATACGCTCCCGGTTGCATCCCTCTCCGGATTCGGGAAGGGGAACCCACTCGGGGTGGAGTTGAAACTCGACACTGTTTCGGGCCGGCCCGGTGAAATTGTAACGCTTCCCGTCCGGACGGTGAATGACGTTACAAGTGCGGCAATCACCTCCCTTACATTCCGCGTGACATTTAATCCGATGCAACTCGATATGAAAGCACTGGCATCGCCCGTTGTACTTGGAATTATCCCGGCCTCTGCTTCGGGAACGTCGGCGACGTACTCGGTAAAGACGTATTCCATCGGCGACAAGGAAGTTACAGTGAAATTCGCTTCTCCCCTCGTGGGAGCGCCTGTGGTCGCTCAGCTTCCGTTCGAAATTCTGGAACCGACGGCGAGTACGGCTGCCATTCATTTGAAGAGCGCCACATTCGGGGCCTCTGCGGCCTCCCTCATGACGGCGTTCGATGGCGAGATCGCGATCGAGCAATGCGATACCAACGACCGGGTTTCACTTGGAATGAATCCCGTCGATGTTTCGCAAAACAATCCGAATCCATTTCATTCGGAGACGGATGTTGCTCTCACGGTCAATGTCGCGGGTCATGTTACAATCGATCTTTATAATGCACTCGGAACGAAGATCGCTACCCCTTTCGACGAGGATCTCCCCATAGGCTCAAAGAACGTTCCCGTCGATGCCCGTACGCTGCCGGGGGGTGTTTATCGATATATCGTCACCTGGACGGGGCCCCAACCGGAATTGCGAGTATCGAAGACGATGGTCGTGCTTGGCGAATAACCCGCTTTCCCCGAGTTTCAGGAACGTCCCATTATCGAACGGCGGTTCTCTTTTTCCATTTTATTCACACCGATTATGAAACGTCGCCTCTTCACCGTTGTCCTTGGTTTCCTTATTGTTATCAGTTATTCGCTCTCGTCGACCCCTTCGGCGTTTGCGCGAAAGATCCCATTACGCGATTTTTTTAAGAACCCCGAACGCACCGCCTACGAGCTTTCGCCGGACGGGAAGTATTATGCGTTCCTCGCGCCGTATGAAAAGCGACTGAACATTTTTGTCGTGGCGCGCTCCGGCGGGGAACCGATTCGTCTTACGAACGAGACCTCGCGTGACATCGCCGGATACTGGTGGAAAGGGAACGATCGCCTACTGTTTATGCGCGACAACAATGGCGATGAGAACTATCATCTCTATTCGGTCTCGCGGGACGGAAAGGCGATCACCGACCTGACCCCCTTCGATAGCACGACCGTGCAGGTCGTCGATGGGATGATCGATCACGATAATGAAATCCTGATCGCAACGAACCAGCGCGACCATGAGATATTCGACGTCTATCATTTGGACCTCACGACGAATAAACTGCGCCTGGTGGCGCAAAACCCGGGTAACATCAGTGGATGGGTTACCGATCACAATGGAAACCTGCGCGTCGCAACGACCACCGATGGTGTGAATACCTCGCTCCTGTATCGCGACAATGAAACGGATACCTTTCGGACAATTATTACGACCGATTTCAAGGAAAATCTTTCGCCGCTCTTTTTTACGTTCGACAATAAAAATCTGTATTGCTCGAGCAACCTGGGGCGCGATAAGTCGGCGATCGTCATTATTGACCCCCGTACCGGAAAGGAACTTTCCGTCGTCTATGAAAACTCGGAGGTCGACGTTTCCGATCTCAATTATTCGCACAAGCGCAAGGTCCTGACGTTTGCGGACTACGAAACGGACAAAGTTCATAATTATTATCTCGATCCTGAGACCGAAGCGATGCACAAAAAGCTCGAAGCGAAGCTTCCTGGCTATGAAGTGGTAGTGACGAGCTACGACCGCAACGAAGATTTATTTATTGTTCGAAACTATAACGATCGTTCGGTCGGCAGTATTTATCTCTACGATGCGAACGCCGATAAGCTCACCAAAGTGAGCGATATTCGCCCGTGGCTACATGAGGCAGAACTCGCAGAAATGAAGCCAATCACTTTTACATCACGCGATGGCCTGGTGTTGCACGGGTATCTTACGCTTCCCAAAGGCTCCAATGGCAAGCACTTACCCATCATTGTCAATCCGCATGGAGGACCGTGGGCGCGGGATAGTTGGGGCTACGATCCGGAAGTTCAGCTCTTTGCGAATCGTGGTTATGGCGTCCTGCAAATCAATTTCCGCGGCTCGACCGGCTATGGCAAAAAATTCTGGGAAGCTTCCTTCCATCAGTGGGGCAAAACGATGCAAAATGATATCAGCGATGGCGTTCAGTGGCTGATACAGCAGGGCATTGCCGATCCCAAGCGGATCGCGATCTATGGTGGAAGCTACGGTGGCTACGCTACGCTTGCCGGGGTTGCGTTCACGCCGGACCTTTATTCCTGTGCGATCGACTACTGCGGTGTTGCAAATCTTTTCACGTTTATGAAAACGATCCCGCCGTATTGGAAACCCTATCTCGATATGTTCCATGAAATGGTAGGCGATCCAAAAAAAGACAGCGTTCTATTAGCGGAAGCATCCCCGGTCCTCCATGCCGACCAGATTAAAGTCCCGATGCTGGTACTGCAGGGCAAGAACGATCCACGCGTGAATATTAACGAGTCCAATCAAATGGTGGACGCGCTCAAAGCACGAGGAATCGATGTGACCTATATCGTGAAAGATAACGAAGGTCATGGGTTCCATGACGAGGAAAATCGTTTCGATGCCTACGAAGCGATGGAATCCTTCCTTGAGAAACATTTGCCGGTCGACTAACCGATAGGAATACCATGGTCTTTGTGACACGGAAAGCGCATTTCTCGGCCGCACACCGCCTTTTCAATCCTGAATTTACGGATGAAGAAAATGAGCGCATCTTCGATAAGTGTAACAATCCGAGGGGCCATGGGCATAATTACACGATCGAGGTAACAGTGGCCGGCGAGCCGGACCCCAAAACAGGATACGTCATCGATCTCAAAAAACTGGGCGAGTTGATCGATGACGTAATCCTTTCGAAAGTCGATCATAAACACCTGAACTACGATGTCCCTGAACTAAAAGGAATCATTCCTACGGCCGAGAACATCGCGCTCACATTCTGGAACCTACTCGAGCCGCATATTCACTCCGGGAAACTCTCCAAAATCCGCGTTGCCGAAAGCGATAATAATTTTGCAGAGTATAGGGGCGTGGGATACTAACGCATCACAATCTTTTCGTTGAACTCGTTTGAAATGCCTTCTGAACGTTGAGAGTCGCGAAGAAGGCTGCTTTTGAATAATTTGCCCTTGTGGGGTCTGAAGTCCGATACTTCAAAACACTCCAGGTACCAACCGCCACCTGTGCGTTTCGCAATATTCTGAATACCCTGGAAGCTCTTTGCGTAGAAGGTGCTCTTCATCGAAAAGCCGCCATATGATAAATGGGAACATGAGTCCGAGCGCGGCAAAGCCCCAGTAGGATCCGAGGGCAAGTGGAATGCCGATGCAATAGAGCATTGCACCGGCGTACATCGGGTGACGAACGACGGCATACGGTCCTGTCGCGATCACTTTTTGTTCTTCCATGACCTGGATCGTTGCAGCAGCAAAGGAATTTTCTCTGAAGACAATAAAAACGATATAGAATCCTATTGCGATGAAGAGATTGCCTGCGACCACAAGTATCACAGGGACTCCTGCCGTCCATTGCAACCGCCGGTCGAGCGCCGGAACGATAAGCAGCCCGATAAATCCGATCGAAGCGAATACCATAATGATCTTTTGTGTCGTTTCTTTTTCGGCCGTCGGGCCACCGGACATGCGGCGTTGTAAAAGTGCAGGATCGTGCCGATTGGCATAAGCCGTATGGAATGCTCCCGCCAGAAAAAAAACAATGAGAAAGAGCCACGCCTGCCAGTAGTCGATCGTTCCGGCGGAAACGAAAATGAGCAGGGCCATGACAAGGGCCATAATCGCAAGCGAGAGCCACGCTTTGAGAGCGAGATGTTTCAACGTTCGTCTCAACACCTGTCGCGTACCTAAAGGTCACGCGACCTTTAGGCACAAAACGCAAACGGTTTTTATTCGTATCTCAGGGCTTCGATAGGGTTCAGGCGTGCGGCTTTGCGTGCCGGATACCAGCCAAAGAAAATCCCGACGAAGGAAGCCGCCGCAAACGAAAGTCCCACGGCCTGTGGTGAAATTACAAGGATCCAGCCGTTCGATTTTGAGACGAACGCGGAGGCGAGGTACCCGAGAATGACCCCGATGAGTCCGCCAACTAAGCTTAGCGTAATGGCTTCCGTGAGGAACTGGAGCAAAATATTGAGTTGCTTCGCCCCAATCGATTTTCGAATGCCAATTTCGCGGGTCCGTTCGGTAACGCTCACAAGCATAATATTCATGATGCCAATACCGCCTACGAGGAGGGAAATGATCGAAGCGGCGGCCAGGAGGTTCGTCATGGTTGCCGTGCTTTGTTCCGCCGCCTGTGCCAGTTCCACTTGAGAACGGATCTGGAAATCGTTGTCGTCGTTTGGAAGCAACCGATGCTGTTGGCGCAGGATGTCGGTGGCATCCTGCGTCGCAACGTTCGTGGCTTCGGGGGAGATGGTGCTCGCCATGATCTGATTCGTCCACGTAATGCCCATAAGCTTACGCTGGACGGTGGCAAAGGGGGCAATAATGATGTCGTCCTGATCCTGGCCAAACGAGTTAGAACCTTTTTCCTGCAGCACTCCGATCACCGTGAACGGTTCCTGTTTAATACGGACGGACTGGCCGATCGGGTTCACGCCTTCGCCGAAGAGATTGGTAACGACGGTTTTCCCGAGGATACAAACTTTCGTTCCCGTACGCGCATCGGCGTCCGTAAAATCGCTCCCTTCGACGATCGGCCAGTTCCGAACGACGAAGTAGTCCGGCGTCGCCCCGGTAATCCGGGTTGCCCAGTTATTGCTTCCAGCGACGACCTGGACACTGGTAGAAACAACCGGTGTGACCGCCGAAAGCCAGTCGGATTTTTTGAGCGCATTGGCGTCGTCTTCCGTAAGGTGCTGGCTTCCGCCGGCGCCCGAGGAGATACCCCCCATGTTCGTGGCGCCGGGAAAAATAAGAAGGGCGTTCGTTCCCATCGAATTGATCTGGTTTTGCACGGCTTGTGAGGCACCCTGGCCGATCGCTGTCATGGTAATGACGGCACCCACACCAATGATAATGCCGAGCATGGTCAGCGCCGCTCGAACCTTGTTCGAAGCCAGCGACTGAAAAGCCATGACAACGCTATTGATAATTTGTGTCACGATTGTATCCGCTTATCTTTCCCGATTCTATTTTATCGTTCTTAATCTTATTTAACGACCGCGGAAACCACCGCCGCCGCCCGGCCGGCTACCGCCAATCGCAGAAGTTCCGGATGACGTTGGGGCAGCCAATGTAAAGGCCGCTACGACAACGCTGTCGCCCGGCTTCAGAGGCGGTGTGGCGCGTAGTACCTCCGTGTTATTTGCGTCGGTCAGTCCTTCCACAATATGGACCGGCGTGACTTGCGGACCCGTCTTCGAATTGCTCTTGACATAGATCGTCGCGAACCCTGAAGCGCCCGCGATTCCGGCACCGCCATGATGTCGTGTCGTATCCTTTGTATCGGTGGTCGAAGCAGTGTGCTGCCGACGGAATTTTGTTGCCGTATCCGGCAGCTTCGTCTCTGTGAAAAATTCCGGTGGGGGTACGAAGCGTGCCGCTGCCACCGGTACTCGAAGGACGTTCTGCCTTGTATCGCTGATGATGTTAACGGTCGCGGTCATTCCAGGAAAAAGCTTCCCCTCCGGATTTGACGTATTGATGATAACGGTATAAGTGACGACATTTTGCGTGGTTACCGGGTTAATTCGGACCTGCCATACGGTGCCACTGAATTTCTCACCTGGATAGGCATCCACGGTAAAGTTCACATCCTGCCCTACTTTAACTTCGCCAATATCGGCTTCATCGACGTTTGCAGCAACCTGCATCTGTGTCAGATCTTCCGCAATGACATAGAGGACCGTTACATTCAGGCCCGCGGCGACGGTTTGGCCGCTGTCGACATTTCGCGCCTGAACGACACCATCGACGGGCGAGCGGATTTGGGTATAGCCAAGATTGACCATACTTTGCTCATATTGAGCGGAATCGACTCCAAGGGTTGCCTCAGCATCCCGCAGGGCATTTTCCGTGGCATCGAAGTCTTGCTGCGCGATCAGTTGCTGGGCAAGAAGGATTCGAGATCGAGCCTCGTTGGCTTTTGCGAGCGCGAGGTCAGATCGAGCTTTTGTCAGGGTGGCCCGGGCCTGCGTCACGGCCTCCACATAGGGAGCCGTATCGAGTAAAGCAAGCAGTTGGCCACGGTGAACTTTTGTGTTATAATCTGCAAAGATCTTTTTGACGAGGCCGGAAACCTGACTGCCAACCTGAACGGTCGTTGTTGCCTGAAGGGCGCCGGTTGCCGTTACGCTTTGTGTGATATCGCCATAATCTGCAGCAGCATAGCGGATTGTCAGGGGTGCTTCCTTTGGGCCGCGGAAAAACAGTAACCAAACCAGAAAGCCACAAAACAGAATGCCGAGTGTAATGTAAAGCGGAGTAAGATTTCGCTTCGATCGACCCAGGGTCGTTTTCTTGAGCACGGGAGAAGGAGGAGCGCCAGCGGTCGCCGCCTTTGGAATCGTTCCATCGGTCGTGGTGGAGCCCGGTGCTTCGCGAGAGATAATTACCTTTGTTTCAGCCATTGTCGTGGTAGAGGTCTATCGTTAAACTTATTTCCAATTGCAGAGTTCGATAAATATACGGCAAATTCCGCCAAAAGTACCTTCCGGAGTCGCATAATAATTATTCATTTGAAGTGGAATGTGAAATTTCGTTTAATAAGGCTGCGGAGGCCGCATAACCGTTCCGAATTGCACCTTCAATCGTTGCAGGAAGACCGTTTTGCACGAAGTCCCCCGAGAAATAAAAACGCGGAATGGACGATTTTGTCGAAGGCCTGAGCCTCTGGACCGTATACGTAAAAAGCGGAGTCGCTCGTTTTTCGCGAACGATTTGGGAAGTCAGAAGACGCACATTTTTCATTTGCGGGATTGCCATCTTGAGATCATTCCACAAAACATCTTCTATTTCCTGGTTCGATTTTTCGCTTAGTGCTCCGGCCGCGCTAACGGTCAACGCAAGCCGTTGTGCCGAGTATTGAGATGCTTTCGGGAAAACCCATTGCAGAGTCGTGCCAACCATTGCATGGATTGGCCCCGAAAGCACCCTACGGTCGAGCCAGAAATAGGCATTCACGATCGGAGAAAATTGGAATTCCGGAATTGATGAGCGGATCCGTTCCGGAAGCGGTTCTTTGGCGGTATTGGAATATATCACACTCTCGAAGTTCTCTTCTCCGCCGTCGAATTTTAGAAGAAAAGAACCGCTCGAATGTTCTATGGATCGTACTGGAGTCGACCGCCGAATGTGCACACCGCGCGTCGCGATAAAATCGATAGCGGGCTGAACGAGAAGTTCCGAAAGCCCGCACGAAGGAATGAGAAGATCGCTGGCATCGGGACCGGACAAAAATGCTTCTCGAAAGACGTTGATAAAAAGCTCGGCGCTTGCCTCGTGGATTGGCGCATTGATCGTGGCGAGCACGATCGGTTCCCACAGGCGCCGAATGAGTCGATCCGGCTGCCGAAATTTTTTGAAGAGTTCTATCGCCGAGTGCGATCTGGCATTCCGGACTGCGGAACCATGGATGGCAATCCCCAGCCACGTCGCAGCGCATTTTTCTTTGAACGAGAGAAGATCCGACTTCCATACGGCGCCCAGCAGGTTCACCGCGGGCTTCCCTTGATTTTGAAGTTCAAGGCGGGAAGTGCTTGCCCCCGATTCGTGGAAATCCAACGAGAGCCTCCTGCGCTCGAGTTGCTTGAGCGATCCGATCGATTCGAGATATGCGAGCGTTGCGCGATAGCAACCGATGAGGAGGTGTTGGCCGTTATCGAGGACGTCGCCAGTCGCTGGGTCCAGCCATGAGCGAGTTCGTCCGCCGGCTTCTCGGCGGGCCTCGAATAGCGTGATGTTCTCGAATCCGCGTTCGACAAGACTAACTGCTGCCGCAAGACCGCTCACTCCCGCACCGACGACCGCTATTTTCGAATTCAGCAAATTCTTTATGCCTCGTAAACGACAAATACCACCGGTGCTCGGTATTGGACCAATTAAACCCTTACGACCGAGTTTCTATGCTCGTGTTTATGAGATCGTAGAACAAATCCCGGTGGGAAAGGTGACGACCTATGGCGCGATCGCCGAAGTTCTGGGCATGAAGGGGTCGTCCCGGATGGTCGGACAGGCGCTTTCCGAGCTGCCTGAAGATTCCGATGTTCCGGCGCAACGTGTTATAAATAGGATCGGTGCACTATCGGGGGCGCATCATTTTGGTGGGTACGGGCGAATGCGCACGATCCTTCGGCGGGAAGGCGTGACATTCAAAGGCGAGTTGGTCGATCTGAAGAAGCACTTTTGGGACCCGAAGCATTTGAAAAATGAATGATAGTGGGATGGCGATTTTCGGAAGTCTTTAGGCTGAAATTGTGTTTAGGGCGGCTCTAAGACTAATTTTACGGAATGGCAACGAATGTTGTAATGCCCAAAATGGGCGAATCGATCACGGAAGGCACAGTCCTTCGCTGGCTCAAAAAAGAAGGAGACAAAGTCGAAAAGGACGAGCCGATCCTTGAAATTTCGACCGATAAAGTCGATACCGAAGTACCTTCGCCGGTAGCTGGGACCCTCCTCAGAATTTTAGCCCAGGAAAAACAGACCGTTTCCGTTGGAGAGCCGATCGCATCGATTGGAACCAATGGAGAGGCGAGCAGCGCGGTGTCTGTGGCAACCACAAAGCAGGCAGCACCATCGACGGAATCTGTAAAGCCTGCTTCCGAAGCGCCGGCGGCTCCGGCGGTGCAATCTCCGACTCAGACCGCTTCGCAAACACCGTCGCCGAATGGACAGGCTGGTGGTCAGCCCGTAGTGATGCCCAAAATGGGTGAATCAATCGCTGAAGGAACCGTACTTCGCTGGCTCAAGAACGAGGGAGATAAAGTAGAAAAGGACGAGCCGATCCTCGAAATCTCGACCGACAAAGTAGATACCGAAGTTCCCGCCCCCTTTGCAGGAACGCTTTCGAAAATTGTTGCCAAGGAAAAAGAGACGGTTGCCGTCGGTGCTACGATCGCTTATCTATCGGGCGGTGCGGCACCCGCGCAACCAACGGCAAGCGCCGGAGCGTCCGAAAGCAAAGTGGTTTCCCAGGTCGCGTCACAACCGGTACAGCCACAAGTGTCGCAGTTGTCGCAAACACCAAAGCCTGCAATGCAAGGCTCGTCTGCTACGAAAGACGATCGCTTTTATTCTCCGCTGGTGAAAAATATCGCGAAAACCGAAGGAATTTCTCCCGAAGAACTTTCGCGAATTCCGGGAACCGGTATGAGCGGCCGCGTCAACAAGAACGACATGTTGAAGTACGTCGATGCTCGGAAATCCGGCGCGGTGCCTCGTTACCAGACAACTCCTTCCTTCGCTCCGACCTCACCCTCTTTTGCGCCCGGTCAACCAAAGCCGATGGCCGCACCATCGTTTGCCTCCAGCGGGGAAGCGGTAACGGTCATTCCGATGGACAATATTCGCCAGCGGATCGCAGAGCACATGGTCCGATCGGTCCATACCAGCGCGCATGTGACTTCCGTGAGCGAAGTCGATGTGACCAATATCGTCAACTATCAGAAAAAGAACAAGGAGGTCTTCCAGCAGCGCTATGGCGTAAAACTTACCCTGACGCCGATTTTCGTCGAGTGCATGATTAAGGCGTTGCGTGAGTTTCCGTTTATTAACGCGTCGATCGATGGGAACAATATTGTAGTTCGGAATGAGATCAATTTTGGGATCGCCGTCGCCATGCCACAGCAGGAAGGTTCACCACTCCCGCCAGCGTTAATTGTACCCGTCATCAAACACGCCGACAAACTTTCGCTGTCAGGACTCGCCGAAGCAGTCGGAGAACTTGCCAACAAAGCTCGAACAAAGAAACTCACTCCGGACGATATTTCCGGCGGAACGTTTACGATCACGAATCCCGGAATGTTCGGAAATATCCTTTCGACGCCGATCATCAATCAGCCGAATTTGGCAATTATGTCGACCGGTGCGATTGTTAAACGGCCCGTTGTAAAGACCGATGAGGAGGGTAACGATTACATTGCGATCCGTTCGATGATGTTCCTCGGCCTTTCACATGACCATCGATTGATCGACGGCCTTTACGCAGTACAATTTACAGAACGCGTCAAGCAATACATGGAGGCATTCCGAGGAGACGGGATTTAAATTCAACGCTCCCCGGCCTCCCGCTTTCGCCAATACGTTTTATTGTTCGGCAGGGAGGGCTGCGAGGCTTTCCTTGATGAGGTCAAGGGCTTCTTCGACCTGGACTTCCTTGTTCTCCATTTCAAAAGAGCGGACCGAAAACACGGGCTGGACCGCATTAATGATCGCTTCGGCTTTTTTGGGGTCGCCTTTGGAGAGTTTCGGAAGATTAGTGAGAACGTCTTCGCCGTAGCGGTATTCGGTATGTTCTTCAATGACCGGCATGCGGCCGCTACGAATGTCTTTCTTCGTTGCTGCCGGCACGGCTTCGCTCTTTAATAGAACTTTTTTCAGCTCGTCGATGAGGGAATCCATTTTTTCTTCCGGGATATCATGGACGAGTTTAGGATTGAACTCGAAATGCTTTACCTCTTCAATGTCGATATCGACGTCCTGTTTTTCTTTGAGGTCCATGATCTTGCCGGCGCGGTCTTCATCGATGATGGCGTACTTTTTCATGGGAACGATAAGAGCTTTTGCGTCGTCGGTCGTGACGGTAAAGGAATTCGGTTCCCTCCCGCCTTTGACGACATCGGTCAGCCATTCGGGAATAATACTCGAAAACATGACTTTGCGTGCATGGCCCGAGATCGAGCCCAAAACACGGTTGAGTGCATTGAGCGCACCGAGCACTTTGAGCGCGCTTGCCGCGACGCGCTGCTTCGTACCCGTGAGAGCATAGACTTTTTTCTTTTTCGGTTTTTTGGACCGACTTGCCGATTCCTGGACGGCTTGCGAAATGATATCTTTCATCTTTGCCATAGCATTACGCCGTGCGAGGCGCGTGCCGACACGTAGATCGAAGCACTGAGAAAGAAATAATAGAAAAGCAGCGGGGTGTTAGTAAAAATTCGAGAAGTAATGGTAAGGATCCTTTCTTTTCAAAACAAAAAGTGGGAGTTTGTGGGGACACTATATTATAAGATAATTACCTTTTATTCACCCCATCATACGGGAGTCTCTTAAGTTATTAGAATTAAGTCAATGAAGATCGTGCGGATTTCTGTCTTTCTCCTTGCTGTTTTATTACTATTCTCGTCTGCGAGTTCCGTCTCAGCTCGAAAACCGTCGCGGTCCCCACAGGGAACTTCAATTGCGATAACCGTTCCAGATACAAATCAGCAGGACTTAAGCAATGGCCAGACGCACACTTTTAGATTTATCGTTCAAAACACCTCTAACGACACGGAAATCATTTTTGTACAGCGTTCTGAGGCGCTGGCGCCCGGCTGGACCACAAGCATTTGCGATCCACAGACCTGTCATGATGCAAAGGATTCATTGGTACCCTGGGCACTCCCTCCGGCTCATTCCGGAGATTTTACGCTCAATATGAATCCGGTGCTTGACGATCAGCCCGATAGTACTTCGGTAAGCCTTGCTATTGGTATTAGCGGTAGTCCGAGTGATACGATACTGAGGTTTTTCGGTACTTCGAAACCCGGAACCCCGCCACTTATTTTCAGTTGGAACTCGCTCGTAACCGAAAAAACATACTCGGGTTCAGGGATCTACGCACTTACTAACTTCCTCGACAATGTTTCAGGCCGGACGGTCGATTTTGCGCTTACGATTCAGGATTCCGTTCCCAGTGGATGGAGCCTGAGCATCTGCAATGGGGTTCCCGACGACCAGGGAAATATTAACGATAATTGTAGTGTCGGGACCGCCTTCACTTCGATTTTTTCTCCTTATCTCGGTACCGCTTACGAGCAGCGTCTGAAGTTCAAACTCAATGCTCCCACGGTCACGAAGGAAGACTCTGCGGTAATTTACGTCAGCGTTCATCCAAAGACCAATAACCCGGCCGATTCGGCGAATTACCGCTTCGTAATGCGAGTCCAGCCGCAGAGCGATGTCGCTGTACCCGGTTCCGATGACCGTGCCGGGCTGACGGTTACAAATGCGTGGCCGAACCCAGTCTATCATGGTGCAAGGTTACATCTCGATGTTCTTACGGACCGCGAAGGTGCAGCGTTGGCAACGATATATGACGTGGCCGGGACCCGCCAGTCTGCCGTCAACATTGGGACGTTGGAAGAGGGTGAGAACCACCTTCAGGTTGAAATTCCGAGCCTTCCGAGCGGCGAATATATCGTTCGGATCGATCAGGGAACGGTTTCGTCTGAGGCCGTTCGATTCAGTATTATAAAATAGTCGGGAAGTCCTTAAAAAAGGCTGCAAAAAACGCTCAAAACGAGCGTTTTTTTTGCGAAAAATTGAAGGTTTTCCACTCATTATCCCTCAAATGGCCGGGGTACACTCGGAGGGAACTCAAACAAGGAGTGTGAATCATTCCCTTATGCAATCCCGCTAATTCTCAGCAAAATAAAGGATTTCGAAGGTTATCCACTTATTCGCATTGAGTTATTCACCTGGCTGTTGATAAATGGCGACTTATGAACCATTTTATCAACAACGAATGGGATAATTTTCAAGCATAACTATTCCGCCCTTTACTGTCGCATTTTTTTTTGTTGAAAAACGAGCACTGCCATATCAGACAAGGCCGCGCGAGACATAGCAATTATTTTATGCGGTTCTATCAATGCCTTCCGCTTTTTCCTTTATCACGGACTGTATGAATGTCTGAATTGCGGCATTGACCGGCTCCGGCCGCGCCTGACCGACCAAATGCTTGGTTCGCCGAATAATAACTACGTGCTTGCTCGGTTTTGGGCAGGAGATGATCTGGTCTTTCTCACCGTGAATGCGAATGTATGGTACGTCGATCGGACATCCCTGCCACTGTACGAGTGCGTGATAGGCATCTCGAAAAAGTCCTCGTGCAAGTTCATGATACATTACGCCCGCAAGCCGAATTTCTTCCCTGGAAATACCGGAGACCATCCGCATCACGGGTGCGACAAAAACTTCCGCCGCACGGTAGACCCATAGTGGAAGCCACCAGCAAAAATAACGTCCGAACATTCGTGGGATCGCGCGGATCTCCCGCGATGTCGTGGGGCCGCCTATAAGAATAAGGCCGCGAACCGGAAGATATTTTGCGAGTTCCATACCGATCGCAGAGCCGAGCGAATAACCGGCGATAAAGAGGGGCTTCGATGAGTCGATCCGGTGATCGAACAAAAGGTGATCGCAAAACCGCTTGCTGTAGCTTTCGAGAGATTCTCGTTGTTTGAATGCGATGTAATCCGGCGTAATGAAATGATAGGGCAGCGTAAGTTGCGAATGGGCCATCCGATGGTCGCCGCCAAGGCCTGGAAGAAGAAGAAGTTGGACCTCGGTTTCGTCGATCACCGTTATTAACGTATTAAAGTTTTAGAATTCCTGGGGGAATTCACTCGATGTTAAGCCACGAGCCGTCGTGCGAAAAAGGAATGCTCTGAAGAGGACTGACTTCCTGCCTCATCTACCAAAGGTACGGTTATGATACGATAGGCAGTTCCATTACCCCAGCACTTTCCTTATGTTCAATCGTCGAAATGACAAGTGGCGTAAGATCGTAAATTGGTTCATCGCGATTGACCAATTCCTGCCCGGGGCTTAAAAGTGTGGGGATCTTTGTGTCTATCAGCTCCCCAAACAATGTGGCGCTGTTGGAGCGGGTGATGTTTACCCTGCGATATTCGCCGACTTCTGCGTCCAGACGCGGAAACACAACGGTCTTATTCGTATCGGTGCGGCCTTTCCACTCCAAGGCATTTTTTTTCGAGCGGCCTTCGACGAGTACGCTATGTTCTCTGCCAACCTCCACACGGTTTCTTCGAGTTGAAATTTCGTTTTGTAACGTGATGACTTCGTTCAGACGACGCGTTTTTTCTTCGATGGGCACGTCATCTTCGAGTGTATTCCATGCGCGTGTGTTCGGGCGGGGAGAATAATTGAATGTGTAGGCGCCATCGTACTCGACTTCACGCATGACTTGCTTCGTCATTTCGTGATCTTCGAGCGATTCGGAGCAGAAGCCAACGATAATATCGGTCGAGAGCGCCGCTTCCGGCATTGCGCGCCGGATTTTTTCGACGATCGACATATAATGCGCACGGGTATACGTGCGGTTCATCAGTTTCAGGATACGGTCCGAGCCGGACTGAATGGGCAAGTGAATATACTTGCAAATATTGTCATGCTCTGCCATCGTATCGACAAGCTTTTGATCGAAATCCTGCGGATGGCTTGTCGTGTATCGAATACGAACATTAGGAACCGCGCGCGCACACGAGGCCAGGAGATCCGAGAAATCGTTACCATTCTCGCGATAGGAATTCACATTCTGTCCAAGTAATGTAATCTCTCGAAATCCCTGCTGCTCCAGTTCCTTGCATTCATCGACGATGGAATTCAGGAGGCGAGAACGCTCCCGACCTCGCGTAAATGGCACGACACAGAACGTGCAAAACTTATCGCAGCCACGCATGACCGAGATGAATGCGCTGATCCCCTCATTGCGGTAGGGAAGGATGTCGTCGTAGGTCTCTGTGCGAGAAAGTTTTACCGCAATGGCGGGTTCCGCTTCTTTGATAGAATCGACTAACGCAGGAAGTTTCCGGTACTCGTCCGGCCCGACCACGAGATCGACAATCGAACCCGAATTCTTGAGCAGGTCCTTTCGAAGATGTTCAGCCATACACCCGAGGACCCCGATGATGACCTCAGGATTGCTCTTTTTAGCGTTTTTCCAGTGGTCGAGTCGGTTCCAAACCTTTTCCTCAGCATTTTCGCGAATTGCGCAGGTATTCATAAAGGCAAGATCGGCGCCTTCGAGCTCTGAAACGGGCTGGTAGCCCGCTTTATGGAGCACAGAAAGCACGACCTCGGTGTCGGCCACATTCATTTGACAGCCGTAGGTTTCTATATAGACCGTTTTCATCTTCGAAACCGTAGAATCCAGCGGCCCCAAGTCGGGTTCCTCGCATGAATTCTTATCGTTTTAACCATTGTTCGCAATTGTTTCAGGAAGAGTACTATGTCTTATCGCCTTTTTCTCTTTGGTGTATTCATTCTCGTCTGTTCCGAAACTACCGCCGGGGCTGTTAGCGCTGGTGGTTCGCGAGATTCGTATTCGGCATCGGAATTTCTTTCGTCTTCTTTTTCCGATAGTGCTTTTTACACGGTCGATAGTGCTGCGCTGGTAAGCGTTCTGGAACAGGGTTCCCATTTAGAGATCGACGATTTTCCCGGCGGCGATGGTGAGCGCGTCAGCCTCGATTTGAAGGCATCTCATTCACCCATCGACGCGACGACCGAATTTTGGGTAGGTACCGCGAATGGAGCGATTTCTGTTCGGCCTCCATCGTTTTTCGTGTTTCGAGGCAAGGTCCTTGGAGAACCGAATTCCCGCATATTCCTCACTGCATTTGCGGGGAAATTGCTGGTTTCAATTTCACGCGCATCTGGAGAAACGTATGTGTTCGGACCTGCAAAGAATTCTGAAGCGCGCGGTGCGCATATTTTCATGCGCGAAGCCGATCTTCTCTCATTCGGAGAGCTTCATCCCATGAACTGCATTACCGAGGACATCGCTCAGCCCGTCACGCCCCGGCCAGTTTCAGAGCTGTTAAAACAATATCGTTCGAGCATTCCTGCCAACATGCCGCATTCGCAGTTGCTCGAACTCGATGTTGCGGTCGAAGCCGATAGCTGCTTTTACCATGCAGCCGGAAACGACATGAATACGGTGCTTGGCTATATCGCTTCTCTTTTTGCAATGTCAAGCTCGATTTACGAAGACGAGGTTAATATTACATGGCATCTTTCCTGGGTGAAGGTTTGGCCAAGTGGCGATCCGTATAACGTTCAGGGAAACGCGTATGGCCTGGAGGATACGGTTCCCAAATACTGGCGCGCGCACTATGCTGATGTCCCTCGCGATTGCGCCCACGTGCTGACGTCCATTGGCTATGGCGGCGGCGGATTTGGATATTATTCGATGTGCGACCCTCAAAATTCCTATAGTATGAGTTCTCCGCAAACGGGTCATCAATATCCGACCTTCGCATTTACGTACGATGCCTATATCGTGGCACATGAAATAGGGCACAACTTCAGCCTGGTCCATTCTCACCAATGTTACTGGGATCCGCCGCTGGATACCTGTTATACCAAAGATGATACCACGTACGGTCTTCAACTTGGTGACGCCTGCGAAAGCCGGCCGATCACGCCGCGCCGAAGTTCTGGAACGATCATGAGTTATTGTGCCAATGCGAATTATGTACTTGCTGGCAGGGACATCTCACAATTCAAGCTCGCGATGACATTCTCTAAAAAAGTCGATTCGGTGCTGCGCGTGAATGCAGAGTTGGATACCTGTCTTACACCGCCGGCTCAGCCGACCGTCATTCTCACCTCGCCGCGCGGCAGTGAGACATTTTCTGGCGATACGAACGTGTTTATCACATGGTCATACGCGAATGTCGATTCGATTTCACTGGAGTATTCGTCGGACGGCGGAACGATGTGGAACGGAATTGTGAAGGGAATTCCGGCCTCGAGCGGGTCCTATGTATGGAATGTTCCGAACGTTGCGACAAAAAAAATGCTTGTCCGGGCATTCGATGTAGGCGATGTTTTGGTCGCGGATACGAGCTTGCTCGTTTTTACGGTCGTTCCTGTGGCCTCTGTTTCGAATGCGGGGAGCGATGAGCATTTCTCGATCTCTCCGAATCCAGCGCAGCAAGAGCTTTGGCTGAGTGGCATCCCATCGGGACATGCGATTATGTATGACATTATTGATGCGAATGGATCCGTGATATTATATGGGTGTGTCCAGCCGGATGCAAAGAATGTTGCTCATTTTCCTGTGGACCCACTGCCGAGCGGAACCTATTACCTGCGACTCACGTCTCCGGTATCGCGCATTTTTTCATTCGTACACATAAAATGAAGAGCATTCTTTTTGTCGCGTTTGCTTTTCTCGCAATTGCGTCCGTTTCAAAGGCTCAGCCGCTCGCGATCGGAGCGCGTATATCGACCGTTGATTCCTGTCTTTCTAAGTGGAGAGTCGAATCGAGCGATCTAAGTCCTGGGGACTCGGTTTGCCTTGGCGCGCGTTTTTGGGATATTGAAGGGCATCTGCTTTTTCATATTGACTCTTCCGAACACACCCTCACAAAAGTCGATTGGTCGTCATATCTGCCTATTGCTCGGGACTCTGTCGAGGACATCGCGAAAAAGATCGAGACGACGCTGGGCCCATGTGATCGTGCCCGCAATCGTGACTGGGTCTATTGGATCTGGGATAATGAGGAGATCCATTATTTGCTTGGCTACAACAAAGGAATTGTTCGAATGCTCGAGTTCGAGGACCAAAGCTCACTCGAGGCGTGCATGATGCCGCACTGAAGAGATTCATGATGCTATATCCCGTTCGACGGACCATCTTATTTTTATCACTGGTTCTTCCAATCATTTTTAGCGCTCCGGATGCGCGTGCCCAGTTCTGGCACGCTCTGGCGCCAGATGCGACCAGCCCGGCAGCGGGTTTTTCTAACGACGAAAAAAAGGTTTTTTTTGTACACAATGAGAATATTTATACTTTCACTATTGCCGATAAATATGGCCGTCTTACATTCGCGCCGGGAATGACTCCTTCCCAAATTACTGCGTTCAATGGCACCCAGCCGGTCGGCCCTGCACTGCACATCACCTCACGTCCCCTCATCGTCTTTGAAAGGCCAGACAGTACGACGCCCGCCAATCATCATCTCTACGCGGTGAAAGACGACGGTTCCTCTGCGCCGGAGGATATTACACCGGGAAATCAAAATGCACATATATTGGGCGAATCGTACAACGGACGTTACATTTATTTTACATCGAATAAGGTCCATACCAACAAGCTTGACGTGTATCGATACGATACCCAGCAAAACACCAGCGATGTTGTTTTTCCGAATGACGCGAATTACCGTGCGCTTGCATGGTCGCGCGATCAAACAAGATTGTTGATGATCGAACCTCCTTCGGGCGCACTATTCGAATACGATATTGAATCGACCACACGAACGCCGCTCATAATGCCGACGGGTTCCGTGCAATACGGCGACGCACTCTTTAATCCAGCGTGGCATACGCTGTTCCTTTTTGCTGGCGGTCAGGAATATGTTACCGATATTGGATCGAATGAGATTACGCCGGCAGGGAAGGCTCCATCGGGAATCGACTACTCACCGAATGGGAAGTATCTCATCGAAATGTTTCCAGACGGGGACACCGTAAAGGAAGCCACGACGGGGATCGCTCTCCAGCTTCCCGCCGGGTCCCATATTGAAGCGATAGCTCCAAAAGAAACGATGCTGCTCTATACTATTCGGGGCAAGCTTTATCTCTTCGATATTGTGAAAAAGACAACCGTTGAACTCGCGACGCTTTGACTCGAATTTCGAAGATAATTCGAATTTGACCCGAAATTTTTTCGTTTTCCATTCTTCATGGATGCTTTTCGTGTAACCGGAGGAAAACCGCTCACCGGGACGGTACGTGTCAGCGGGACGAAGAATCTTATTTCGAAGGTCATGGTCGCTTCCATGCTTTCGGATCAGCCGAGCACCTTTACGAATGCGCCCGTCCGATTAGGCGAAGTCGATATTACCGGCGATATTGCTCGTTCACTCGGAAGTGAGATCGCGATCTCCAGCGAAGCTAACGGTACGTTAACGATCGCCACTCCCTCTTTTTCGACGACCGTGGTTCCCCAGCGATTTGCGGGTTTGAACCGCATTCCGATTCTTATGATCGGTCCGATGTTGCACCGCACCGGTACGGCATCCGTTCCCATGCCCGGCGGCGACCGTATCGGGCAGCGACCGGTCAATTACCATATCGACGCGCTTGAAAAAATGGGCGCGAAGATCGAGTTTGTCGATAATTATTTCCATTGCACGGCCGATACACTGACTGGAACTTTAATTTCTCTTCCGTTCCCCTCCGTTGGCGCAACCGAAAACATCATCATGGCTGCGGTCCTTGCCCGCGGTACGACGATCATCGAAAATGCGGCCGTGGAGCCTGAGATCGTGGAACTCATGCGGTTTCTGCAAAAGATGGGCGCGATCATCAATCTGGAAACGAACCGTCGCATCATTGTGGATGGAGTCGATCGGCTCAAAGGTGCGCAGCAACGCATTATGCCCGACCGGATTGAAGCGGCCTCTTTTGCATGTGCAGCTATTGCAACGAAAGGGGATATTTTTATCGAAAACGCCGTGCAGTCGACGATGATGACGTTTCTGAACAATATCCGGAGGGCGGGAGCAGACTTCGATGTCGTCGGTGGCGGAATTCGCTTTTTTTATAAGGACACGCTCAAGCCACTCGCGATCGAGACCGACGTTCATCCGGGTTTTATGACCGATTGGCAACAGCCATGGGTCCTCCTCATGACGCAGGCCCATGGGATGTCGGTTGTGCATGAAACTGTCTATGAAAACAGATTTGGGTACACGCGAGAACTTCAAAAAATGGGTGCGGAAATTCAGCTTTATAAATCGTGTCTGGGTGGCAACCCTTGCCGTTTCAAATCGCTTGTACATCCGCACTCCGTCGTTATTTTAGGGCCGACAAAGCTCAAGGGAAGCCATATTGTCATTCCTGATCTAAGGGCGGGATTCGTTTATCTCATTGCCGCATCGCTGGCGGAGGGGGAATCGATTATCACCGGCATTCATCATGTCGAGCGTGGCTATGAGCATATTCAGCAAAAACTGCAGGATATTGGTGTGACGATCGAGCGGGTTAAAGTACAAGATCAGTGAGGAGCCTCCTGTACTTCCACTTCCATAACAGATTTTCTAAAATCTTCAGATTTCAGATTTCGGGAGCGTTTTAACAAACTTCGAGGTTTCACGCCCCGCAGTTAACAGATGGCTTTGAAGCCATTTTGGAGACTCTGCCGACGATTCGTCCATACGGGGCCATTCATGGTAATGGCCTGGCAGACATCCTCCGAACGCGATTTTTCGCGGTTTTTTTTACGTTAGAACCATGGTAAAACTCAGATTAGCACGCCAGGGACGCAAGAAAGTCCCAATCTATAAAATTGTGGCCACCGACAGCCGTTCTCGGCGGGATGGGCGTTTTCTGGAATCGCTGGGCCAATATCGTCCTTCGAACGAGCCCGGCCAGAAGATCCAAATCAAAGAAGATCGTGCCCTTTATTGGCTGAACGTCGGCGCCCAACCGAGCGATACGGTCCGTTCGCTCCTTTCTCGCGAGGGTATATTGCTTAAATGGCACCTCGAGAAAAAGAAAGTCGATCCTGCTCGCGCCAGTGAGATTTTCAACACCTGGAAAACTGAGCGGGATGCCAAATACGCTTCGGCTGCCGATGCGAAACAGCGTGCTCGGGAAGAAGCCCGCCGAAAAGCCGCTAAAAAAGCGCCTGAAGCCGCCGCTCCTGCTACCGAGACATCGACCGTAACCGAAACAGCGGCTACCATCGAAGCAGAAGCGACTCCCGCTACTTCATCTGAAGCGCCCCAGGCTCTCGGAGAACCATCTGTGACCTCTGAAGCGGGTCTGAATCCCGAAGGCGAGCGCAACGCAGAAAGCGTCGAGGGATAATACCCAATCGCTTGCCATGGACGAAATCGTTGCATTTCTCCAGAGCGTCCCTCATTTAAGCGGCGTCCCTCGGGGCCAGATCGAATGGCTTGTGCGCGAGTCTGAACTCCGCGTTTTGGAACCGGGAATTTTGGCTCGACCGGGGGAGGCCAACGAGTTGATGGAGTATATGATCGTCCTCCTCGAAGGCTCACTTCAGGCCTACACGATTCAAAACGCGCAAAAGAAGATTCAAATGACGAGCGAGCCCGGTGCACTCACGGGATTGCTGCCGTTTTCCCGTATGAAGTATACGCCCGTCTATGTGGAGACGATCGGGAATGTGAAAATGCTTGCGCTGCCTCGATCTAAATTTCATGCGCTGATTGCCGCCAATTATGAGCTTACGGAAGTCATTGTGCATTCGATGGTGGATCGCGTCCGAGTCTTCACCTCCGCACATTTTCAGAATGAGAAGCTCATGTCCCTCGGTAAACTTTCCGCGGGGCTTGCACATGAGCTGAATAATCCGGCCGCTGCTATTGTCCGGAGTGCCGAAGATTTAAAGCACACTTTTGGAACGATTGCTCAAAATCTGCGATCGATTGGCTCCATTGAATTAGAGGAGGACCAGATCGCGGCTTTGACGGGAATTTTTTTAGAAATCCAGTCCCGCCCCTCCAATCGGCTCTCCCTGCTCGATCGGAAGCGGGAAGAAGAGCAGGTGATGGATTGGCTCGAAGCCCATGGCATTAACGGCGACTGTGCCGAAACATTCGTAGGCTTTCGCTATTCTACTACGGACCTGGACCGGATAAAAGAAATTTTTTCGGAACCGGCATTCCCGCCGTTCATCGACTGGCTTTCGAGAACGCTTTCGGCCGAACAAGCCGTCGAAGAAATCGGGACCGCCTCGCGCCGTATTTCGGAGCTCGTTCAGTCCGTCAAAAGCTATACCCGGATGGACCAGGTGCAGGATATGCAGGAACTCTGCATCAACGATGGCATTCACAATACGGTGACGATGCTCCAGCATAAGTTCCGGAAAAACAATGTGGAACTTCAGGAGGAACTTGCCGCCGGTCTTCCGATGATCCTCGGGTTCCCAGGCGAACTGAATCAGGTCTGGACCAATATTATCGATAATGCCCTGGATGCGATGAAAGAAAACGGTGGCACGCTCACCGTGCGGACCTATCCCCGGGACGATGCGGTCGTCTTTAGTGCAGCCGATACGGGCCCCGGCATTGCGCCGGAGTATCTGGAGCGGATTTTCGACCCGTTCTTTACCACAAAGGATGTGGGGGAGGGGACCGGGGTCGGTCTCGATGTCGTCCAAAAAGTCGTTACGTTACATCGTGGGAAGATCGATGTTTCGTCCAAACCGGGGTCTACGGAATTCCGAATTTCCTTCCCACGCGTTGCGGGGATTGCATGAAGCTCCCGATCCTATTTTTACTCGATGACGACTCGCAGGTGCTACGGGCGATTTCGCGCGACATCCGTCAGCGCTATAAGCAGGACTACCGTGTGCTTTCGACGGAGGACCCCGCGGAAGCACTCGAAAGCCTGAAAGAGCTCCGTCGCACGGGCGAGGAAGTGGCGCTCTTCCTTTCGGACCAACGCATGCCGCGTATTACCGGAGTCGAATTCCTCGAGCGCTCGAAGGAATTTTTCCCCGAGGCGAAACGAGCGTTACTTACGGCGTATTCGGATATCGATACGGCGATCAAAGCGATCAACGAAGTCGAACTCGATTATTATCTGCTGAAACCCTGGGACCCGCCGGAAGAGAAATTGTTTCCTGTTATCGATGAGTTGCTTGAGGAGTGGCAGGCGAGTTACAAGCCGGAACTTCCCGGCATCCGCCTTATTGGGTACCAGTTCTCTCCAAAATCGCACGCCATTAAAGAATTTTTGGCCGGGCATCTTATTCCGTACCAGTGGCTCGATGTCGAGACCAACCCAAAGGCTAAAGAGATTCTGGAGTTGAATGGGCTTACCGTCGCTTCGCTTCCCGCCGTATTCCTTGAGGATGGATCGGTTGCGGTCGATCTCGAGATGCGGTCCCTTGCTGAGAAGCTTGGGCTGCGTCCGACGCCGAGTTCCAACATGTACGATGTTGTTATCATTGGCGCTGGGCCGGCCGGCCTTGCGGCAGCCGTTTATGCTGGTTCGGAAGGTCTCAAGACCCTGCTCATCGAAAAACATTCGCCGGGGGGACAGGCGGGGACGAGTTCCCGCATTGAAAATTACCTCGGGTTTCCCAAAGGCCTGAGCGGTTCGGAGCTTACCCGGCGTGCCGTTGCACAGGCCACGCGATTTGGAATCGAATTCCTCACACCGCAGGAAGTCCTGCGTCTTTCATCGGCGGACCAATATAAAACGGTTCATCTTGCCGATGGCGCCGAAATTCATACCAGAAGTATCATTATTACCACCGGGGTATCCTATCGGACGCTGGAAACAAAAGGTATTGCCGGACTGACCGGAGCAGGCGTTTATTACGGTGCTGCTAACGTTGAAGCAGCGCAATTCCGAGGAAAACAGGTCTTTGTAATCGGCGGTGGGAATTCTGCAGGCCAGGCCGCGCTGCACCTCTCCAAATTTGCGGCGAACGTATTTATTGTGATTCGAAAAAAGGACCTGACATCGACCATGTCATCGTACCTTATCGACCAGATCGCTCGAACGGAAAACGTGGCTCTGTTGGCCGAGTCCGAAGTGATCGAAGCTCAGGGCTCCGAGCATTTAGAAGCTCTCGTTCTTCAAACGGCCGGCGGTGAACGCTATACAAAGAGCGCAGATGCGCTGTTTATCATGATCGGTGCGCGCCCTTATACCGACTGGATCCAGTCGGGTATTATGAAAGACGATCGCGGATTTATTGTCACCGGCCGGGATCTGCGTACCTCTGAAAAATTCAATGGGGGCTGGAAATTGAAACGCGACCCCTATTTGCTGGAGACCTGCTGTCCGGGAATTTTTGCAGCGGGCGATGTCCGGGCCGGCGCTATGAACCGCGTTGCCAGTGCCGTGGGCGAGGGTGCCATGGCCGTCAGTTTCGTTCATCAATATCTTGCCGAAGTGTGAGTGAGGACCTCGTTCTCCTTGCCCGTATCCGAAAGCCCCATGGGATCAAAGGGGAACTTTCGCTGGAATCCTTCTCTTTCGACGACCGGCGTTTCCTTAAGCTTAAAAAAGTTCTCGTGCGACTTCCGGATGGCGCGGTTTCCGAGCATGCCATTCGGCATGTGCGCATTTCCGGTCAGGGTGTTTTGTTGACGTTCGAAGGAATTGAAGATCGAACGTCCGCCGAGGCGTTCCGCGGTGCCGAATTGTTTATTGCAGAGTCCGAGCGGCCAAAACTTCCCAAGGGACGTTTTTATTACGATCAGATTATTGGCATGACCGTCATCGACGATGACACCGGTGTCGCGATCGGACGGGTAAAGAATGTGCTCGATATGCCGGCGGGGGATGTTTTTGTGCTCGACCTGGAAGGACGCGAGCATCTCATTTCGAACGCCGGAGAGGAAGTTCGAGCGATCGATGTCAGGAAAAAGGAGCTTCGTGTATTGCTTTTAAAGCCGTACGGCGAATAGCGCGAGGGGGCTTAGAGCTCTAACCGCGAATAGCGTCAGGCCGAGTGAGCTGCTCCGTTCGTCGCGGGTTCGGGCATGGCGCTTACATCCATCCGCTTTTTTCGAACGCCCGCAAGAATACCGATAGGAACAATAACGCAATACCCGAGCAGCAATAAAATGGGGCTCACGGTAAGCGCCATATCGCTCATGGTCGGGCTGAAGTACATTACGAGATAGCCAACGACGATCACAACGATGCCAATTGCGAGAATGCGATAATTCTTTGCATCGAATGGCATTTCGAAGGGACGCATCGCCTTCACACCTTCATTTTTCTTAGCTCTGGCCGGAATGGGCCGGCCAGGGGCCTGGCGGGGTGTCGGGCGGGATGAGCGGACCGGAGTTGTAGTGGTTTTTGCCATAGAATGATCTGAGTCGAACGTTAACTTGCCTGGGATTCAACTTGTTCCACCGAAACGCTCCCGTCAAACGTGGCTGAGGACTCTCTAAAAATGCCGCTTTCCAGGTGCAGAACGCGATCGGCTTGCTTAGCAAGTTCGAGATTGTGCGTCGCGATCAGGAACGTCTGGTGATGCTTTCGAGAAAGCTCGAGCATGAGACGAAATAAAACATCGCTGTTGCGCGTATCGAGATTACCCGTCGGTTCATCGGCAAGGACCACGGCCGGTCGCATCATAAAGGCACGGGCTACGGCTACCCGTTGGGACTCGCCTCCGGAAAGCATCGAAGGCCGGTGCTCCAGTCGCTCGCCAAGTCCGGCATCCGTGAGCAGTTCGGCCGCACGGACGCGGGCTTCATCGAACGTTTGCCCCGCGATCATGGCCGGCATGGCTACATTTTCGAGTGCGGTGAATTCCGGCAGTAAGTGATGGAACTGAAAGATGAAGCCGATACGCTGGTTTCGAAAGGCACTCAGTTCTGTGTCCTGCATTGCCGCAACTTGTTTTCCCTCGATAATGACTTCGCCGCTCGTCGGCCGATCGAGGGTGCCAAGTAAATGCAGCAACGTGCTTTTACCCGAGCCGGAAGGGCCAATGAGGGTAGCGAGTTCGCCCTCTTCGAGTTCGAATGAAAGATCACAAAACACTTCAACATCCACGCGGCCACGGACGGCAAAGCGTTTCGTTAAATTCTTCGCTTGTAAAATTGACATGTCGAAGATCTAACAAGCGCTTTTGTAAATGGAATTCAATAAATAATGGGAGGACTGCCTTAATCCTGGCGTAACCGTTGCCTCGCATAACCGTATCTTAACAATACGGAATGACGCTTCAGCCCCTTGCCATCAAACGGACCGCTCTGGGACTTTTTTCGGACATGTTCCGGTCGCTCCGGCACCGAAATTATCGACTGTTCTTTTTCGGACAGCTTATTTCGCTCATCGGGACCTGGCTTCAAAACACCGCGCTCGCGTGGCTGGTATATTCGCTTACGAAAGATGCCATGACGCTCGGGATCATGAGCTTTTTAGGCTCGATCCCAATCCTTTTTCTATCGATCTATGCCGGAACCGTTGCCGACGAATACCCAAAGCGCGGCATACTGGTCATTACTCAATCTTCGGCCGGATTGCGTTCCTTACTTGTTGCTGTTGCGATCTGGACGGGACACGCTTCGATCGTTGTGCTTGGCATAGCCGCTCTTCTCCTTGGTTCGATCAATGCGTTCGACATGCCGACGCGCCAGGCCTTTGTCGTTGAAATGGCAAGCAAGGAGGATGTGACGAACGCCGTTGCATTAAATTCTTCCGTGTTCAATGCAGCCCGGTTGCTGGGCCCCGCGCTCGCAGGAGTGATCATTACGGTCCTTTCTATCGCGATGTGCTTTTTCTTAGACGGCATTTCCTATATTGCCGTTATCATTGGACTACTCATGATGCGCTTCGATCGGAAGCACGTTCACGCGCGCGTTCGTGAGACGTCGCGCATGGCAGCGATGAAAGAAGGAGTCACGTATCTTTACTCGATTCCGCAATTTCGCGCGCTGATGTTCCTTGTCATCGGAATGACGCTCTTCGGTTGGAGTTACACGGTAAATCTTCCCGTCGTTGCGGGCAATCTTCCAGGCGGCAATGCGACCGAATATGGCGCACTGCTCGCCGCCAATGGTGCCGGGGCATTGCTTGCGGCGCTCAGCCAGGCGGCGATGGCCGGGAAGCTCGATTCCAGAAAAATGATCTTTGTCGGCCTTGGTGTTTTTATCGTGGCACTCTTCGGACTCGCCATGGTGCACACTACACTCGCCTCTGTTATCCTCCTTGTCGGTATCGGATGGGGAATTATCACATTTTTTATTACCGCTAATACGACGCTCCAACGGCGCGTACCGGACGAACTTCGCGGTCGCGTCATGAGCATTTATTCTTTTGCATTCGCAGGCCTTTATCCATTTGGCAGCCTTCTGGCTGGATGGCTTGCTTCACGATATGGCGTTCCGAATGCTTTTCGGATAAATGCCGTGATCCTTGCGGCCATTACAATACCCGCATTTCTTTTCGTAAGGAAACTGCCCCGCCTTACAACGACTCCAGAGGTTTCGGTCGAAGAACTACTTGTCAGCGAACAGGAGATCTTCGAAGCGGAACAGATTTCGAGAAGTTAGCCTTATAGGGGGACCAAGACTGCCCCTTTTCTAATAATCCGTTCTTCACTTTCTAAGGGAGGATCAAAAAATGTTAGCGTTTGTCCTGCTCCGGGGAAAAGACTTTAGTTTACCCGACGGTGTCAGTACCGCAATCATTGGCCTGTTTTTCGGCCTAATCTGCGGCCTTTTTTACTATCAGCATTATTATAAGCAGTGGTACTGGGCGATTTCGCTCCTTGGCGGCCTTGTGCTCACGAACATTTCCCACTCCATTTTTCTGCGCTATTTTAGCGGGGATGATACCAGTGCGATCGAGTTAACCATTGCCTCGTTCGTTATTCCATTCCTGCTCACGCTCGCATTGAACCATCTTCTATACCAGGTCAAGCAGCGCAAACGACGGAAACGTGTTCGCCGACGTGAGCACTCGCGTTTTTTCGATACGGTCGATCCCGGCGAGGCGCTGCACCGCTCGCGCGATGTCGCAGCTTAAGATTTTTGTTATGAAAATCTTCGTTCCGGCCGTCCTACCGGCCGCCCTTCTAGCCGTTGCGATCGGCTGCTCGAATGCTCCGATCATTCCGGAATATATGATTATTCAGCCAGATACGCTCATACTGCGTGCTCCGACGGCCGACACGACCGTTTCCATCACTCATTCCTGTACCTGTCCATTCTCATGGAATTCGACAGTTAATCCACCTTCTCCATGGCTTACCTTCCAAAATTATCAGAGTGGAGATAGAATGAATATTCCGATTTCAATCGACCGTACAAAGCTTACGTCGGATACTTCCCGGGCCATCGTTTCCATTGCCTCGAACAGCTATGGCGATACGACCATCGTGATCGAGGCGATAAAATAACGCTTAAAAATTCTGCCGGACCATTGCGACAAATCGGAAAGCAAGTTTCTGTTCGCCGGACACGGGTTTGTCGAGGTAAAGCGGGAAATCGAGTTGCAGTTCGGTCCGTTCGAGATCTACGTCCCAGGCGCCTTGCGGCCTTCCATTAATGCCGAAAAAGCGAAGTCCGACGCCAGCATCGCTTTTTAGTTCACTCCTCAGCGTACACGTACAAAAGGCGTCGGTTACGAGGCCCGCATCGCCGAAGAGGGTGAGCCCAAACAGGTCGAATACATCGCCAATATAGGGAATATCGCGAAGGAACGAAAATGGGAAGAGCGAGCGGTTCCCAATCTCGAACGAGCCGCTGGCCGCAACTCTGCCATAGACATTATTTGCGCCATAATATCCACGAAGTAAAGGACCGCTCATGACCGCATTCCGAATTTTATCACGAACACCGGTACCGAAATTCGAGCCATAGAGATCGGAAAAATGATCGACATCGCTCGGGCTTGCCAGTTGAAAAAGCGATTGGTGTGGAAGCGGCCGGTCGATCGGCTGCATCGAACCTCCAAACATGCGAAGGAACACATTCCAATTGTAACTCAGGTCGAAGCGATCGTCCAGCATGCCAGCGAGTTTAGTATAGGTCATTCTCGGGTCGCCCAAGCCACCTTCGCCAGCACCGGCAACGGTAAGGGCATTACCTCCGGCATCGTCATGGAAGGTATATCCAAAATATCCGCGGTCGAGGGGTGGTGCACTTCCGGAATGCGCGTTCCAGATATCGCCCGAAGCATCGAACCCTGCTTCGATGATATGCAGTGGGTCCTGCGTTCCAGGAACGTTTATGACATGGGAATATCGGAAGCCATAGAATTCAATACTATCGGGATGTGCGAGCAGGAGGTCGATATCGCTCGAGGGAGAAAACGCATCGAAGGCGCTATGATATTGGATCGCGCCGCCCGCTAAAATTTTTCCTTCATGCGCAACGCCAATCCGCGGTCCAAGCGCGATGCGGTCCGTCCGGTCTAAATAACTTCCAAAGAAGGTCCACCCCAAAAGCCATCCATGAGAAAAATCGGCGGCGAGCGGAGCGATATACGGGGCGGAACGGACCGCATATTTATCGATCGGTTTGACGTCCCCAAAGATTTTCGGGGCCAGACTTACTTCCATGGGTGGGATCCACCGGCTTGTATTATTCAGCCGATTCACATCGAGCAATTCACGGCTCGGATTGATCTCAACTTTGCACGGAGGTTTTTGGAAGGTATAGGAATACGTACGCTCATCGGCTACGGTGCGAAGCCAATCGTCCACGGGGATCCATTTTTGTTCGGTGCTGCCGTCCTCGAACGTGAAGACAAGGTCCAGCGGCATCACAGCGCGTTCATTTCGCTTAATTCGGACGGTCGCCGTATTGCCGCGAACATCGAAATCGTCCACGGCATAATCGAGCTTCCAGGTCTGCTCGAACCACTCATTGAAAAACCAGCGGAGATCGCCGCGCGCGCGAACGCGGTTCGTATCGCCTTCTTCGCGCTCGATGTCCTCGGCGGCATTGAGCAGGTCGTCCGGATACGGATGCTTCGTACGCCAGCGCTCGTAATAAAGCTTCATAAAATCGGCGAACGCTTTTTCACCCATGGTGTAGCGAAGCATGAAAAACACGCTTGCCGTGTGCGGGTAGGTCGCTTCCGCATAATCGCGGTAGCTTAAGAAGAGATCGGCCTTTTGTTTGGCCGGTTCGGCATTGCCGGAAAGCTGTTGTAGAATGGACGCGCGGTAGTTCGCAGTTCGTTCGTCGTCATTAAAACCGAGTCCCGGACCGTAGGAATTATTCCAGCGCCCGAAATATCGTTCCTGAACGAACGTCGTAATGAACGTATTGAAGCCTTCGTCCATATAGCCATAATCGGTCTCGTTCGAACCCATCATCATCGGATACCACTCATGGCCAAGTTCATGCATCATGGTGTTCTGTGGCCAGTGGAATTCCGAGCCATTTTCGTAAGGCCCGACGTACACAATTCCTGGATATTCCATCCCCCCCTCGTATGTTTCGCACATAAACATATTGGGGTAGATATACTTGCCGGCAAACGCCGAATTGGTCTGTTCGGTGAGTAAGACAATCCGAGCTGCTTCACGTCCCCAGAAGGCGCGAGAATTATTCCAATAGAGCGCTTGGTGCATGACGCCGCCATCATAGACCGCGTCCCAGATATAAGCTTCGTCCATGCACCAGGCAAAATCGCGCACGGAATCGGCATGGAACTTCCAGGTCTTCATCGGTTCGTTTGACGAAATCGCCCGATACCGATACTCCGAACGGTCAGATATATGAATGATGGAATCTGGATATTCTTTCGCCAGGGCCAGGTGTTCGCGAGCGTCTTGGGAAAGGACTTCGTCGGGATTCGTAAGCCAGCCAGTCGTGACGACCGTCGAAAAGCGCTCGGGGACCGTCAGCGAAACATCGAAGGAACCATAATCGGTATAAAACTCGCCCATGCCGATATATTGATCGGGATGCCAGCCATGATTATCGTAGACGCAGACCTGCGGGTACCATTGTGCCGTCGAAAAATTGCGAGCGCTGTTGTCGTGCCATCCCCACGTGGACCGGATGCCGTAATTGGGAAGGATTCCGTGCCAATCGAACGATAATGTAATATGACTGCCAGGAGCAAGAGGATCTATGAATACACGCATTACGGTATTGTCAATTTCATATCGAGGGCTTATAATGAATCTGCTTCCAGCGTAGCTGAGACTCTTTATATTTATCCCCCCATGTCCATATTTATCCCCCGGATCGTGATTGCGCTCTGGTGCGGTCTCGCCGTAGCTACCGTTTGTAAAGAGGTTCCAATAGAGATGAAAATACAGCTCGTGCAGCGTGTCTGGCGAATTATTAGTGTATTCGAGCGAGCCGGTACCGTCGATCGAGGGGGTTTGCGCATCGTCGTGAAATGTTGCCGCGAGCGTGTAGTGAACCTGCTGCTGAAAATAGGGAATACCGGTTGCTGCGGTTTGTGCAAACACAAACGAGGTGAACACGAATGAAAAAACAGCGACAAGAAAAGGCTTCATAACGTGACGAGGAATTAAAAGTCGGCACCGATCGAAAGCGCCCATCGAAAAGCAACGTTTTTCGTTCCATCGACGGGATGGTTTTCATAAAACGGGAAATAGAAAGCGACCGCCGGGATCGGATCGTATTCTTCTGCAACACCGCGTAATTGGTGAGGCAGCCAGGAAAGAAGCTCGACCGCGAGTTCAACTCCAGCGTCCGTTCGAACCGCCCTGGGCGAATCGTACCAGTCATTGCCTGCCCATCCGGCATCGGCGAAGAGGGCGGGGCGGAGGGACGCGAAAAAGCTCCACCAACCCGCGATCGGATTTGGAACGTCGAGATCGAAACTGGCGCCCGCCATCTGCGTTCCAAAAATCGATTCGGCGTCGTTACCGGCATTATATCCGCGTACACCGGCCCCTCCCGGCACGAAAAGCGAACTATGCTCGTCCGCGGTGGCATCCATGCTCGAAACGGCTCGATAAAATCCGCTCGATTGTTCTTCGTAATTATCGGCACGCGCCAGCCAGAAGCGTCGCTGATACGGTGTGTTTTCGGTTGCGGTTCCCGCCGCAAATCGGAAGTTACCATGCGTCCCGATAATCGGGAATTCGGTTCGGAACGTCGCTTGCAGTCGGGAGAAGCCGGGGTCGCTCGCCAGTACGCTGGTTTCTCCACGCACCTCGAGATGGGTAACTTCGCGCTCGTTCGTGAGAGCATAGGTAAATCCGGCAACCGTCGTATGGTCGCCGATCGTGCGCTCGTTTTTGGGAATATAATCGAGCGTCGGATCGAAAAATCCCCAGTGTGGGTGCCAGATGGGATAATCGTCCACACTAAGAAGGCGCTGGTCTTCTATAAACAGCGAACCGGAATGCGTCGCGCCGAGCCGCCAGTATTCCGGCCGGAATGTTTTTGCGATGGCCGCATGCAGGGTGGCGATGCCATACATCTTTTCGGCATCGAAGTTTACACTTCCCAGCCGTCCCAGCCAGTCGATCGGAGTGGAATAGGTGAGAGCCCCGTCGAGATCGTCGTACCATGGCTCTTGCGGATGGATCGTGATCCCCATGCTGTCCGTTAAGACACGATATCCGGGCTGGAACTTATAGAGGATTTTCGCATCGCCGGAAAAACTGTTGTTCATGCCGAATTTCGTTCCAAGTCCGACGTTCATTTTTGAAAATTGATCGTACGATACGATCGGTCGAAGGATCGAGTAATATTCGTCAATGGGCGCAAAAACATTTAGTTGTTTCCATACGGCCCACGCTCCCGGCGGCATCCAAAGTCCTGCACGTGCGCTATAATTATTCAGCCAATTTAAGTCCTGCAAGCGCCAGGAGGTATCGATCTCGAACCACGAGATCCGCTTTGGCGTAAGCAGAATTCCCTTATAATCCGGCGCGGTCCAGTCCCACTCCGGAAGATAACGGTACGGATTCACATTAATCCCGCGTGTATCAATAATTGGAGGGCTCTTCCGATATGCTCCATTTTTATTGACCGCGAGCGGTATCGTCGCAGCCTCGGTCGTGCCGTCCTCGTAATGCAATAATAAATCGATCGGCATGACTGCAAGCCCATTATTTCGAAGTGTTATCTGATTCCACCAGCGATCAGGAGTATCGGCTGCGGTTTCGATAGAAGATACCGAAACCGCCTCATAATCCACGGTCCTGGTCGTCTTAAACCACTCATCGAAAAACCAATCGAGGCTCGTGTGGGAAACTTTTTCCATCACGCGCTTGAAATCGGTAAGGTGCGGATGTTTGAAATGCCACTCGTTGTAATATTCTTTCATTCCCGCCGCAAATGTGCTGTCGCCAAGCGTGTATTCGAGCATGTTAAGGATGGCAGCGGTCTTTCCATAGACCTGTCCGGCGGTCGCATCTTCTCGGAACCAATCGTGAGGAATATCGAGCGGCTCTTCGTAGCCCTGGGATGCGATCTCCTGATAGCCGCGATAGTTATCGCGCTTGTTGCTGAATTTCGGGATGAACCAATCGAGCCATGAATGCTCCTGGCCGGGATATTCCTGACGATCGCCAAAGAGTGCGTTCATGCACATGGTGGTGACGTAGGTCGTGAAGCCTTCGTCCATAAAGGCTTCACGCGTTTCATTCGAGCCGAGCATGCCGTAAAACCATTGATGCCCGACTTCGTGTGCGATCACGCCTGCGAGCGATAGCGGGTTGGGGCGGTAGCCCGTGATCATGATCAGCTGGGGATATTCCATGCCGCCATCCCCCGCCATCGTACAGGAAAAATTCCGGTATGCATAGGGACCGAAATGGTGACTATAGGTCGAAAGAGAAAAGAGCGAATAGGCGAGCGCATTTTTTTCCCAATAGGGCTGCGCCCAATGCTTATAAAACGCATGAATAGTAACGGGAGCACCGCTGGTGCTCGCCGAGTCATTCCACGTCATCCATTCGTGAATGTAATCGTCGTCCGCCACCCAGGCAAAATCATGCACGGGCGATGCATGGAATTTCCAGGTCGTCAGTCCCGGAGTTCCAGCATTCGGGAGAGCAATTCCATCTGTTGCGCCGGCGGCGATCTGGTCGTAACCGTGCCCGACTTCTTTCGGATTGAGGCATTCGCCGGTGGCTCCGACCGTAAAGCGCGAAGGCAGCGTAATTTCGACGCGGAAATCTCCCCAGACGCCATAAAACTCGCGCGAAACGTACTCCTGCGTTTGCCAGCCATCTGCATCGTACTCGGCGATCTTCGGATACCATTGCGCCATGGAATATTGGACGTGTTCTGCGGACATCCATCCGCTTCTTCGGATTTGCCGAGGAATTTGTTCGCGAAAGGGGAAGGCAATCGTCACCGAATCGCCGGGCGCGAGCGCGTTCGGCAATGTGACGCGCATGATCGTTCCGGTTATCTCGAAGCGGGAGGCTGTGCCGTCGCAGGCGATAACATGGATCCAATATTTTCCCCATTCGGATTCCGGGAGTTTATGGATGCGGTCATACACCGGTGCGGAATGGATCGCGAGTGCCCGCTCGTCCATCATGCTGCCCGGCTGAAAGGCGTTCGAATAGAGGTGGAAATAAACTTCGCGGAGCGTGTCGGGAGAGTGATTCGCGTAAACGACCGAAAGGGTCCCGTCGAGGGTATGGATGGAATCGATGAGCGTTACGCGAATATCATACGTAACGTGCTGCTGCCAATACGCACGAGCGGATTGTTGAAAAGCAAAAAAAGATAACGCAGAAAGGACAAGACTGCGCAGCGCAAGGCGAACCATACCCTGCAAAAATACGCAAGGACGGCAGCGGATTGGGAAAACGATTAAAACTTAGGCTGCAACGGCCTCGGTTTCAGCAGGAATTTCAATCTCGGCCATGAACTTCCGGATACGCTCAATCGCCTTTTCGATGTTTTCAATCGAATTTGCGTACGAAAAGCGGACGTATCCCTGTCCGTATTTGCCGAACGTATGACCCGAAAGGCAGGCTACCCCGGCTTCATTCAGAATTCGGCTGGCGAGCGTTTTAGAATCGATGCCCGTGGCCTGCACGTTCGGGAAGACATAAAAAGCTCCCAATGGTTTGTGGCATTTAAATCCAGGGATTGAATTCATACCGTCCACGATAAGGTCTCGGCGTCGCCGAAATTCCTCGACGACATCATCGACCCATTTCTGCGGACCGGTCAGCGCCTCGATCCCGGCGACCTGAATAAAGCTTGCAGTACAACTCGCGACGTTTGTCTGTAATTTCGCAACGATCTCGGCCAACTCTTTCGGCATGATCCCAAAGCCTAATCGCCAGCCCGTCATGGCGTATGTTTTTGAAAAGCCATCGAGGATGATCGTCCGGTCGATCATGCCGGGATAGCTGGCGATCGTGTAATTCTTAAATCCGTCGTAGGTAATGCGGCCGTAAATTTCATCGGCGAGCACCCAGAGATCGTGCTTGACGGCCAGCTCCGCAATTTGCTTTAGATCGTCCTGGGTTAAAATTCCACCCGTCGGATTTTGCGGCGAATTAATAATGAGCATCTTGGTCTTCGGGGTAATGCGGCCTCGAAGATCGTCGATGGAAAACGCAAAGCCCGTTTCTTCGGTCAGTGGAAGCGCAACAGGGGTCCCTCCGGCCAGTTCGATCGCGCTTTCATAGATTGGGAACCCTGGATTCGGGTAGATGACCTCGTCGCCAGGATTGACGATTGCCATGATCGCGTAATACATGATCGGCTTCGCACCGGGAGTCACCACGACCATTTCCGGCTTGAACTCGAGGCCTCGGCGAGCGCCCTCAACTTCCGCGATTGTTTTGCGGAATGGCATGAGGCCCGCCGCGGGACCATAATGAGTATAACCGGAGTCCAATGCCTGTTTGGCAGCCTCGATGATATTGGGAGCGGTATCGAAATCCGGCTCACCGATTTCAAGGTGAATAATATCACGGCCCTGCGCTTCCAACTCGCGGGCGCGTGCTAATACAACGAATGAAGTTTCGGTCCCAAGGCGGTTAATACGATCGGCAATTTGCATGAAAAAGCGTAAAAAAATATGGATCGGAGGAATCCATAACATTCTTCGAGCGGCTTTTGTCTCAGCCGCAAAAAGAGATAGCCGTCGGAAGGAAAGACCTTATCGCGGGAGCGAGAGCGACGTGGTAGAGCCGTTGACCGTCCGCTCGATGAGGGCAGGGCCGATCCCTTTCTCGAAATAAATATTGTATTGAGGGATATCCTGAGTATCGGCCACGCCATTAGCCATCGAGGTGAGATTTACAATGATCACGTTCGAATACATCATCCCACCAACGAGGATTTGTTCATGCGCGAACTGGGAGGAACTCTTTGCCACATAGGTATATCCCTTCGGCAAGCCATTCTTTGTCGATTCGATAAAGCCTGCGGTCCACGTGGAATCACTGGAAAGCAAGGTAAGCGAACCGGGTTTGAAGGAGAGCGGACCGGAAATGACCTGATTGATCGGAACCCAGGTCGAGGCGTCCTGACGATAATAAATCGTGCCGCCCGAGACCGCATAGATCCCTTTGTTTACATCGTGCTGGCCGACATATGGGAACGCAAATTGCGTTACGGTCGCAGCGGAATTCGGAGCGGGAAGCGTGACAGGATTTGGCGTACCAAAAACCGAAAAATGATCGACCGTCCCATCGTCTTCTGCAGCAAAAATACTGATTCCGGTAGAATAAAGAGAGGAATCGTTACCGGTTATGATCGCTGGTCCCGGATGGGAATAATCGAACACTCCAGCCGGAGTTGAAACGTAATGCTGAGCGATCGCGCCGACGCGACCCGGGACGGTATCGATCGGTTCGGCTAAGCCCGAATGATTAAGGTCGAAAATAATTCCGTTATCGCCGGCCACGATCACATCCCCGTCGGATTGCGCTTCCAGCGCGGTGATCCTTGAAAGGGAAGATTGAAACATCGTTCCGGAGCCGATCGTTGTAAAACGGAATACCTGAGATCCGCATGCCACCCAAAAGATCGTACCGTCATAATGATCGTCGGTCGGGTCTGCTGAAGCAAACGCGGTTATTGCAGTTCCGGGAGGGGTGGAATACGATTTCCAATGGGCGCCGCTGTCACTTGTCCAGAAGATCGAGTTACCACCGAACTGGACGGCATAGAGCCCGATACCACCAACGTTTTCTTGAAGCCGCAGGCCGGTGATCGGTAATGGATTAAGCCGCACGATACTTAACGTGCCTAAGTCGACGCGGTAAAGGATCGTGTCGGAAGCGGCATATAATTTCCCGTAGCTAAACGATTTGGGATTGACCGCCGCGATGGACCGGATCGTTTCTGAGTGGGCTGGCGGCAGTGCGGTATCTGCAACGACGTGAATGTCATTGCCAAGTTCCAGAAAATCGTTCGATGAAAATCCAGAAACGGAATAGGTCGAATTCGTCCGCTGGATCGTGAGATCGGTAGTGAAGTTGCTATCCTGGTCCGTGGCTTGACCGCCTTTTTGAATTGCGAGCGTGTGCGTTCCTCGGACCGAGGAAATATAGGTGTAAGTCGCAGTACTATCAGCCCAGAAATAGGCACTGAGATCCTGGCCCGAAGGAGTTGTAGGTCCCTGGGGAGGCGCGGTCAGCGAACTGCAGCCGGCAAGCGCAATAAGCGATATGTAGATCAGTTTCTTCACTACGGACGGTAAACGAAATTAAGCTGGAATCCAATGGAACTCGTCCACATCGAAGGCTGCGTTGGATTTTCATAGATCGCATTTGGCGGTAATGCGTTCATTTGCGACGTTGTCAGGGACGTCACGGTATTTACCGCGTCGTACGTAAGTGTTGGCTGCAGCGAGAGCTGATCGAACAGCGCAATTTCTGTTCCGACGCTCATCATGCCGAGCAGGCTTGTGTTTTGTGACAGCAATGCAGCACCTCCATCCACGCTCACGATTAAAGGCAGCGATGGCGACAAGGCAAAAGTATAAGAGACTCCGACGGTTGTCCAGGGTGCCGCCTGAAGCACCGTGCTGGCTTCATATATTTTCAGATTTCCGAACAGCTTTACGAGCGCAGGGCTGACCTGTGCGAATTGACTATACCCTGTTTGCACTCGGAACGAATAACGATCGCCGAAATTAAATTCGAGCCCAAAAGTCTCATTCGTCTTCGAATTCATTTTTTGGGCACCGCGCACATTCAGCGTTGGAACATATCGCATTCCTTCGGAGACAAAGGCTCGTACCTGAACTCCTTCGCCGACGGACATCGGGATCGACGAAATCAGGCTGGGTTGTTCGACGGGAATGTTTTTAGCAGGTTGCGGCGATGGAAGCGGCTGAACAAGTGCAGTAATCGGTTTCTCCGCAATCACCGTTTGGTCATGGTTGTCTGCGATCGGTGAACGGTCCGTTTCTACCGCTGCAGTTTCGGCTCTCTTCGCCACGCCGGCAGACCTCATTGCAGAGGGTGTACCGAATGCAACGTGAGCTACGCTCATTTCCTGATTAGAAACGATCGAACTTGAATTTGTGGCAGTGTTATGGAAAATATTGGTCTGCGAACTCGGGTTCAGGTCTTTGCTTACAAAAATTCCTGCCGTAAGAATGGCGACCGCGGATCCGATCGAGATCGCAGTCGATAACGACATGCGTGTGAAGAATGCAATGAACGGATTGGTGCTCGGTGTCAGCAGCGGTGCAGTTTCCGCCGTGCCGAGAAGGCCGGGCAGGAACGTCAGCATCCCGGGAATGCGATCGATAATTTGTCGTTTGACCTCGAGGGGCGCTTCGAATGGCGTCCGTGCGGAGGCGATAAGACGCGAAAGTCCGGCATGGCTATCGAAGAGGGCACTCTTTTCGGGACTTTCGGTAATTTCCGAAAGGAGCGAGCTCGACCCCTCGTCATCCAACGAGCCGTCGAAAAACGCAATAATGCGCTCTTCCAATCTTGACCGTTCTTCGTTTTGCATAGTCCCTTCTTGTAAAAACTCACTCATATTCGGTTTCCTCCTTTGGACGGTTCGCCGGTCATGACTTCGTGCAAGTCCTCTCGTAAGAGCTGCTTGGCGCGATACACGCGCTGCCTGCATGCTGCGACGGTGATCCCCAATTGCTCGGCGGTATCTTCATAACTAAATTCCTCGAGCTCGCGAAGAAGGAAGGGTTCCCTGAGTTCGATCGGCAGTTTCGCTACCGCATGTTCCAGCGACGTTCGCAGCGAATCCTGCTCGGTCCCAAAATCGGGTTGAAGTCGAGGATCGACCGAATCGATCCGCTCATCTAACTCGTCGTGCGGATGCCGTTTGTCATAGCGCAGCAGGTTAAGGCATGTATTTGTCGCAATCCGATAAAGCCAGGCTCGCCCGTTTGCGGAATCTGTGAAAAGATCTTTTCGGGTAAAGACCTTTACGAACGTATCCTGGAATGCATCGTTTGCTTTTTCCGCATCTCGTGCGCACATGCGATAGCAGTGCGTATAAATTTCTTTTTGACGCCGTTCGAAAAGAACGTAAAATGCCGTCTCTTCACCGTCCTGAAAAAGATTGAGCAGCTGCGCGTCTTCGAGCTTCGCTAACTCTGCCTTTTTCTGTTTTATGGCTTCGAACGTCTTGCCGTTCGATGCGGTACTCGAATCCGCAGGCTCGAACGCATAACGAGCACCTTCGATCCGGATACGGTCTTCGGGGATGCCTCGGCGTCTTAAGCCCGGCGCCGGTAATGCGAAATCGTTCAAAGCAGGGGGTTTCTTTACCATGTAACCCACCAGCTAACGGTTTATAACATAATTAATTCTCATTAAATAAGGAATGTCGGATACGAAGCAGTGGGTGCAAACGGACATGAAATCAGTATTCTTAAAGCAAACTATATTTTTTTAAAAATTCCTGTTACAAACCATTCACTCAAGGGTTTAATACCTGAAGAGGTTACTGTCCTCTCGAAAAAATTACTTATCCGTACTATGAAGAACATCAAAACATTCGCGGTTTTAGCCTTTATCGCGCTGTTAGGCTTTGGCGTTGCGAGTTGCTTTAACCCAACCGGTCCCGGTACGGGTGGGGGCACTGGCGGTGGCACTGATTCCGTCCGTCATGGCAAGCGCCCAGTGGACACAACGCGTCATCATCATCCGATCGATACCTTGAATCGTGGGGGTCAGGATACGACAATTAAACCACCACCGCCACCTCCTCCTCCGCCACCCCCACCACCGCCTCCCCAGGATACGGGTACCAATGGCGGCGGCGGTAACCCGACAGGCGGCCTTGATTCGACCGTACTCGATTCGTTACTCCACCATTAATAAAGTTACCCCTGCCTAAGCAGGGCAGGGAAAGCAAGCGAAGAACAAAGGAAGGGGCCTGGCATTACGACTGCCAGGTCCTTTTTATTTTGCCAGCAGGTCCTTTTTATTTTGCCCGGATGTTCAGGAAACCGGTCTCCAAAATAATCGTTGAAACAATATTATAAGGAGTGCCCCGTCGTCTTTTTGTCATACCTGAATGAAGCTGCTATATAATTATCTTAAACAATATAAGAAACTTGTCGTCCTGACGCTCGTGCTTGCGGCGGTCAATACGCTCTTTTCGCTCATCGATCCGCTTATTTTTCGGCATGTCCTCGATGATTACGTTACCAAATTAGGTAAGATCACCGGAAATGAATTTCTGAGCGGCGTTAGCGAGCTTGTGTTGCTGATGATGGGCGCTGCGATGGTCTCCCGCATAGCAAAAAATTTCCAGGACTACTACACGAATGTCCTCACGCAGCGGCTCGGCGTTCAAATCTATTCGGAAGGGGTCGAGCACTCTCTCAAGCTGCCGTATCAGGTTTTCGAGGACCAACGATCTGGCGAGACGCTCGGAAAGCTCCAAAAAGTCCGTCAGGATACCGAGAAAGTGATACAATCGTCCGTCGGATTTGTCTTCACGACGATCATTGGGGTCCTCTTCGTTATCGTTTATTCGTTTTACGTGCATTGGTCGATCGTGCCCGCTTATTTTTTCGGGATGGCAGTAATTGCGTGGATGAGTTGGGTACTGGGGCGTAAGATCAAGACCATTCAAAAAACGATTGTCGCCCAAACGACCGCCCTTGCCGGTTCGACCACCGAATCGCTTCGCAATATCGAGCTCGTAAAAAGTCTGGGGCTCGCGGAGCAGGAGATCCGGCGATTGAATGCGACGACCGATAAAATTCTGGAATTGGAACTTAAAAAAGTGAAGTTCGTGCGGCGGCTCAGCTTCCTTCAGGGAACCGTTGTGAATGCCCTTCGCAATGGTATCCTGTTCCTGATGATCTATCTCATCTTTGTTCATGAGATCACCTTCGGGCAGTTCTTTGCGCTCTATATTTATTCCTTCTTTATTTTCAGTCCGCTGCAGGAAATTGGGAACATTATTAATATCTTCCGCGAAGCGGAAGCTTCCCTTACGATTTTCGATGAGATCCTGAAGTCGCCGATCGAACGCAAACCGGCGAACCCGTTGCCGCTGGGTGCCGTGCATTCGATCGCCTTCGAAGACGTTTCTTTTAAGCACCTGACGGCTTCGAACTATGCCCTGTCCAATGTTTCGTTTTATGTCCATCGTGGCGAGACGATCGCCTTTGTCGGACCGTCCGGCGCCGGGAAGACGACACTTGTGAAATTGCTGGTCGGGCTGTATCCTCCTCAAACCGGACGGGTTATGTACAATAATGTAAGCGGCCTCGATATCGATGTGGACGAGCTTAGGGAACGGATCGGATTCGTAACGCAGGATACTCAGCTCTTTAGTGGGACCATTCGTGAAAACCTGCTTTTCGTCAATCCCAATGCGAGCGACGATGAATGCATGGACGTCCTCGAAAAAGCTTCGTGCCAATCGCTCCTTGCACGGGCTCCGCAAGGGCTCGATACGGTCATTGGTGAAGGTGGCGTGAAAGTTTCCGGCGGGGAAAAACAGCGACTTTCGATCGCGCGAGCCCTGCTTCGTCGGCCGCACCTGCTCGTTTTCGATGAAGCAACCTCCTCGCTCGACTCGCTCACGGAAGAAGAAATTACGTCGACGATCCGCGATGTCTCCGAAGATTCGAATCTAATTACCGTGCTTATCGCGCACCGACTTTCGACCATCATGCATGCGGATCGAATTTACGTGCTCGAACGCGGTCAGATCGTAGAATCGGGCCGCCATCATGACCTGCTTGAAATGAAGGGCCTCTACTACGCCATGTGGCGCCAGCAGATCGGGGAGCGGACGCACCATCATAAAGTCCCAGCCCTTTCCTCCGTGCTTTCGAATGGGAAGACCGTCGTGGCCGGGTCTGTTGTCTGAATGTCAGGATCCGATGGATCGGAAAGGATCCGGGCTCCGGAAATAATAATCCTTCCCTCGGGAGTGGCCCCATGGGAAGGATTATTAGCGTTGCGTTCGTTAGCCTTATTTCGTTTTTCCTACGGTTGCCGTGCTTGAAATTTCCCATTTTCCGGTTGCCGCATTGAACTGGAAATCGTCCGGGTGCTGCTGGACCATCGCCCACGGAAAATCGCCGTGCATATAAAGCTGGTCCGGATTCGACCATCGCGGATCGCCCTGGAAATAAGGATGTGCTAGATTATACGGGTCGCCCGGTGCCGCTCCGGTTACGCCGCTGACTTCTGCGCCGGCCGAAGAAACGGGAACTCCATTGACCGTTCCCATCGTATCGGTCGAAACGCTCGTCGTGGTACGATGACGTTTTTTCATGTGCTGTGCATGTGCGGACGGCGCAAGGACGAATAAAGAAAGAATTACTGCAAAAGCAATCGAGATTTTCATATAGTCAAAAAAATTGTTAAACTAAAGAAAACCTTTACAAGGATGATGCCGAAGCAAGCTCGGCCATATCGGGCCGGCTGGTGCACATTATCTTTTCTTTTTTGCGATGGGCAGATTCTGTCGTTTCTTTAAGACCTTTGAAAACAGATCGCCTTTCTTTTGGATACGCACGGGCATGGTCCGGATGGTGAACTGTTCCAGTTGGAGCCGTTTCGTAATTTCCTTCCATTCGAGCGGTGCGCTCACCATGGCCTGCGGTTTTTCCCGGACCGAATACGCCGAGGCCAGGCTTTTCCCCTCGATATTCTGAAGATAATCGACGTAGACCTGTGTTTTTTTTCGTTCTCTTGTCATCCGTTCCACCGTCGCGTCTTGGGGATGACGCTGGGCGACTTCCGTCGCGAGCTTCTTCGCGAAGGGAACAATTTCCGAATACGTATAAACCGGCTTCACGGGGACGTAAATGTGTATGCCGGTCGAGCCAGACGTTTTGGGATAACCGGTGAGTCCGTTTTCTTCGAGAACTTTTTTTACTTCTAAGGCCACTTTTTTTACCTGCTCGAAACTTGCTTCGTCTCCCGGATCGAGATCGAATGCAAAGTAATCTGGCTTCGAGATGGATTGCACGCGGGAAAACCAGGGATTTTGGGTGATCGTCCCTAAATTGACGAGATAGAGGAGGGCCGGCAGATTATTCGCGATGGAATAGTTGACCTGTTTGCCATCGGAATCGATCCTGGAATAAATGTCGACGAAGTTCGGCGCGTCCTCCAGATTGTGCTGATAGAACATTTCGCCTTCGATACCATTCGGATAGCGCTTCAGGATGAGTGGGCGGTCCCGGAGGTAGGGAAGGAGGGTCTCCGATACCGTATAATAATATTTAAGGAGGTCGAACTTCGTGTATCCCTCGTCCGGCCAATAGATTTTATCGAGGTTCGAGAATTTCAGTTCGATCGTCGTTCGGCCGGACTTGAACTGCACTGTTTGATCGCCCCGCTGTCTGCCTGCCGCAAAAAACGCTTCGGCGTCGAGCTTTTGCCTTACTAATTTGCCCTTCATTGTATTTTGCTCTTTATCTCATTCTTTGGCTTTTGGATCCTATCTCACACCACATTTTCAACGGAAGGACAGTACTCGGTCGTGTTATGCGGTTGAAGGGAACACGCGGGAATGGATTTCACGTCGGCGCTTGCCGCTCCAGCCACCATGGATGCTGCTGATGATGCCTAAGAGCGCATAGGATATCCCAGACAGGAAGATCAATTCGATGGGAACGAACATGGCGAGCAGGAATGCAACGACCCCAACGGAACTAAATAACAGCATTTCCCGGCGCACATGGAGGGTGTCCCAGATTTCGAGTTCGGTGAGTTGCAACTTCGCACGAGAGCGGTAAGCATAATCGTACATCAACGCGAATACGATCATAACGGCGATATAACCGACGGCATAAATCTCGTACATCTCGCGTAGTTGTTCGAGGCTCCTGAAAATAGAGCGGGCTTCCTCCATCGAAACAATGCTGAGCCACCAGGAAAGAAAAACGAACTTGAGCGGATACGTATAAAAGAGGACAAGGAACAACAGGGCCATTGTGAGTACCGTCGATCGGAGGTCCTGCAAGTTATAGCGTCGGTAGAACTGATAATGGAGATACCAGACCGACATGAGTTGCATAAAGCACGCGGCAAAAGGAACGAAATCGCGAAGTTTGATCAGGAACTCGTCGAAATTGTGTGGAACTTCGCTTGAAACGATGAGGAGTGCGACCGAAAAGCCGAAGACCGCATCGCTGAGGCTTTCGACACGAGATATGTCGCTTCCTCGCCATCGGAATCCCGACTGTGCGCCCAATTTCTTTTTCGCGGCTGAACGACTAAACATACTCAAAAATACGAATTAGCTAGATCGAGGTAGCGTTGTGCTGCATGAACATGCAGATTTTCAGTAACTTTCCTTCAAAACGTCTTCTGCATTCTGTTCGATCGTTATTTCCTGTATTGATGAAAAATACACCAATCGAACGGAGCCCATAGAGCCGCTTTGAGACCTGCTACCTTCAAACCGGTATTGACCCAGGAATTGCACGTCTTAAAAATTGAATAGTAGCCCTTCGCTTCATAGAAAGCATCCGTGCCGCCATACGTTGCATTTGTCGGTATCAATTTTGGCAGCTTTGCAGAATCCAACTCGAACGACGAATCGATATATTGAATAAGGCGTTGGTATTGATCGTTACGAATATCGATTCGTATACAATCTTTATCTTCGAGTATCGTCCTATAAAAAGTTACATGCATTGCCGATCGGTCGAGCCCGAGACCCGCCTTCAATGCAGTCGAAAATTTGAGATCGCTCCACGTTGGCGTTTCTAAATAAAACGGTCGGTCGCCCCAACCGAAGGCTATATATCGTGCCGTGGTGTCGTTGTTTTTCGTATTCCGAAATGGGACGACGATATTCCAATCCCGGTACGGATTTTTTACTGGCACGATAAGATCGGTGTGCACGCCATTCGTCATAATATACATCGTTATTTCCGGTTTCCCACCTTCTTCGCCTCCAACTCCAAATCTCGAAAGTACCCAAGCAGTAGTGAAATAGATCGCGATTCCTGCGATCAGCACCAGTATGACGGCGATTACGACTCTGATTATTCGCCTCATAGCTTTGTCGACTTACGTGAAAAGGAACCGACGGTTACTCTTCTTCTGCGGTGCGTAATTTTTCCAGGACTGAAAAATCTTCCAGCGTCGTCGTATCGCCTTTGACGGCACCGGTGGAAGCGAGTTCCCTCAGCAGGCGGCGCATGATCTTTCCGGACCGTGTTTTCGGAAGCGAATCGGTGAAGCGGATATCGTCCGGCCGTGCGATGGAGCCGATGGCCAGCGCAACGTGCTCACGAAGTTTTTCTCGAAGCGCTTCGTCCGGTGGCCAGCCCTGCTTGAGCGTCACGAAAGCGACGAGCGCGGACCCTTTGATCTCGTCCGGGCGCCCGACGACCGCCGCTTCGGCCACGGCGGGATTGCCGACGAGTGCACTTTCGACTTCCATCGTGCCCAGGCGATGGCCGCTTACATTAATGACGTCGTCCACGCGGCCCATGATCCAAAAATAGCCGTTCTTGTCGCGACGCGCACCGTCGCCCGTAAAATAAATTCCGGGATATTCGGAGAAATACTGTTTATGGAACCGTTCCGGATCTTTGTAAATGCCGCGCAGCATGGAGGGCCACGGTTTCGTGATCACAAGATAGCCGCCTTCATTCGGATTGCAGAGAAAACCATCTTTGCGGACGACTTGCGGAGCCACGCCGAAAAAAGGGAGCGTCGCAGAGCCGGGTCGAGTCGGAACCGCACCGGGTAGGGGGGAGATCATGATCGCACCGGTTTCGGTTTGCCACCAGGTATCGACGATCGGGCATTTCCCCTTGCCGATCAGCGTGTGATACCACATCCAGGCTTCGGGATTGATCGGTTCCCCAACGGTTCCCAACAGCCGAAGCGAGGAAAGATCGTGCTTTTCAGGATGCTCGTTCCCCGCGCGGACAAAGGAGCGAATGGCGGTCGGGGCCGTGTAGAAGATTGAGACGCGGTGCCGTTCGATAATGTCCCAGAAGCGGTCTGGAGCAGGGAACATTGGCGCGCCCTCATACATCAGAACGGTCGCACCGCAGGAAAGTGGACCGTAAAGAATATAGCTGTGCCCTGTGACCCATCCAATATCAGCGGAGCACCAGTAGATATCCTCATCGCGAATGTCGAAAATATATTTCGTGGTCAGGTAGGTCCCGAGCAAGTATCCGGCCGTCGTGTGAACGATTCCCTTCGGTTTGCCCGTCGTCCCCGACGTGTAAAGAATGTAGAGCGGATGTTCGGAGTCGAGCGGGACCGCCGGGCAGTCGGCACTCGCATCCGCCATCGCGTCGTGCCACCAGACGTCGCGGCCGGGAACCATGTCGACCCCGTGCGCGGTCCGTTTTACAACGAGCACTTTTTCGACGGAGGGACAGCCGGAAACGGGCGTGCCACTACTCTCGGTGGAGAGCGCCTGGTCGACATTTTTTTTGAGCTCCACAATGTTACCTCGGCGCCAGCCTCCGTCGGCGGTAACGATGAGCCGGGCATCGCAATCGTTCACGCGATCGCGAATGGCTTCCGAAGAAAATCCGCCGAAAATAACGGTATGGGGAGCGCCGATGCGGGCGCAGGCGAGCACCGCAATGGCGAGTTCCGGCGTCATGCCCATATAGATCGCCACGCGATCGCCTGTTTTAATTCCCAGGGACCGTAGCACATTCGCGCACTTCGATACTTCGCGATGAAGTTGCTGATAGGTCAGCGTGCGCTGCTCAAACCCAAACGCTCCGGCGGGCTCGCCTTCCCAAATGAGCGCGGCCTTGTTTTTTCTTGCAGTCTCGAGGTGCCGATCGATACAATTGTAGGAGGCATTGATCTTGCCGCCTACGAACCACTGGGTTCCTTCGAAACTTCCTTTCTTTGCGGGGGGCTGAATCACTTTTCTCCAGGGCTTGAACCACGTAAGTTCTTCGGCCTGCTTTGCAAAAAATTTCTCGGGATCCTTAATACTTGCGCGGTAGAGCTTTTCATAGTCTGCCATCGAGCCGATGCGAGCACGCGAAGAGAATTGCTTGCTCGGCGCAAATCGCCGGTTTTCGGCCAAAATGGATTCGATGGAATCGTGAGCGGAGGCGGACGAAGAAGATTTTTTTGGAAGCGACGTTTTTCCCATGCTTCAAAATTACGAAAAGTGTCGCGATGCCAGCAATAATTTATTCCCGGACTGGTATTTATTAGAGGACGAGACGCATTTCATTGGTCGGCGAAAAGCCGAGCGATTCATAGAGCGGCCGCCCGAAACGGCTGGCATGCAGCGAAACGGCCGTAATCCCTTGGTCGCGTGTCCACTCGAGTACCGTTCCGACAAGTTTCCGGGAGAGCCCGCGTTTTCGATGTTCCGGAGCCGTATAAACATTGAGAAGATACGCACGTCGGCTGCCCTGATGCCCTGAAGGAAGGATGTGCGGGGGCCAATCGAGCAGCCACAAGCCGGCCCCGGCCGCGACCGAACCGTCATCGGCGATCACGAGCCATTCGAGATATTCTTTGGAACGAAGTTTTCGTTCGAGCCATGGCCGAAATGCATTCGCCATCGTTTCGAGAGGCTCCTCGGCGCATTCCCGTATCTCGCGCATCATCGCGCGGCGCTGCTCGACGATCGTTTCCAGATCGTTTATCGTGGCGAAGCGGATCGTATAGTCCAATTCGCGTGATCCGGTTCAGGCCAGTTTCGCGTTTAGTTCGATCTTTACGCCGGCGAGCGCGCGGGAAACAGGGCAGGCCGTTTTTGTCCCGTTGGCGATCTCCTGGAATTTTGCATCGTCGATTCCAGGAACTTTTGCATTCACGTCGAGCTGGATCGTTTCCACGGTCCATTTCCCGGAGCCATTATCGAATGTTGCTTTGGCAGAGGATGTGACCTGCTGCGGCTGAAAGCCGGCTTTCTCGAGATCGGCCGAGAGCGCCATCGAGAAGCACCCGGCGAGTGCACCGGCGAGCAGTTCCTCCGGGCTCGAGCCGGCACCACCCTCCATGCGAGAGTTAAAGGAAAAAGGGAAGTTTTTTTCGGAAAGGCGCATTTCGCCTTTGCCGCTTTTCAAGACGCCGTTCCACTCGGCCGTCGCACTGGAGCTTCGCATTGGGATATTGAAATTAAAGAGAAAAAGTTAAATCGCGTAAAAAATTTGAAGTTAAGTCTGCAAAAATACGAAAGGAACCGCAGGGGTCGTCGAATTACATTCCGGGGGCCGGAGAAGAAATATGGTGCCGCATTAGCTTGGCCTCCGCCACAAAGATCACATTCTCGGCAATGTTCGTCGCATGGTCGGCAAGCCGCTCGATATGCCGCAGCAGCGCCATGAGATGAGCGGCAGGTTCGATCATGACGGGATCGGACTTCATTTCATCGATGAGATTGTAGAAGATCTGCCTGTTCAGTTCATCCACTCGATCTTCTTTTTCGAAAACAGAGCGGGCTTCTTCGCTATCGGAATGAATAAAGGCATTGAGCACGCTCGTGAGCATTTCGCGTGCCGTGGCGATCATTTCGAAGGCACCGGAGCGCTCGATGAGGGAAGGGTAGTCCTGCAACGCTTCGACCCGTTCGGCTACATTGACAGCGATGTCCCCGATGCGTTCGAAATCGCTGTTCATTCGCATTGCTGCAAGCAATAGGCGAAGATCGACCGCGACCGGCTGCGTGAGGGCAAAAATCCGCTGGCACTGGCCGTCAATGGCCAGATCGAGTTCGTTCACCCGTTCTTCTCGATCGAGGACGAACTTTGCAAGCTCCAGGTTTCCTTCCTTCAGGGCGCGGATGGCTGTCTCGACCTGCTCGTCGATCAGCGATCCCATACGAATAAGCTGGGAGCGAAGCGTTTCCAGCTCGTCTTCAAAATGGCGGTGCACTCGGGCCAAGGAGAATTAAGTTAAGGGTGAAAAAAAGAAAATGGCAAGAAGATTTCCAGCGGCATGCTCAACCGAACCTTCCAGTAATATAATCTTCAGTCTGCTTTTTCTTCGGATTCGTGAAGATGTCGCGCGTGTCGCCGACCTCGATGAGTTCGCCCATATAAAAGAAGGCGGTCACATCGCTGACACGAGCCGCCTGCTGCATATTATGCGTCACGATGACGATCGTATAGCGGTTCTTGATCTGGAAAATCAGTTCTTCGATCTTGGCGGTGGAGATGGGGTCGAGGGCGCTGGCAGGCTCGTCCATGAGCAGGACTTCGGGATCGACCGCAAGGGCGCGAGCAATGCAAAGGCGCTGCTGCTGGCCGCCGGAAAGACCCAGCGCGCTATGGTGCAGTCGATCTTTCACTTCATCCCATAGTGCGGCTTGCACTAAACTTTTTTCGACGATCTCGTTTAAACGAGCCTTTTGTCTGGTTCCCAATATCTTCGGTCCGTATGCGACGTTCTCCCAGATCGATTTTGGGAACGGATTCGATTTTTGGAAGACCATCCCTACGCGCTTGCGCAGATCGACGACGTCCAACCCTTTTTGATAAATATCGATGCCGTCCATTTGAACCGATCCCGTGATCCGAACGCCGGCGATGAGGTCGTTCATGCGGTTGATCGTTCGGAGATAGGTCGATTTTCCACATCCCGATGGACCGATGAAAGCTGTCACTTCGTGCTCCGGAATATCGATAGAGATCGAACACAAAGCTTGCTTCTGACCGTAAAACAGATCGAGATTGCGCGTCGTGATCTTGTGGGACCGCTCGGCGGACCGTTCTCGGACCGACGCCGAGCGCACGTCCGGTGTTCTTTGGGCTACGCCTCTTCGTTCCTCGTAGCGCTGTTCAGCGACTTCCATGTTTGTTTGCTAATACCTCTTGCTTTCGTAACCAATATTCCTTGAAAATCGGCTCCGCATGCGGATAAAGCTTCAGTTATGTCTATATTACCAAATTGTTACCATAATTTTGCCACTGTGACTGGAGCGTTAAGAAATCGTAAAACCCTAAAAGTAAAGCACTTAGCGATACTTTGGCCTGTTAATGCGGTTCGATGAACCGAACGATTCTCATCGCCGATGACGAACAGGACATTCGCGATCTCCTGGCTTACAATCTTTCCCGTGAGGGCTTTGCCATTGAAACGGCTACGAACGGTAAAGAAGCTCTGCAGAAACTCGAACAAACGCCTGCTGCGCTCGTACTTTTGGACATAATGATGCCGGAAATGGACGGGTTCGAGACCTGCCGGGCCATTCGCTCGAATCCAAAAACGGCCAATATTCCCGTCCTTTTTCTTACGGCACGGGCGGCAGAAGTCGATCAGATCGTTTCGCTCGAATTAGGGGCCGACGATTATGTCCAAAAGCCGGTTTCGCCTCGAGTGCTTGTGGCGCGAGTGAAATCACTCTTACGGCGTTTTGACCGTTCGGAGCAAACGCCACAACCTCCGAAAGAAGAAAAGATCGTTTCTCCCGGCTTACGGATCGACCGTGCGTCGTATAAGGTGTACGTCGATGAGAAGGAGACTTTTTTCCCCAGAAAAGAGTTCGAACTACTCTACTTCCTTGCTGCGCATCCGGGCCGAATTTATAAAAGAGAGGCGCTTTTGGACGAAGTATGGGGGCATGACACGTTTGTCGTCGAGCGGACGGTCGATGTTCATATTTTCAAGGTCCGCGAAAAGCTGGGCGAGTACGGCAAGCGGATAGAAACCGTCAAGGGTGTGGGTTATCGTTACGTTGTAGAATAAAACTCTGTGCCATCGCTCCGGGTCCGCGCTGCGGCGTTTCCCATCGTTCTTGTCCTTATTGTCCTCATCATAGCCGATTTATCATTGTGCGCCGGCGATCCTTCGCTGGCGGCGGTCGTTATTCCGGTTTCGATTGCTATTCTCGTGATGCTATCGTTTACGAGCCTGTGGTATGCCGGCCGTCTCGTGCGCCCGATCAGCGAACTCATGCCAACGGTCGATGCGCAGGGGCGCCTCGAATTCCGAAGTACGCGCACGGAGTTAACGCCACCGGACGAGCTTCGCGCACTCGCGATTACGATCGCGCAGATCGGCGAAAAACAACACCGCGACGAACTCGCGCGCCAGAAGCTCGAACGTGTCCGTAGCGAATTTCTTGGGAATGTTTCCCACGAGCTCCGTACGCCCATCTTTGCTGTGCAGGGCTTTATTGAAACGCTGCTCGATGGTGCCATCGACGATCCGGCGGTCAATCGCGATTTTCTCGAACGGGCGAAAGGGCAGGCCGAGCGGCTGAATAATTTGCTCAACGACCTGATCGATATATCGAGGATCGAATCCGGCGAAATGCGCATGAGCTTTCGCATGTTCGACATTCAGCCGTTCCTTCGGGATTTTATCGCTGAAATGCAGCCCATGGCGCGCGCGCGGAATATCGAGCTCTATTTTACGGGCAACGTGCTTCCGCACCATGAGGTCAGCGTGTATGCCGACAAAGAGCGGATCAAACAAGTGTTGATAAACTTAGTCGATAATGCCATCAAGTACTCGGAACCGGGAACGGCCGTGAAAGTGGAGCTTCTGAACGGTGAACCGAGGGCACAGGAAGTGACCGTTCGTGTGATTGACAATGGCATTGGCATCGCGACCGAACATCTACCGCGACTCTTTGAACGGTTTTACCGTGTCGATAAAGGACGCGCTCGATCTACTCCGGGAGGGACGGGATTAGGCCTCGCGATCGTCAAACATATTACTGAAGCTCACCGTGGCAAGATCAGCGTGACGAGCGAGATCGGCAAAGGCAGCACGTTTCAGTTTACCTTGCAAAAGGAGCCGTTTTAATCGCAACCATGTTGCCAGTGCTCTATGGCAAAAAAAACATTCTCGCCGCCGGACGAGCCGGCGCCCGTTTTCGACGGTTTTTCGAAAGAGACCTTCGCATTCCTTCACGGGCTGAAAAAGAACAATAATAAAGGGTGGTTCGAAGCACATCGCGAGGATTATGAGCAACATCTTCGGCGCCCGTCACAGGCATTGGCTGCCGCTATGGGGCAGTATTTTCGCGAGCACAAGATTCCTGCGATTGGCAACCCCAAGACGTCCATTTTTCGCATCTATCGCGACATTCGTTTTAGCAAGGACAAATCGCCATACAAAACGCATATTGGGCTTTCGTTTCCTCTCGAGGGTACAAAGAAGGAAGAGTGGTGCGGATATTATCTCGGGCTCGAACCGGCAAAGACCGGACGCGGCCTCCAGGTATTCGCAGGAGGCGGAATTTATATGCCGATGCCGCCACACTTAAAGCGCATCCGAGCGGAAATTGCTCGTCATCATAAGGAACTGGATAAAATTCTTAAATCGCCGGCGTTCAAGAAATTATACCCCAAAGGGATGGATGGGGAATCGCTCAAGCGTATTCCGCAGGGCTATGATGAAGAGCACCCAGCTGCGGCTTACCTTAAAATGAAAAGTTTTCTCTTTAGCTGCGATATTTCGGATAAAGATCTGCTCAGGGAGGACCTTCCGATTACACTTGGAGAGAAATTCAAGGTCGCTTTACCGCTCGTTCTCTTTCTTGGACGTGCCTGACCGGAGGAAATAGCTTATGTTAGCGTCGTTTCAGGGAACATAAGCTCCTTACAAAGTTTTACGGCACAGGCATTTTAGGAAGGCCGGGCGTCGCCGCGGCTGAATTCTAATTTTATAGAGCTTTTACCGATTTTCATACGTGAAAAAGAATCGCGCCAAAATTGTAATCATTCTGCTCTTCATTGTCGGAGCAGTTTATGCGCTATACCCCACTTACCGTTCACAGGAGCTTAAAAGCCAGGAGGACAGCTTTGGGCATAGCTCGCAGGATTCCATTAAAAAAGTCGCATGGGAAAATGCCAATGGGCAGGACCTGAAAGATGCCAACGCCAAGGCGATCAAGCTCGGACTGGACCTCCGCGGTGGCATTTACGTCACCGAGGAAGTCGATGTCCTTAAATTTATCGATGAACAGGCCCTCCAGAAGGACGATATCTTCGAGCAAGTCATGGCCGCGACCGAAAAGGACGAAGCCACAAGCGATAACCCGGTCGTTCCGATGTTCATTAAGCATTTCAATGATATCGCTCGGCCGAAAGGCAAGACGCTCGCCAACTATTTTTACTTTAGCGATGCCGGTGCCGGCAGCGATGACCAAATCCAGGCGGCACTCCAAAAAGGCGCGGATGAAGCCGTCGATCGTGCGATCGAAATTACTCGAAATCGAATCGACCAATTCGGACTTACAGAACCGACGATCCAAAAGGAAGGAACGCGTCGTATTATCATCGAGCTTCCGGGCGTCGGCGATCCGACACAGGTCCATCAGCTATTACAGGGGACCGCGCAGCTTGAATTCCGCCTGCTGAAGGACCCGCAGATCGTCCAGCGGGTAATCGATCGGATCGACCAGCATTTGCGCGGCGACACAACGCTCGCAAAGATGGAAAACGCCGATACCGCAAAGGCCGATACTTCAAAGAAGATCGCCGCGGTCGATTCTACGAAAGTCGATACTTCCGCCAGGGCCGCTGCTGTCAAAAAAGATACCTCCAATAAGTCGACCGCCGTTCTCACTCCCGAAGATTCCGAACGGCGCGCCGATTCAATCGCGGAAATCGGGATGTCGAAAGAGCAAAAATTTGCTCACTTTACCAAGACTCACCCGTTCAGCGCGATCCTCGCAAAAGGGGCGACACAGCGTGGCGATATTTATGTCACCGAACAGGACCGTCAGCTTATCAAGAGCATTCTCGATCGCCCGGACGTTCGTCCGATCTATCAGGACGAGGTCGCGTTCATGTTCAGTCGGGCGATTCCGGAGCAAAACCAGAATATTTATCAGCTCTATTTTCTGAACAGCCAACCGGAACTCACCGGAAAAGTGATCACCGACGCTCGTTCGGATATCGATCCCCAGACCGGAAAGCCGGAAGTCACGATGCAAATGGATGACGATGGCACGCGTGTCTGGCGGCGTGTTACCAAAGCGAATATCGGCAAGCAGGTCGCGATCGTACTCGATAGCGTCATCTATTCTGCGCCGACCGTGAACAGCGAAATCCCGAATGGGAACTCACAGATCACAGGGACCGGCGACATGACCGAGGCGAACTTGTTGAAGATCGTCCTCAAGGCAGGAGCGCTGCCTGCCCCCGTAAGGATCATCCAGGAATCGGTCGTTGGACCCTCGCTCGGAGCCGATTCGATCGCGAAAGGAACTTCATCCATCATCTGGAGCCTCGTTGTCGTGCTGCTCTTTATGTTTATGTACTATGTGACCGGTGGAGCAGTGGCCGACTTTGCGGTTATCATCAATATGCTCTTTCTTGCCGCCGTGCTCGCGACGTTTGGTGCGACGCTCACGCTTCCCGGCATGGCCGGAGCTGTGCTGACGGTCGGTATTGCTGTCGATGCAAACGTGCTGATCTACGAGCGTATCCGTGAAGAATTATCGCTCGGTAAATCGCTGAAGCTCGCAATTGACGATGGTTACCGGCGAGCATTCCCACCGATCTTCGACGGTCACTTGACCGCATTCTTCTCGGGCGTGATCTTATATGCATTCGGAACCGGAACGGTGCAGGGTTTTGCAGTCACGCTGATGATCGGTGTGGCCGCATCGCTTTTTACCGCGATCGTGATCACGCGCGTGATCTTCGACATTCTGCTCGAGCGCAGCCCGCAGATCATTAAGTTTGGATAAGGTAACGGACGCATGGCAATGCGTCCAATCGCCGATGATGCACAAAGAAATTTCGGTTCTTAATACAATTTTATAAAGTGGGCGCCATGCGCGTCCCTCGAGACTATGCATTTTTTTCGTAAGACTTCAATAGATTTTATCGGCAAGCGCCGGATGTGGTACTTCGTCTCGCTGTTTGTGACGATGGCGGGTATCGTATGGGCCCTTTTTCGTGGCGTCGAGTACGGTATTGACTTCGCCGGCGGCACGGAAGTACAGCTTCAGTTCCAAAAGAATGTTGGCATCGAGGACGTTCGCGGAGCGCTCGACAAAGCGGGGATCCGCGGAGCCGAAGTAAAGTACTACGGTGCAGACGAGTCCGGTGTGCTCATTCGTGTGCGCGAGGGTGCACAGGGAGCGCAAGCCGGGACGCAGGCAACGCAAAAGGTTATGACGGCCGTTGCACAAGGGTTTCCCAGCAACAAGGCCCAACTCCTGCAGGAACAGCACATTGGCCCAAAAATAGGCGCGGAATTAAGGGCGAAAGCCATCTGGGCTGTCCTATTTACGTGTATTGTCATCCTCGTTTATCTTGCCTTCCGGTTCCGCTTTGTCTATGGACTCGGTGCTGTCATTGCCATTATTCACGATGTGCTTGTTGCATTTGCATTTGCGGTGATTTGTAATGGGCTCGATCCGTCGCTCAATCTCGAAATGAATTCGACGCTGCTCGCCGCATTTCTTACCATCGTCGGATTTTCGGTCAACGATACCGTTATTATTTTCGACCGTATTCGTGAAGACCAACGGAAATACAAAGGGCAGACACTTAAAGAAATTATGAACCGTGCGATCAACGAAACGTTGCCTCGAACGGTCATTACTTCTGGAACCGTATTTCTCACACTTCTCGTGCTCTTTATTTGGGGCGGAGAAGTGCTCCGCGGATTTGCCTTCACGATGCTCATTGGCGTCATCACAGGAACGTATTCTTCGATCTTCGTCGCTTCGGCCATCGCCTTCGATTGGCTGGAGCGCGATAAATCGAAAACGTCGCGTGTGACCGTTGGTCCGCGCAAGCAGGCACCAGCCAAGCGCGTTGCTGCGACGGTATAAGCGGTGGTGTCCATTCTTTCGGGAATGACACCTGGTGCCCGCCGCGTTTTTTAGAAAAACGGATTATGACCTCCACCTTTCAGCCTACGGGCGCCGATCTTCAAATCTCGCTCTCGGGCGATCTTACGGGCGGTGCCGATGCGATGAAATTCGCGGTAGAACTGCGTGACGAGCTCGCGAAAAGCCGGTTCGAACGTGTCGAGATCGACGCTTCGGACGTCGGATTTGTCAACAGTTCCGGCCTTGGAATGCTGCTTGCCGCCCGTCAGGCGGCACTCGAGCACGGTGCGGAATTCCGCTTAAATGCTCCCGGAAACCAACTTCAGCACTTGCTTGAGATTACGAAGCTCACCGAAATTTTGGGAGCGGTGTAACTTTCCCATGTCCTCAGGTGTCGTCGTTTTCGGTGAAGCAAAAGAGCAACTTTTTCTTCATTTAAGGGTTATCACTGAACGCTAAAAAATGGGGTCTGGCAGGTTTCAGGCCGCCACACGCGAATAACCGGTTTTTCAACTCAATTTCGAACACATGAAACGTATTGGTACGGCATTATTTTCTTTCATAATACTCTCGATTTTTGCCTTTCACTCCGAGGCGCAAACGCTTGCAAAACATTCGAACCCTGTAGCACCTTCGAAGACAAACATTAGCGTCGCGGGTCCTTTTCAAGCGGGAGTTCCATCGGGACCAGAAAGCTATTCGTCCGAGAGTCCTCTGGCAACGAAAACGGATACCGTTTCTTATTTTCAGGATACGACGGGTGGTAACTGGTGGGGATATGTTCCGATTCTCGATCAAGCGTCCGGAGATTCGCTCGGTTATTACGGCGTAAACACGGATGGAACTCTTTATTTCCAGAACGAAGATACGATTGGCGGAACGGAATTTAAGTACATTAACTCTTCTGGCGTTACGATCGATACGACTCCGTTCGACACGATGTATTATCGCATGATGGCGTTGCGCGTTTCCACCCCAACCGACCTGAAGGGCACGATCAAGCTGGTCGGTGCATCCCTGACCTTCCTTCCCATTTCCTTCCATGCGGCGGACCATATTGAGGTTTGGGTCGTTCCGATGCAGGATGTACCATTCCTGGATGGCAATACCTATCCCATCCCGAATATTTTTGCCACGAACGCCTTGATAAAAACTTCGATCCCTTCCGATTCGATCGTTGCGGGACAAATCAATACGGTTTATATTCCTATCAACAAAACTCTGACTTCAGCCGTTAAGACCCAACTCGGAATTTGCCTTTTCGTCGATGGCCCATCATTCCAGACCGATACGGTGGCTTATATCATGGATCAGAATCTTCAATCGGCGGCAACGAATATTTCGATCGACACCGATGGTTCTCTTGGCGTAACAGGAGAATCGATGAGGACCTATAAGCTTAGCCTCGATGGCGGCCATATGATGATTGAAGGACAATCAAATTATGTTGGCGGCGGCGGGGGATTTTTTGTCAACTTTGGCCAAATCGATCCGACCTCCGGACAGCAAACAGGTTCGGCATTCGATGGAAACCTCGTGTTAAATGCGTATTATTCCGGGACCGCGGCCGCGGTAAACGAGAATGGTACGGTTCCAAACGAACTCGAAGGGAATTATCCCAACCCTGTAAGCACGACGTCCGAGATCCGTTACCATCTTGCTCAGAGTGGGCCGGTTTCGATCCAGGTCTTTAACCAGCTTGGCGAAGTTGTGGGAACCGTTGTCAATGGCATTCAGGGCGCCGGAGGACATACCGCCACCTTTAATGCAGGCATGCTTACGAACGGCATGTATTATTATAAACTGCAGTCTGGCGATTTCACTTCTACACGCACGATGGTTATCAGCCGATAAGAACTTTTTAGCAGAATCTGTGCTCGATCCCCTCGAAACGAGGGGATTGTTTTTTTAAAGCATTGCGGCTGCGAGCGTGAGAACACTGATCGACTTCGGTCTTGCGTCGTGTAACGTTTCCGCTACACTCGAAAGCGTCGCTCCGGTTGTCATGACATCGTCCACCAGAAGAACATGTTTACCGGTAACTCGGGCGGAATCTCGTGTGAGTGCAAAAGCGCCGCGCACATTTTCGATACGTTCGGTTATCGAAAGACTGGTTTGTGAAGGCGTAGGACGAATCCGCTTTACTGCAGGCACGACGTTCGCAGCCACAGATCGCGCTACACCGTGTGCTAATGCTTCGGCCTGATTATAACCACGTTCGGCAAGCCGAGTCCGATGAAGCGGCACGGGAACGATCATTTCCGCAGGCTGTGGGACGAGCGTCGCGATGGAACGGCCAAAATATTTGGCAAGTCTCGGCATCCCCGAATATTTCATCGCATGAACGAGCGATTGCACGGGTGATTCTGCAAGGAATGTGTAGGCTGCCCGAGTGTGCCGAAGCGCTATACCAGAAGCGACTCGATAAAATTGATCTCGGACGTCGCGTTCCTCGGGTTCGTCGGCACTTTCCAAAATTCGGTAACACACCGGACAGAGATAGCGATGCACCCACTCCTTGCCGCCGGTTTCCGACCGCACCGTTGCTCGATCGCAATGCAGGCAGCGCTCCGGAAGGAATACGCCAAGCATCTTACTCTCCGATCGGGACCGATTTGGTCGAGGCCAGGACCTTTTCGAGCGCCTGAACTTCGTCCCGGATATCGGCAGCTTTTTCGAAGTCCATCTCTTTTGCGGCCACTTTCATTTCGAGCTTCATTTGCTCGATCAGTTCCGAAAGCTGGGCCGGCGAAAGATGCTTGAGCACCGCCTTCGGCGTAAGGTGCTTTCGTTCTCGCTTTTCTTCCACTTCCCGTTTCTGGGCTTCGTGTTTTTTCGAAACATCGGCGATCGAAGTCGATTGTAAAATCTCTTCGACCGATTTCTTGATCGTCCGTGGGACAATTCCATGTGCTTCGTTATAGGCGTGCTGAATTTCTCGGCGACGTTCCGTTTCGTCGATCACGGCCCGCATCGATTCCGTTATCCTGTCGGCATAGAAGAGAACGAGGCCTTCCGCGTTGCGCGCGGTGCGTCCGGCCGTCTGCATGAGCGATCGTTCGCTGCGTAAAAATCCTTCCTTATCGGCATCGAGAATGGCGATAAGCGAAACTTCCGGCAAATCGAGTCCTTCGCGTAAAAGGTTTACCCCAACGAGCACATCGAACTCTGCCGTCCGAAGATCGCGCAGAATCTCGACGCGCTCCAGAGCATCGATATCGCTGTGTAAATAACGAATACGCACCCCGACGTTCGTATAATAATCGGTGAGATCTTCCGCCATGCGCTTCGTGAGTGTTGTAACCAGTACGCGCTCTCCGATGCTTGCTCGTTTGCGAATCTCCGCGAGTAGATCATCGATCTGGTTTTTCACAGGCCGTACTTCGATGCGCGGATCGAGAAGGCCCGTCGGTCGAATGATCTGTTCGACGATCACGCCTTTCGATTCTTCGAACTCGAATTGGGCCGGAGTTGCGCTAACATAGACCACCTGGTCGACCATGGACTGGAACTCGCCGAAATTAAGTGGGCGGTTATCGAGCGCGCTGGGCAGCCGAAAACCATGCGCTACGAGCGTTTCTTTTCGGGCCCGGTCGCCCGCATACATCCCGCGTATTTGAGGAATAGACTGGTGCGATTCGTCGATGATCGTAAGAAAATGTTCGGGAAAATAATCGAGGAGCGTGCTCGGTCGCTCACCGGCCTTGCGTGCTGCCAGGTGCCGCGAATAGTTCTCGACTCCGGAACAGTACCCGAGTTCTCTCAGCATTTCAAGATCGAACCGTGTCCGTTGTTCGAGCCGTTGGGCTTCGAGCAATTTACCCTGCTTGCGAAAGATCTGAAGTTGTTCTTCCAATTCCTGTTCGATCGCAAGGATCGCGCGTTCCAGTTCCGGTGCGCTTGTTACGAAATGCTTCGCTGGATAGATCGTGGCGCGGCTAACAGAACCTAAAATTTTTCCATCGATACGGTTAATTTGCGAAATACGCTCGATCGTATCCCCAAAAAATTCGATGCGATACCCTTCTTCGTCCTCGTATGCCGGAATAACATCGACGACGTCTCCACGGACGCGAAACGTTCCGCGCTGGAATTCTATATCGTTCCGGGAGTAATGGATCTCCGAAAGTGCTCGTAAAAGGTCGTTCCGTTTGACTTCCTGACCGACGTTGACGCGCAGCATCTGCCGAGCATACTCGTCCGGGGAGCCGATGCCATAAATGCAGCTTACCGATGCGACGATAATAACGTCGTTCCGACCATCCAGCAGCGCACTCGTGGCTTTCAGCCGCAGCCGGTCGATCTCATCGTTGACGGCAAAATCTTTTTCAATATAAGTATCGGTCGTTGGGATGTAAGCTTCGGGCTGATAATAATCGTAATAGGAAATAAAAAACTCGACCGCATTATTTGGAAAAAATTGCTTGAACTCGCCGAAAAGCTGAGCGGCAAGCGTTTTATTGTGGCTGATCACAAGCGTAGGCCGGCCGATGGATGCAATGACGTTCGACATGGTGAACGTTTTGCCAGATCCGGTCACGCCAAGCAGTATCTGCGCGCGATCGCCCCTATTAATGCCTTCGATAAGCTGTGCGATCGCTTCGGGCTGATCGCCCGCAGGTTTGTAATCCGATACGAGTTGAAATGACAATTAAAAATATCCTTAATATTAACCGTGCATTACGGCGTCGTTTTGCAGTTGCTCCACGATCCGCGCTTCTACGATTTCCAATTCATGTAACCGTTTTGAAACTTCGTCCGAAGCGAAATAGAGCCGTGCAAGCGAAAGAAAAGTAGTTCGGTGCCGTGCTTCGCTTTCCAGCAGGGAGTGATAAAACAGGCGAAGGTCTTCGTCCGGCACCGCTTCGGAAAGCAGACGAAATCGCTCGCAGGAACGAGCTTCGATAAGAGAAGAAACGATGAGCGTGTCAAGTAACCGGCGGGGTTCCTGCCGGCGAACGTGTTCATGCAGCTGTTGCGCATATCGGTCTCCGGGATCGCGAGTGAGTTCAATATTTCGCTCCTGCATCTTGGATAAGACCATTCGGAAATGGCCCATCTCTTCTTCTGCCAGCTCGGCCATACGCTCGACGAGTTTCGATTTTTCGGGATAGCGATTGAGCAGAGAGATTGCCATCGTCGCTGCCTTCTTTTCACAATGCGCGTGATCGCGGAGCACCGAGGCAGTGTCGCTCACTGCCGCACGAGTCCATTTCTCGGAAGTCGAATTCTGAAGGCCCAGCATTGCGTAGCCAAAATTCGCAGAAAATTAAATCCGTTCCTCGAATTATTGGACAAGAGTTGAATAAGAATTGTTACGTCGCGCTCAATGCACCTTACACTTGGCGCTTTAGATGGGATTCTGTTCGCAGGCGCAGTCCTGGCGGGATTTCTCGGATCTCTCACCGGGCTGGGCGGCGGGATCGTGATCGTTCCATTGCTTACCCTTGGATTCGGCGTCGATCTTCGCTATGCCATTGGGACTTCGCTGATCACGGTGATCGCAACATCCTCCGGTGCTGCTTCTGCCTACGTACGAGAAGGGTATTCGAACATACGGATCGGAATGTTCCTCGAGATCGCGACGACAATCGGTGCGTTGGTCGGAGCCTTTTTAGGCGGTATTCTTTCCCCCGGTATTATTGCGATCGTATTCGGCCTCGCACTGATGTATTCCGCATGGATGTCGAGTCGGCCGCGGGCGGAACATGCCCCGGAACATACCTCCGACCCGATCGCGCGAAAACTTAAGCTGCCTTCGGAGTATCCGGTAAACGGCGAAATGGTGAAGTATGGAGTACAGAACGTGAGCGCGGGGTTTGGGCTGATGGGACTGGCGGGAATTCTTTCCGGCCTGCTTGGGATCGGCTCCGGGGCCATGAAAGTCCTTGCGATGGACCATGCCATGAAGCTCCCGTTCAAAGTTTCGACGACGACCAGCAATTTTATGATCGGCGTGACTGCGGCAGCCAGTGCCGGAATCTATTTGAGCCGTGGATATATCGATCCCGTGCTCGCCATGCCGGTTGTCCTCGGCGTTCTGCTCGGTTCGCTGGCCGGGGCGAAAGTGCTGGGCCGTTCGCAGCCCAAAACGCTGCGGCTTATTTTCAGTATTGTGATTTTTGTACTTGCAATAGAAATGATCTATAATGGCGCCACGGGGAATATCTGAAGCCGAGGAAGCTCGCGAATATCACAAGATCGAGCTCTTCATTGGGAACTTGCTTCGGGGCTGCGTTATCGCGACGGTCATCGTCGTGATCTTCGGGGCGGTCCTTTTTATACCATCGGCGTATTCCGTGCATCCCGCCTATCACACGTTCCGGGGCGAGCCCGCTGCATTTCGTTCGGTGGGCGGTGTTTTAGCGCTTGCTTTTACCGGAGATGCCAAGGCCATCATCGAAGCCGGCATGCTGCTGTTGATCCTTACTCCTATTTTGCGAGTGGCGGTCTCCGTCTTCGCGTTTCTGTATGAGAAAGATTACCTGTATGTCGTTCTTACGCTTATCGTTTTGGGATTACTCTTATTTTCCCTCAGCGGGGGCGCGTAAGCCTTATTTCGCCGACATTGTTTCTATTCGTATCAACGCACGGTTGTATTCAGCAACGAGTGTGCCCATCGTTTCCTCGACGGAACGAATTTCTTTGATCAAGCCCGAGGATTGACCCATTTCGAGTTCACCTTCCTCTACGTTTCCTTCGAAGATACCCTGCATTTCTCGTTTATGGCCCAGGAGCAAGCGTTCTTCCTCTTTCGTTGCTCCCGCTTGCTGGGCCTCGAAGGCCGATAACGCAAAACGATTTTTCTTTAGCCGGACCGGAGCTACCTTTTTTAATACGAGCACGGTTGCCGCATCATCGGCATCCACGACGGCTTGCTTGTAGGCCTCATGGGAACTTGACTCGACCGTCGCGGCGAACCGCGTTCCGATCTGGACGGCCTGGGCTCCCAGGGCCAGACATGCCAGGATCTGGCGACCGTCTGCAATTCCACCCGCTGCAATGACGGGAATGTTCACCGCATCGACGACCTGCGGAACAAGACAAAGCGTCGTGATCTCATCGATGCCATTATGTCCACCGGCCTCGAACCCTTCGGCGACCACCGCATCGCAGCCCGCTTGCGCTGCTTTGAGCGCATGCTTTACACTCGCGATCACATGAGCAACGAATGCGCCGCGTTCTTTAAGGCGACCGGTCTGTGCTTGTGGGTTCCCAGCGCTTGTGAAGAAGATACGGATGCCTTCCTCGAGAGACGTTTGAATGAGTGCATCGACATCGCCACGCAGGAGTGGAATGTTGACTCCTATCTGCGCGGCAACCTCCGTCGCATGGGCCTTTCGGATATGCTCTCGTAAAAGTTCCGGTTTCATCGAGCCCGCGCCGATGAGGCCCAGGGCACCTGCCCGCGCCGCTGCGACCGCGAGTTTCCATCCCGACGTCCAGACCATGCCGGCCTGGACGATTGGATACCGAAGGCCCAGGCGTCGAGAGAGTTCTGTCTGCAAACCTATGATTTCTTTTCTGGATAAAGAACAACTTGCACGTAGTTCGCCGGATCGAAATATTCCTTTGCCGTTTCGAAAACGCTTTGCGGCGTGATCCCCTGGATCAATGTTCCTCGGTCCGCGATCGCCGCAGGATCGAGACCGTTCCAAAACGCGTCTTGCAGTTCCTGCATCCAGTATTTATTCTCTTTAAGGTTCACCTGCAATTCGTTCGCAAGAATATTATGGACACGATCGATATAGGTTTGCTCCATGGGTTGTGAAGTGAGCGTATCGAGTTGGCGTCGGACCTCTGCGACGAGTTCATCGACGCGTGCCGGACTGCAGCCAAAGTTTATCGTGATCTCGTACTCGTCGTGCGGGTATTTCGTGAATGTTGGCTGGACTCGCACGTAGTATACACCGCTCTTATCTTCGCGGATGTCTTCTCGCAATTTGATACCAAACGCTTGTGCCATCGCCGAAAGGCGGAAGCGGTCCTCGCGACTAAACTTTTTATGACCGGTATATATCATTGAGACAATACTCTTCGGTTCGCTGCCGCTATAGACATTCTTTACGACAACGCCTTTTGGTGGCTGAATGCCGACGTCACGCCAGGCTACATGATTTTCTGAAGAGGGAAGCGATGCAAGATACTGCTCGACCAGCGGCCGGATCGTCTTGAGGTCGATATTGCCAACAAAGAAGAACGTAAATCCGCTGGCATCGCTAAAGAGCTCTTTATAATATTCATAGGCTTTTGGCGAATTCACTTCGCTCATCGTTTCGGCAGTTTCGGGTTGTTCACGAATATGGTGCTGTGCCATCGTGACCTGCAGCGAATCGTAATACGTCACTTCCGGCATCTTGTGCATGTTCTGCAGCACCGCCTTCTGGCGTTCCACGAAGGCCGCAGCCGCGACGGAATCGTAGCGTGGCTGGGTCATATAGAGGTGCGAAAGCTGAAAAAGCGAAACAAGGTCTTTTTTCGTCGAATGTCCATCGAGTCCTTGTTGCAGCGAATAAATAAAAGGCGTAACCTCGACCTCCTTACCTGCGAGCATCTTTTTCAGTGTCGTTTTGTCGAAATCTCCGATGCCGGAATTTTCGACGACATTATCACCTACTTCCGCAGAACGAAATTCTGCGTCCGGAGCAATGGAACTTCCGCCCGGAGCGGTGGCGTGAAACAAGATTTCATCGTCCTTGAAGTCGGTAGGCTTAAGGACGACGCGAGCGCCATTTGAAAGTGTCCAGATCGTAACGCCGATCGAGGGAATGGTTTGTTCGTTTACGATCGTACCCGCTTTGGGCGTCTTTGCAAGAAGTGGTTCGTTCGAAGTCTTATCGTTGTATGCAGCAAAGTGTTCATGCTGCGCTTTATCGAGCAACCCAAGAAGTTCCTCTTTCGAGGGTGGCGTGAACCCGCTCGTTTCGGGACCTTCAAATGTCATGACCGGGCTGGCATGGTCGAGAAGCTTAGGTGTAAGAGCATTCACTTCATCGAGCGAAATGCTATTCAGGTATTGCTTATAGAGATCGTATTCGTAATCGATACCCGGAGAAGGCTCATTGTCGGTAAAATTGCTGATATACTCGCGGACAAAATCAGCCGATTTTGTTTTCGATCGTTCCTGCCACTGCCGTTCGACCTTGCTCATCAGTGTTTTCTTCGCTCGCTCGAGTTCTCCAGGCCCAAAGCCACCCTGCCGAGCGCGATAGACTTCGCCCAGGAGCGCGGAAATTCCTGCATCGACGGAATCCTGGCGCAGCAAGGCGAACATGGTGAATGCACGCTGACGCCCTAAAAAGTTACCGTCCTGCGCACCGGCATAGGCAAACGGCGCTTCGCCTTTTTGGATCGCTTCCTCGATGCGCGCATTCAGCATCTCATTATATAGTGCAATCATCATGTGGGTCCGGTAATCACCGACCGTGACCTCATCCTGGGCCGGCCGTTCGAACAGCATCGAAAAGATCGTTTGGGGCATTTCCTTGTCGACATTGGTCGCAACAAAGGTCTCCGCATGAGATGGAATCGGGAACTGTGTCCTTGGCCGCTCATTCGGAGGGTTTGTAAGCGGTGTAAAAAGTGCCTTCACCTTTTCTTCCATTTGAGCGGCATCGAAATCGCCGACGACGATCACGGCCATGAGGTCCGGGCGGTACCAGTCGTGGTAGAACCGCATGATCGTTGAACGATGGGCGGTATCGATAATGGGCTTTAAGCCGATTGGATTTCGTTTGGCGTATTCGGACCCTGCAAAAATGACGGGGGCTTGCTTATTATAGATCCGCTCGAAAGCGCCACGGCCAAGCCGCCATTCTTCGCCAACAACCCCACGCTCTTTCTGCACCTCGATCGAGTCGAACGTGACGTTATGCGCCCATTCGGCCAGAATGTCAAGGCCGCTATCCAGGACCGCACCCTGATCGGTCGGCAATGTTTCCTTATAGATCGTTTCGTCGAAGGAGGTCGAAGCATTCAGGTCCGCACCAAAACGGGCCCCATGTTCCTCCAGGAACGATTCCAGCGTGTTGTGGGGATACTTAATGGTTCCATTGAAGCACATGTGCTCGTTCAAATGAGCGAGGCCTTGCTGGTCGTCATCTTCCAACACCGAACCGGCATGGACCACGAGCCTTAGTTCGGCGCGATGCTCCGGTTTGCCATTATGGCGAATGTAGTACTTGAGGCCGTTTGGCAAAGTACCCGTTCGGACCTGTGGATCGAAAGGCAGCGACGTCGATAAATTTGTCGATGTCGACTGGCCGTTCGATACGAGCGGAAAAAGAATAAAAAAAAGCGCAACAAGAAGGGGCCGTGGTGACTTCATATCAATAGGGGATTAAATGAATTATCCCTACAAATATAGGACATCAGCCCGTTCCACGTGTGAGACGCGCCGCAAATTAATATTTTGCACGAAGCGCCTCAGACAAGGCTTCGAGCCGATCCTGCAGCCGCCGGTCGGCCACCTGAAACGGCTCTCGCAGCGGATCGACTCGGCGGAACGTGATTTCACCGATCGTTGCCGTGCGAAAGTCCTGACCGGGTCTTGATGAATATTGGCGTCCGAACCCGATAGCGATCTCTGCAATATCGTGTTGAGGACTGCTAATTTTTGCGGAAGCCGTGAGTGCGGCGTCGCTCAAAAACTCGCCTGTGAAAGCATTCTCGATCGTGGTTGTTTGCATAACAGTACTTTGCTTTTTAATAAAAAGATCTCTTTCCAGCGTGCAAAGGCAGGCTGGGTCTTATAAACAAATCGCGTGAACGCTTACTGAAATTTTAGCTGAAAAACGCCCGGCCGTTTTTCGTCGAGCGAGCGAATAACGCTCGTGACTTTACCCAGAATCTGAAAATCGATGTCTGCGGTGATCGGGATTGGTTTGAAGCGGTCGTTGGCAGGTTCAAGGAAGGTCCCTTTTTTCGTTTGGCGAAATGTCTTCACGGTCGCCGAGTCGTCAAGGCGAGCCACGATAATTTCACCGTCATTGGCCGTCGGCTGCTGCCTGACGATAACGAGATCGCCATCCATAATACCCTTGTTCTTCATACTTTCACCTTGTACGCGAAGTCCGAAGGTCTTCCGCGAAAGGTCCATGGGCTTGAAGGAAAGCCAGCCTTCGACGTTTTCAATCGCGAGGATCGGCTCTCCCGCCGTGACTCGCCCAATAACGGGTATCGCGTTTGTATGACGCGTGCCCCCGATATTGACAGATGGTCGAGCGACCATAATTGCCCGTGAAAGCCCAGGGCCACCGCGCACCAAAAAGCCTTTTTTAAGCAGGGCGTCCAGGTGCTTGCGGACGCCGAACGTCGAATTAACGCCGAGAAAATCGGTAATTTCGGAAATCGACGGTGGATAGCCGGAGATTTCCAAGTATTCTTCAATATAGTCAAGGACACGACGCTGCTGCCTCGGTAGAGCGTCACGATCGAGTATGGCGGCCATGATGTTCCTTTCAAAAAAGAAATTTATCTTCGATGAACCGTGCCATTTTAATCGAATCATGGCACTTCTCCAATTGTGCTGTTTACAACACTTGCTGGATGTAGCAGGTGCCCATCAAAGCATGGGCAATATACGAAACGAAAATCCGGATGTCAAGAGATTTTTAAAAAAAATTCGAAAAAATGCAAGGAAAGAATCTGAAAATTCGTTAAAATGCCAAGAAATACGTTCACTCGTTCTATGATTTCCTGTATGAAGTCCTGTTTTTTCGCGGTGCTCGTTTATACCGCCATTCTTTATCACCCTCACAATGTGAAGGCCCAGGAAGTCGCTGGAAGTTGGGCCCATTTCTCGGCAAAAGGGTTTACACCGCGCGGTGCCTTTACGACGTGTGAAGTGGGAGGCAAAATTTACGTCATCGGCGGCTTCACAGGCACTTCTTATATCACAACAATCCAGGTGTACGACCCGGCGACCGATACGTGGGACTCCATCGTGGCCAGCGGAAGCTACCGGCCACGGCGAGGACTTTGTTCGGTTGTGGTTGGTGGGAAAATTTACACATTCGGCGGTGTCGATACGACGGCACTGAACACATTTCAAATTTTCGACCCTTCGACCGCTTCCTGGTCTACGCCCCAAACAACGGGAACGTTTACTCCACGGTGGCGCGCGTCAGCTGTGCTTTATAACGGAAAAATCTATGTCTTTGGCGGTTATACAAATAATAAAGGTGCCCTGAATACGCTGGAAATCTATGATACATCGTCTCATACGTGGAGCACGCCGATCACCACGGGAACTTTCACGGCGCGAAGCGATTTCGCTGCACAACTGATCGGTGGAAAAATCTACATTTGTGGAGGTCAGGGTGCGGGCACGTTACCTTCGCCCGAAATCTTCGACCCGGAGACGAATACGTGGTCGAATCCGAACCCGGCTGGAAGTTATTCACAACGGGCCGGACTTTGCGCGGCCGTCATAGGCAACAAACTGTACGCGTTCGGCGGGCTCTCGGGAACATCTTATCTAAGTTCTATCGATGTGTACGATCCCGCGATGAATACCTGGGCGAACCCACCTGCCGCAGGTGACCCCATGGGGCGTGCAGGCTGTTGCTGCTCGATCGTTAATGGAAAGGTCTATGTCATGGGCGGCCGTGGTACCGCCGGGCTGCTCGACACGAACGATGTCTTCACTCCGGCTTCCAGCAGCGTTAGCAATATCGAAGTAAACGAAGAGGTCCGTTGCTTCCCAAACCCTTCAATGGGAACGGTCATGCTGCAGGGTTTGCCAGAGGGAAATGCTGACATTGTTATTTCAAATGCCATCGGCGAAATGCTGATCAAAAAGGTGATAAGTATTCATTCTTCGGCCGTTTCGCTTGACCTTACCTCGTTCGCATCCGGTATTTATTCCGTTCACGTGCGATCCGGGGATCGGATTCGGACGGTGAAAGTAGTAAAAAAATAATGATCACACGGCGAACGTTCATTAAAGGTGCAGCCACAGCCGGAGTGGCTGCAATTGGACTGCCGGAAATGCTGGCTTCCCGTGGGAAGCATTCCGAAGCAAAACCAGCAGATGCCATGCAGGCCCTTCGTATTCCTCCCATCATTACAGGCGGCGATCTCACCCTGGCCGCTGGGACATTCCAAGTCTATCCGGATGCTCCTACGAATCTCTTCATGGTAAACGGCCAATTCCCAGCCCCGACGATTAAGCTCAAAAAAGGGGATACCTTCCAGGCGACCGTTCATAATAATTTAACGGAGCATTCCGTGCTGCATTGGCATGGCGTTTTTGCTCCGGCGGCGATGGGTGGCCATCCAGCCAGTGTCGTCGATCCGGGGACTTCGTACAGTGTGAATTTCCCGATCGTTCAGCGCGCAAGTATTAATTTTTATCATGCGCATCCCCACATGATGACGGGCGAACAGGTCTATCGGGGGCTGGCAGGGTTTTTTTTAATCGAAGACGATGTGGAGCAGGGCCTGGGCCTACCCTCCGGGGATTTCGACGTCCCGCTTCTCATTCAGGATAAACGGGTAGATGCTAACCGTCAGTTTATCTATTCACTCACCAATGCCGATATGATGAGCGGCTGGCTCGGAGAGACCATTTTGATCAATGGTACTCCGAATCCTTATCTCGATGTTGCGCCAACACTCTACCGATTTCGCATCGTAAATGGATCGAACGCACGCTTCTATACCGTTGCCTTATCGGACAACAGCGCGTTCACGGTCATTGGGAATGATGGGGGTTTCCTGGATGCACCGATTCGGCTGACATCGGTTGGACTGGCTCCGGCCGAGCGGCTCGATCTGTTGGTCGATTTTTCTTCGCGTGCGCAGGGCGATACAATGACTCTGGTCTCGCAGCCTTTTACAATGAGCGACCCGCCGGGGACCGGAACGGTTCCACAGGGAGCGGCCCTCGATCTTTTGCAATTTCGCGTTAATCGGACCGGTTCTTCCGGAGGTTCGATTCCAACATCGCTTCCTGCGATCCCAGTGCTCAAGGCGTCCGATGCAAAACGTACGAGGCTTTGGACCTTTTCTGCAATGCATTATATTAACGATCTCTCGTATGATCTTGCGCGTGTCGATGCGACCGTTCCGTTTGGAGACCTCGAAGAGTGGACGTTTCAGAGCGTCGGTAATACGCACCCGGTCCACATTCATGGCGCACAATTCCAGGTGCTCGACCGAAACGGGAACCTGCCGGAACCGTACGAACGCGGCTGGAAGGACGTCATTCGTCTCGATCCACAGGGCACGGTACACGTGCTTGTTCCTTTTAATATGTATCCCGGCCTGTTCGTTATCCACTGTCATAAACTCGAACATGCGGATGAGGGCATGATGTCGAATTTCGCAATTGGCGAAAGCTCAGTGGCGGAATCGACCACCGACGAGGTAGGCATTCAGATTGTGCCAAATCCGGCTTCGGACCATACGTTGATTTCTTTTCCTTCGCTTAAAAGAAAAGAAATGATAGAAATTCAAGATGAAAAAGGAGCGATCATTTTTTCCAAAGTTCTTCCCCTCGGAACAACCCAAATCACAGTTCAAACCAATGCGTTTGCCGATGGCAATTATATGATTATGATAGGAAATCGGATGGCCGCACTTACGATCCTGCGAGCTTCGAAATAGCCCTTTCGCGTAAATTTGTTCATTTGGCAACGTAGGGGCGTCCCTGTCTTGGATTTGTCCGGCTCGAAGTGTGGTTTATTTCGAGCGTTTTTCATCCTATGCCGCACGATATCTTTCTTTCCTACTCTCGAAAAGACGCCGCCCATGCCGACGATTTGACCGCACGTTTGCGGGACAAAGGATTGGACGTGTGGATTGACCGACAAGGGATCGAAGGCGCCGAACGATGGGCAACGGAGATCGTCGAAGGAATTCGCGCCTGTTCGACTTTCATGGTGTTGTTATCTCCGAACAGTATCGAGTCTGAACATGTTTTAAAGGAACTTTCGTTGGCGTCGGAAAAACGCAAGCGGCTGCTCCCGGTCGATCTTGCGCCAACAGAGTTGCCGTCCTCGTTCGAATATGCGCTCGCGGGTTTGCAGCGCGTGCCGATTTCCGATTTCGAAGGAATTCTTCGTGCTCATCAACATGGAGTCGAGCGACAAAAGACCAAGGACGATCGAAAATCGCTCATCATTTTGCCATTTGAAGATTTATCGCCGGCCATTGAGGACAATACCTGGTTTGCCGACGGTCTTACCGGCGAACTCATTAGTGCGCTCTCGAAAATTAAGAGCCTTCGCATTCCGGACCTCAAAACATCGATGGACCTCAAACGCTATCATGGAAGGACGACGGATATCGCTCGAGAACTTAGCGTCCGGTATTTTATTCAAGGGACGGTTCGCAAATTCGGGCCGCAGATCAAAGTAGGGTTGGAACTTTTGGATATCGAGACCGGCGATTATCTCTGGCAGCATTCATATCGGGGCGAGTTCAAGGATATTTTCGATATTCAGGAGGCTATCGCCAATGAAGTGGCCATTGGGCTTAAGCTTCACTTAACGAAAGAAGAATCGGAACGAGTGGGAGATCGGCGCACTGCGAACGCCGAGGCATACGAACTTTTTTTACGTGCCGGACAGTATTCGCGGCTTAATACGAAGGAGAATTATGAGTACGCCTTAAAACTCTATCTGGAAGCGATTCAGCTTGATCCGCAATTTGTCGATGCCCTTGCGTGGGCTGCCAATGCCCATATGGCCCTCTATCGTGCCTATGATCGCAATCGGCTGCGACTGGAGACCGCCGAGACCTTAATATTTCGTGCACTGGAATTCGATCCCGATTTCGATGAAGCATTGATTATGTTAAGCCGTCTTCGAATGTATCAGGAACGTCTCGAAGAGGCGGAACGTCATGCGCTTCAAAGCGTGGAACTCAGTCCCGGCAATCAAAATGCGCATTTTGCGCTCGGTTTTTTTTATTACAATACGGGTCGACCCGAAAAAGCAATTTCCCCTTATGAAAAAACGATTGCGCTCATGCCAGGTTATCATACGGCGCATTGGAATTTGGTCGCTGCATTCGAACGGATTGGGAATAAAGAAGCCGCACGAGAAGCTGCGCTACGTGCCATTCCGCTCTTCGAATCACGATTACGGTTGGCCCCGGACGATGAGCATGCCCATGTCTATCTCGCGAACCTTTATTACATAGCCGGTCAAATGCAAAACGCTTCGCGCGCGTTGCGCGAACTTAGTGACGCACATGATGGAGATTCGTTGTACAACCTTGGCTGTCTTGCATCCCGATTGGGCCAGTTCGACCTTGCGCTGGATTTTCTCGTTAAAGCCCGTGACGCCGGCTTTGTGCGCCTCGAAACATTCCTCCAGGATCCGGATCTCGATCCATTACGCACATTGCCGGCGTTCGAGAATCTTATCGAATCGCTGAGATCGTCCCCCCAGCCCAATTCTGCCCATGCCTGATATTTTTATCTCCTATTCGCGAAAAGATTCGGAACCCGCGCTCGTCCTTGCCGAGCGTTTGCGGAGTCAGGGGCTCGATTGTTGGATCGATCAGCGCGGGATCGAAGGTGCGGAGCGATGGGCAACAGAAATCGTCGAAGGAATTCGAGCGTGTCCGACGTTCCTGGTCCTGCTTTCACCGAATAGCGTCGCTTCCGAGCATGTGCTAAGGGAACTATCGATCGCCTCCGAAAAGCGGAAGCGGTTGTTGCCAGTCGATCTTTTGGCAACGGAACTCCCAGCGTCGTTCGAATATGCTCTTGCCGGATTACAACGCGTTGCCATCGGCGATTTCGAAGGTATTGTTCGAGCGCATGCCCACGGCGTGGAACATGTCAATATTCGGGACGACCGAAAATCGCTCATGATCCTTCCCTTTGAAGATCTGTCTCCGGCGGAGGAAGATAACACGTGGTTTGCAGATGGAATTACCGGAGAACTGATCAGCGCACTTTCTAACATCAAGAGCCTGCGTATTCCGGACCGGAAAACGTCCATGGAATTGAAAGGCTTTCGCGGAAGGACCAGTGAAATTGCACGAGAGCTCGATGTCCGCTATTTTATCGAAGGCAATGTCCGAAAATTCGGCGAGCAGATCAAGATTAGCCTGGAGCTCTTAGATATCGAGACCGGCGATTATCTCTGGCAGCATTCGTTCCGTGGGGAATTTAAAGATATTTTCGACATCCAGGAACAAGTCGCGAACGAAGTGGTCCATGGCCTCAAACTGCACTTAACGCATGAGGAAGAACGCAAAATAAACGATCACGGGACCGAAAATGCCGAGGCCTATGAGCTCTATGTAAAGGGAAAAGAATATCTGGTTCGCCAGACGAAACAGGGCTTCCTGCTCGGAATCCAATTGTTTACCGAAGCCATCGGCCTCGACCCGAAGTTCGCCGATGCCTATCGACAAAAAGCGAGTGCACTCACCATTCAATACCGAAATTACGACCGCAATCCTCACCTGCTGAATGAAGCCGAACGACTCGCCAAAGAGTCGCTTCGCTTAAGGCCGGACCTCTATTCTGCGTATTTCGCTCTCATGTCCATCTATCTTTACCGAGGAAAGCTCGAGGAAGCGGAATTGATGGCAAAAAAGTTTGTCGAGAAAGATCCCGAAAACTTTTTAAGCCATTTCTCGCTCGGATTTTTCTATGGGGAGATCGGTCAGCATGCCAAAGCCATTGCGCCGTTCGAAGAGACGGTTCGGCTGCGTCCGGATTATCTGGAATGTATTGTCAATCTGGCGATGGCCTGTGATGAAGCTGGCGAAAAAGCAAAGTGCGCCGAGTGGGCGGAGTTCGCTCTGCCACAACTGGAACATTACCTGAAACTTCATCCCGACGATGAAGCGAAGCGTGTTGAGTATGTGACGCTGTTATTCTGGAGCGGCAGGAAACAGGAAGCGCACCGCCTTCTGATGGAACTGAAGGATGTGGCCCGGGATGGATTTTCGCTGTATATGATCGCTTCTCTCTTTGGCGATCTGGACGATGGTTCTCGGGCTTTGGAATCGTTCCGCCGTTCGCTCGACGCCGGCCTTCAGGATATTCGTCCTCTGCAGTCGTTTCTCGCGCATCCGGTTTTCAAGCCGTTTCATGGAACTCCCGAATTCGATAACCTTGTGAAGAGCGTCGAGCATATAGCCAAAACTTCCGGCCAGGAGACTCTGTAACGATTAAGTTGCAACGGTTGAGTATTCCTAACCCGAAAAGGCACGCAGATTGCGCGACTTTGGGGTATGAAGGTCATTGTGATCACCGGTGCCTCAGCCGGAGTCGGACGCGCCGCCGCGAAAGAATTTGCAAAACTTGGATGTAAGATTGCGCTTCTTGCGCGTGGTCGAGAAGGGCTTAGGGCGGCAAAGCGAGAAGTTGAAGATCTCGGCGGTCGCGCGATCGCCGTGCTGTGCGATGTCAGCGATGCCAATGCCATCGAGGTAGCTGCGAATCGGATCGAGAGGGAATTAGGCCCCATCGATGTTTGGGTGAACAATGCCATGGCGAGCGTCTATGGACCGGTTTTCAAAATATCGAACGAGGATTTTCATCGAGTGACTGAGGTAACGTACCTCGGAACGGTATATGGAACGAAAGCGGCGCTCCGGCGCATGCTCCCTCGCAATCGCGGAGCGATTGTCCAAGTCTCGAGCGCGCTCGGATTCCGTTCCATTCCTTTACAGGCTGCATATTGTGGCGCGAAGCACGCCATCGAAGGATTTTCAGAATCGTTGCGCACAGAGCTTTTTCATCTCCACAGCAACGTCCATATTACCACCCTTGCTCTTCCCGGCGTGAATACGCCGCAGTTCGAATGGACGAAAACGTTACTGGGCAAGAAAGGCCGTCCGGTAGGAAAGGTCTACCAGCCGGAAGTTCCGGCGCGTGCGATCGTCTGGGCCGCGCAGCATAAACGTAAGCGGATCGTCATTGGCTATCCCACGCTCGAATCGCTCATTGGCGAACGCCTCATGAGCAGTCTTTTCGATCATTATATCGCGGACGTGGCCTGGAATGGAAGCATCGATCGGGAACCGCTACCAAAGGATTACAAGCCTAACCTTTATGAGCCGGCGGACGATTTTAGCGACTATGGTACTCATGGGCGTTTCGATAAAGAATCCGCGGGCTACAGTATTCAATTATGGCTAAACCTCCACCGCGGACTTGTGACCGGAGCAGGAATGCTGCTGATTGCCGGGGCTTATTACATTGCAAAGGTTGCGAACGAAAAAGGCGACAACCGCCGCAGTATCAGTCCGCTCATTGCTGTAAAGCGCGAGCTTGAACGAGTGTTAAGCTGATGGCGAAGCGCGATCCCGAACGGGCCACTCGGCTTACGCGGGCGATCGTAGCAAATGAGCTCGATGCAATTGTCTGCGTGCATCCGAAAAGCGTCCTGTTGCTTACCGGGTATTGGCCGATCATTGGGAACTCCGTTGCCATAGCCGAGCGCGATGGAACGGTCACGCTTCTGGTCCCTCAGGACGAAGTAGCGTATATTGGCAAATCGAATGCGGATGAGATCGTACCGTTCGAGGCAAAAAAAAGTCCACTCGAAAATATCAGGCCTGCGCTCGAAAAAAAACTCGGATCGTTTCCTTTTCGGACGATAGGCATTGAACGTGAGCCCATTTCGGAGGAAGCAACCTATATTGCGACGACTCAATACGGTTGCGGTCTTGAAGATCTCATCCAAGAGATCGCTCCCCGCAGTTCATTGGCAGAAGCCGATGAACTCCTCAGGGCAGAGCGTGCTATTCTTACGATGGTCGAACTCGAACGAGTGAGAGCAGCCGTAGCGATTGCACGCGAGGCATTTGAGATCGGCTCCAGACACGTTCAGCCAGGAACAACCGAGTACGAAATCGCCATGCACTTCGAAATGCCGCTTACAACGCTTGCTGCAAAATATCCCGACATTACACGCGCTCGAGGAATGGTCTCGTGCATGTCCGGCGAGCGATCCGGTACGGCCTATGGAGCATTTGCGATGAGTTCTCGACGAAGGCTTAAGAGCGGGGAAGTGGCCCTTATCCACTGTAATTCGCATGCCGATGGATTCTGGACGGATATTACGAGGACCTATATCGTTGGAACGCCGTCAGAACTATACCAAAGGATGTATGAAGCAACATTCGCTGCAAGCGAAGCTGGGCTCGGTATGATTCGACCTGGCATAAAGGCTGGATCCGTTGATGCGGCTGTTCGCAACGTGCTTTCACGTTATGGTTTTGAAAAGGAAATAAAACATGATGCGGGACATCGTGTTGGGTTTACGGCGATCGACCATAATGCATCCCCCCAATTGAAAAAAGGCTCCAGCGACGTGCTGGAAGCAGGGATGGTCATCAATCTCGAACCGGGAATTTATTTTGAGGGCATTGCCGGTATGCGCCTTTGCGACATGGTACTCGTAACGAGCGCGGGCGCCGAACTCCTGACGCCGTTCGAACGGAGTGAGGAAGCATTGGTACGGTAACATTACTCTGCCATGGCCGATTCTCGCCTATTTCGTGTTACAAAAACACCATGAAACGAACAGCCTCACCGCCATTCGATACGACCGCATTGCAGTCGAAACTCCAACAGCGCATTTCGGGAGAAGTCCGTTTTGATAAAGGTTCGCGAGCGCTTTATACGAGCGACGCTTCGAACTACCGACAAGTGCCGATCGGTGTCGTGATCCCGCGGACGCTCGACGATATCATTGCAACGGTTGCTACCGCGCGCGAGTATGGGGCGCCGATTCTCAGCCGTGGTGGAGGGACCAGTATTCCCGGCCAGTGTTGCAATGAAGCGATCGTGATGGACTTCACAAAGTATCTTCATCATGTGATCGAGATCGATCCCAACACGAGAACGGCTCGCGTACAGCCAGGTCTTGTGCTGGACGATCTTCGCGATGCCGCCAAAGCGTATGGTCTGACCTTTGGTCCCGACCCAGCGACCCATAAATGGTGCACGTTGGGAGGGATGATTGGGAACAATTCCTGTGGTGTTCATTCGATCATGGCCGGCCGCACCGTCGATAACCTCAAAGCGCTGAAGGTCCTGCTCTACGATGGTACCGTGATGACGGTCGGGCAGGACTATCTCGAGGGCACAGGACGGCCGGAGCTTCGCGAGCATCTGCAATTGATCGCGGCCACGTATGGCGAGGAAATCAGGAGAAAATTTCCAAACATTCCACGTCGCGTGTCTGGATATTCGATCGACCAGCTATTGCCGGAGAATGGATTCCATGTGGCTCGGTCGTTGGCTGGGTCCGAGGGGACATTGGTAACGATTTTGGAAGCCACGGTGGAATTGATACCGAACCCTGCGGAGCGGGTCCTCATCGTAGCCGGTTATGACGATATTGCGACCGCCGGAGATCATGTTACCGTCCTTCTCCCATTCCGGAACGGTTCCGAAGGCCGGCTCGTCGGACTGGAAGGGCTCGACCGGAAGTTCATTCGAGATATGAAAAAGAAGCACCTGCATGAGGCGCAACTTCGGCACATGCCGGCGGGGGAAGGTTGGCTCATTGCAGAGTTTGGAGCCGAAACGAAAGCTGCTGCGAAAGCCGTAGCCGATGCCGCTCTGAAGCAGCTTAAAGCGAACGGTAAGGTCGTCGATTCTCGCCTGTACGATGGTGATAAAGAGCAAAAAGATATCTGGACCGTCCGCGATTCAGGGCTTGGCGCGACCGCTCGTATTCCCGATCAAAAGGACAATTGGGAAGGTTGGGAGGATTCTGCCGTCCCACCGGAACGCGTTGGAGATTACCTGCGCGATTTTCGGACGTTGATGGAGAAATATCATTATACCGGTTCCGTCTATGGGCACATTGGCGACGGTTGCGTGCATACGCGGCTCGATTGGGAACCGAAAACAAAAGAGGGTATCGAACAGTGGGTGAAATTTACACACGAAGCGGCCGATCTGGTCCTTCACTACGGTGGCTCGCTCTCCGGAGAACATGGTGATGGACAGGCGCGCGGAGAACTCCTGCCAAAAATGTTCGGTCCGCGGATCATGCAGGCCTTCGAGGAATTTAAGACGATCTGGGATCCGGATTGGAAAATGAATCCGGGAAAACTGATTCGGCCATATAAGATCGATCAGAACTTGCGATATGGCGCGGACTACAACCCGCCGATCCTCCCGACCATTTTCCAGTTCCCGGACGACGAGGGTAGTTTTGCGCGCGCGACCGAACGGTGCGTTGGAGCAGGCGTCTGCCGACGAGAGCACGATGGCGTCATGTGTCCAAGCTACCGGGCGACGCGTGAAGAAGCGCATGTCACCCGAGGCCGAACGCACCTGCTTTGGGAGATGCTGCACGGTGACGTGATTACTGACGGCTGGAAGAGCGATGAAGTTCGCGAAGCACTTGATCTTTGCCTGGCGTGTAAAGGGTGCAAAAGCGATTGCCCGGTCCGTGTGGATGTTGCGACCTATAAATCGGAATTCCTTGCGCACTATTATCATGGGCGCGTGCGACCGCGGACCGCGTATTCAATGGGAATGATTCATAGTGTGGCCCGCGTCGCTTCGAAATTTCCATCGCTTGTCAATGGACTGACACACGCCCCGCTCACTGGCCGCTTCATTAAGTGGCTTGGTGGAATTCACCAGAAACGGGACATCCCAAAGTTTGCCAAACAAACCTTCAAGAAGTGGTTCATGGACCGGCCGCTCCTCGATGTTCGGGAACCAATAATCCATCCCAATCCGAAGGAGCCGACTCCGCTCATTACGAAACAGGTTGTGGTTTGGGCAGACACGTTCAACAATTATTTTCGAGTTGAGACGGCGAAAGCGGCCGTTCGAGTCATTGAAGAAGCAGGCTTTACGGTCAAGGTCTATCGACAGGACCTGTGTTGCGGCCGGCCGCTCTATGACTGGGGAATGCTCGCGCGTGCTCGGAACTATCTGGAAGAAATCCTTCATGTGGTCGGTCCGGATATTTCTGCCGGTATTCCGATGGTCGTCCTTGAACCGAGTTGTGCCTCGGTCTTTCGCGATGAACTTCATGGTCTCATGCCCGAGCGGGAGGATGCCAAGCGCCTCGCCGAGAATACATATCTTCTGAGCGAATTTCTGCAAAAGTTCGCTCCCAATTTTAAGGTGCGAACGCAGGGGTCAGCACCGGAAGGTATCGTCCAGCTTCACTGCCACCATCATGCTGTTTTCGGGAAGGATTCGGAGCGCGATACCATTGCTCAGGCGAGGGTTGAAGCGGAACTGCTGGATATCGGTTGTTGTGGCATGGCCGGCGCTTTTGGATTTGAACAGGATAAGTATGACGTTTCGATGGCGATTGCAGGACAAAAATTGCTTCCTAAGATCCAGGAAACACCCGAAGATCATCTCATTATTGCTGATGGGTTTAGCTGCCGGGAGCAGATCGAGCAGGCGACCGGCAGGAAAACCTATCATATTGCCGAAGTTCTGTTTCAGCAGTTCGCCAGGGAAGAAAAATAAACTATTACGCCGATCGAGGATCCCCGATCGGCGTAAAAAGAATAAAGTTCAACGACTCACTTGTGGTGGTGTGGCGGAGGAGCGGGCGGTGCGCCGGGTGGCATGCCGGGTTGGCCGGGCATGGGTGGAGCGCCAGGCCCTCCCATCATTCCGGTCTGAGGCGGCACGGGATCCGGCACCTGGTTTGAAATGGCAGGTATTGTGCGAAGATACATAAAAATACTCGCAAGGTCATTGTCATTCAATTCCTTGATCCAGTTCCAGGGCATCGGTGGGAGTATGGGACGGCCCTTACCCATATGTTTACCCGAACGAATGGCATTAACGAAGACATCCTGTGACCAGGCACCGATTCCGGTCACAGAATCGGGTGTCAGGTTCGCGGAGTAGCTTACGCCCCACGGTCCCTGAAAGGCGGTCATGGTCATATCTCCGGCCCACACCCACGGTTGCGGAAGAGGCGTCGGCATCAGTTTCATTCCAGCCGGATGGCCTGAAAGCATTTTCGTCATATCGGGTCCAGGCTGGCCATTGGGGCCCATTGTCCAAGGAGTATGGCAATCGTTACATCCGATCGCCGTCACCAGATATTTGCCTCGGTCGGCGCTGGGCGGACCGGAGGTCGTCGCGGTTCCGCTGACCGTTCCAGTCGAGTCGGACGTAGCCGCCCCCTGATTTTTCGCCATACACCCGGCCAAAAACGCGGTAATGGTCAATAGCGTAACGTTCAAAATCGATTTCTTCATATAAGGATGAATGAAATGGTGAAGCACAAAAGCCAGAAACTTCTAAAAAGAAGCATTGGCGACAAGTAACACTCAAAAATAACACATTTTTTTGTGCAATCTTAAATTTCTGGTCAACAGAATTTCCGAGGCCCTCAAACATGTGTTTATATATGTGAAATGAGGCCTTTGTTGGTAATGCGAGTGTCAACACCCGCTTTTAAAACCGCGATACGGCCTTTTGGCCGATTTAACGCGCGAATTAATCTTCTCTCCTCCCTTGCTCGGAATTTGTTATAAGTTCTTAAACTTTTAAGATCCATGCTCAAGCGCCTGAAGCGGCTATCGACCGAGATCCTGCATAAAAATCCCTGGTGGGAATACCGGCGGGACGAATACCTTCATCCGGACGATTCGAAAGGGCAGTTTTTCTACGCACATACGAAAGGAGCGGTATTCGTGATTGTTGAACGGCAAGGCCGGATTTTGCTGCTTCGACAGTTCCGGTACCTGAACCAACGCGAAAGTCTCGAATTCGTGGGCGGCGGCATGAAGGAAGGCATGACGCACGAACAAGCCGCTCGCGAAGAATTGCTCGAAGAGGCAGGATTTCAATCTGCCCGCTTAATTCCGATCGGATGGTTTAATCCGATGAACGGAGCAAGTGATGAAGAGTGTTACGTCTTCATAGCGCAGGAGCTTTCTGCGGCGGAAGCCCGCCCGGAGGTGAGCGAAGAGTTCGAGCCGGCCTGGGTCACACCGGAAGAACTCGATCTTCTCATCGCCCGCGGTGAGATTTGGGACGGGATGACGCTCGCCGCTTATGCGCTCTATAAAAACTACTCTCGTTAATGGCATTATGAACCGATTTCTTTCCGGGAGTCGCACGCTCCCAGCTATCGCTATATTGTTTTTTGTCGTTTTTCGCGGACCATTGTTCGCGCAGCCGGCGCACGTCCTAAAACTCGATTTCAAACCAGGCGACGTGCACCATGTTGTCATCACCGAAGTCTTGCGGCTTGCGATGCATTTCCCGCAGGTTGATGAGCACGATGCTCGGCCGAGCATACGCACCTCCGTGTATTCGTTTACCGAGACGATTGACAGCCTGAGTCCAAACGGCTTTGCGTACGTTTCGGCCTCGCTCGATTCCTTTCGGACCGGGATTAACTTCGGCGAAGGCCCGAACGCCGAGAACTTTTTCCGATTCAACTCTGCACAGGACTACGATATTCAGCATGAGCTGCACGATATTAAAGTCTTGCCTCGTGCCCAGTTCCTCGGGCATATCCTGCGTTTTGTGATGCGGCCGGATGGAACCATTGCGCGTTTTATCAATCTGCAGGATTTTCACGACGATGCTGTCGGTAAAGGGTATGATTATGATATGGTCCACGCGATGCTTTCGCTTACGGATTCGCTGCGAATGGGCCAGCTCCTGGAACTCGGTTTCGGCGGTCTTGCAGCCCAGGCATCTCCCTACACTTCGCCATCGACGGCGACCGAAATTCCGATCACACGCACCGTATCTGCAACGCCGGGAAAGAATGGCTCGCTTGAATTTCATGTGACCTATTTCGATCCTCCCAAGCACGTCGATTATCTCGAGGGCATTGCCACGCCGCTCGGCATTAATCGTTTCTACGGCGCCGGACATGGAGCACTCCTCATGAGAGATGGGTTTCTCAAACATTCGTTGTATAAGGACACTGCGCTGGTGCAGTTGCAGGTCGATATCGACACGGTACCAGAGCAGATCACAAGGACAGTGACGACCGATGTTTACCCCGTCAAAGTGCTGCACGGCATCATTACGCTGAAAGAAGTAAAAGTTCACAAAGGCGTCTGGAAAGACCCGAATGACGATGGTTCCTCCAGCGATGGTACTTCCGACATGGGAACCGATTCGAAACCGGTTCCTGCTCCCGATTCAACCGGGACCAACGATTCGCATTAAATTTAACCGTTCTTATTAACGATAGACTCTTATCCTTTTCATGCACCTTCACCGCACCGTTCTATTTTTGCTTTTCGCAGGGATCCTCGCTTCCTGCAGTAAAAAAGAGACTACCGCCACGAGTTCGACCACGGGAACACTGGATACGACACAAAAAGCGGAATCAGTCGCTATCACCGATACCAACCACCACTTAATGTTTCATCCAAAGGTCGGCTCGGTGCAGCGGTATCATATTATCGATAAAATGTCGATGTCCGCCAGCGATGCCGGGTCCGGCGGTACCCCGATGAAGCATTCGGCCTCCAGTACTACCGAATTTTATTTGCACCATACGGTAAAAAGTATCGGCAAAGATAGTTCCGTCGATCTCGTCTTTCAGGTCGATTCGATTCAAATGACCTCTCAGCGGGACACCGAGACCGTTCATTATTCGAGTACGAACCCGAATGATGCAAAGAACGATGAGTACCGTGAATTCAATATTTTGCTCGGAAAGAATTTTACGATTCGGACCAACAAATATGGCGATCTCGATTCCATGCTGGACGTTAGTTCGATCGTGAATGAACTGCTCGTGAAAGTTCCAGATACAGACCGCACAAAACCGATTGTCCGTCAATATGCGACGGAGCAGGCAGAGGAAGTAGCCAATGCGTACGTGATGCGTGTCCTGGTGCACGATCCCATCCATGCCCTCAAGGCGGATACGACCTGGCGAGATTCTACGGATATGAATTTAGATGTCGCTCCCGGACTCTCATTTCCGGTGCATATTGACGGTTCGGAAACGGTTCGAGGGCTGGAAAAACGCGGAGATCGCGTGCTTGCTGTGCTGGAGGACAACCGGTCCACGACGCCGCGTCAGCGCGTGCTCGATCAGGGACCGGCCAAAGCCACGATAGATAATTTCGTTGCGACCTCCCACAGTGTCGTCCGTATCGAGGATGGAACCGGCCTTCTTGTTCAGCGTCTGATGCAGGAGAAGCGGAATTTCACCCTGGTCGTCGAAAGTAAGCAACATCCCGGTGAGAAGCGGAGCATTACGCAAACAGGTTCGGAAGAGCTTATGACGGAACTTCTGCCCTGACGTTCGACAAAAAAAAATTAGAAATTGGTCATAAGCGCGGAATCCCTCACGGGTTTGTAAGGTTCGCACTATAGACGTTTGCACGTGCAGATCGCACGCGGTCTGCATGAAAATTCCCTGTACCGTTGGATTGACCGCCCCGCTGGTCCTTCGGTGAGAGTAGCATGAGCGACGAACGCGACGACCTTACGATGCCTGGCCCTGATGCGGATTTTCATCCGTCCGACGAATATTTGTCCAATCGCAACGCTGGACGTTCGCGCGAGTCCCGCTCGGACGACGAGCACTCCCGCGATGGCCGCCCTCTAAAAAGGGTTACCTTCGACGATTTCCAAATTACGCGTGCTCAGCAGGAAGCGCAGGTGGAAGAGGAACGTAAAGCCTGGCGCGAACGCGAAGAGCGGATGGAAAAAGAAAAGCCAGCACTGTTTCGTTTTGCGGTGCCTCGGCTTAAATCGCTTCGAGACGAGATGATCGGAGGCCAGAGCAAATTGCCGTTCTTCCGAAAGCCGCATTCGGAACCGGTGGCGCATGGTCCGTCCGAAGAGCCTGGTACAAACGGTGCCTATTTCGCCGAGCATGAGCGAGCCATCGTTCGTGTTACGAAAGCCCATCACGAAGAGGAAGCGGGCCGCCAAGGAGCGCCCGCGCGGAATGTTTCTACGGAACCGGCGCCATTGATAGAAGTTCCGGAACCGATCGATTCTGCCATCGAAGAGACGCTCGAAGAAGCGCTGGCGGCTGACCCGGCCGGATACCTCGGAAATATTCTGGCGCAGGAAAGTTTCGAAGCGAATGAAGTTCCTAATGAAGAAATTCAAGAGTGCGATGACGTTGAAGACGCAATTTTAGAAGAAGAAATTTTGGAGGGAGTATCTCTGCACGCGGTTCAGGCGCCGCAGGAAAACGAAGGGTTCGTCACGCAACCGATCGCGCTCGAGCCACGTGTTGACCGAGCCATGTTGTCATTTCTGGATGCGCTTCGCTCGTTCGATTCCCATCCTCGACGTGCCCATGAGTCTCGCGATCCCCGCGCCGATTTCGTGGTCCTCTTAGGGGAGTTGCTCGATATTTTGAGGGACCAGCTCGGCGCCACGAGCGCAATGTTTTTCTGGGTCAACGCGAAAAAGCAGCAACTCGTCCTCGAAAGTGCAGCACTGGACGATCGCGCCTATCAATTCCTCGCTGGCGATAAACGATTTCCGATCGAGCTCGATGCCGTGAGCCGCATCGTTTCCAAGCAGCGGCCGGAGCTTCATACTTCAATTTCTCATCAGGCCGAGCGCGATCTTATTCCGTATTACCGCGATGCGATCGGCATTGCTTCGTTCGCGGGAATGCCCGTGCTCTTTGCCGAAGGGCTCGTGGCCGTGCTCACTGTGGATTCGACGACGCCAGAACACTTCAGCGCAGAAACACTTCGAATTCTGACCGAGCATTCGAAGCTGATTGCAGGTCTCATTCGCTCGTACATTGAAAAATACGATCTGCTGGCATCCGCTCGAACGCTCGATGCCGCCCGAAAACTGTACGAGATTGTCAGCCCCGATTCTTCCCTGCGTGTTCTCCGCGATCAAAGAAAAAATCCCGAATATGTTCTTCGCGCGCTTACAGAAGCAGCCGGAGAAATCATTGACTGGGACTGGCTCGCGACGGCATCGTTCGATGAAGGGCGGCGCCTTTGGAGCCTGATGAGCCTGCAGTCAAAACGGGGCGGGGCTTATGTAACGCCCATGACGCCGGTTTCCATGGAGGAAAGTTTGGTTGGCAAGTGCCTTACATCTGGCCGCAGCATGTGTACGGAGGCATTATCTCCACAAAGCGTTCGGTTCAATCTGGAAGAGGACCGACAGAATGCCATTGGGCATTCGTTTCTCGTCATACCGATACGTACGGCGACCAAAAATTACGGCGCCCTGGCGCTCGAACATAGCGACCGAGCGCGCTATACGGAAGCGGACGTAGAAACGCTGGAGCATCTTGCCCGCAGTGCCGCAAGCGCGCTCGAGATCATTGCGTTAAGCGAAATGGTCGGAGAGCGTGCCCTTACCGATCTTCTTACTGGGGTTCTTAACCAACATGGAATGATCGAGCGTACCGGTCAGGAACTTACGCGCGCGATGCAATTCGACGAACCGCTCACATTTGTACTCTTCGAGATCGATGGCGCTCATGAATTCAGTTCCAGATTTTCGCAGGAAGATTCCGACACGATCGTGCTGGCGATCACGCGTCTGCTCCGATTCGGAGCGAGGGCCTTCGATGTGGTAGCACGGACCGGGGAACATACGTTTGCCGTGCTGCTCATAAAGATGAGCGATGAAGAGGGCTATCTCTGGAGTGAAAAAATGCGAAAGATGATTGTGAGCGAAGTCATCGCCATTGGAAAACGCAGCTATTCCGTGACGGCTTCGATTGGCGTTTCCGGTGCCAGAAGGGACGGCAACGTCGAAGAACTGATGGAAGGCGCCGAACTTGCGCTGGAACGCGCAAGGGAACTCGGCGGAAATAATGTGATCGTCTATTGATGTCGGCTGACTTGCTGGCCTCCGAAAAGTGGCGGGAATATACGATATTTTTTCGTTAAATCCAAATGGAATTCGGAACGAACGAAAATTACGGCTCGTTCATGGATGCAACTTCATCGAAAAGTGGCGAAAGCAATCTGAATTCGAAGGAAATCAGAGCATTCCGGTGAAGGACCGTGCGCGCTGCACGTCAGGAGAAGTAATCGATATTACCCGTTGATACTGCACAAGCATTCATTCTCCGTCCCCCCCAAGGCCGCCTCGAATGAGCGGCCGGTTGCCGCGAAACCCGCCTGCGTACCCGCGGCCGGTCGTCATTCACGTCGTTAACCGTCATCATTTCTTTCCGAATTTCCGAACCTCATGCGCATCTCAAAGCAATACACGAACCGCGAAAGTGAATCGCTGGACATGTACCTTCAGGAGATCGGCCGTGTCGATCTTCTGAACTCCGAGATGGAAATCGAGCTCGCACGAAAGATCAAAGAAAATGCGCCGGGCTCCCAACGTGCACTCGAAATTCTCGTCAAGGCGAATCTCCGGTTCGTCGTTTCCGTCGCCAAGCAATACCAGAACCAGGGACTTTCCTTAGGCGACCTCATTAATGAAGGGAACTTGGGCCTGATCAAGGCCGCCCGACGGTTCGACGAGACCCGTGGCTTTAAGTTCATTTCCTATGCGGTATGGTGGATTCGCCAGTCGATCCTCCAGGCGCTTGCAGAACAATCGCGTATCGTGCGGCTGCCGCTCAATCGCGTCGGTGCGCTGAATAAGATTTCGAAAAAATTTTCTCAGCTCGAACAGGAATTCGAGCGCGAGCCAACGGCGAACGAGCTTGCCGATAAACTCGATATGACCCCTGGGGAAGTCGCCGAGACGCTGAAGATCTCCGGCCGTCATCTTTCCGTCGATCAGCCGTTCTCTGTCGGGGAAGATAACCGCCTGCTCGATATCCTTCAGGACATGCAGCAGTCGCCGCCGGACTCGGTGCTCATGAGCGATTCCCTGAAGCTCGAAGTGTCTCGCGCACTGACGGCGCTTTCCACCCGCGAGCGGGAAGTGATCGAGCTCTATTATGGACTTAACGATATTCATCCGCTTACGCTCGAAGAGATCGGTGAAAAATTTGCGCTGACTCGCGAACGCGTCCGTCAAATAAAAGAAAAAGCGATCCGACGCCTGCGCCACACACCCAAGACGAAGCCGCTGCAGAGCTACCTGGGATAAAGCGTCACACAGATCCTTCCAATTCATTCGTTATTCCGATCGCCTTGCTTTTACGAGCAAGGCGGTTTTGCTTTCCTGGGTCGATATTCCCTGGTTGCGTATCTTTGCGCATGACCGTTCGCCCAAACGTCCCTTCGTTCCAGGCTGCATTGCGGAATCGTCGTTTTCTCATCGCCCTTGGGCTGCTCTTCATAAACGACTTCTTTTTTAAGCCTGCATCCCCTAATTGGATTACGGGTAAACTTTCAGATTTCGCCGGACTCTATGCCTTCGCGATTTTTTGTGTTTCTGTTTATCCACAACGACGAAGAGAGATCGTATCGCTGATCGGACTTTTCTTTATTTGGTGGAAATCGCCTTTTTCGGAAAGTGCGATACGGATGATAAATAGCTCCATGCCCTTCCACATTGCACGGGTGGTGGATCTGACAGACCTTTATGCGTTGATTGTACTACCGTTGGCAGCTCGACATATCTCTCTGAGCGCAATAGAACCGAAAAAATTTACCACCGTGGTGCTGGCATGTTTCAGCGTTTTTCTGTTTTGTGCGACTTCACAGAGCCAGCGCTCGGAGAAATTCGATACCGGATACTATTTTCAACAAGACCTTCCAGTTCTTCGGGCAGAGTTCGATTCCTTAATTATTCGAGAGGATACCGTTCGTACGATATCCACAGATCGCCGATTTGTCATTTTAGGAAAAGGCGTCTTCACTTTTCCTGGCGATACCGTTGTATTCGATGAGACGTTCACAGCGGACCTTCATGCGGTTTCGAACGACAACACGAGCCATTCCATGTTAGAATTACTCGGTGTCTCCGAGCGGTACAAGGCCGGAATCAGTTCGGATGACCTTCGAAATGAATTTGAATCGCAGGTCATCAATCGATTACCCGGACTGGTCCGTTCAAAAAAGCTATGGCATTTGCCACAGTACCGAGCGAAGGACAGCATGGTCGATAGTCTGTTCCTCATGTTTATCGGGATTCCGTCTATTGTTTTGATAGGAATAGCTGTCTGGCGAGTTCGAAGAAAAAAGCCGCCTACCTTCGCTACCTGGGTGCTGTATGGTGGTGCATCGCTTGGACTAATAATTTGGTTGCTGCATTTTGTCGCAGTCATTACCTTTTACGATTAGGCAAAATCTAATTTTTACTCAAAAGAGATATCGAGAAGCTCTTTCAGTTCGCGGATTACGTAATCCGGCTTAAGCTCTAATAAGGTTCCACCGCCGAATCCATAAAGCGCGGCGGCTGTTTTCGTTCCAGCATTCTTCCCCGCAAGAATATCGGCGGAAGTGTCACCGACCATGATCGCTTCGTACGCGCGCATAGAAATGGCCTCCAGCGCTTTGATCAGTGGCTCGGGAGCAGGCTTGTGTTCGGAGACATCCTCAGCAGAAAGAACGATGTCGAAATACGTAGCAATGTGATTGACTTCGAGGGAACGGACCGACGTTCGCCGCGATCGAGTGGTAATCGCGGCTAATTTGATATTCCTGCGTGCCAGTTCGTCGAGTGTGAAAACCGTATCCGGAAATAATTTTATGAGGTCGAGGTGCGTTTCCTGAAACTGGCGATGTGCCTCGGTCATGGATGCAGCATCGCACCCGGGGACCATCGCCGCATAGACCTGTTCGAGCGGTGGGCCGATGTAACTCCGCATTTCATTGCGCGGCATTCGAGCAATGCCGTGCATATCAAAGGCATGTTCGAAAGCGCCATACAAAAATTCGAACGAGTCGAGGAGCGTACCATCGATGTCGAACAGCACCGATCGGATCTTAGGCATACTCGGCACCAATCGTTCGTTCCATCGTGAAGCAAGGAATCACTCCCATGCCGAGCGTTTTGCCAAGCTCGATAAATCCATTACGTCGGTAAAAATCACGCGCGCTCCGTGTGCTTTCGAGCCGAATTTTTTTGAGGCCAAGCGTCCGTGCGTTGCGAAGCAAATCGGTGAGTAATGCGTTGCCGATGCCTCGATGGACATATTCCGGCAGGACGTAACAGAGGAGAATCTCTCCTTCGGGAGTCATAAGCGCCGTGCCCGCGATGGTATTTTGGTCGAGGGCTACGGTCCAATAATTTTGCCCATTTTCCATCCCATGCCTTATTTGTTCCGGTGTTTTATTAGCGCACCACCGCGAGAGGATCGTTTCATCATTATTGTAGTCCGGGCCACAGAGTTCTCGAATAGATCGCACGAGGAGAGCAGCGACGGCTTCTGCGTCCTCCGGCGTTGCGCGGCGGATGAGAACGGCTTCCGGACCGAGAGTCCTATCCATTACGGCTCGCGTTCGAGCTTTCGCACGCGCCGCTCGACGCCAAACATAAAAAGAAATAATCCGAACCAGATCACCGCCGAGATAATACCGACGACATACAGAGCGTTATGTTCCAGAAAATCCATAAGAATTAAAGTGCTTCGGCCCGCTTATCATGGATACGAAGGATGCGGGTGACAAGGTCTTTCATCCAAAGAAATACGATAAAGAATAAAAGCGTGGAAATCTCGAACATGATCCCGAGCGAGGGTGCCGTATGCGTTTTTCCGGAGAGATTGAGAAGCGGCGCCTCGGTGCCCCCGCCGCCGGGGTGCAGGCTGTTCGTAATGCGAGGAACGACGAACATGAGAAACGGGACGCTTACGAACGCGATGATATTATAGACGGCTGCGATCCGTGCCTTTTTATCTTCGCTCTCTTCGAGCAGCGAGCGTAGCATAAAATAGGCGGCATAGATCAGGAGCAAAATGAAAATGGAGGTCTCACGCGGGTCCCAGTTCCAGAATGTTCCCCAGCTAAATCGAGCCCAAATCGAGCCGGTGACCGTCGCAAGCGCCGTAAAGAGAAATCCTCCGGCCGATGATGCCCGGGCCCGGCGGTCGTAATCGTGATTCTTTTTGACGAGATAAAGGACCGAATAGATCGTCCCCAACAGAAATGCAAGGAACGCTACCATCGACATCGGCACGTGAAAGAGCATGTTCCGTCCCAGTTCGCCAAGCCCCTGGATCATTGGGAAGGTGATTGCCGGGTTCTCGCGAATTATTTCGACAAGATCGAAGCCTTTCGCTGAGCGATCGTATGCCACGCTCATCACCAATACGTCTCCCGGCCGGGAGGATTTATAGGTCCCATACGACCGATCGGTCACATACACCCTTCCTGAATCTCCGTAGAGGTCGCTGAACCTGGCAAATCCAGAGTCCACCGAAACGAGCGTTGCTTTCACCGGCGTTACATCCTGCACGCCGCTCATCGAAAGCATGGCCGCATCGCCAAAACTTCCCGCAACCGGAATTTCGAATGAGAGATAGACCTGGACCGCGAGAACGATTCCAAGACACCAGAGAAATATATTCGAGCGAAAAAGCCTCATTAGTCGCGCCAGATTACGTCAAAAAGAACGTAACTTACGAGCACCATTGCGACATCGAACGAAAATAATATCAAAAGGTCTCCCTGAGCATTTGCGACCGCATTGGGCACTTCGAGTGCAATGCGCGTGGCGTCGGTCGTTGCAATCACGAGTGGCATCAGCACCGGAAGAGCGAGGATGGGAAGGAGGGCTCCTTTTTGGGACGCACGACTGATAAGCGCAGAGAGTATCGTTGAAACGGCCGCGATCCCGATCGCGCCAAGAACAAGTTGAAGAACAAAGGCCGACCAGTCCCGAACGTGAAAATCTTTAGTAAAAAAAAATTCGAAAAAAATGAGAGCCGAGATCGCAAGCGAGATCATCAGCAGGAGATTATAAACGAACTTTCCGATGAAGACACTTTCCCCATTCGCATAAAGCCGTAGCATGAGCGAGGTCCCCCGTTCTTCTTCGGAAACAAACGAACGGGAAAGCCCTGTCATCGCGCCAAAGAACAGGGAGATCCACAAGAGCGCGCTAAGAATGCTCGGTTGTAATCGTTCGCCCGGAGTGGAGTATAGGATGACGGCCACCGTGGTAAGCAAGAACATGATTACGGCGCTTACACCGTAGCGCGTCCGAAACTCGACGCGCAGATCTTTGCGGAGAACCGCTTGCCACGAAGACATTATTTAATTCCTAATGCTTTGAATGCCCGAGGAATGTGTTCGATGACGTCCGTTGCGGTCATTCCATGAGTCGTTTTTTCTTCGGCTGCAAAGTCCCCGGCAAGCCCATGGAGATAGACGGCCGTTCGCGTCGCTTCGAGCGGATCGTCCGGCATTTGCGCGAGCAGGCTTACGATCATTCCGGCGAGCACATCGCCCGTTCCTCCGGTAGCAAGGCCAACATTGCCGGTCGTATTGATAAAGGCAGTGCCGTCCGGGCCAATGGTCTGGACCGGTTCGCCTTTTACGACGACGATCGCACGGCATGCCCTGGCGACCTGGCGGCCATACTCCAGACGGTGACGATCGGCTTCCTGCCACGTTTTATCGACGAGCCGGGAAAGTTCGCCAACGTGAGGCGTCAGAATGGTCGGAGCTTTCCTGTTCCTCAAAATCTCTAAATGTCCCTGAAGCGTGCTGAGTGCACCGGCATCGATCACCATCGGCTTATCCACTTCCGAAACGATGCGAAGGATAAGAGCCGTAGTTCCAAGAATAACAGGCAATCCGCATCCGATAAGCACCGCATCGCATTTTTTGAATTGCGATTGGAGTTCGTCCCACGCCGGAAGATCGGGACTTCCGTTGGTCTCGCTTTCAATGCCGACGGTCATCAGTTCCGGCATCGCTTGTGCCACAATAGTACGCTGCGATTCTGGAATTCCAACCGTGACCAGTCCACACCCGGTCCTGAGCGCCGCCATTGCCGACATAATGGCTGCGCCGGTCATTCCGCGTGAGCCACAGATGGTGAGTACACGCCCTCGATCCAACTTCGATGCGGTGTATCGAAACGTCCGGATTCCCTGCCGAGCAACATCGGCATCGATCAGGAATGCTTTATTTTCGGTGTCGTTTGGGAATGAAAATTCCGCTCCCAGACTCGCGACCTGGACATCGCCGGTATAGAGCTTTGAATCGGCCTGATAAAACCCGATCTTTGGAGCAGCCATCGTTGCGGTCCGGTCGGCGCCCACGATCGTCTGGGAAGATTCATCGTTTTCGAATGCGCCATTATTGGCATCGAGGCCGGAAGGAATATCGATCGCCAGCACCTTAGCGCCACTCGACTCTTTAAGCAATTGTATGGCTTTTATTCCTTCGGCGATAGCCCCGCGTGGCGCGCCGTTCGATCCGGTACCAAGCAACGCATCGATAATAATATCGGGCGGTTCTGCCATTTCCAGAATGTCCTCCGCCTTCTCGAAGGAGTAAATTTCGTCCGGCTCGATCAGCTTCGAAAGTATTTCGTATTGAACTTTCGCATCGGCGGAAAGTTTGGAACGGTCTCCGGCAAGAAAAACAGTTACATTATGTCCGCGCTCGACGAGGAGCCGTGCGACGGCCATACCATCGCCGCCATTGTTTCCCGTCCCGCAACCGACAAGAATTTCGAGTTCTCCGTCCTTCTCAGGGAAGAGGCGGGAGACGGTCAGCCAATCCTTTATTGCTTCGACAGAACCCTGTGCAGCGTTTTCCATCAGCGTGAGCGATGGAATGCCGACCTCCTCGATGAGATGTTTATCGAATGTGCGGGACTGCTCGGAGGTAAGAACGGGCTGCATTGCCACTTAGGGCAGATAGAAGGTCTTCGCAATATCCGTCAGGATCATCGGAAGAATTCCCAGGATAAAGATGCCGATCGAAACGATGGCGAGTGCGGCCCAGGCGCTGATCGTATCGCCTTGTACCGCAACGGCACCACTGGAAGAGACTACAAGTTCACCGCCTTCTTCCGGCTCGCGGAAGTACATGACGACCATCACGCGAAGATAGAAATAGACCGAGATGACGGTTGCGATCATACCGAGGATTGCATATACCGTCAGGCCACTGCGGATCGCGGCAGCAAAAACATAATACTTCGCGAAAAACCCTCCGAACGGAGGAATCCCGGTGAGCGAAAGCATCATGATGGACATGACGAATGCCAGCCAGGGCCGGCGGCGGCCAAGGCCCGCATAATCGGAAAGTTCTAATCCGCGCCCGCTCTCTTTTTCGAGCAACGCCACGACGCCGAACGCACCCATTTGCATCAGGGTGTAGACCGTAAGGTAAATCGTTACCGCACTTGCACCTTCTTTATTCATCGCTGCAACGCCAAGCAGCATGTACCCGGCATGGGCGATGCTCGAATAAGCGAGCATACGCTTAATATTGACCTGCGCAAGGGCCGTGATATTGCCATAGAACATCGAGGCGAGCGCGAGCACACCAAGCAAAATTTGCATCTTCTGAAGAGCGGCTGCATCTAAGGCGAGCGGCCCCATGGCAATATTGAACACGAGCACCAGGGCCGCAAATGCTCCGGCTTTTCCCGCCGTCGAGAAAAATCCCGCTACGACCGTTGGCGCCCCATCGTACACGTCCGGTGCCCATTGATGGAATGGGAATGCCGCGATCTTGAACGCAAAACCGACCAACAGCATCGCCGCGCCCATCCAGAACATCGGGCTCGTTAAGATCGCGTGCGATGTCATCGGATTGTCGAGTGCTTTCGTGATGGCGTCGAGGTTCGTCGATGCGAACGTTCCATAGAGCAGCGCGATACCATAGAGAAAAAAGCCGGTCGAAAACGCTCCGAGTAAAAAATACTTTACCGCGGCTTCGTTCGATTCGCGCCGTGTTCGGAAAAGACCCGCCAATACATAAAATGCGATCGACATCGTTTCGAGGCCGAGGAATGTGACGATGAGATCGTTTCCCGATGCCAGCATGATCATTCCACAGGCCGAAAAAAGGATGAGGCCGGCAAACTCGCCGACCAGCACGCCTTCATCGCGCAGGTAGCGCTCGGATAGTAGAACCGCGATAATCACGCCGAGTGAAAAGAGGATTGAATAATAATTTGCAAAGCTATTATTCAGGATCATGCCGTTGAAGATCCGACCCGTATTGTCCAAGTTCACATAACCGGTTACCCCGGCAGCGATTGCGCCGAGTACGGTGAGAAAAAGTGGAATGCGCGAGGGAATTTTCTCGAACGCGTCCCACATCAGGACGACCAGGCCCGTCCCGGCTAAAATCAGCAGGGGCATGATGCCGTATATGTCGCGGGCGGAGATGCTAAAAACTGTCATATTATTTCTTCACCCCGTTCGGCATGTTCTGAACAAATAATTTCGAATGTGAAGTGTTGACGGCCGTGACAGAAGCGCCTTGTTTCAACTTCAGCAGGTCGTCCGACATTTGGTTCATCGTTTTCTCGCTCGTCTTCATAAAATTCATCGGCTGAATGCCGATCCAGATCATGAAGATCACCATGGGGACCACTGCAACGAGTTCGCGCCAGTTGAGATCCGGTGTTGCGTGACCATGGTCTTCATGCGTTACGTGTGCATCGTGACCGTGCGAATCATGTCCATGAGCTCCGGCGGGCTTAGCGCCCTTTGGCATCCCGAATACGAACCGCTGATACATCCAGAGCAGATAGACCGCGGCGAGAATCACGCCGGTTGCGCTCCAGATCGCATAGCTCCACGTATTCAGCACCGGCGAATAATAGGCTCCCATCATTGTGAGATATTCACCGATGAATCCGTTAAGACCGGGAAGCCCGACGCTCGAAAAGACTGCGATGCCGAAGAACACTGCAAAGAGTGGGACGATCTTCGCAAGGCCGCCGTACTCTGAAATTTCGCGCGTGTGGCGGCGGTCGTACATCATGCCGAACATCATGAAGAGCATTCCGGTCGACAGCCCATGATTGATCATTTGGATGACCGCCCCCTGCAAGCCCTCGCGGGTCATCGAAAAAATTCCAAGCACAATAAAGCCCATATGGGCGACAGAGGAATAGGCGATCAGCCGCTTTACATCGGTCTGCACCATCGAAACAAGCGCGCCATAAATAATTCCGATCACTCCGAGCACGGAAAAGAGTCCGGAATAATCGAATGCCGCTTGCGGGAACATGCCGAGGCAAAAGCGGATAAGCCCGTACGTCCCCATCTTGAGCAGCACGCCGGCAAGAATAACGGAACCCGCCGTGGGGGCTTCGGTATGCGCATCCGGAAGCCAGGTATGAAGCGGGAAGATCGGAACTTTAATTGCGAAGCTCAGTGCAAATCCGAAAAAGAGTAAATGCTGCACGTCGATCGGAAGCTGCCGTGAGATGACCATCAGCTTCGTGAGATCGGTCGTGAAATGTCCGGTGATGTGCCCCGCCTGAATGCCCAGCCAGATAATCGCGACGAGCATAATGAGCGAACCGGCCATCGTATAGATAAAGAACTTGATCGCCGAATAAATACGCCGCTTACCGCCCCAGACGCCGATGATGAAATACATCGGAATGAGGATCACTTCCCAGAAGATGTAGAAAAGGAATAGGTCGAGCGAGCAAAACACGCCGAGCATTCCCGTTTCGAGCACCAGAAGTAATGCCATGAACCCGGGAACCGATTTCTGGATCGAGTTCCACGTGCCGAAGATCGTTACGATCGTGAGGAAGGTCGTAAGCAGGATGAGCAGCATGGACATTCCATCGATGCCCACGAAATAGGTAAACGAAAGGCCGGGCAGGACCACCCACGGCATCTGCTCCGTGAGCTGGTAGCCGCTCCCAGCGGAGTTGAATTGTGCATACACGCCGAGCGAGATCGCGAAGGTGACGATGCTCGTGATGAGCGCGACCCATTTTGCGGCTTCCGCCCTGCGGACCGCCAGTGCCATGACCGCGCCCAGGAGCGGGATAAAAATCAGGAGTGATAGAATACCCATGTTAAATTTGTGAACCCTGCAAAATTACGGATTTTCTATATTATTTATTACGATTCTGTTGTTTTTCTTTAAATTTTTGCGCGAGACGAGTTTTTTCCGCTTCGTCGTGAATTTTTTTCATATACTCCTTCATCGGAAGATGTCCCCACTTCCGGTAATGTTCGTCGCGAACGCCTCGCACAAAAGCAACCGCATCAAATTCCTTCTTCTTCTTTTCCATAAATTAAGTCCTTTGGGCTTCGAATTTCAATATGTTCGTACCCTTCGCGCCGATTCACCTTGTTGAATTCTTCAATTCGCGCAAAATTAACAATATGCTTAAAATTCCAGCTTACAAGCACGTCCGCTTGAAAAACAGTTGCAAAAGCGATATGGGTTGCATCGTCCTTGGATGAAGCAGGTAGAGACCCAGCCTCTAAGTATTTCGAGGCGAGTTCAGGAACTAACGGCGATTCCGGTAGGCGCTCGATTTGGTCGTCATCATAATCCTCAAGAAGATTTCTAACTTCATCCGGAGCGGGTTCTAATTCGGTAAGGGTCGTTGAAGAAATGAGGCCTTGGTAAATTCCAACCCGAATGCATTCGAAAAGTTTTCGAGATTCATCGCGGAATTCCTCATCGAAACAACCGCCAATGACCGAAGTATCGAGATAAACGCGGAGTTTTCTCATCAGCTATTGGTGGAACTGTTACGCTATTTGGGCTGCGTAATGCTGGATGGAATCGAGGGGAATCATCGTGTTTACTATTTGCCTTTCTTCTGTCTCGGATAAAGAGCTTCAATTCTGGCTTTTAGTTTCGATTCAAAGTCGGATGCATCATTCCAAACAATATGACTAAAATGATTCGTGTCAAAATGAACAGCATTCATATCAGTGTCACGGCAAGTCCAAATTACAGGAATTTTTAATCCCATTGCAAAGCCTGCTTCAAAATAGACTCCAGGTTTATTTTGAGTGAAATCTGCAATTAAAATTCCACTTTTTCGAATCTCAGAAATTATCATATCATCAACTTTTCCACTAAAATGCTGTCGATCGATTCGGTACGGATTAAAATTACAAGATTTCAATGCCAAATAAATAGCATTGTCATAAATAAAATTAAGTGTGGAATCAAATGACATCGCGACAAAAGCCTGATCCGATATTATTCGCCGATCCTTTATATCCCTTATACGCTGCCATCCACTTCTGGTTAGTTGACAGTCCACACGTTTTTCAGCATATGGCATCTCATCTCCGACCTCCAAATACCCTTCTTCCTTAGCAGAATCAATAACATACTTAAATTCCTCACCATCGTGAGTAGCTGCAATGGGATAGTCATTATCCGGGGTAAATGTAATAACTGAACTATATCGATTTGAATTATCAGCAAAATGCCAAAGAATCAAATCAATCGCATCAATAAGGTCATTGGGGATGGGGATGCTTCTAATTAACTCGTCTCCGTTGTCGTGCTCAAGCAATACTGATGTTTTATGGAAGCTATGATAGCGAAGTGCCGCGGAGAGTAAATAAAGTTGATGAGAGTCCTTTAAAAGACTCGTTGCTGTTAAAGCTGGATAAGTAAGCCGATACGTTCCACAGCGTTCACATTCAATTTGAAATGGTCCGTAACTAGGCCCGGTCGATTTCGCGGGGGATTTACAAACCGGACATGTGAGGTCTTCTGGAAATGTTGTCATCACTCTTAAAACATCACCAACCACCCCACGACAATGGCTAATCCCACGACGATCAGGACGGCATAATTCTGTGCGATGCCCGTCTGGATGCGGCGGATGGAACCGGAACCAATTTCGGCAATGTGTGCAAATCCGTTGATAATGCCGTCGATGATCCTGACATCGACGATTTTCCACAAAAAGCTTTCGCTGATATTATAGATGGGCTGGACAATGCCAGCATTGTAAATCTCATCCACGTAGTACTTGTTGTGGACCAACTGGTAGATCCCGCCAAGTTTCGCTTCGTCAGCAGCGAGTGTCCGTTTGCGCTCGTAAATGCGAACGGCGATTAAAATTCCGGCGAGGGCGATCGCAACGGAGACGGCCATCATCGCCCATTCGAGGCCGGTATTTTCGGCGCCAGTACCCATGGCAAGCGAAATATGCTCGCCCTGTCCCACGATCGGCTCGAGCCAGCTTTCGATCGCGTTCCCGGCGCCGAAAACAGAGGGCATTCCAAGGAATCCGCCCACGATAGAAAGCGCCGCCAGCACTACCAGGGGCAGCCACATTTTCCAATCGACCTCGTGCGGCGTGTGATGGTGCTCATCGAAGCGTGGCTTCCCGTAGAAGGTCAGAAATACTGCGCGGAACATGTAGAATGCGGTCATGAGCGCTGCAATAGCGCCGATGAGCCATAGCAAGACGGAACCCCGACTGAACGCCTGCCACAGGATTTCATCCTTTGAGAAAAATCCGGCGAAAGGTGGAATTCCGGCAATGGCAAGTGTCGCAAAGAAGAATGTCCAGAATGTTATGGGAAGATATTTTTTAAGTCCTCCCATTTTCTGCATGTCCTGTTCGTGGTGCATGGCATGGATCACTGCGCCGGAGCCTAAAAAGAGACATGCTTTGAAAAATGCGTGTGTGACTACGTGAAACACGCCTGCAGTAAACGCACCGACTCCCAATGCGAGGAACATGTATCCCAACTGCGAGACCGTCGAATAAGCAAGAACTTTTTTAATGTCGTTCTGGAAAATTCCAATCGATGCCGCAAAGATCGCCGTCACGGCGCCGACCGCGGCAACGACGCCAAGCGTCGTCGGTGAAAGCGCGAACAGAATATTGGACCGGGCGACAAGAAAAATTCCGCTCGTGACCATGGTCGCGGCATGGATGAGTGCGCTGACCGGTGTCGGACCTGCCATGGCGTCGGGGAGCCAAACATAGAGCGGTATCTGTGCGCTCTTGCCGGTGCATCCCAGGAATAGCATCAGCGTGATGATGGTCAGGATCGGTGCGCCGGCCGCGAGACCCATCGCCATCCCGGCGTGGCGAACGCCATCGACCATATTACCGCCGGAACCTAAAATATCGAGATAATTCAGGGAGCCGAACTGGTAGAGCATTGCTCCCATCGCGACGAGAAATCCGAAATCGCCAATGCGGTTGACGACAAATGCTTTCTTCGCCGCATCGTTATTTTTATTCTCGTCGTACCAGAATCCGATCAGGAGATAGCTGCACAGCCCTACGCCTTCCCATCCGAGGAATGTCCATAAATAGTTATCGGCCATGACGAGCTGGAGCATCATGACGATAAAAAGGTTGAGGTAAACGAAGAACCGCCAGAAACCACGATCGCCCTTCATGTAGGCAATGCTGTAGAGATGGATAAGCGTCCCGACTCCCGTGATGACGAGCATGAATACGATCGAAAGCTGGTCGATGAGGTACGCGATATTGACCTGTACTCGTCCGACGTGGATCCAGTCAAGCATCGTGTAGTGAATGGCGCGCTCTTCGGGCGCGCGGCCCATCATTTGGATGAAAAGTCCGGCGGTAATGATAAAGCTGATGAATACTGCAAATGTCGCGATCCAGCCCGCCAGTTGGCCCTTCATCCGCGAGCCGAAAAACGTATTGATCGCAAACGCCGCAAGCGGCGCAAGCACGATATAGGGTATGAGTTGAGTCACGGTGTTACCACTTCAAAATATTCATCTTCGTCACATCGACGGTCTGCTTGTTGCGGAAAAGAGCAATGATGATCGCGAGTCCCACGGCGGCTTCGGCAGCGGCGACGGTCATAACGAAAAAGACGAGGATCTGGCCGGTCTGGTCTCCGAGGAATTGTGCAAACGCAATGAGCGTGAGGTTCACGGCATTGAGCATCAACTCGACGCACATGAAGATGATAATTGCGTTTCGGCGAAAGAGAACGCCGACGGTCCCGATCACGAAAAGGATCGCAGAAACGGCGAGGTAATGACTAAGAGGTGCCACGTATTAATTAGAAAATTTTTTTAGAATCTCGTGGGCGCGACAGTGGAGATAATGATCGAAGTGGTTTCCATCGGACGACCGCCGGTTTCCGGATTTCCCGGGCATGACACGCAAAGGTCGCCTTCAAAATTATCCGTCATACCAATTTCTTTTTAGCGAGAATGATCGCTCCCACAGCGGCGGAGATCAGAATAAGCGAAGCCATTTCAAATGGGAACGAATATCCGGTATAGAGCGCACGCCCGACCGATTCCGTCGTCCCCAGGACCGCGGCCGCAGGATTGATCGACTTCGGAAGCTTGTCCTGCGAAAGGAAGATCATGGCGAGGATTTGTGCCAGGACGCCCAGGGCAGCCAGGATCCCAACGATTGCTTTCCAGTTATTCGTAACGCGGATGTCCTCACTTTCAAGGTTCAACAGCATGATCACGAAGAGTACGAGGACCATGATCGCCCCGGCGTAGACCGCGACCTGTACGACCGCGAGGAATTGCGCCTGCAGCGTAAGATAAATTGCCGCGAGAAAGCAAAACGTCAGCACCAGCATCAGCGCACTCACCACGGCCGATTTTCTCGTGATGGTCAGCAGTGCGCAAACGATAGCACCGGCGCTGAATACATAAAAAGCGATTTCAGAAAGTGGCATTATGAAGCAAAGACTTGTGCAAATTTACGAAACTTACTGCACGTTACGGCCAGATTCGTGTCAGCGTTCTCGGAAAGGGAATGGCTTCTCGAATATGCTCCAAACCGCACACCCACATGACGAGGCGTTCGAGGCCAAGTCCGAAGCCGGCATGGGGAACGCTTCCGAAGCGGCGAAGGTCGAGATACCACTCGAAGACCGATTGCGGCAATTTGTGCTCTTCAAGCCGGCTCAAAAGTTCGTCTAAGTTATCTTCGCGCTGGGAACCGCCGATGATTTCGCCAAATTCGGGGAAAAGAACGTCCATTGCGAGCGCTTTGTCCGGCTCATTCGGATCGCGCTTCATATAAAACGCTTTTACCGATGCGGGATAATGATGAACGATCATGGGCTGATCGTAGAGCGACGTCAGAGCCACTTCATCGTACGCTCCAAAATCGTCGCCATACTCGAATCGCTTGAACGTGGGGGGAAGCTCTTCGCCGGAAGCGAGCTTTTCTTCCCAATAGCGATCGAGGATCTTTGCCGCTTCATCGTAGTGCATTCGTTTAAACGGCTGGAGCACCTTTTCGCAGCGAGCTTTTAAGGTCCC
>JAJPIQ010000064.1 GCA_021324685.1 Bacteroidota bacterium
CCGACGTTTTGGAAGGACGTCGGCTCTGCCACTGCAATCACCGCTCAAATGATCACCATCGTCGCAGGCTTATTCTTGCTATATAAAAACAAATAAAGGATTTTTGGATGGCTCTGGATAAGCAAAAGTCTGCTTCACGACTCTCTTCCCCGCCCGATCTTCTTACTACCATTGCTCGGCGTTGGAAGCGCATCATCGTATTTGCTATAAGCGGCGGCGTTCTGCTTCTGGTTTACTCGTTTACGCGTCCGGAAGTATATGTTGCCACCGCCACGGTACTTCCGCCGGAACATGAAGGCGTGGGGGGGCTGATGTCCTTCCTAAATAGTAATTCCACAGCGGCTTCGGCACTTAGCATGTTGGGTGGCGATCTTGGGGGTAATCCGACGCTGGATCTTTTCAAAGCGATCGTTGAGTCCCGCTCCGCGGCCGAAGAAGTCGGACACGATTCTGTGGTCCGCGGATATTTTCTCCGGCGCGATACCAGCCTTAAAGGGATGATCGACGCACTCAACGGCTCCGTTTCCGGCGAAGCCCTTCGATATGGAATGCTTACGGTCTCCGTTCGGCTGGGAACGCCGCGCTTTCCTTCGGCGCGGCAGCTCGATTCGACGAAACGGATGGCGGCATACCTCGCCAATAAGTTTGTCGATGCCCTGGACCGGTTCAACCGCGATCGCCTGATGACGAGTGCGAAAAATTCCAGAATCTTTGTCGAGCAGGAATACCATCAGAAAATGTCTGATTTGGACAGTGCGTATGGCCGGCTGGAGCAGTTCCAGGAAACGCACGGAGCGATTTCACTGCCCGAACAACTGACCGCGACGGTCTCTGCAGCGGCCAAACTCACCGGGGATATGGAACGTGCGGAAATGGAGCGAGATGTCGAAGCAAAAGAGCTCGGGCCAAATTCCCCCCGAATCAAAATGCTGACGGCGGAAGTCGAGGCCGCACAGCAGGAACTAAACAAATACGATAGCGGGGGTGCCGGGGAATACGTCCTGGCACTCAAGAATGCACCCGAGTTATCGCGTGAACTCGCCGGATATCTTCGCGAGATCAAAGTCCTCGAACAAGTAACGGCATTTTTACGAGAGCAGGTCGAGCAGGAACGCATTTCCGAGCAGCGCGATCTTCCCTCGCTCCAGCTTCTGGATGCCGCCCTCCCTCCGGTAAAAGCAGCTTCTCCAAACCGCCTGATCTTTGCGATCGTCGGGATTGTTCTTGGACTGCTCGGTGCTATTGTGCTGACGATCGTCCAACGGTTTTATCGCGACCTTCGGGAACGGCCGGAAGCACATTATCGAATGATCAACATTCTTTCTGCATTGCGGCACGGCCCATCGGCCGAGTTCCTCAGACCGGTTCCCATACAGACTTCCGGAGGACTGCAAACGCCGGAGACGGAACCGTTCGAGAAACCATCCAGAATTCATTCCTGATGAGCGGTGAATGCGGACGCTGATCGTCAACTCGATGTTCGCAAGCACCGCCTACCGGCGTTGTGCCGATGAATTAGGAAAATGCCCCGGCATGGAACTGACCATGCTCACCGTCGATCGTTGGCGCATGAATAATCGCTCGATGCCGTTCGAACCGATGGCCGCCGATGTCCCGTATGCCACGGTGGTCGGGAAGGCGGCCTGGCGCGGTTTTGAAAACCGTGGATTTTACACTTCCGGCCTTCGGCGAGCGTTCCAAATCTCGAAGCCGGAAGTCTTATTCCTCATGGAGGAACCATTTTCTGTTTTTGCGCTGGAACTCATGATCGCAAAATCGATCTTCGCTCCACAGGCCCCTATTGTATTTTTCACGTGGAATAATCTCTCGCTTACGGAGTTCGATTACCGTCCCTCGTTTTTTTATCGGAACGTCGCACGTCAAATCTTGCCTCGAATGGCATTCGCTCTTACGGCCAATGCAGATGGCGTTTCGGTACTTCGTTCGAACGGCTTCGACAAGCCGGTCCATACGATCGGGTACGGCGTCGATACCGCTCGTTATCGCTTTGTACCAAAGGAACGAATTAATACGCTTCGCGAAAGGCTCTCGATCGCGGCAGACGATCGGGTGATCGGCTATGTTGGACGGCTCCTCGATATGAAAGGAGTCGACCTCCTCATCGAGGCCTTTGCACAAATTCGTGAGAAGCATTCGAACATAAAGTTACTGTTGGTCGGAAGCGGAGAGTCCGAGTTTTCGCTCCTCCAACAGGCACGCGATCGAGGCATCATGGCAGACGTCCGCCACGTCCCATCGGTCGCGCAGCACGAGGTTCCTGATTATATGCATGTGTTAGACGTCCTCGTTCTTCCGAGCCGTCGTAAAGGAATGTGGGCCGAGCAATTTGGCCGCGTGCTCGTCGAAGCGATGGCGGCCGGAACGATCGTGATCGGTTCCGATTCCGGCGCAATACCCGAAGTGATCGCCGATGCGGGATTTGTGTTTCCGGAAAACGACGCACGGGCGCTCGCGAGATCAATGGAGACGGCACTCTCTCTCCATCAGGAAGAGAAAAGATCGCTGCTCGAGCGCGCCTCGAACCGCGCCGACTACTTTAGCTGGGAGCGCTTTGCCAAAGATTCATTCGAGGCACTGACGTATGCGCATCGGCATCGCACAGCGTTACAAACGAGAAGCCTATGAGCGCTCAACGAATCACTCGCGGCTTCGCGTGGAACCACCTCTATAAGATCGTCGAGTTCGGCGGAGTGAATCTCTATGCCATTATTGTAGCGCGCGCATTCGGTCCGGCCGTTGGCGGGAATTATTCCGTCTATTTATCCATCAGCGGTACCCTTGCCATTATCAGTGCCTTTGCAGTCGACGGGGTGCTCCTGCGGTATTTACCGAGAATTCTTCGCGGCGAACGATCCTACGGTGAAGCCACCGTCGAAGGAATACGTCCATTTTTGATCGACCTGCTCTCCTTCCGGTTACTCGTCAGTCTTGGCCTGACCCTATTACTTATCGTTGGTCTCGGAATTCTGCCGAATTATTCACCGGGATTAGAAACATCGCTCGGGACGATCCGGCTGCTGTGGCCATACCTTGTCATCTATTTACTCGCTCAGGCGGTCGTCGCCTTTGGAACATACACCCTGATCGGTCTTCTTCAAACAAAATGGGTTTTTTTTGCAAGCGTGGCCAGCAGGACGCTCCTCCTCGCTGTGGGGATACTTTTGGTGGCGACGAGGACACTTTCTATCGAAGGAGCGGTTGCGCTGCATGCGTGCTCTGCCGTTGTGATCGCGGCAATGCTCCTTTATTGGATCCACCGTCATGTCGAGCAGGAATCGAGCCCAGGGCTCCGTATCGAATTTGCAAACTTTCGAAAACGATTGTTTGGGTTCGTAAGCCGGCCGCGCCGAGTCCGAATTTTTCTGCTCATGCCATTTATGCTATATGGCATCACAACATGGGGATCCGATGTGCTCAGCACGGTCCTGGGTAGACAGCCCGACATCCTCATGATGCGCGCGATCCTTGGGGAAAATACACCGGCAATTGGACTATACGATGCGGCCGCGCGCCTTGGCCTGATGACAGAGTACGTTGCATTGTTTGGTCTGGGCGGCACACTCGTCAGCGTCTTCAGTGAATTCGCTCACGAGGACGAACAGAACTTCCCAGATCGGTCCCATAATGGCAAGCGGTTATACCCGAGACTCTTAAAAGCCCGGCGCGATATTTCGGGTTACCAAACGGTCGCGACGACTCCTCTTTTCTTTTTCATGCTTGCCTTCGCACCGCTCGTCATTCAAGTTGCGTACGGTATGCGATTTTCCGGAGCGACACCGATGTTTGTCGCCAGCCTCATTCTTCAGGCACTCACGGTAATTACGTTCGGCGGCGGAATGCAGGTCACCTCGCTCGTTGTGATCGGCAAAGAGCGCGTCGTTTTTTTGAATCGACTCGCCTGGGGCATTCTCAATCTCGTTGTGAACTATTTTCTCATCCTGCATTACGGTGGGCTGGGCGCCATGATCGGGACCCAGGCCGCAAACATGGGCGTCATCGTTGTCGAAAGTATGCTTGCGGCCCATTGGATCGGACAGAGTCTCGTCGCTCGTCGCTCAGCCGCAATCGTTGCCATCGCGGCTCTTAGCACCTTCGTGACATGGTATGCGGTCTCGTTTTTCGACGGTTTTCTTCCACTCGTACGCTTAGTCATTGCTGCAATTCTAATGGGAGCGCTCACATTCGCGGGTTATGCACTCTTCCGAATCCCAGAGGCAAAGAACGTATGGGCGAAAATTCGCTCGCTTGCTTCGCGATCGGCCGAACCGGTATCGCTTTCCGCGTAGCTCAGCAGTCGGTCCATAGAAATGTTTTTCGTACCCTGCCGTTGGTATCAGGTGTATATCATTTCGTGTCTATGAACCGACTACATTTCGTACCCTTATGCCATACATTGCCGGAGTCTCCACCTCGGTGCCGCCACATGTCTTACGACAAGAACGCGCGAAAGGTTTTGCGGAACAGCTTTTTGGCCCACGAATCCAGCACCTGCTGCCCGTCTTCGACCATGCGTTAATCGACGAACGGCATTTTGCAACGGAACCTGAATGGTTCCTGACTTCACACACCTTTACCGAGACAAACGACCGCTATATCGAAACTTCCCTTGTGCTCGCCGAAGACGTCGTTCGCAAACTCGTTTTGCAATGTGGCCTCTCGACCGAAGCCTTCGACGCGATCTTTTTCGTTTCCACGACCGGACTATCGACCCCGTCCATCGATGCTCGGTTGTTCAACCGGCTTAACTTTCATTCTCATATCAAACGCATTCCGATCTGGGGTTTGGGATGTGCCGGCGGGGTCGGAGCCATTGCTCGAGCGAGCGAATATGTTCGCGCGTTTCCAACCCATCGCGCGCTGGTTCTGAGTATCGAACTGTGCAGCCTTGCATTTCAGTTGGGCGACCGCAGTAAGAGCAATATCATTGCCTCGGCACTTTTTGCCGATGGAGCAGCGGCGGCACTTATTGCCGGAGACGAGGTCGAACCTCAAAAATCAAATTTTTCAAAGCCCACCATCGTCACTACCCTCTCGACCACCTATCCAGACACTCTGGACGTCATGGGCTGGCGCATTTCCAGCGAAGGATTCCATATTGTGCTCTCGCGGGATATTCCTTCCATCGTGACCTCGCTCGTCCGAGCGAATATCGAGGAGCTTCTTTCTACAAATGGATTGACCGTTCCCGATATCCGGCATTATGTTGCCCATCCCGGCGGAGCGAAAGTAATGGATGCGTATCGCGAGGCGCTTTTGCTTACGAACGGCGAACTCCGTCACTCCTACGACGTACTTCGTCACTTCGGAAATATGTCGAGCGCGACAGTCTTCTTTATTTTAGAGCAGGTGTTAATGGAAACAGTAGAGACCACCGGCGAATACGGACTCATGTCCGCACTTGGACCCGGATTCAGCTCTGAACTCGTGTTACTTCACTGGGAATGACGCATACAATTTTTTTCTCTTTGTTGGTCCTGCTCTTGATCGCTCAGCGCCTATTGGAACTTCGTTCTGCAAAACGAAATACCAGGTGGCTTCTTTCGAAGGGCGGTCGTGAATTCGGGCAGAAGCATTATTCGATGATCGTCGGCATGCATTCGGCATTTTTTGCAAGTTTCCTCGCAGAATTTTTCTTTCGCCGCGCGCCGCTTGTCCCATTCTGGCCCGGACCGCTTGCCGTCTTTGCCCTTGCGCAGGCACTCCGCTTTGCAACGCGTCGAACGATGGGAACTCGCTGGACGACCCGTGTCATCGCCGTTCCCGGGGAACAACTTATTTCGACCGGCACTTTTCGCATAGTACCACATCCCAACTATCTCGCCGTCGCTTTGGAGCTCTTTTCGCTCCCATCGATCTTCGGACTATGGGATACCATGATCGTTTTTACGGTCCTCAATGCCATTATACTTCTCACAGTTCGTATCCCGTGCGAACGGGCTGCCCTCGAATGGTCGCAGAGGTTGGAATAATGAGGCCATTTTCAATCGTTCTGAACGCGATGATTTCGCACTTTTTATTTAACGCTATTGACTTCTTGCACTTTATTTCGTATGTTTGGGACCATTGACGTTCCCATTCCCGCATGGTAGCGGAATTTGAAATGATTTCACCCTTGTTCATCAAGTAAAAGTAGCAACAGTGAATAAATCGATACGAGCATCCCTGTTTCTTTTCTGCGCTTTTGTCCTCACTCCGCACGACGCCAGAAGCTATGCTTTTTCTGCAACGCCGCTTTTGCTTCGAGCACCGGTGATCGATACACCTGCACTCGACACCAGTGCAGAGATCGGCGACACGCTCGATTTCAATATTAACGATGGAAACTTTGTCCGGAAGCACCATCGAAAGCACATTTATACCATTACAGAAATCGAACGCGGCCGTCAGGTTCCTTACCGAGAAAATTTTTCTGTGGTCGACTTTAACCGAGTCACCGGTTTCTTCTTAGGGTTGGGAACCCCTGGAACGGTCGATGTTGGCCGGCACGATGAACTGGGCTTCGGCGGAGGTGCTGGATATGGTTTTGCTTCCAAACGCTGGGAATATCGCTTGAATGGCGAAGCCCGATTGCCGCTCGGCAATATCGAACAGATCGAACAGGACACGAGCTTTCGGCACCGCCTCTTTGCCCAGCCGACCCTGGCCGTGGGCGGGGAAGTCCATAACATTACTTCGACCGACGATGCCTGGCGCGTAGGCCGACTGGAAAATGCCCTGGATGCCTTCTTTGCACGTGAAGACTTCCGCGATTATTACAAACTGGCGGGATGGGATGCTTATCTCGCCTTCCGTCCACGGTACAATATGGAACTTCGCCTCGATTGGCGCAGCGATCATTACCAGTCTTTGCCACAGAACGTCTTCTATGGCCGCTTTGGTGGGAACAAAGTCCTGCCTCCGAATCCGGCCGTGGCCGAAGGAGAAATGCATTCGCTCGCGATCACGGCCCAGGGTGAGCGGGTTCACACTCGTCTCCTCACGGTGAAAAATATCTTCGGCGATTCGGTCGATATCGAACAATTGGTGGGAACCAGCAGTCTTGCACAGATCGAGTTGGGTCATATGCCGGGCTCCGACTTCGGATTCAACCGGTTTTTGCTCGATGTCCGAAAGTACCATGCGTTCTTTCACGGACTGAGCTTCGACACCCGCTTTCGCTTCGAGGCGACGACCGGCGACCTGCTCCCGCAGAAGATCGAATATCTCGGCGGGCCAAGTTCCCTTCCCGCGCTCTATAATAAGAGCATTCCGGGCAATCGGATGCTGCTGCTCAATACCGAAATACGAATCACTCTGAACATGATCTCGTCTTTTTTCCACTCCCCCGATTTTAATCTTGTGATCTACAACGATTTTGCTAAAATGGGACTGGCCGGACAGAGTGAATCGATCGTTCAAGGGTTCCAATTCAGTGGCATCTCCTCGATCCTCTATAATGTCGGTGTTGGAGTCGGCTGGACCAGTGGCATTCAGGTCGGCGCTTCGTGGCGAACGGATATCAAAGCGGACCCACGGATTATCTTCCGCCTGCAGCGACTCTTCTGAACTAACCTATGCCGATTTCGTGGCATTTCTTTGCCGCCGAAAATATTCCTGCACCATCGAAGCACATTCGCGATCGAGAACGCCGGGAATGATTTGAACTCGGTGATTCAGCCGTGGGTCTTCCGGAATGTTATACAGCGTGCCGCAAGCACCCGCTTTACTATCGTAGGCACCGAAGACGAGCCTCGGAATCCTTGAAAGCACGATCGCTCCGGCACACATCGGGCAGGGTTCGATGGTGACATACAGGGTGCAATGTGTGAGATACCGAGATTCGAGCGCGGCACTTGCGGCGGTGATGGCCATGATCTCGGCGTGTGCCGTGGCATCCTTTAGTTGCTCGGTGAGATTATGTCCTTTTGCGATAACGGTTCCTTCGCGAACGATAATGCACCCAATAGGAACTTCATCAAGATCGAACGCCCGTTCTGCTTCCCGCAACGCGAGCCGCATCCAGCGCTCGTGATCCGAGACAGGGGCGTGGTCCGAGACAGGGGTTTGCAAGGGGTCGATCATGCGGTGGAATGGTGGGCCCTGCAGGACTTGAACCTGCGACCAATCGATTATGAGTCGACTGCTCTGACCAACTGAGCTAAGGGCCCGTTTGGGCGGCCTGACAACTAAGGACTTCGCGTTGAAATTCCATTTGTAGCTTGCTTTTGGCACAAATTCGTTGATTAAGGCGTTCGAAGCCGCATGTTGCCAGGAAAGGAAAATCCTCGAATTTCCGTCCATACACTGGGCTGCAAATTAAATTATGCGGAAAGTTCATGGATCGCCGATTCCTTTATGGCCCGCGGTTTTTCCGCCGTCCCTTTTGGAGATGAAACAGATGTTTTCGTTCTCAATACGTGCTCCGTTACAGAAAATGCTGAAAAGGAATGCCGGCAGCTTATTCGGCGGCAGCTCAGGACCTCTCCCGACGCCTTTGTCATTGTAACCGGCTGCTATGCCCAGCTTCGACCCGAAGAGATCGCAAGCATCGACGGCGTTCAGCTTGTGCTCGGTGCAAAGGAAAAATTCGATCTTTCGCAGTACCGGACGTTGCTCAGGTCGAATGGACCTCGGGTACTGGTCTCCGAAATCGCCGATACGAACGAGTTCCATTTTGCTGCCACCAGCGAGTCCGATCGTCGTACACGAGCGTTTCTCAAAGTCCAGGACGGCTGCGATTACTCGTGCTCCTTCTGCACGATCCCGGCCGCACGCGGTGCTTCCCGATCGTCTGAAATATCGGAGGTCCTTCGACGAGCCCACATCTTGTGCGAGGAAGGGTTCCAGGAGATCGTTCTTTCCGGAGTGAACGTCGGCGATTTCGGCAAAAAAACAGGAACAACATTTTACGACCTCGCCCTCGCCCTCGATCGCGATCCCGACGTGACCGCTCGCATTCGAATAAGTTCGATCGAGCCCAATTTGCTCACCGATGACATCATCGATCTTGTCGGGTCCTCCGAAAAATTTTGTCCGCACTTCCATGTTCCCATGCAGTCCGGTTCCGACGCCGTCCTGGCGAAAATGCAGCGACGGTATCGTTCCGGGACCTATGCCGGTCGCGTCGAGCGAATTAAAGCGCTTATGCCCCATGCTGCGGTCGGTGCGGACGTCATCGTCGGCTTTCCGGGTGAAGCCGAAAACGATTTCGAGGTAACCTGCGACGTTATTCGTGCTCTCGACCTTTCCTATCTTCATGTGTTCACGTACAGCGAGCGCCCCGGAACGAAAGCCTCCGCGCTCCCGAACGCCGTTCCCCGCGAGGCCCGAAAGGAACGGAACCGTATCCTGCGAGCGATCTCGGAAAAGAAACGTCGAGCGTTCTATGCCTCACAGATCGGTCGTGAGGTGACAGTCCTCCTGGAACAGGGTCTCGAGGGCTACAGCGAAAATTACGTTCGTGCACACTTGGAGGCTCCCATTCCGGAGGCCGCGGCGACCGTTCGCGCACAATTGCTCGAAGTTCGCGGCGATACCGTTCGTGCAAAACCCCTCGAAGTCCTTTCCGAGCGTCACCGAGCTCTCCTGCCCATCCTATGAAAGGAGCGTTTGCTCGTTGGATCGAAAGCATCGGCGAACGCCGCGTGCTCATCGCGATCGCCCTGCTTGCGTTTATCTGCCAGTTGGCCTGGCTCCGGCCCCCAACGTTTTTCGGAGAGCCGTATCTCGTCGCAAAAAATATTGTCGCCGGAAAAGGATTTGTATTCGAGTACCCACTCACGGGCCGCATCCTTCCCTCCTGCTATGTGACCCCGCTCTACGTCTGGATCCAGGTCCCCTTTCTCTATTCGGGTCTTGGCGAGCGTGGGATCCAAATCCTGAACCTCCTCTTCCTACAGCTCTCCTGCGTTGTACTATTTTATTTCTTTCGGAGATTTTGTTCATCCACGGTTGCCCTTATTTGTTTTGCGGCGCTCGAATTTTATATCCCTTTTTGGATCCTTGCCTATACGCTCGATCCGAATACACTGAATCTGCTCCTCCTTGCTCTCACCGTCGAGCGCACCTACCGGGCCTCCAGGACTCCGGCGACGAAGATATGGATCCAGCTTGGCATTCTCGTCGGACTTCAACTGCTCTTGCGACCCGATATCATGCTCGGCTCCCTGTTGTTTGCGGCCTGGCTTCTTTTCTGGAACCGCAGGAAAGCGACCCTCCAGGGCATCGGGATTGCCGCCGCGATCGCTATTGCGATGTGCCTGCCGTGGACGGTTCGGAACTATATGGAATTTCACAAGTTCGTCTTTGTCAGCGCGAATGCGGGAATGAACTTGTTCGAAGGGAATAATCCCGTGGCGACCGGCGAGTTCAGCCAGCGTCCTCCCACGGACGAAAGCCGAAAGCTCTTTGCAGACGTCACCGCCTTCCAGGCGACCCACTTCGACGGTATCGACATCGATCGGTATCGATTCCACCTGGCAAAAGAGTGGATCGTCGAACATCCCTACCACGTTCTCACGCTCGATATAAAAAAGATCTGGTTCCACTGGTTTGGCCGCCCGATCATGGGGGAACAGTTCCATTATGCGTTCCAGGTATTTGCGGCGGCCTATCGGATCGTCGGAGCTCTTTTGGTGTTTCTCGGTTTCTATGGACTCTGGCGCATTCGCGATAAACGTCTCCAAACACTGCTTGTGACCGTCTTTCTCTATTCCACGCTGATTTCCGCGATCTTTTTTGTGCAGTCTCGTCATCGTATTCTAAAGGTCGATCCGTTTTTGATACCGCTGGCCGTGATCGCGATCGCACACGTCGTCGCAACGCTGAGATCCCGGTCCGTCGCCTCCTCCGCTCCCCTCACCGTCACGACGCCGCACGCCGCATGAGTATCAAGATCACATCTGTCGAGCCGGGTTCGATCGCCGAGGAACTCGGAATTCATCCCGGCGATGAACTCATGACGATGAACGGCGAACCGGTCCACGACGAGCTTGACGTAAAGTTCCACATGCCCGGGGAGGCGCTGGAACTCGGGATCTATCTCAACGGCGAGTATACCCTGCTCGAGGTCGAGAAAGAAGAAGACGAAGAACTCGGCTTTGCCGTCGAAACGATGAAAATGACGGCCTGTGGCAACGATTGCGTGTTCTGCTTCGTCGACCAAAATCCCGAAGGCCTCCGGAAGGCGCTCTATTTTCGAGATGGCGATTACCGCTTCAGCCATCTCTATGGGAATTTTAACACGATGACGAACGTCGGTCCCAAATCGCTCGAACGCATCGTCCGGCAGCGCCTCATGCCGCAATACGTCAGTGTCCACTCGACCGATCTCGAAGTCCGCAAGAAGCTGATGCGCCTTCGTAAGGACGACCACATCATGGACAAGCTCCGCTACCTGGCCGAGAACGATATCTGGATGCACGGACAGGTCGTCCTCTGCCCCGGCATCAACGACGGCGAGAGCCTGAACAAGACCATCGACGATATCTACCGCCTCGGCCCCGCCGTCCAGACGATGGCCATCGTTCCCGTCGGACTCACCAGCCATCGAACGGGACTCGCCGAATTGAAACAGGTCGATAAGAGCTATGCCCTGCACATGATCGAATCGGTCTTCGAGCTCCAGAAAAAATATCGGGACGAGCGTGGCGTCAACTGGCTTTATCTTTCCGACGAATGGTTCCTCGTCGCCGAAGAGACCGTTCCCGATCAGGACTGGTACGATGGCTTTCCTCAACTCGAAAATGGTGTCGGCATGGTCCGCGATTTTATCGAAGAGACCAAAAAGGAGGTCCATACGATACGCCGGACCTCCGAGCGCAAGGCCCCTCGCCGGCTCACGCTCGCGACCGCCACGCTTGCCAGCGGCTTTATGCGATCGGACATCGTTCCCATCCTCCAGAGCATTCCACAGCTCGAAGTCGATCTCGAAGTTGTCGTCAATCGACTCTACGGGTCCGACGTTACCGTGACCGGCCTCTTGTCCGGGCAGTGTTTCGAGCACCATTTCCAGGACCGCCCGCCCACCGATCTCCTGCTGCTGCCGCCGAACGTCCTGAACGAGGACGATATTTTCATCGACGATGAGACCCCGCTCGGCCTGAAGCGGAAATTGGGCGGCCGCCCCATGGCGATCTTTCATGGATCCTGGGAAGAGGTCCTTTTCTATCTCGACCATCCCGAAGCCGAGGCCTTCGATACGAAGAAGATGAAGCTCCCGGTCGTCCACTGAGCCGAGGGCCGCTGCTGCGCCAGACTCGATAACGGTGTAGCACCGGACCTTCAGGTCCGGTGGGCTCTGTCCATCGTGGATAATGCGTCGTCATCTCTATTCGGGCGAACTCGCCGCCGGCGAGCACACCTTCACATGGGAAGCGCAAGCTAACGCATGCGCGACCAGCACGTATCGATGCCTCGTTCGGATGAACGGGCGCGTTGAGGCGCTACCCTTAGTGCTGATACATTGAGCGTGCGCGGCCCGGGCACGTTTCCCTTCGCGTGAAGATTTCAAATCGTCAATTGCTCTTCATGCTTTCGAAACGTCTTAGCAATTCGTCGCCCTATGATTGATGAAATTACGCAACTTGCCGCGAGCGGGGAATTCCGGCTAACGCGGCATGCTGCAGAGGAAATAGCCGAAGAGAATATTTCATTGACTGAACTACTGGAATCGATTATATCCGGTGAGATTATCGAGAACTATCTCGAGCATAGGCGCTGCATTGCTGTTTAGTTAGCGGCACTACAAATCAAGGCCGCCGTTGCATAGTGTGTGCACCATTGGCAGGCCTCGGTTGCTGATCATTACAGTCTATGAACCGAATCTGCCAAAATGGATTACACCGACACAAAGAAGAGAACCGGTATGAACTGTACCATCGAAGGATGCCCCGGTCATTATGAGCGCAAGAGCGTAACGCATACCGTTCGCCATAAAGGCGAAGTGGTCGTCATCGACCATGTGCCAGCCGAGGTCTGCGATATCTGCGGCGATGTGCTCTTTTCACCCGAGACGGTCCGTCATATCGAAAAGATTCTCGCGCAAATGCCGGAACCGGATACCACGGTACCGCTCTACGAGTACATATAGGCTCCCAACCTACGAACTCGCCGCCGGCGAGCACACCTTCACCTGGGAATCGCAAGCTAACGCATGCGCGACCGGCACGTATCGATGCGTCGTTCGGATGAACGGGCGCGTTGAGGCGCTGCCCTTAATGCTGATACATTGAGCGTGCGCGGCCCGGGCACGTTTCTCTTCGCGTGAAGATTTGAAGGAGCAAATTCATCATGTTCCTGAAGCGGCTGATCACACTTACGGCACCGATTCCAGTTCGGCGAATCGCTATTGTTGCGGGTTTGATCCTTTCGTTGGTTACATCCGCAGTAGGAATAACTACGACGTCTCCGAACTGCCCGATGGCTAAACAGCATCGCGGTTGTCCCCAATGTGTATCCCATGCTGCAAAAAGTGAAAAAAGTTGCTGTAGAAACCACCACGAACTTCTTCGTGTCAGCCAAACGGCCCTCGATAATAAGAGTATGGCGGGACCACATTGGTTGCCCCAACTGTTCAAATCAGGGAATACTCTGTTTTTTATTTTCGATAAACATTCCCATACAACAGGTATTATACGAGGCGACTCCCCGCCTGACCGGAATACGGTCTTAAGAATTTAGTCCTTCCAACGTTCGATCCATTATGAGAGCACGCATTTCGTGCTCTCTCTGCCTTTTCGTCAAACTTTTTAGAGGACTAATTTCATGCACAATTTCAAAACGTTTTGGAGCATACCGCTCATTGTTTTCTCATTTTTACCGTCTGTTCTCTACGCGCAGAATCCCCCGCTCGTTCAGGAACGCCGAGAGGGGCGCACGGTAACGGCTGAACAGCTTGTGGCGCTGCAAGCTTCGCAAACGAAAGCCATGGTCTCCTCTTCGGGCCGTGCTCTTATCGTTCCCGATAGCGCGGACCTTGTCATTCTGACCGGCCCGGAATCGGACATGCTTTCCTACCGGGTTCAAGGGCTTCGGAACCCGACGCTTATCGTTCATGCTGGCGCGCAGCTTCATATTCTATTCGTCAATGTGGACGATGACATGACACACGATCTACGGATTGGGGACGTTCGCCCACCCGATACCATGGGAACCGTTGGGACGGCTCGTTTGCCCCATTCAGAAAATGAAACGTACTCGGCAGAAGAAGTAAATATTCGCGCCCTCACTCCCGGAACATACCCCTATTTCTGCAGCTATGGAACTCACGCAAGAAACGGCATGAAAGGTTGGTTCGTCGTGGCAAAACCGGGCGCAACAATGGAGGAAATGATGCGGATGAGCGTAAACGAACCTGAACAAATGAAGAATGATATGAACGGAATGGATATGGGTTCAATGAACATGGATGGAATGGATGGAATGAAGATGGACGGAATGAACATGGACCATTCCATGCAGATGGTCGGAATGCTCCGCAGCGAACCGATGTCGCAGGAAGGCTCGGGTACAAGTTGGATGCCCACTTCATCGCCGATGTACATGTGGATGACGATGCCAGATGACTGGTCGCTCATGCTGCACGGCGCAATCATGCCCCGTTATGATCACCAGGGCGGCCCACGAGGGGACAACAAATTCGATGCTCCAAACTGGGTTATGGGTATGGCTGAACATCCGATCGGTGCGGCTGGGCAATTCACCGCACATCTCATGATGAGCTTCGATCCGATAACCGAGCAAGGAAAAGGTTACCCTTTGCTCCTCCAAACGGGTGAAACGTGGCAAGGTGTGAAGCTCGTCGATTTTCAGCATCCACACGATCTCTTCGATGAGCTTTCCATCGCCTATAGTCAGGGGTTGGCTGAAAAGACATCTTTGTATTTCTATGCAGGTTATCCCGGCGAACCGGCGCTGGGCCCACCCGTTTTTATGCACCGACCGAGTGCGATGTCGAATCCAAACGCGCCGCTTAGTCATCATTGGATGGACGCAACCCATGTAACCTTCGGCGTTGCGACAGCAGGAATTGCTGTTGGAGATTGGAAACTCGAAGGCTCTTATTTCAACGGGGGTGAACCGGATGAAAATCGTTATGACTTCGATCCACTGAGGTTAAACTCCTATAGCGGCAGAATCTCGTTCAATCCAACCAAAGACCTTGCGCTTCAAGCTTCCAGCGGGCGAATAACGAACCCGGAAGGTGACGGCGTGGATGTTGTTCGATCCACGGCGTCAGTCATCTATACCAAAGAGCTTGGGAACAGTAGTTGGTGGTCAACAACGATTGCATGGGGTCAGAACCACGAGATCGATGTAGAGAATTTAGAAGCTTTGCTACTGGAATCGCAGTACGATTGGAACTGGTGGAGCGCCTATGGCCGCGCCGAGTATATTCAAAAAACGAACAGCGAGTTCAACCTCGATGAAAATCCTGACAAAATCAATGACGTTGAAGAAATTACACTTGGCCTCACGCGAACACTCTTCGCGATACGTTCGCTCGATGTTGAACTCGGCGCGCAAGCCGCGATGAATATCGTGCCCCCCTCTCTTGAGCCTCTGTACACCGCCCACCCTATGTCCTACGAGATTTATCTGTCACTCCATCCGAGTTTCCCGAAGGCTATGATGTAGGATTTGTCCGACTCTCTGAATGGGCACCGGGCGGAGCACATGGATCTTCCGTTCCGTTCGGGAGGAAAAGAATGATGATCCCGAAACGAATTATCGCCTATCGTCTTCGCCGTGAACATTCCCGTGCCAGCGGGTCCTGCGCGCACCGTAGGAGCGCACGAGCGGCATGTTACATGGGAACCCATCGCTTTGCCCGATGGGATGTATGCGTCGTTCGGATGAACGGGCGCGTTGAGACGCTGCCGATCGTGGTCCTCCGATAGTTGTGTAGCACCGGACCTTCAGGTCCGGTGAGTTCCGCCGGACTAAAAAAGATTTTACTTTGGAATGGTCGTCGAATAGAGCATTTTGCCGTGCTCGTCGATCACACGGACCTCCATGAGGGTCGGCGTCAGCGATACGGCCATGAAGCCCGGTTTCGAAGCGCTAAATTTTGTGGTCGGTGTTTTACCGGTGGGCCGGACTTCCGATCCCGCACCGGACACAAAATAATTGACCGTTCCGGAGGGCCGCTTCTGGTGCTGAAGGTCGTGCTCGTGTCCGGCAAAGTATGCATCGACATGGTATTTTTCGAAGACCGGCTCGAGGCGTTGGATAAGTTCCGTCTGGTTCCCATGCTCGGACCCGCTGGAATAGACCGGATGATGACCGAATGCGATCTTCCAGGTCGCGGTCGAGTGGCTGAGGACGCTATCGAGCCATAGCAATTCCTGGTCGGCCCAGGAAGCCTGAATATGATCGTACTCTTCCGGATGTTGAATATATTTCTCGATAAAGGGGTCGGTATCGAGGAAAATAAAAAGCGCCGAGGCATTCGGGCCGATCTTTTCTTCTACCGTATAATAGCGAGCCGGCATGACCCAGCGCCGGCTGCGCCGGGTGTAGTCGATCTCCGCCTGGGGATTGCCATGATAATCGTGGTTCCCTAACACCGGGTGCCAGTCGATCTGAAGAGAATGATTCGTATAGACGTTCTCGAACGAAGACATCCACTGCGGGTCGTCCACGCTGGCTACTCCGCAGCAATAAAAATTATCGCCGAGCGCGGCGATGAACTTTGGATGAAACGTCTCGCTGTATTTTCCGAGTTCGTCGGCAACGGTCTGCTGGTGCATTTGTCCATTACGTCCCCAGTCCCCGATGGCAAGGAAATTTAGATGATGCTCCTTCTTTTCGGCTTTGAGGTGTCCCGGTTGTTCGGAAAAAAGGGTCGAGAAGAAACAGAACAGTAAAACAAATCTGCGAGCGGAAAAAAGCAAGTGGTGCATGAATAGAAATGACAATAATATCGGAGGAAATAAAATACGCGCCCGACATTTCCAAAGTATTATCTCAATACTAATGAATGAATGCAGAGCGTGAAAAATAATATGTTGACATGTTGCTCATGCTTTAGAAATAGTTTGGAAATCCGTTATCGGTAATTTAGGTGCATCGCATTCGATTGCGAGCCCGAATAGAAGTCACCACACCGTCAACGTTTTTGAGCTGTTTTCATCATTCCAGAACCTACGTGGCCTGCGGCCTCCTTATTATCCTGCGTTTGAGCAATGCCCCTTTATCGCGAGCCGGCACGATCCATGGCCACGTACTGGACGATAAAAAACAGCCTGTGATCGGGGCGATCGTAAAGGTCGCTGGCACGAAACGAGGAGCATATGCGGACGTCCGCGGGGAATATCGGATCGATGGCCTTCCTCCCGGTACCTACCGGGTTATCGCCAGCCGTCTTGGCTACACCCCCGATTCGAGCGAGCATGTGACCATCTCGCAGGAGTCCACGGTCGAAACGCTCGACATCACTTTGGTGACGGCACCGTTGAGCGGCGGCGATGTCGTTGTTCAGGGACGCATGGACCGTGAGACCGAAGCCAGCGCGCGGCTCTCCGAACGTTCTGCCAAAAATATCATCAATGTCGTAACGGCAGAAACGATCACCCGTTCGCCGGAGCACACGGCAGCCGATGTCTTACAGAGAGTCTCGGGACTCTCCCTGCAAAGCGACCAGGGCGAAGGCCGTTATGTGATCTTTCGTGGCATGGAGCAGCGGTACAACAATACGTTGCTGAACGGGATCGAAATTCCGAGTCCCGAACCGAAGGACCGCTTTGTGCCGCTCGACATCATTCCTTCGGAACTTCTCTCTCGTGTCGAAGTGACGAAGGCGCTGACGCCGAATATGGAGGGCGATGCGATAGGGGGCACGGCGGATTTACTGCTCAAGAGCGCGGGCGACGAGCCGTTGCTTGCCCTTACGATCGGCAGTGGATACAGCCAATATCTTCTTAATACCGATTTTACCTCGTTCGACCACCATGTCAACGATCTCGATCCCGCCGAGGTGCATGGCACTGGCTACGCGGCCCAACCCAACGATTTTACCCGCAATAATCTAACGTACACCAATGCCCGGGCCATGCCCGATGCATACTATAGCCTGACCGCCAGTAACCGGTATTTCGACCATCTGTTCGGGGTCCTCGTTTCCGGAAGTTACCAAAATACTTACCGGCGCACCGAAGGCCTCTATTATTCGATCGAAAATAATATCAACAATATCGATAGCGTAAGTCACGTGATCGTTCCTACGTATGGCACACAGGAAACGCGCGAGTATTCGACCGATCGCGAACGGATCGGCCTCTATGGGAAATTCGATTATATTTTCGATCCTGACAATACGATCGACCTGGGATATTCCTACGTCGGTCTGAACGATTGGGAAGCTCGCCACGCCGTCAATGCGGTCATCAATACCCAACGCGGCCGCGCGTTTTATAATATCACCGATCGTTCCGCGATCGAATATCAACGGATTTCGACGCTCCAACTGGATGGGAACCACAATCTCCTTCCCCAGCTAACGCTCACCTGGACCGGCGCCTATTCCGATGCTTATCGCGACCAGCCGGACAAGGCCGATCTCGAGACCAACCAGAATAAAGATGCCGAGGGAAATACGATCCCGACCGTTATCTTCTTCGGTATCGACCGGACGTGGCAGCATAACGACGACCACGACCTGATGGGCAAAGCCGATCTCACGTATGCGCTCAACGACCATACGACGCTTCAGGCGGGAACGTTCATCCGCGATAAGCACCGGGTCAATTACCAGAACGATTACGTCCTGAACGCCGACACCGGTCACACTCAGGTCTTTACCAGCATCGACAGCGCGGCCTGGACCGTCTATGACAATTATGGAACTCCCGTCTATGGCTATAATAACTATACGGCGACGGAGCAGGTCGTTTCCGGGTATGGAATGGGAACGTTTACATTCGGCGACCTGACGGCCCTGGGCGGCGTCCGGATCGAGCAGACCAACCAGGGGTATACGACGCAGGCGCCGATCTCCGCCGGCGCCAATTCGGCGTCCATTAACTACACGGATATCCTGCCCAGCCTTCATCTTCGGTATGCACTGACGGAAAAACAGTTCCTCCGTTTTTCGGCCACCGAATCGATCAGCCGGCCAAGCTATTTCGAACTGGTCCCCTATCAGGTCACGGGCGAAGAGTTCACCGAGACCGGGAACTACCAATTGCGCCGTACGAAAGCGACGAATTTCGACGTGCGGTATGAATATTACCCGAATCTGATCGAGGTCCTCACCGCCGGAATTTTTTATAAGAAGATTATCGACCCGATCGAACTCGGATTTGTCGGGAATAACCCCGCGAGCTCCGTCATCCAGCCTCAGAACCTTGGCAATGCCGTCAACGCCGGCTTCGAACTCGTCGCGGGGAAGCACTTCGGCGATTTCGGCGTGGAACTCAATTATACCTACACCCACTCGGCGATCTCGTCGACAAAAATAGAATACACCCGCGATAGCAATGCCGACCCCGTCACGCATTATTTAAATGAAACGCGGCCGCTCGTGGGGCAATCCGATCATATCCTGAATGCGACGATCTCCTTCGAACGACCGGAAAGCGGCACATTCGCGGAAGTGACCTATGGATACACCGGACGCCGCCTCGTACTCGTCTCGCCCTTCGAAGGATACGACAATTATCAAAATCCCGCTTCGGACTTAAGCTGCTCCTTCGAACAACGAGTCTATCACACGCTAACCTTTTTTGGCAAACTCACGAACCTGCTCAACACGCCGTATGAAGTCGTGCTCCAAAACGGACAACTGTTTACGCGCGAAACGTACAAAGCATCGATCGAGCTGGGGCTTCGATACAAAATGTAATGACCGCTACTCCATATACACTCATGAAAAAACATCTCCTTTTTTTGGTTCTTGCCGGTGGCATGGCGCTCCTGGCCTCCTGCAAAAATTCGAACACCGTCACCGGGCCGCCCAGCGGCTCGACGATCTCTAACCCGATTTCCAGGGATACGCTTTCGGGAAATATTCGGGGAACGATGCTCAACGGCCATACCTACTATATCAAGGACTCGATCACGGTCCTGGCCGGCGATACCCTGAGCGTTCAGCCCGGAGTGACCGTAATTGCATTGCAACAAACGACCGCGATTTTCATCCAGGGCTCTTTCGACGCGGAAGGCACGAAGAGCAACCCGATCCTTTTCACCTGCCCGGCATCGAAGAGGACCGGTCCCTCGGGCAAAGGAAGCTGGGGTGGCATTCGCGCCGATTCGGCCTTTTTCTTTACGATGAAGTGGACTCGCGTCGAATACACCGGCGGGCCGGATGAAGGCGGCAGCCCGCGAGGCATGATCAAGATCGTTTCCATCAATAACCGTCCGACACTCATCGATATCGAAGATTGCTGGATGTTTTATGGCGTGGACGACGGGCTTCGGATCCAGGGAGGAAAAGGGGTGATCCTTCGCAACACGCTCGATGCCATGGGCTCGGACGACGGCGAAGCGATCAACATCAAGGTCGGCTTCATCGGCGATGTCGGTCATAATGTCGTCTGGCAACCGGCTGGGAATTGCATTAAGATCGAAACGAGTACCACGGATCTTTCCGCGATCACGAAGGTCAATGTATTCAATAATACGTGCATTGCTTCCGGGTTCCGGCGCTTAGGCGAGATCGGCTACGGCACGCTCGTCGATGCCAACGCGCAGGCAAACGTGTTCAATAATATTTATGTGAACGACCGCGACGGGTTCGAGATCGGACCGGACGCGGACACGGCAAACGTAAAATATGGCAACAACCTCTTCTTTGGAACGATCGACACGTTGAACCTGCCGACGACCTTCTATCCTTCGGACGGCGTTGGGAAAAAACAAGCGGGAGATATCTTTGCCGACCCACAATTTACATCGTTCGACGGCTCCCCTGCAGGGATTACTGCCGCTTCCGATAATAACGATTACCATTTGAAAGCGGGTTCGCCGGCCCTCGGGAAGGGAACTTCATTCCAGGGGTTCGATTACACGACCGGCGGCCGCAAGGCGATCTCGGAAACCGATATGGGCGCTTACACTTCGACATCGAGTTCCAATCAGCATTAATGTAAGACGTTGTGGATCGAAGGGGGGAGCAATGCTCCCCTTTTTTATTTAGAAAAAGTCAACATTTTCCCTCTCCGTAATGGCAGTCATCCTCTCGTTCCTGTTGTGGCTGGGGAGGCGGTGGTCCTAAGATAAAAAAGCCGGTCGTTTCCGACCGGCCTTTGACACACACCTCATTCTTTGTTCCTTTATTTTTATCCCTAATTCGTTATTTTGGCATCATAAAAACGTTGGTAGTATTGAAGATCGCGCCGCTCGGAGTTCCACCGGAACGTTGGTCTCGAGCCGGGATCGTGACCGGTGCCATCGCCGTATTTCCGTTCCCGTCGTAATTCACGCCCAGGCCCGGGCCGTTCGAAGAGACCCATAGCGTTCCCGAACTCGTGATCGCGATTCCCCATCCGTTCACGAGATTGGGATCGATCCGCGCCGCCCCGAAGCCGGCCGTATCCGCAACCAGTTTCGTTACCATATAGCCGGAGCCCGAAGGCTTGATGTAGCCGAACATTCCATGCCCTTCGTCCTGCGGTCCCGCCGCCCAATAGAGCGTATTCGGGTCGAGCGCGGTCGTGATCGCAGGATCGGGGAACTTGACGCTCCAGAGGCCGTCGATCGTCACGGTCGTGCCATTCGGGTCTTTGAGCTGCCCGAGGAAGGTCCCGTCCAGCCCGAACACGCTGACCGTCCCATCGCCAAAATTGTTGACCAGAATATCGTTCGAAAACTCTCCGAAGCCGCCACCGGACATCGTGACCCCCCAGGGGGAATTCAGCGAGCCGTTCGATGCGAACCGTTTTACGAACGACCCGTCCGGGTTGAAGACGTCGATGTAACCATTCCCCACCCCTGCCGAATCGTCGTGGTTCCCAACTTTATGCTTCGCATAGGTCACGTAGAGGAGTCCGTTAATATTCGCGATTCCGAACGGGCCGAAATCGGCGGGAATGGCCGGTGACCCTCGATCGACGAAGCTCGCTCCCTGGAACGGCGCGCCCTGCTGATGATGAAATCCCGTGTCGTAAATATCGATCTGCGATTCGGAAAAATCGGTGACGTATAAATAGGAGGTCCCACCGAGCGGTGCGATGGCAAGGCTTTTATAGACCGCCTTATCCGAAGCGCTCCGCGCGACCTGCGTGGCTGTGGCGCCGGAAGCCCACGCCGAAACGATTCCGTCCTCGCTCGAATAAAGCACCTGAGCCTTCGTTCCAGAAGCCGGATCGGAGTTCGTAGGGGTGGTATTGCTGTGACACGAGACAAGAATGAGGGCCAGCCCATACACCACAGAGCGAGGGACACGATACGATGCTTTTTTCATTGCTTCTCCTTAAAGGATATCGATGAGTTGAAAAAGAGAATTATTAGAATTCTCGGAAATACTATTTACAAGAGACACCAAACGACGGGAGTGAAAGACAACGCTGGGACAAAAAATTAATTTTGCCTACTCGCTTTCCAATTTCTTTTGCTCTGCTATCTCTTTTTGATCATATGATTCCTGAACCACTCGGCGCTCTGATGGGCCACGGCTTCGAGCGTTCCGGGCTCTTCGAAAAGATGGGTTGCACCGGGAACGATCATCAGCTTTTTTTCGCAGCGCATGGCGATCATCGCTTCCTCGTTGAGCGCGAGGACATCGGTATCGAGCTCGCCGATCAGGAGCAGCGTCGGCGCAGACACTTGCTTGAGGTACGGCCCAACGAGGTCCGGACGTCCGCCGCGACAGACGACGGCCGCAACTTCGGTTCCCAGCTCGCTCGCGGCTACGAGCGCCGCCGCCGCACCCGTGCTGGCCCCAAAAAATCCGATCGGAAGGTCATGCGTCGGCTGCTGGTCCGACTGCCAATGGGTCGCGATACGAAGGCGTTTGGCAAGCAACGGAATATCGAAGCGATTATCGAAGACGCGGTCCTCATCCATCGTCAGCAGGTCGAAGAGCAGCGTGACAAATCCGGCGCGATTCAGTTCGTGGGCCACAAATTGGTTCCGAGGGCTCAATCGGCTCGAACCGGAACCATGGGCAAAGAGAATAAGCCCGCGAAACGGAGTTCCGTTGCGCGGCGGTGTATCTAAAATCCCTTCGAGCCGTGTCCCTTCGACGGGAATCGTGAGGCTTTGACGCGTCGATTTCGTTACGTGTTCGATCATGGGTTCCGATGAGCTAAAAACCAGAGATAAAAATTCGCTCGAACCTTCGGTGAATAAGAAAGACCATGGGGAGAAACAGACCGAAATACTGCACTCAGGATAGTCCGAAATACTGCACTCAGGATAGTCCGAAATACTGCAGCACTCAGGATAGTCCGAAATGATGCGGCACGGAGCGATGAGCTTGATAATGAAAGGACGAGCGGCGTTCCATGGCTGGGCAACGCCATGGGTCGAGGCAAAACAATTCGACCGGCATGGCACCGGTCTTTGAATAAGAGGTCCAAAGCTATCAAATCTGGCACTCATTCAAGAAGGGTGCCATAAAGAAAGCTCCAAATATTAATTCCAGCAGCCGTGAGGCGGTTAATTAACGTTCCGCGACGTGGAGCTGCTTGATGGTCAGTGCGAGCTGCAGCACGCTCGAAAGGACAAAATATTCGGAGAGCTCGGGATGTTCGGCAACATCGGCGCTCAGCGCCTGCACGATCCGTTCGATAGAACGTTCGCGTCGCTCGAGGACGGAGCGTGAATTGGTTCTCCACGATTCGGGGATCGTATAGGCGAGGCTGTGGAGGAGGTCGAGCAGACGCTCGATGCGTTGCGCGCGATGGGCCGCGCGGTCGGCGAGTACGAGGTTGGCGGCGTAATTCACGGCCTCGGAATAATTGGAGCACGTGTAGTGCATCGTTGCCGGTGTCATAGTCATTCGTATCAAGAGACACAAACCAACGCGGCCGGGAGACAAAATGGCCGTTAACTGTCCTTGAAGTTATGGTTTCCAAATAATCTTTTTTGCGCGTTCAACAGAAATTTTCGCGCACCGGGATGAAATTTTTGCGTACTTCTTGCGTACATGGGCGAAATTTAGCCCTCAAGAACGAAGTGATTTTTGATGGCGTTGGAAGGCCCGTATGCACCTCGTTCGCCGAATATTTGTGCTCTGGCTCGCCGTGCTGCTCGTTGGGGCGCCGGGCTGCATGTGGTGGCATAATTTCTCTACCTATTTCAACACGGTCTATCTGGCGAAGACGCATATCGATGCGTACGAAGCGCAGCAACGGGCCGTCGTCGCGCAGAACCCGAACGGGGCCGTCGCGGTACTCAATCACCGGTGGCTCGATGAAGAATACCTCATGCGCCAGCGCGGCCTCGCTATGGGAACGGCGACGCCGATCACTCCGTCGTTTTCGCAGTCCCTCAGTGCCACGAAGGAGATCAAGAACGTCCACCTGGATTCGGCGATCATTTTAGGTTCCAAGGTCCTGGCCGATAAAAAAGGGACCAAATATTATGAAGATGCGCTGTTCCTCGTGGGGAAAGCGGAGTTTTACAAGAACGATTTTGCGGATGCGGAACGAAAGTTTTTAGAACTGCTCGCCCATTATCCGGAGACCAAATACGGCGCGGACGTTCAGGTCTTTTTAGCGAGGTCCCTGCTCATTAACCGGCATTTCGATACCGCGGCCATTGCGCTTCAGCGTGGACTTTCCTTTACGGCGAACGACAATGTGGCCGCGTCGAGCGTCCACCGCGCGCTGGCGGAACTGATTTATGCGCGCAACCCCGATTCCCTTTCGGGCATTGCCGAGCAACTGCGAGAAGCCGAGCATGGGCTCGGCGGCGAAGATGTAGCGCGGCTGGCCTACGAAGAAGGGGCCGTCGACTACTTAAATGGCGATTGGACAAAAGCGGAACATGCGTTCGAAGTGACCTATAGCTCCGCAAACGATCCGTGGCTTAGCGGCGAAGCCCACGTCGCGCATGCGCTCGCGCTCCGTGAAGAAGGGAACCTGGACGCCGCCGAATCGGAACTCCGCGCAGTCGTCAACCGCGTTTCCTATGGCGGTTCGCAGGCGGCGGCACGCTATGAACTGGCCTTTACGCACGAATCGATCGCGCGCAAAGCGGTGCAGGACGACCTGCGCTCGCCCGAATTTCGCGAGCGTTATCATCCGGCCCTGTTCCGCGAATATTTCACGCTCGATACGATGTATAAGAATACGAGCCAGGTGATTATTTCGCGGGCCACGTTCCGTCAGGCCGAAATGTACCGTGAAATGGGACTCTACGATTCTGCCGCGCGGATCGCCGCCGGCCTGGTCGGTACCCACGAGTTTTCGTCGCTCGCGATGAACGAATACGTCTCGGAGCGCGCGGCCAGCCTTGCCAGCTTTGCTCGGTACCGGCAGGAACTTTCGCATATCGATTCGCTCGAGACCGAGCTTAAAAAAGCTCCCACGCCACAGTCGCATATCCATGTGACCGGAGAGGTCCCGGATGCCGAGATCCACCTGAAAGCGATGCAGGAAGCCCTGGGACGTCGCTGGAACCCGGGTGCTCCGGTCACGATGTCAAAGGAAGATTCGGTCCGCGTGCAGGAGATCGAGCAGCGCCTGAAACGGAGTCAGCCCGGAAACCTTACGATTAAAGACACCTCGCATTTTATCGACAGCTTGCACTTCGTCGGAGCGACTGCGCATTATGAGTTGGGCCGTGCCTACGAGACCTTTGGAGAAATTCCCGAAGCACGGACCGAATACCGCTTGGCAGCGACCATGGACATGGGAGCGATGGATACCGCCCGGACCGCGCTCAAAGCGCAAACGATCTATGCCTGGGTCGAGCTCGAGCACCAGCAAAAAAATCAGCCTGTCTTCGATTCCCTGCTCCAGGAACTGCTGGCCCATTACGGCCAAACGATTTATGCCGAAGAGGCCCGGGAGCAGTTCGTTCGTTCGACCGAAAATTCTCCCGGAGAACTGGCCTACCGCGCCGCCTTTAAATCGCTCGGGATCGGCGGTCTTGACGCCGCAAAACCTTCCCTGCTGGACGTGGTAAAGACCTATCCGCAGGAGGACGTAGCGCCGCGCTCGCTCTATGCAATCGGCGAACAGTATGAAGAGGTGGAGCGATACGATAGTGCCGTGCACTATTACCGGCGCGTGCTAAATGAATATCCGTATTCGACCTATGCCATCGCCCTGCGCCCGCGCCTGGCGGATGTGAGCGTATCCTCTCCGCCATCGCGCGGTCAAACCGTCGGCAATCCCGCGCTCCGGAACCAGCAACAACCCGGCGAATCGCCCTCGCAGCAACCGTGGCAGCCGCGCCAAAATCCGGTCGTTCCTTCGGGAGAAGTTCCGTCGCCCGGCGAGCAGTCGCCCAGCGAGCCGCCCGCCAACCAACAGTTCCCGCCGCAGCCGCCGGGCATGCCGCCACAAGTTCCCCCGGGCATTGTGCGACCGCCGATGCCTCCGGGCTATAAACCGCCCCCCATTCCACCGAATTTTCAACCCCCACCCCCTTCCGATACTTCACGTCACGGATGACCGATCGCCAGCCTTCACAACCGTCTATCGTTACGCACCGCCGCGAAATCGCTCCCGGCCTCGTCACCCTTCGATTTCGCAATGAACGGGTGGCACGCCATACGACCGCGGGACAATTCGTCAATGTCATTCCCAAACGTGGCTTCATCGATCCGATGCTCCGAAGGCCGTTCTCGGTCTATTGGACCGAAGGCGACGAAGCGGAGATCATCGTCCAGTCCCACGGCCGTGGAACCGAAATTTTGTGCAATACGCGCGAAGGAGAAGCGCTCGATATTCTCGGTCCGCTCGGCCGGCCGTGGATGTTCGACTCGAACGATTATATGACGGCTGTCCTCTTAATTGGCGGGGTCGGCGTTGCTTCGATGCCGCTGCTCACTCGCGAGCTCGAACGGCGAGAGGTCCCGGTCCAAACCTTTTACGGCGCCCGGACCTCCAACTTGATCGCTCGCGAACATCTCAAGAATCTGCAGCTTGCGACGGACGACGGCTCGGAAGGATTCCAAGGCTCGAACGTCGCGCTCCTCCGAACATTCCTGGAAGCGCGCCGACTCGAGATGCCGAAGATTTTTGCCTGCGGACCGACGGGAATGATGCGCGCGGCGCAATCGCTCGCGGCAGAATTCGGAATTCCGTGTGAGCTTAGTCTCGAAACCGAAATGGCCTGCGGCGTGGGGATTTGCCAGGGCTGCCCCGTCCTCAATGAAGAACGTGTGTTCCAACGGACCGGAAGGAAATTTCGGTTGGTCTGCACGGACGGGCCGTCGTTTCAATCGGATGAAATTGTATTATGAACACTTCGCTTTCCTCGAACGGCACGGTCGCTCCGGATGTGAGCGTGAAGCTGGGCAATATTTCCTTTAAAAATCCCGTCCTTGTTGCGAGTGGGACCTTCGGTTACGGCGCGGAAGCCAAACAATGGTGCGACATCGAAGGACTGGGCGGCGTGGTCACGAAGTCCGTGAGCTGGAACCCTCGCATGGGAAATTCACCGCGCCGGATCGTTGAAACGGCAAGCGGAATGTTGAATTCGATCGGGCTCGCAAACGTGGGAGTCCACACGTTCGTCAAAGAGAAACTTCCCTATCTTGCGCAGTTCGATACAAAGATCATTGCGAACATTGCGGCCTCCTCGATGGAGGAATACCGCGATGTGCTCGAGCACATCGAAGCGAATGCGGTCGAGAACCTGGCCGGCTACGAGATCAACATCAGTTGCCCGAATGTAAAAGACGGCGGCCTCTCCTTCGGGACGAACGTCGAACGGACGGAAGAACTGACGACGCTCCTGCGGGCGGCGACCGATCGATTGCTGATCATCAAACTGACCCCCAATGTGACGAGCGTAGCACCCTTCGCCCAGGCCTGCGAGCGCGCCGGCGCGGACGCGATCTCGCTCATTAATACTCTCGTTGGAATGTCGATCGATATTTATAGCCGGGAACCGCGTTTGAATACCGTGACCGGTGGCCTTTCCGGTCCGGCGGTAAAGCCGATCGCGCTCGCACAGGTCTATCAGGCGCGCAAAGCGTGTTCGATTCCGATCGTCGGCATTGGCGGTATCGTCTCGGCCGAAGACGCGGTGGAGTTTTTTATTGCCGGCGCCTCGATGGTCCAGGTAGGAACCGCAAATTTCGTCTGGCCCGACGCCGGCGTACGGGTCGCGGACGGGCTAACGAAGTTTTTGAAGGAGCAAAAGATCGCGCAGATGTCAGACCTTGTGAACTCACTCAAGATCAGGGCGGAATTAAAAGCTGCCGGCTGGTAAATTATTAATTTTGCTACGGTCGGCCCGATCCGACCGATGCCTCCTCATGCGAGTACAACGAATAGCCGTTGCGGCGTTCATCGCGATTCTCCTTCTTGTGGTCCTGGCCGTCATGGACCGCTGGAATGCCAGCATGTATGCGGAAAAGATCGCACAAATAAAAATTCCGCCGCGCGCTCCGGCTTCCGGCTCGATCGCGACCATTGCCGATCTGCCTCTGCCCACCGAAGAGACGCTCTTCGGCGAGCAGATACCGCTCGGTAATTGGTTCATTGGCCAGCAATACGACCGGGAATTTTACTACAACTGGAATATCGCGAGCGCCCTGCTGTTGTGGTGGCAGCGGTCGGGCATTTATTTTCCGATGATCGAGGCCGAACTTCACAAAGCCGGGCTTCCGGACGACCTGAAATATCTCGCCGTCGCCGAAAGCGGGCTTACGAACGTGAAATCCTCCGCCAATGCCAACGGCTTCTGGCAGTTCATTCCACAGACCGCTCAACGCTTCGGGCTCCGCGTGGACGACCTGATCGACGAACGCCTCGACCCCGAAAAGTCGACCCATGCCGCCATCGCGTATTTCCAGTACATGCGGACGCGTTTACCTTCGTGGCCGCTCGTTGCCGCAGGCTATAACATGGGAGAAGACAATGTCGCGACGTCCATGCAATGGCAGCATGCCGAGAGTTATTGGGACCTTTTCGTGAACGACGAAACCATGCGCTACGTCTTCCGCATTGCGGCGATCAAGGAACTAATGTCTCATGCCGATCGCTACGGGCTTTATTTCGATCGCCTGGCACCCTGGCGGGCACCACAGGTCCGGCATGTTACCGTCCATGGGCCGATCGCATCGATCGCCGATTGGGCGGTCGAGCACGGGTGCTTGTATAAAGACATAAAAGTGCTCAATCCCTGGCTGGTCGGCCGCAGCATTCCGGACGGGACATTTGAAATCGCTCTTCCAGCGACCGATAACGATCGAGCGAGCATAAAATAAGGCTGAGCTTGGCACAAAAATAGTTTGCTCCCGGAAGAATTACTGTCTAACTACATATGAATACCATTCAAAAATCCTTTACTTTGTTTGCCATACTGCTCGTTTCCCTTCCGTTTTGGAACGGATGTTCAACTTCCACAAGCACGTCGAACGGATCTTCGGTTACGATGCAAACCCAGCTTGCGACCTCCGATGTGGACCGGGCGATTCCGGTAAAAGGTGCCCAGGTTTCCACGCTCGGATTCGATACGATCGTTATCACGAATGCCGTGGTCTTTGTAAGCGACGTCAAGCTCCATTCGGACGCGGACGACAGCAACGCCGACACGCACGACCAGACGATCAAGACGGGTCCCTTCCTGCTGGTGTTCGATTCGAGCGGGACGCACGTTGTTTCGAATTCGACCATCCCTGCCGGCACTTATGACCGGATCAAGTTCGAGTTCCATAAACCGGATAAGAATGCCGACGCAGCGATCCTCGCGCAATATCCCGAACTCCAGAACGGCGGACAGACGTATTCCGTCTGGATCTTCGGCTATACCGTGCAGAATGGGGTCCGTTCGTCATTCTCCGTTGTTTCGAATCGTTCCGAAAATCTTATGTTGCGCTTCGAAGACAAGAACTTCAACGATCGCGACAACATCGTCCTGACGTCGAACACGGCAGCGACATTACTGTTCGAATTCGATCCCAGGATCGTGTTCCATCTTGGTGGATTGCTCAACGGTTCGCTATTCGATCCGCGCAATACCGGGCATCAGGGAGATATCGATAATAACCTGCTGGTCGCGATACGGGTCGTCGAATTTTAATATCGCGCTTCGATCACGATGGCGCCGCCCAGGCTCGGCGTAAAGCCACTGAAATTCGCAAAGAGGACCGCTCCGATCCCAGCATATCGGAGCGGTTCGTAAACCACCTGGACCTGTATGGGAATGCCGAACGAATACTCGAAGGTGTTCGGTGGAAAGAGAAGATTTGGGGTCTGCGACCTCCCGAATCGCCGCCAACGCTCCTGATACAGATCGAAGCTTATACCGGTCGATAGCGACGCATGGAAGTTATCGGCCGGACGCTCGTAATGAGAGAAAATTTCGTCCAAGGCGATTCCATATAACAGATCGAATTCGGAATACGAGCGGCGTGGAAGGGCCGTCGTCACACTCGAACTGGTGACGAAACCACCGCTAAAAATACTGATGCCCATTTCGAAGCTCGCGTTTCCAATGTACGTTGCGGGTGTAAGCGAGCCGAGCCCGGCATTGCCTCCAAAGCCAAAGATGGCGCGGTAATGAGTATCGGCAGGCTGAATATACCGCGGTACCCCGACCGATTGAGCGTACACCGACCGAGTGTACGGTTGAACGGAGCATAACGTGACCCAGAGACCAAGCAAAACGCCCTTTGCCATCATTCCATAAAACACCGATGTCTGCGCAAAGTATTAAGCAAAAAAAGAACCCGCAAGCTTTCACGCCTGCGGGTCCTATAAGGGAGAGACCTTATTACCCCGAATATGATGTATATAGCTTGGATGCTCCATCATTCAATTAGTTTAATGGACCGCCGCCGGTTCGACCGAAATTCGACCACGACTTCGAGCTTCCCTGGCAAGGATGAGTTCGATAAACGCCAGCACGATCGCTATCCACAAAAACGATTGCCATAGCTCGACGCCATAGCGCGATTGCTCAACCGTTTTCGCAATTTGGCGGTCGGTCGATTGAAGCCGGACGATCGTAGGTTTTTTGGCAGCCATTCGAGCGGCAAGATATTCCTGCATCTCTTTAGGGGTCGCCGCTCGCAGGTCCGATTCGTCGCTCTGGACATTGACGGCAAACGCCGCGATCGGCTGCCGTGCTTCGATGTCCCGGAACACGGTATAGTCCCCTGCTACGGAGGCCTGGTCCATCTGGAGTTCGGGAGTTTTGTCGGGCGAGATCGTTACTTTTTGCCGCGAACTGGTACCGTCCGGGGCCTGAACAAGTATAGTCGCTCCCGCCTGCATTCCCGAGAGTTCGGGAAGCCGGACGCTGAAGGGTTCCGTCGTTACGAACTGCTCGCTCTGCGCTTCATCGCTCGAAGTCACGATCGAACTCGAATAGGACGCCGTCCTTCGAATGAGCGGTAAAAAAATGCTTTTTCGCGGAAGATCGCTATACGCCATTGTCGGCGGCGTTGCAAACAGCAGAAGATCGCCTTTGCCCGACCGGGCTTCAACAAGAAAAGGCGAACCGTTCGAAAGTTTTATGAGTGCGAGTCCGGTATTCGCCGCCAGATCGTACGATTCGTAAATCCTGGGAGATTGGATCCCTTCGAGCGCAGAGCCGTTGGCCGGCGGCGCTTCGAACATCCCGGCAAAAAATGGATGAGAAAATTCGAGCCGAGCGAAGCTGAGGTAATGCGTCGCGTCGTTTGGCATCCCCTCTTTTTTTACGATCTGCGGAAGACCGAGCGCTCCAAGATCTCTATTGATCGAGGGTATATCGGCATTCGGCATAAGAAAGATCGCGGCGCCATGCCCAGAGCCGACATATTGTTTCAGGCCTTGTAAATCGTTCGGATCGAGCGCGGCAGGGCCTAACGCGACCATCGCGGCATCGTATTTCTGTGACCCGAGGCTGCGCAGTTCTTCGAGCGGTTTTACGTCGATGACGAACGGCAAGCTGCCGCCGGTATTCGTAAGGGTCTGCTCGAGAGCAAGTTTGATAAAGACGGCATCGGCCGGATCGTGGACAAAAATTCCAATGTGCCGGGACAGCGGGACATCGACGACGGTATATCGTGTATTGTCGAAGGGCAGCGCATCGCGTTCCAACTCGGCGCGAACTTCGATCAGTCCCGAGCCCCGCGCCGGGCCCTCGATCGTGACGCCCTGCTCTTCGTTCCCAGCGATGGAGGCGATCGTTTTTTGCGCTACGCGGTCCCCATTGTAAAAGAGCGACAGGACCACGTTCTGGGCGGCGTCCGGCGTTGTATTTCGTATCCACGCTTCGAACTGGATCGGCCGGCCGGGTTCGAAGATCGTGGTCACCGGCCGGAGCGAATCGATCGAAAGGTTCCTGCCGGCGATATGCGCACCACTTCCGAACGTCATCGAGAAAAGCCGGGTGGAGGCATCGAAGAGCTTATTCGTCTGTGAGGTATCGGTATTCCTCGCAGCAATATTATCGCGAAGGTTCCGCGCCTGGTCGTCGGAAAAAAGATACACTTCCTTGTTGACATTGTGCGACGTACTGAGCACGCTGCTGGCCATGCGGAGTCCGTCGGCCAGCGAAGCCGGGCGGTCTGCGATACGAATATTCGCAATGGCCGCAACGATCTCCTGCCGGGAATGAAGCGCGTTAAACGCACCGGCGCGCCCGATCGAAGCCAGCGGGACGACAGTCGCATCGTCGCCCTCTTCGAGCACTCCGGCAATGGCGGTGGCCGCATCTTTCGCCTGCTTGAGCAGTTCCCCGCGATCGTCCGACCGCGACATGCTCGACGAGTTATCGATGAGAAAGACCATCGAGGAATTCGCGTGGGACGACCCGAAAAAACTTCCTAAATAACCTTTGAGGGCCGGGCGAGCAAACGCAAGCACCAATGCTGTAATAAGCAGCGTGCGTACGATAAGAAGCAAAAGCTGACGTATCTTAACGGCACGCATCGATGTCTTCTCCAACTTCTGGAGAAAACGGAGAGAGCTGAATTCGACACGCCTGGAACGCCGCCGCGCAAACAGATGGAACAGCACCGGAAGGCTCGATGCCGCAAGTCCAAACAGAAAAAAAGGATTGAGAAACGTCATGCCAGGCTATTGGCGAACAGCGACGGGCAGCACTTTCGTCTCCCCATTTGCCGACGTTAACTTGAAATAATAGACGCCGTTGGAAAGGCCAGATAAAGAGGCCGTCGTTAACCCGATTCCCGCCGTTCCGTCCAGCATGGTCTTACCGGTCTGATCGTACAGCATCCATGAGCCAACTTCATTGCTCTGGATATTAAGCGCTGGTCCGGAAGGATTTGGATAGAGTGAAAGGCGGAGTTCCGACGGAGTCAGGCTGAATTCATTCCAACCGGAAGCCGGAAAGGTTGCGATCGTACCGTTCCTGTCTTCCAGGACGACGCGATAAAAGAGCGAATTTGCTATCCGGTCATTGGTAATGGCACCGGAATAGACCAGGGAGTCCGCAGCGAGGCGCAACGGGACCGATGTTAAGACCGTATCGGTATTATAATAGTACTCGAGCGAAAGATCGATAATTCCAAATTTTGCAGCGGCCCCGACATAAAAGCGTACATCGGTATCGACCGAGATATTCATCACGTGTTCGACGGGACCTAATTCGAGCGCGGCGGCATAGGTGTCGATCTCGCCCCAGCCATACACCGTATCGGGATGCGTGGCACGCCGGCCGGTGATCATCACCGCTTGGCGTATTTCCTGTGCGGTGGCTTCGGGATGCGTCTGTTTAATCACGCAACAGGCTCCGCTTACCAGCGGTGTGGCGAAACTCGTTCCGCCCGCCAGCGGTGAAAACGTTCCATCGCGCTCCTGCACAAAAACATCGACGCCGGGCGCACAAATATCGGGCTTGATCCGGCCATCGTAGGTCGGACCGAGCGAAGAAAATCCGGCAATGGAATCGTTCACATCGAGAGCGCCGCACGCAAGAATGCTGTCGGCATCGGCGGGGGCCTGCTCGTGCGGATACACGGTGTCCGCCCCATTATTGCCCATGGCGGTGACGACCAGCACGCCCAGCTTCGCCGCGCGTTCCACGGCCTGCGTGCAAATAGTCGTATGGCCGTTCATGTCTGCATACGAATAGCTGTGCTGGCCGGAGTCGAATGTAAAATAGCCTAAGGAGCTGGAAGTTATTTCCACTCCGCGCGCTTCGAAATCTTCCAGGGCCGCTGCATAATTATCTTCTTCGACATTATGCTCGCTCCGTATATCTTCCGTGTGCGCGAGCATCACAGACGTACGGTAGGCCGGCCCCATCAGCGTGTCCGGAAGGTATCCCATCGCCGTCGAGAGGGTTTCGGTCCCATGCTGGTCCTGAGGGCCGGCGGTAATGCTGTCCTGAAAAACGTAATCGTGTTCAAAGAGCACATTACTTCGGTCGAGCGACGACACGGCCCGCCAGTTAAAGCCGACGTCGAGAAATCCCAGCCTCACGCCCGACCCATCGAAACCCATCGCATGAAGCGGCCAGACGTTAATACGGTCCAACTGCGACCCGGAACCTCCGTATTCCGAAACGATCGTATCGTAGCCGCCACCGGAATTGGACGAACTATGAGCCACGCTTTGGAGCAACATCGGAATTATTTTATGGACCGGCGGTATCGGCTCCGTAGAAAGTTCGTGGGCCTCAAGGACCGGATCGACCGACGTTATAAACGAGAGCCTTCGAAGAACGGCGCATTCCGTATCGGTCAGGATCGCGCTGACCGCGTTGACCCATCGTACTTCGCGGATGGGAACAATACCGAGCGTTCTGAGGCAGTCGAGATAGCGTGGGCAGATGGGTGCGTCTTCTAAGGAAACGGTCGCGATGGGCGGCGCATGAAGGGCCACGGAGCGCCGCGCAAGACAGGCGTTCGTCAGTAATTTCCTGGTCTTTTCGAAGGTCGGATTTCCGGCATGGAACTCCGCGCGTGCGATCCCCTTATCCCGAAATACGATCCAATATCGAGATTGAGCGTGTAGTGGACTCCGGTCGAGGAACGAAAAAAAGAAAAGAAGAAAACAGAGCGACCGAACGTTCATTATCGGTTTGCACTTATTCGCGGACCAGCCGCTCGACCATCTCTACGCTCGAAAGGCCTTCGGCCTCGGCATTGAAATTCGTAATAATGCGGTGCCGCAGTACTGGGACGGCGAGTGCGCGAATGTCCTCGATGGATGGCGTATAGCGTCCATCGAGCACGGCACGAACTTTCGCTCCCAGGACGAGATATTGCGAGGCGCGCGGGCCGGCGCCATAACTGACGTATTTCGAAATGTAGTCCGGCGTCGTGCCCCGTTTGGGCCGGGTTTTAGCGACCAGGCGGACCGCATACGAGATCACATTGTCGGCGGCGGGGACGGTACGGACAAGGTCCTGAAAATCGCAGATCTCTTTTGCGTTCATCACTTTTTCCAGCGAGGCCGCATATTCGCTCGTGGTCGTCCGAACGATTTGCATCTCTTCCTGCTCGGAAGGATAATCGAGCCAGAGATTGAACATGAAGCGATCGAGCTGCGCTTCCGGAAGTGGATAGGTCCCCTCCTGCTCGATCGGGTTCTGCGTAGCGAGCACAAAAAAGGGTTCCGCAAGCGTGTACGTCGTATTCGCGGCGGTAACGCGGTGTTCCTGCATCGCTTCGAGGAGTGCGGCCTGGGTTTTCGGAGGCGTCCGGTTGATCTCGTCCGCCAAAATGATGTTGGCAAAGACGGGTCCCCGAAGAAAACGAAATTCCTTCCCACCGGTGGAGACGTTCTGTTCGAGAATTTCCGTTCCCGTAATGTCGGTCGGCATCAGGTCCGGCGTAAACTGGATGCGGCTGAAGGAGAGGTGCAACACGTCCGCCAGGGTGCGGATAAGCAGCGTTTTCGCGAGTCCGGGAACGCCGACGAGCAGGCAATGCCCGCGCGCCAGGAGCGCGATCATCAGTTCATCGATCACGGCTTCCTGCCCGACGATGACTTTCGCGATCTCGCGTTTGAGTGCGGCGAACTTTCGGACCAGCTCCCCCGCGGCCTCGATCTCTCGGCCGTTCGTCGATACTTTGGAAATTCGTTCTGTCGTTACTTCAGCCATTCGTTCGGCGTGTTCTATAATGGTACCGGCACTGCTTATAGCGTGACCGGCATTTCAATAACCGTTCCCTCGTCGTCGAATACCTTGATTTCCCCGAACTGGCCCATTCCCGCCTCGAGCGCCTGTACATTGCCGCTCGCCACGATCGTGAGGACGTCCGGATGAAGATATTCGCGCGCGACACGATAGAGATCGACGCAGTTCAGCGCCGAAAGTTTCTCGCGATAGGTATCCCAATAATTGGCGTCGAGACCGTAGAGGATCAGCGTCGCTACACGGCCGGCCACCTGCTGAGGCGTTTCGATCTGGAGTGGAAAACTGCCGATCATATAGTTCTTCACCATTTGAAGTTCCTCTTCCGAGACCGGTTCCACCGCGAGCCTGGAAATTTCGCTGATGATCTCCTCGACGGCACGAACGGTCACTTCGGTACGAACTTCGGTCGATACAACAAACGGTCCAGCGGCGATACGAGCATCGATATAACTTCGCGCGCCATAGGTATAGCCGTGGACTTCCCGTAAATTCAGGTTGATCCGTGAATTGAAATAGCCGCCCAACAGCATATTCAGCGCGGAAAGCGAGATGAAGTCCGGTGTATTCCTCGGAACTCCGATATGTCCGACCCGGAGTGCGGACTGCACGGCGCCTTCACGATTTACCAGGCCGACCTGGCGGGCAGATAAAAGATCGGCATTGCCAAAGTTCACGGTCTGCTTCTCTGGGCCGGTCCAGGTCGCGAGTTCGATTTCCAGCATCTTTTGGAACTGGTCCGGCCGAATATCACCGGCACCGATCAGGAACGAATTATACGGCGTAATATACTGCCCGGCAAATTTTACGATATGCTCGCGGTCCATCTGCCCGATGGAGTGTTCCGTTCCAGCCGGCTGCTGGCCATACGGATGTCCTGGAAAAACGATCTTCGAAAATACGGTATCGGCAAGAAATCCGGCATCCGCTTTCGCCTGGCGAAGGCCGGCAAGGCGCTGAAGCCGCATCCGTTCCAATTCCTCCGCCGGGAACGTCGAGTGCTGAATAATATCGGCCAGCAGATCGATCGCCACATCGAGGTATTTGCTGAGGACGTTGATATTGATCACGACCGCATCCCAGGAAGCGGAGGCCGAGAGCGAACCGCCGACGAAGTCGATGGTCTCGGCGATATCGGTCGCAGAACGTTTGGCCGTACCCTTCGTGAGCAGATCCGCCACGGAAGATGCGAGCCCTTCCCGGTGCTTCGGATCGCACGAGGAACCTCCGCGAATGTAGAGCGAAAGCGAAGCGATCGGCTGCTCGTGATTCTGGACCGTGTACACCCCGAGTCCGTTCGAAAGGGACGCGCCCTCGAATTTCGGGAACGATACCTTGGGGATGCGCCCCGGCTGCGGGGGTTTGGAACGGTCTAATGGAGTGACGTGAGTGTTCATACGTTCGTTGTTACGGCCGGTTCTTCCGGCACATGATAAATGATCGAACAGCGACTGGAAGGTCGCAGGTATCGGCGAGCGGCTTCCCGAATTTCCTCGCAGGTAATGGACAAGTATTCGTCCAGAATTCTATTGACGCGGCCCGTATCCCGGAACATGAGGGCCGCGTGCGCCAGTTGGTCGGCTCTGCCATGCATGGTAACTCGCGCGGCGACGGTCTGTGCCTCGATCTTATTCTTGGCTTTTTGCAATTCCATTTCGCTCACGCCCGTTCGGCCGATCTCTTCCAGGAGCGCCTCGATGACGCGCTCGAGTTCGTCCGTCTGCCCTTCGGGCGAGTGATGAATGGCATAGAGATACAACAGCCCCGGCATTTCGCGCGCATCGACATACGCGGCGACTTCTGAGGCAATCTGTTTATCGTAGACGAGCGTGCGATAGAGCCGCGAACTTTCACCGCTCGACAAAATATCGGTAAGCAGGTCGAGCGCGATACAATCCCGGTCGCCCTCCGGAGGGATCCGCCACGCGTAAAACACGGCCGGCAATGGGACCGCCTCGTCGCGTATGATCTCCCGACGTTCTTCGGTAATCTCCGGATCGTTGAACGCCGGTGGACCCTCGGGGGTAACGGCGTTCGGTATCGAGCCGAAATAATATTCAATGCGTTCTTTGGCGACCGCGGGCTCGAAGTCGCCGGTCAGCACGAGCACCGCGTTCGACGGCACGTAAAACTGCTCGAAAAAATTCCGGACGTCGAGCAAGGTTGCCGCATCGATCGTTTCCATATCTCCGATCACGGCCCACCAGTAGGGATACGTGCGATACGCCAGCCGGCTCATACGGATCGAGAGCGAACCATACGGAGTATTATCGTACCGTTCTCTCTTTTCTTCCTTGACGACCTGTTTTTGCGTTTCGAGACTGAGCTCGCTTACGCCAAACTCGAGCATCCGGTCGCTTTCGAGCCAGAGCCCAAGTTCTAACTGATGCGATGGAAGGACTTCGTAGTAATTGGTCTTGTCCTCGGTCGTATAGGCATTGTCATGTCCTCCGGCCTGCGTAATAAAAATATCGAAGGCGCCCCTGGGAACATTTTTTGACCCGTCGAAGAGCAAATGCTCGAACAAATGAGCAAACCCGCGCCGCCGGACCTCCTCGTTTTTGCTGCCGACATGATAGGCAATATTGAGGCAGACGACCGGCGTCGCATGGTCCTCATGTAACACAACATGCAAACCGTTCGGCAAGCGGTACTCTTCGAACGACAGGAAGCCCGAAGTGCTCCCCGAAACCGGCAACGTTTGGGAAGGTGTCGTATCGAGGAGCAGGTTCTTCTCGTTCATGGCGAACATTTCGGTCATGGCGAACATTGGCGTCAGGCCTGCGGAATAACATGGCAGATGACCGCGCGTTCCGGGTCAAGATACGCATGGGCCGCATCGCGTATTTCTTCAGCCGTGATCGAGCGAAAAATTTCGAGCTCGTGGTTGATGTAACCGGTATCGCGCAGGAAACACCAGGCGCGTTGCAGCCGGTCGGCGCGCGGACCCAGTTCGATCATCGAAGCGACGGTCCGCATTTCGGCGCGGTTCTTTACTTTTTCCAACTCGAGTTCCGATATGGGCTCTTCGCGGATCCTCTCAATTTCCTTCCATATCGCCGATTCGACTTCGTCCAGGGTGCTGTTCGGCTGGACTTTCGCATCGATAACGAAGCTGCCGGTCTTTTCCATGCAATAATTGAACGTTTCGACGTCGCGCGCGATCTTTCGTCGATACACCAGTTCCTGATACAGCCGGCTGCTGCGACCGGTGTCCATTACATAACTGAGAAGGTCGAGCGCATATTCTTCGCGACTAAATGCGAACGGCCCTTGAAAGGCGATATAAATGGCTGGAAGTTTTATGGCGTCCGATTGTGAAAACCGCAACTGGGTGTTGATCGGCTCGACCGCTTGTTTATCTCGGAACGGTTCCGAAGCTTTGGGGATCGGCCCAAAATAGCGTTCCACGAGGGTCCTCGCTTCCGATTCGTCAAAATCGCCGACCAGCGCAAGCGAACAGTTATTCGGCTTATAGTACTCGGTATGAAAGGCACGAACATCGTCGATCGTCGCCTGATTGAGATGCTCCATGGAGCCGATCGTCGTCCAATGGTATCCGCTCGTAGGGAAAAGCCGTTCGACGATATTTTCCCAGACGGTCCCGTACGGTTTGTTTTCATACCGCTGGCGTCGCTCTTCTTTTACGACATCGCGCTGATTTTCGAAATTTTCTTTGGTCACGTCGAGCGCAAGCATCCGATCGCTTTCGAGCCAAAGAGCGAGTTCCAGGTCGCCCGAGGGCAGTGTTTCGAAATAATTGGTGCGATCGACGCTCGTCGTCGCATTCAGCGAACCGCCGGCGCGCTGAATGTATTTGAAATGTTCCGTCTTCCCGACATTCTGCGACCCCTGGAACATCATGTGTTCGAACAAATGCGCGAAACCGGTGCGCGCCGGGGGATCGTCTTTCGATCCCACATGATACCACAGGTTCGTGACCACTAACGGCACATGGTGGCTCGGGGCAAGAATGACGTGCATCCCGTTGTCGAGGTCGTATTCCGAAAAAGAAATACCATTTTGCGCCGGGACGCCGTGGGTCTTTCGTTCGCCGTTCTTCGAGATCATAGGGTTTGTATAACGAGATCCTAAGTTATTTATAAAAGGCGGAGAGATCGCGGATATCGATGTACACCGAGTTTCGCGCGCGCGCCAGCCAGTCTGCAAGTTCCTGTTGCTGCTTCCACTGGATCGTCGCCGTTTCGAGTTCTCGGTAATCTTCGTCGATCGTCAATTTATGCGAAGGGATCTTTTTTATAAGTTTCACGATCTGGTATCCCGTCCGATTTGCCGAGTAGCCAATGTGCATCGGTTCCGAAACATCGCCTTCCTTGAGGGAGTCGATGACGCTCCGCTGCTCCGGTGCGAGGTCCTCCAACCGAATTTTTCCCAGTTCGCCACCAAACGAACGCGTTTCATCGTCATCGGAATGTTCTTTTGCCAGGGTAGCGAAATCTTCTCCGTGCATGGCGCTGTCGCGTATCGCGACGAGTGAATCCCGGACGGCGGCTTCATCGGCGGCGTTCGCAGTCGGTTTGATCAGGATCTGGGCGACGCGAATTTCTTCGCCGCGACGGTCGAGCAGTTTAATGATATGAAATCCCTGTTCGGTCTCGACGACGTTCGAGATCTCTCCCGGTTTTAACTGGAACGCCGCTTCCTCGAAGGCCGGGAGAAACGTTCCACGAGCATAGTAGGCCCCCAAATCGCCGCCGGTGGAGGCCGACGCGTCCTGCGAATATCGCTTCGCCATCGCCGCGAAATCGGCGCCATGGCGCAAGGAATCGAGGATCGTTTCCGCCAGGACGTGGGAACGCTCTTTTTGATTCGGCAGCGGCTTTACGAGTTTGACGATCGTCGCCAGGTCCACTTCATCGCCCAACGTGGGAAGGGAATCTTTGTACAACTTGTAAAACGTCTCGACGTCCTGCCTCGAAACGCTCTGGACCGGAGGGAGCACTTTTTGCCGTTCTTTCTGGACCAGGATATTTTCTCGCGTCCGTTCGCGAAGGTCCGGCGAAGCTTTCAATTCCGCGATGGTCTTTCCGAACTCCCGCTCCACCGCTTGCTCGCTCCCAAACCGAGAGACGTAGCCTTTCAAAAGCTGATCGAGTTCGTCATCGACTTCTGCCTCGGAAACGGTGACCGAATCCTGATCGGCTTTGGCAAGCAGGATGTTCTGATCGATCTCGCTCTCTAATATCTGTTTCCGGAGCGCCATCAGCGTGTCCGGTCCCGCATTGGTCACACCGCGCTGCATTAAGAATAATTCGGTTTGCGCATCGATCGAAGATTTATAGATCGGGTGCTTCCCCACCACGGCGACGACGGCGTCGAGTACGTCTCCGTCTTTCGGCACCGGCATTTGCGCGAATGCGCTCGTGGCGATCAGAGCAACGGCCAGCGTATAAAATAAGGTGAGCTTCATGTTATTGATCGGTGAGCGGCATTTCGTTTTTATATGCTATTCCCGCGAAGAAGAGACTGCATCTCCTCTCTCGCGGGAACGACACACGCGGACATGCGTAAATTCCTTCGTCCGCGTGCTTAATTTTTCATCAAATGGCTTTCGTCATGCCCGGCATGCTGTTTGGTCCATTCCGACGAAATAAGATCGTCATTGATCTGGCGATCGTATTTCGACCGAAGTTCTTCGACCCATTCCGTACGCAGTTCTGAAGCCCGGTCGTCCTGATACTGACTGGCCACTTCCTGCCGCGCCTCCTCGAACGACTTCTGCTGCAGCGGCACCCGACGGTTCACCCGAACGATCGAATATCCGCCCTGGAACGAAAAAGGCTCTTTGATCTCATCGACGATAAAGTCGAAGGAGCGGCGCGCGAGTTCGTTCTCGTCCTTCATCATGAGTCCCCAGTGCCCGGCTTTTTGCTTGAATCCCGGGCGCTCGGTGTATTGGCGGGCCAGCGTATCGAAATTCTCCCCGGCGATCGCCCGCTTGTAGAGCGCTTTGGCAAGGGAATCTTTCGTTACGAAGATCTCCGAAATATCGATCCGTTCCGGCCACATGAATTTCGCTTTATGCGCTTCATAATACTTGCGCTCGTTCGCACTGTCCGGGACGACCTTCGACCAGACCCGCTTGTTCTCGAGATCGAACAGGATAATGCCGTTCTTATAGTCCTGCATGATCTTTTCGAACTCGGGATATTTGGTCGGAATGTTACGAGCTTCGATGTCCAGCGCGGCCTGTTCGACATTCTTATCGATGACGTCCCGAATGGCATTGCGAGCAAGCGGAGAGCCCGGATTCGCGGTCAATGTATCGACCAGCGATCCAACGGTCCAGCGAATATCGCCCGTGTGAAAGATCTCCCGATTGCGATCGGTTAGCTTCTTCGCCCAGTTGGTATCGGCCGAGGTACGCGAAGAATCGACATGCGCCATGATATAATTAAGCGCCGACGAATCCATGCGATAGTGCTGCCCGGCTTCGAGGGAAGCCAGGTATTTCTGCTTGTCCTCTTCGAAGAAATACCGTTTATAAAATTGCTTGAGTTGATCTTTAGACTCATCGAACGTCTTCGGAGCAACGCCATTGAGCCGCTTGATAATGTGGTAACCAAAACTGGTGCGGACGAGACCCGAAATCTCACCGTCCTTCAGGCTATAGGCAGCTTTATCGAACGCCGCTTCGGTACGGCGCGTATCGTGATTGATCGTGTCCATATCGCCACCGCGTACGGCCGAGGGTTTATCGTCGGAAGATTCTCTGGCGACCTGCTCGAAGTTCGCACCGTTTCGGACCACCTGCAGCAGGCTATCGGCACGATGGTAAAACGGCAGCGTATCGACGCCACCGACCTTGGGGACCGAAACCAGAATATGTTCTACATGAACACCGCCCGTGTGTGGAATTTTCTCGTAGAGATAGATCACATGGTATCCATACCGTGTCTTGACCGGCGTTTTCGAATACTGGCCGGGCTGAAGCGAGAAGACAGCATCTTCGAACGGTCTCACGGTCATGCCGGCCATGAAGAACCCAAGGTCACCGCCCGCTTTGGCGCTCGCATGATCGTCGGAGCCGTCCCAGTTTTCCATTTTGGATGTGTCCAAATGTTTTGGCTGCGCCCGATAATCTTGCTCATATAATACGGTCCTCTCCCCGGGGGACATGCAAACGTATTCGATTGGAAAACCGGCATTCAGCATTTCGATCGCGCGCATCGCTTTTTGATAGGCGCGGAGCGTGTCGGCGGGATCGTTCCAGTTCTTGACCGATGCTAAAAAGTGTGCGGCATGAACTTCCCACTGCCGCCGCTCGAAGATCGCTTTGACGGCAGGATCGGTCAGTTCTTTATCCAGGATATATGGGCCGGCAAGCATCTGCCGGTAGCCTGCGATCTCCTTTTGGACGGAAGGGTCCCGGTCCAGGCCTTCTTCCGTCGCTTCCTGAAGTTTCAGGCGATAATCGGCATAAACGCTAAGAAAGTCCTTTAAGCTATCAAGGGTTGTCGAATAAGCCGGCTTGCCGTTCATGCGCTGGAACGCATCTTCAAATTCCGGAAGGGAGACCTGGCCGCCTTTCCACTTTATGAGCCAGGGACCCTCCGCATCGTTTTTGGAATTGGTCTTCTGAGCCAGAACATATGGAGCAAAGGCGGTAACGAGAAGGGTCAGGGCCAGTCCGAACGAAAAATTTCGGAAATGCCAGCGACAAGAAATGAATTGCATTGAGTCCTTGAAATTTGAACGGATAAACGAGAACGATGGGCCGGCGAATCTTCCTGCCCATATAGCCAAAATTCAACGCCTCTTGTTGTAATTTTGGTTCGCGAGAATTCAACGATGGGGCACGGTCTGCCTATCTGAATCTGGGGGCAATTGTATGAAAAAAGCGGAGAAATCCTCCGCTTTTCAACGATCATTTTACTTATTTCTTTCTCGCAATTGCTCTTAAGACCGCGGCCTTTATATCTTTACTGGTGAGTCCAAAGAATTGCATCAGTTCGTCCGGCTTGCCGGAACCGCCAAACGTATCCTTGACTCCGACAAATTCGAGCGGCGTCGGGATTTCCTGTGCGAGGACCTCGGCAACGGCGCCCCCTAAGCCGGCATTGATCTGATGCTCTTCGGCCGTTACCATTGCCCCGGTTTCTTTTGCGGCATTGATAATAGCCGTGCGGTCCAGCGGCTTAATCGTGGACATATTGATCACGCGGACATTGATCCCCTCGCCTTCGAGTTCGTATGCCGCTTGTAACGATTCCCAGACCATCGGCCCACAGGCAATGACCGTGGCATCGTTCCCCTCTTTGAACGTCTGGGCTTTGCCGATCTCGAACGGCGTATCCTCTCGTGTAAAACTTGGCACATCGACACGGCCGAATCGAATATACGCCGGTCCATAGGTCTCCCCCACCGCGACGGTCGCTTTTTTCGCTTCGAGAAAATCGCAGGGAACGACGAGCGTCATGTTCGGCAATACTCGAATGATGGCGATCTCTTCGAGCGCCTGATGCGTCGCGCCGTCCTCGCCAACGGAAATTCCTGCGTGCCCTCCGCCAATCTTGACATTCGCATCGTTATACGCGCAGGAAATCCGGAGCATATCGGTATTGCGGCATGCCGCAAAGGCGCCGTAGGTCGCAAAGAACGGGACCATTCCGGAAAGCGCAAGGCCCGTGGCGACGAGCGTTGCCGTCGCTTCGGTAATGCCCATCGAGAAGAATCGGTCTGGGAATTTATCCTTGAAGTACGAGGTCATCACAGAGCCGGTGATGTCCCCGCCGAGTACCACGACATTGTCGTACTTCTCGCCCAGTACGACCAGCCCCTCACCGAACCCGAAGCGCGTGGCTTTTTTGCCCTGCATCTCGAATCTCGGCTGCGAGGAATGGGCTGGGGCAGGATTTTTCAAATTAGCACCGTCGCCATCCAACGGTCGTTGGCCTCCCACGGCTACTTCTTTCAGTGATAATGTTTTATCCAATAATTCTGATGTTGCCATTGTAGAAAAATCCTAATCCCTCAAAAATCTTCCTAATCCCAGATTTCAAAAGCTAATCTCAAAGTCTTCCCGGGTCTCGTGCTTCCGAGCTTACACGAGCTCTTTCAAGGCCTCGACGGCCTGCTCCTTATTCGGCGGCTTGCCGTGCCAGCGGTAGTCGTCCTGCATAAAGCTGACACCCTGCCCCATAAAGGTATGCGCAACGATGCATGTTGGCCGGCCGACTACACTCCGGGCCTCTTTAAATGCCGCCCGTAACTCATTGATATTATTGCCGTTGCACTCGATCACGTGAAAATTGAATGCGCGGAATTTTTCACCTACCGGATTGAGCTTCAATACGTCCTCGGTGCGTCCATCGATCTGGCAATTATTGCGATCGACGATCATAGTAAAGTTATCGAGCTCCCAGTGCGCCGCGATCAATGCGGCTTCCCAAATCTCGCCTTCCGAGAGTTCGCCATCGCCGGTCAGAGCAAAAACACGACGTCCGTTTTTATCGACCCTTTTATCGGCGAGTGCCATACCGACGGCAATTCCGAGCCCCTGCCCGAGCGAGCCGGTGGAACTTTCTATGCCCGGTAGTCCCATATCTCGACCCGGATGTCCCTGCAGGCGAGAGTTGAACTTACGCAATGTCAATAGTTCTGGCTTCGGGAAAAATCCTGCATTGGCGAGCGTGGCATAGAGCACCGGGCACATATGGCCCGCAGAAAGAATGAAGCGGTCCCGCTCGGGCCACCACGGATTTTTGGGGTCATAGCGCATAACGCCGCCGAAATGGAGCGTTGCGAAAATATCGGCGCTTCCCAGAGGACCACCGGAGTGGCCGCTGCCGGCCTCGACTAATTCACGAATGATATCGCGCCGGATGGTCTGTGCGATCTCGTGAAGTTCGGCATCCGTACGATCTGCCGAATTTACAAACGGAGTGAAGGTGTCGTAGTTGTACTGCCTGACAAGCTCGGGATTGGGTGTTGGCCGCGTCGGGCCATGAAAACCGGTCGTCAGGGGATAAATTTGGTGCGTGAACCGTGCCATCGAGGAAGGAGGATAAATTCGGTGGCTGAAAGAGAGAGAACAAAGAAATGGTTTCAAAAATGTAATTTTCTATCGTCATCCTGTTCTTGAAGCCGGGGACCAGAAAATCTGTAAGGCAAAACGTAACCAGGAAAGACGGTAAGCCCAGGAAAAACGAGGGACTTTTTCTTTGCTTCATGGGAGCTTCATTGCTCAACTCGAGGAGACGCTTTCCCGAAGCAAGTCTCCTCAGACAAAAATTTTTAGGCAGGTCTATGCCTTACAGGCGATACCGAACTCCGACCGCCCCATCGAAATCAAGATCGAAATAATGGGCAATGGGAACCATCGGGCCGGACTCGACAAAAAATTCCATGCGGGAGGCTGCCGGCATAATACACATACCGAGGATCGCTCGGCCACCGATCCCAAAGCCGCGGTCTTCCGTGTTGCTAAAACTTTCCTTCTCCCATTCATGGGTATAGAAGGTATTGATCCCTTTCGCGAACGCGACGGCCAAACCCGGTCCGGCATATTCGGAAATGGTAGTGGAACGGAACGCATGAAAGAACCAGACATAGTCCAATTGCATACGGGGGGAACCGAAGTAGTCGGGACCGAAACCGAGATCGATCGCACGCTGGGGATTGAACGTATACCGCATCGAAATTCCCGCAGGATTGCCGAGTTGAAGGCCGAAACTGATCGGCCGAACCGGCAGCGTAGAGATCGGTGCGATTGGCCCTGCCGACGAGGGTGCGACCGCAGCCGGAGCGCTCGCCGATCCAGGCGCGATCGTCGATCCAGGTGCGCTCGTGGATGCAGGCGCGGCCGCGGCTTGAGCGCTCGTCGCGGCTTGGGTGCTCGTCGCGCCTTGAGCGTTCCCGGGTGCAGCCACGGTTCCACCCGTTTGCTGAGCCACAGCAGCCGCGGCAAAAAAAATGCTGGCGAAACACATGAAGATGCCGTTTTTAAGAGAGACAAAATTCATATTCAGGTCAATACTTCGAACTGGGGTCAATACTTCTGGTTCAAGCCGATACTCTTACGGCCAATTTCCCTATATAGAGATGTAACTCCGAACGAGAAGGTGAATAACAGAAGAACGTCAACTGCAGCCTTTTACAATTGCGGCCACTTTGGATCCGTTCCAGGAAAAGCGCGCGATCCTGACTTTAAATTATGTCAGGAAAACGGTCTGAAGTTCGTGAATGAGGATTAGTTAGACAATACTTCGATTTACAAATACTTCGATTTACAAAACTTCCATTTGACAATGGTAAGCGATAAAATAGGTTCCCTCTCGTCGATGGGCGGGTTCCCGTTCGATCGACGGAAAGGCAGCGCTTCTCCAGTAGTCCGAAAAGGTAGTCCGCAAAAAGAAAAAAGCCGGGCATTGCCCGGCTTTCGTTTAGTTGCAATTGAGCCGGAATTACGCTATCGCGCGTTATCGTTAACGTTTTTCCTGACCGTTACCATTCTTTTGGCCATTCGTCAATGTAACCTCCCCATTTTTTCGTATTCCGCCGGAGATCTTCACTTCACGTTCTTTCGGCTTGGAAGGCTCTTTTTTCGGTACCATGATTTCGAGGACGCCGTCCTTGAAATCGGCCTGGATATTTTCCTCCTTCACGTCTTCGGGTAGCGTGAATTGTCGAACGAATTCGCCATACGACCGCTCCATACGATAGAAATTCCGATCGTGATGTTCTTCCTCCCGCTTTTTTTCACCTCGGATGGTGAGTACTCCTTCGCTGATGGTGACCTTTACATCGTCCGAGTTCAGGCCCGGCAACTCGGCGATGAAGTAGAGGTTATCCTTGTCTTCATTGATATCGACCGAAGGATTGAAATTGCCCTGATTAAGGGCGGGAGAGAAATTGAAAAAATTGCGGTCGAAATCCTCAAAAAGTCGTCGCATGCCGCGGGTGGCGAGGTCGAGCTCACGGCGCGGCGATTCCCATTTAATGAGTGCCATACTTTAAGTCCTTTCCATTGTGATGAGTTTAACCTACGATGGTGTTTTGCCGCACCGATTAGTAAATGCGTGCCACACGATAAAACTCTACATTTTCCACTATTTTCAGTGTCGACGGTCGCAAAGCTGGCAGACGAACCGGAAATTATTTCCGACCGATATGAAATTTTTTCAGGCTCCCACGTGTCCAGTGAGTTTGCTCTGAACCCCGTCCTGACGTGACTGCACGAGAATATTTCGATATGGGCCTTGCCCTGGAGCAAAATGGCCAGGCCGATCTTGCCCTTGCGACCTATGCCCGCATGACGTCGTTGTGGCCGAAGGAAATCGCCCCCTATCACCGCCTTTCGGTCCTCGCCCTTCGCGATAAAGACGCTGCCCATGCCTTGGTATGGATCGATAAAGCACTCGAGGTCGATCGCGGACTCGTGGAACTTTGGAACAATCGCGGCCTTGCGCTTACGGAACTGGGCCGGTACGACGAAGCCAAACGTGCATTCGACGAGGCCATCGCCATCCGGGAAGAGAACTGGGATGCCTATTACAATCTCGGCCGCATGCTCTTTTTGCAAAAGCGATTCGAAGAAGCCGAGCCGGTCCTTCGACGAGCTGCCGAACTCGACCAGCGGTCTGCCATGACGTTCAATAATCTCGGACTCGTCTATCATCAACTGCATCGCTACGATGAGGCCTGCGCGGCATTCGATCGGGCGATCGAGATCGATCCCACCTACATCGAAGCGCGCTCGAATAAAGGCGCTTCTTTATTCCTCTCACGCCGGTTTCGTGACGCGGAATCGCAATGGCGCGAAACGCTCCGCGACGCGCCCGAAGAGGCCGGCGTTCATTATAATCTCGCCTCGCTCCTGCTCTGTCAGGGGAACCTCGCCGATGGGTTCCGGGAATACGAATGGCGCTGGAAAACGAAGGGCTGGGTTCCCATGCGGACCTATCATGGACGCCCGTTGTGGGACGGCGATGCCGCGGGCGGGGAGACGATCCTCGTCTGGCATGAGCAGGGATTTGGCGACACGATCCAGTTCGTGCGGTTCGTCCAGGAACTTTCAAGGCAGAACGTGGAAATCGTTCTCGAAGTCCAAGCGGAACTCTATCGGCTGCTGGCGGCATCGTTCAGTCTTCCGAACGTTCGGATCATTCGCGGCGGCACGAATCCCCCGACCTTCGATTATCATATTCCCCTCCTCAGCCTTCCCTCGATCCTCGGGATCCAATATGAGACGTTCCCAGCTTTTAAACCCTATGTACGGCCACGGGGATGGGAAGTGGATGAGTGGCGGATGAAATTAAAGAAGATGACTCCGGTAGAACATCGAAAGAAAAAGAAAATCGGTATCGCCTGGGCCGGCAATCCAAGCCATCCGGCCGATCATAATCGTTCCATGTCCTGGAATACCTTCGCCCCGATTGTCGAGTCGTATAAAGACCGGTTTCAGTTCTTCGATCTTCAGCCGACGTCTTCCTCTGGACCGGCAGACAACATGATCGTGCTTGGGGACCAGCTGAAGGACTTCGGAGTGACCGCTGCGATCATGGCCAATCTCGATCTGGTGATCTCCGTCGATACCTCCATCGTTCATTTAGCGGGGGCGCTGGGCCGGAGGGTCTGGAATCTTCTTTCCTATACCCCGGACTGGCGCTGGAAGATCGGGGACGAACGTACCCCGTGGTATCCTTCCATGACGCTGTTCTGGCAACAATCGCCCTCCTCCTGGGACAACGTCATTTCCGAAGTGATCGAAACTTTGTCCCTCGAATAGTGGCATGTGCGGCATAGCGGGAATTCTTTCGATCGACGGTCGGCCCATTTCGGACGAAGAGGTCGCACAGCTACGGACGGCGAGCGACGCCCTGCGGCATCGTGGACCGGACGACGAGGGACTCTGGACGCATCCCTCCAGACATGCGGCCTTAATTCACCGACGACTTGCCATCATCGACCCCACCCCGGAGGGGCACCAGCCCATGCAGAGCCGTTCGGGGAACAGGATTGTTTTTAATGGAGAAATATATAATTATCAGGAACTTCGCCGCGCGTATCGATTAAACGTTCCACCGTCCGACACCGCTGTCCTGCTGGCGCTTTTAGAATTGAAAGGAAATAAAATCCTTCCTGAATTGCGCGGTTTTTTTTCGTTCGCATACTGGGATGAATCGAAACGCTCGTTGCTCCTGGCGCGCGATGCGATCGGAAAAAAGCCGCTCTATTATTCACTACGGAATGGCCGATGTATGTTCGCTTCGGAACTTCGCGCCCTGCTCTCGAGCGGCCTCATTCCGTGTACCATCTCTCGGGCCGCATTGAGCGAGTACCTAAGATTTTATTGCGTCCCTCACCCGTTCTCGATGATCGAAGGCGTCCAGATGCTTCCCCCCGGAAGCATGCTCGAAATTTCCGAACACGGCGATGTCGCCATGGAACGTTGGTATCGCCTTCCGGAATATTTGCCGATCGCGATCGAATACCCGGACGCGGTCCGAGAAACACGACGGATCCTGGAGCGCTCCGTGCACGACCGGCTCGTAAGCGATGTTCCCGTTGGAGCATTCTTATCGGGCGGGCTCGACTCGAATGTGGTCGTCGGTCTTGCTGCACAGAATTCGAAAAATCCACTCGAGACGTTCTCGATCGGTTTTCGTTCCAACTATACCGAGAATGAACTGCCCACGGCAGAAATCGGCGCTCGGGCCTTCGGCACGGCTCATCACTCGATCGAGATCTCCGATAGCGACGTCGCCTTTGCACTCGAGGACTTTTTTTCCTCGATGGATTCGCCGACGGGCGACGGCCTTAATAGCTTCCTTATTTCGAGAGCAGCGCGAAATGCGAATCCTACGTTCAAAGTCGTCTTAAGCGGGGTCGGTGGGGACGAAGCATTTTTGGGTTATAGAAAATATCGCTGGCTCGCGCAACGCTCCTCGATCTTAGCATTGCTATGGAAAACTCCGCAGCCCTTGCGGTCGGGCCTCGCCACACTTCTTACCATGGGAGCGGATGCACGTTGGAAAACGGCCATCGCAACACTTCTTCATCCGGAAGCGACTCGAATTCTTTTTCGCGACAGGGAAATAAATGAATTAACCGGAAGCGCTTTGCCATACTCCGGCGTTCGTTCGGCGGCCAGTCCCCTCGTTTCGCTCCTCCGTTTCGACCTGGAACATTATTTACCCAATATGCTCCTGCGCGATCTCGACGCGATGACGATGTCGCACAGTCTCGAAGCACGCGCTCCGCTGCTCGACAAAGAACTTTTGGAATTCACCTGGCAGCTTCCGATGAACGTGAAAGCGCGTGGCCGATCGAAGCAATTGCTGATCGATGCGGCTCACGATCTCTTGCCGCACGCTATTAAACAAAAGCCGAAGACCGGTTTTGAGCTCCCCATGCGGGAGTGGCTCCTGGAAGGCAAACTGCGTCCCTGGCTCGACGTGCTACTTACAGATACACTCGAACTGGCTCAGGATGGATTCCTGACCGTTCCGGCCGTCCGCAAGATACACCAGGAGTTCGTGGGAGGCCGCTCTCATTATCTTAAACCCTGGAACCTCATCGCACTTGAAATGTGGTATCGCAATATCAAGTCGGATTCCATAGGAATTCCAAACGGAGCGAAGGCATCCGCATCGGGAATGACGGTATCAGAAAAAGCCGGGACCGTATGAAGATCGGTATTGCAGCCATCGGCCGGCTCTCGGAAGATACCGGCGGAAAAAATTATATCATCCATTTTTTGAATGAACTCAAGAACCTGGATACAAAAGATTCCTTTGTGCTATTCGTTAGCAGTGGCGAAGCCGAACCACTCGGAATTAAAGGATCCTCTCAGCTAAAAATTGTTTCCATTCCCTCTTCGAAACGAACGTCCTTACATAAAGTCGTAGCGGAACAACTTCGCCTGCCTTCGTATATCACTCGGGAAAAGGTCGATGCGATGTATTACCCGGGCAATTTCATCAGCCTTGTTTCCAGCGTCCCTTCGATCGTCAATATTCGTTCGGCCGCGCATTGGTATGGGAAGGAATATGGAATTCGGGGCCTTCGGAGATGGGTCCGTTCGTGGCTCATGCCGCCGGGTGCCCGAAAAGCCAGGGCCGTGATCGCGCCCAGCGAGGACATCAAGCGGGATGTCGTCCGGTTTGCGAAGATCGCCCCTGAAAAAATCCATGTCATTCCACATGGCGTCGACGTTTCTCTCTTCGACGGCGCGGCAAATCGGGTGGCCCCGGAGTCTTTGGAAGTTTTAAAGAAATACGACCTGCGATCCGGCCAGTATGTGCTATATGTCTCGGCCCTCTGGCGATACAAACGTCAGGACCAACTCCTCCGGGCGCATGCTTCGATCGTAAAAAAAGGGTTTCCCGACCTCAAACTTGTGCTAGCGGGAATGGGAATGGGAACCGATAAAGCATATCTCGAAGCACTGCGCCGGTTACCCCAACAATTGGGAACCGAGGGTCTGGTCGTGTTTACCGGAAATCTGCCGCAGTCGTCCCTTCGGTATTTATACGCGCATGCGAACGCGTTTGTTTTTCCATCCCGCTACGAGAGTTTCGGCAATCCCTTGTTCGAAGCATGGTCGAGTGGAATTCCGGTCGCCGCCGCGAACGTCCACTCGTTCCCGGAAATCACGAATGGAGCCGCTCTTTTATTCGACCCCATGAAGCTTCCGGAAATCGAGCGTGCCGTACTTGAACTGCTTTCCAACCGCGCGCTTCGCGATGCGTTGATCGAACGCGGGTTCGAGCGGGCCAAAAAATTTTCGTGGAACGAGACGGTAAGGCGAACGCTCCGGGTGATCGAAAATGTTGAACCGCTTTCACGCCTATCGTAAGGCACCGACAATTTCACGCCCGTCGTAAGGCACCGACAATTTCACGCCCGTCGTAAGGCACCGACAATTTCACGCCCGTCGTAAGGCACCGACAATTTCAC
>JAJPIQ010000063.1 GCA_021324685.1 Bacteroidota bacterium
GACGATAGTTCGACAGCATGCCACGATAGGTATTGGACTGGTTACGAATACGCCAACAACTCGCAATGGCTACTGGCATACGATACGCTGACTAAATTCATCGAAACGTGCCCCCACGATCCAAATGCGCCCGGGGCTTTTGTAACGATTGCTACAGCAGATGCACATCTTGGACAAGACGACGAGACGCGCGCAAAATTTCTTAGCTGGTTAGAGTCCGTGCTCTATCTTAATACAACCGACCCCGAATACTTCTGTCAATGCGTAAGAGAAATTTCTGGGACTTTACCGCTCCCTCATGATACGAGTGCGGGTGCTACTTCTCGGGGGACAAATATCACTCTCGCTGTCTGGCAGTGGCTCCTACAAAATACGACATGCGATACTCCGCACCTTTGGAAGGATTATGAAGGAAGCCGCCTCACGCAACTCCAACAATGGCAGAACGACCCGACAGCCTATAAACTGGATACGACACTCAAACCACTCGACTCCCTTTCGCCCGGGCTTCTGGAACTTCTCGAAAAGCACTTCCTCTATGCCGATGTGCCCGATAATTTCACTGGGATAATATCGAACGCTTCGGCATATCCGAATCCAACCGGGGATGGAACGGTGCTGTCGTTCGGCATCTCGAAAGAAGCATACGTAAAAATCGACTTGTTCGATGTGCTGGGTCATGAGCTATCTCAGCCGGGATTCGAAAGCTTATTCGAGCCGGGCAATAAATCGGTGCCCATTTCGCTCGCGAGCCTTGCGCCGGGGACGTACTACGCCCGCATCGTCAGTGCTTACGGTGAAGTGCAGACCGTGAAATTGGTGAAGGAATGAAAACGGTTATTCTTATTGCACTCCTGCTGGCCGGAATCGTTCCGGCCGGCGGGTTCGCGCAAACTCCGAACGGTCGAGCGGGGACGCTCGACCTACGGGCTACGTCGCAAGCGATGCACGATGATAGCGTCCCTACAGGGTGCCAACTTTCATTTAATTGGGGTAATGCCTATATGCAAGCCGGTAAATATGCACAATCGTACGACACTCTTGCATTATTTATCCAAAATTGCTCTTCAAATCAATCGGTGCCGAACGCATTCGAAGATATGGCTACAGACGTTCAAAATGGGGCAATAGGTCCGTTCCCAGACTGTTTAGTAACGTTTCGACAGTGGCTGATCTCTGCTCTCGCCTGGAACCCGCATAATCCTGTCTATTTCTGTACCGATGTTCAAACGATTGAGGGGACGTTTGGAACGAATGACACCTCATGGACAAAAACTAATGCTGTGACAAATATGGGCCTGGCGGTAATTCGATGGCTCATTCAAAATCCACTGTGTGCTTCCATCGTGGGATATGATTCACTCCTTTACGACCGAAGTCGCGGTTCCCAGCGGGAGACGTGGATTAACTCTCAGGACACTTCCAAAGTGAAACTCGATACTACGCTCCCCTCGATGCACGATCTTGGCCTCGATAGTGTCCTGAAATATGCCGCTATGCTGGGTGTGCATGATGGCGTTACGAGCATCCTTTCGAATACGAGCGCATATCCGAATCCCACAGGCGAGGGAACAGTAATCTCCTTCGGCACGAGCAAAGAGGCGTATGTACATGTCGAACTCTTCGATGCCCTCGGTCACACGATGGGACGCGTTCCGTTCGAGAGCGTGATCGAGCCGGGTAACCACGAAGTTCCCATTTCGCTGCATGATCTTCCAAACAGCACATACTACGCTCGCATTCAAACGACCTACAGCGAAGTACAGACCGTGAAATTGGTGAAGGAATGAAAACGGTTCTTCTCATCGCGGTCCTGCTGGCCGGAATCGTTCCGGCCGGCGGGTTCGCGCAAATCGATCATGGAACCGATTCGAATCCCTCCGAAAAAAGAAGCTCTCAATCGATTCAGACGATGGATAGTTGCTCGAATATTCTTCCTCTGGTCGAGGTATGGGAGGAGCAAGAAGAAGATACGACGGCTTTCAATCGTTCGTTCGACACAATGCGATGGTATCTCACACATTGCTACGATCGGCCAGATCCGGCACGGGCCTTTGGCGATTTCAATCAATCCTTTGGCACTTCCACACGAATGAATACATTGGAGCAGCGTGTGGCAATTCGGCAATGGCTCATTTCCATTCGGTTTCTGAGTAATGTCGAGGACTGGTATTGCAGATGTATCGCAGCCGTTGCTGGAACCTATAATAATGATCTTCGCGCATCACGAGCGATTCTCCTGTTTCTCATCAACAATCCACGTTGTTCGCAATCTTCTGCTGAATTCATGTTTGACTATAATTCGGCGACCCAAAGCCAAAAGGCGACATGGGCTGACACCGTGAACGATCCGAACCATGCCGTTTGGGACTCGACGGTTCCCTCCTTGCACGACCTTGGCCTCGATTCGTTGCTTATGGATGCCTCTGCAGGTGTACATTCTGACGGAACTGGCGCACAAATTATACTGAACGCTCGCGTGACTGAAAATCCGTTCCCAGGCTCGACGAGTGTTTCGCTTTCGATCGGCCGCGAGGCGTATGTACGCATCGAAGTGTTCGATCTTGTTGGGCGCGCGGTGGAAAATGCCGGTTACGCTGGGGTTTTCGAAACCGGCTCGCGGGAAATTCCGCTCGATCTTTCGAACGCCGCTCCCGGCGCGTATTACGTCCGTATTTCGACCGCGAATAATGAAACGCGGACGATAAAGATCACGAAGGAATGAAAACGGTTCTTCTCATCGCGCTGCTGCTGGCTGGAATCGTTCCGGCCGGTGGGTTCGCGCAAACTCCGAACGGTCGAGCGGGGACGCTCGACCTACGCGCTTCGCCGGGATCGTATTACATTGTCGTCACGGTCGGGAGTTACAGCACTTCACTGGGCTACAGTGTCTATTAAAACATTTTATCCCGGAGTGGCTCGCGCCATTCCGGGCTTTTATATAAGAAGTTCAGAATGAAACGCTTAATAATCCTTTTTTTGATCGGCTTCAATATGCCGTTGCATGCCCAGTGGAGGAAAATTGCGGATTTCCCATATCCATGGGGCCTGGATACCCTTCAGGAGGTGGTGCAGGTCGTCTATTTTCTGGACCTCCCCGGACCGCCGAGAATTGGGTTTGTGGGAACCACTGCAGCGGTATATAAGACAATAGACGGCGGCCTGTCTTTTACGAAAGTATATGATTTCGGCCATTATTCGATGTTCGGAATAACGGATATTTGTTTTAAGGACAGCCTTGTCGGATGGTTTACTCTGTACGATGGTTCCGGGTCAATTGCGGATACGGCATGTTATCGCACCACGGATGGAGGTTCGACCTGGAGGCCTATAGAAATTCGCGGTTGTATCAATGGTGGCAATGCCCTTTCTTATAATAAATTGAAGGGTTATTTGCTATTGGGATTTGTAGATTCTGTTGGCCTCCTATCCGTCGATGATGGTAACCATTGGAAAGCCGTGACGACCGAAGGAATGGGCAGTGTATCGTTTTTCAATGATTCTGTGGAAATAGCAGCAGGGTATACGAATAATGATTCTGCATTATGGCTTGCTTATGTCACAATCAACGGGGGAATGAATTGGGATTCCGTTTCGGTCCCATCGCAAAACAATTTTTCAAAACCGCTCGCAATTCCAGGATCTTCGACCTGTTTCGTAGCGGATGGGGGTCGTATTATTATTCGCAGAAGCGACGATTACGGCAGGACCTGGCGAGTTTTAAAAGACTTCGGTCCCCCGCAAGACACCACAAAACCCGAACATCGAATCGCTCCTTCAGGAGATGGCATGATCGGCGGAGACCTTTCGAGACTCTATATTTTAACGGATTCTGGAATGTTGGTCTCGATGGATCAAGGAGTTACCTGGAAGTTGGAAAAAGGAAGTCCTGCGTATGCATCTTTCACTGGAAATCAAATTTTTTATTGTGCGAAAGGAATCACGATTGCCGGCTCGACCCGTGACGACCTTGCCCTTTTTTCTGGCGGTGGCCTCTGGGAAGAAATCTGGCCGCAATCGGGCGTGAGCGAAGAGGAACCATCTTCGAGCGGCCTCCGCGTTTTTCCGAATCCGGCAATGGGGAATATCAGTATTGAGTCGGCGTCCGGCGCGGTAACTATTTTCGATCCACTGGGGCGGAGCTATCCGCTCGTTGTGAAGGGCGCTTCGTTCGATGTCTCCTCGCTTGCTCCCGGCGTTTATTTCGTCAGCGATGGCCACAGCCGCGCGAAATTCGTGAAGGAGTAAGATGCGGGAAATTCTTATTCCGCCCGCATTCAAACCACCTACAACGAAGTACAGACCGTGAAATTGGTGAAGGAATGACCTGGCTTCCGAATGACCTGACCTCCGAATGAACTGGCTTCCCGGCAGATGACTTGCAACATCGAAAACCCCTCGCGCGAGGGGTTTTTTGTTTCAGGATTGCGAGCCGGTTATTCTTCGGTCTCTTCTTCCTCGGTGCGGATGACGGTCTGCGGCGCCTGTTCGACGGCGGCGGGGGCTCCGATAATACCGATCTTCATCGGGCTCATGAAGACGGTGTGGCCGCAGCCGTTACAGGTCATTGCCAGTAAGGGCTTGACCGATCCTTCGGTGGGGACGGCGCCGCCCACGAATTCACGGAGTTCGAAGATCGCGTCCTCTACTTGCCAGTTCCCCGTCCCACAGAGGGAGCAGGTGTGGCGCAGAACGTTCTGAAGATGAGCTTGAAATCGGGCACGGCCCTCGGCATTGAGTTGCATAATGGTAGATTAATATGATGAAAAGTCGCGCTGAGGGACGTTTGGCGGGCTGTAATAGTTTCCGAAGGGATGAGCAAACGATTTTCTATCGAGGAGCGGGTCCGCTGGTCCGACGTCGATCACGCCGGCATCATTTATTTCGGCAGTTACATCCGTTTTTTCGAGATCGCCGAGACGGAACTTTATCGCGAAATGGGGCTGCCCTATTCGGGCGCCTTCGAGGAGCTCGACGTCTATCCGGTCCGCGCGCAGTTCCATTCCGATTTTCATTCGCCGGCGTACCTGGACGACCTCCTGACGACCGAACTCTGGGTGAGCCACCTGGGCGCCAGCTCGATGACGTTTCGGTTCGAGATCGTCCGGACGCTCTCCACGAAAGGCACGGTCGATGAAGTGCTGGTGACCGGGCACTGCGTCCTCGTCACGGTCGATCGCGTTACGCTCCGGCCGCGGCGCATTCCGGAAAAACTTCGCCAGCGGCTCGAAGCCTATCTCTTCCCCGAGAATCAAATTCCATAAAAACTCTCCCCGGGATTCAGCTCCGTAAAAATCTCCCCGAGATTCAAACTTCATAAAAATCCTGGGAGAAGCAATCTCCATTTCTGTGTGCGCATGGACCTGGCTGAAAGCGGCATCGAAGGTCGAGAAGTGTATGCGTAATTCTTAATTATTTCATGCCACGCAAAACGGAACTGCCTTTCGGTTTCGTGGCTTATGCAGTCTGCCGCCCGCCCTCCGTGAAATATGGCCACTGCCGGCGGCCACGAGCCATAATTTTCTATGTCTGAACCGATCAACGAACACTCCTCAGTTTCCGCATCGCCCGTCTCCACGCCGCAGGATTTCACGCCGCAGGATTTCACGCCGCAGGATTTCACGCCGCAGGATTTCACGCCGCAGGATCTCTCTGCTTCCGCCCAACATGGCGAAGCGTCCGATCCGGTCTCGAATGCCGTCACTTCCTCTGCGGATTCCGTCCCTGCCACTGCCGATTCTGTCTCAGCCACAGAACCTGAAATGACTTCGGGACCTTCGGCAACAGAAGATTCGAGCGAAGGCGGCACAACAGGCGAAACCGGCGCGGCAGAAAAGAAAGATCGGCCGCGCGATGCGTGGGAACCCGTTCGCGCGCGGATGCGCTCGAAGGGAACGGTCCAGGCGCGGGTCGTCAAATGGCAGCGCAACGGTCTTGAAATGGAGATCGAAGGCGAGATCGTGGAAGGGCATGCTTCGCTCCGGGCGTTCATGCCGAACGACCAGATCGACCGCGACCCGAACCGCAACGTTGCGAATTATTTCGGCAAAACGCTCCCGGTAAAGATCACCAATATAAAAGCGGCTCCGAGCGGCGCGGCCGTTCCGGAGATCACCGTCAGCCACCGGGCCGTACTCGAGGAGGAGATCCGCCTCGCCGGCAAGGAAGCCATCAAGCAATACAACGTGGGCGACGTGATCGATGCGAAAGTAAAGTCGTTCAGTCACGATAACGTCAATCTCGATCTTGGGCTCGGCATCGATGCGGTCATTCGCATGCAGGACCTTTCCTGGAAGCCGGTCTCGCATCCGTACGAAATTTTAAAGCGCGGCGAAACGGTACAGGCAAAGATCCTTTCGCTCGATCGCGGCCGCCGGCAAATGCGGCTCGGGATCAAGCAGCTCACCACCGATCCGGAGCTGGAACGATATTCGGAGTATGCATCGGGGCAGACGCATACCGCCAAAGTCGTTTCGATCAATAATTTCGGCGCCGAGGTCGAGCTGCCGAACGGCCTGATCGCGTTCCTTCCCCTTTCCGAAATTTCGTGGCAGCGGATCGGCTCCGTCGCCGATGCGCTCACGATCGCGGACGAGTTCGAAGTGAAGGTCCTCACGGTCACGCCGGAGAACAAGCGGATCACCGTGAGCCGCAAACAGCTCGTCGAGGACCCGTTGCGCGCGATCGAAAATACGTTCCGGGTCGGCACCGACCATGCGGGAACGATCAAGGAAGTGACCCGCGGCGGCCTCGTCGTGACGCTGGAGCACGGCGCGGAGGCCTTCATCCCGCGCCGAGAACTTTCGCACGACCGCATCGAGCGCCTCGAGGATGTCTTCAAAGCGGGCAAGCCGCTCGAAGGCCTGCGCGTGATCGAGTACGACCGCGGCCACCGAGGCGAAAGCCGCACCCAGCCGCGTATCACGATGTCCCTCATTGCGGCCGAACGCGAAGCCCAGCGCACGACGCTGCGCGACTATCGCGCCACGAGCAAAGCTTCGCGATACTCGCTTTCGGATTCCCTCGCCGCGCTCCGCGATAAACTCGCCAAGCAGGAGCAGGAAGCGGAATAAGCGTTTCTTACGGAAAGATTATCTCGGCGAGCAAGACCTGACCTCGCCGAATGGGTGCTTTTCCTTATTTTTAGCTCGCTCTTATCGAATCCAGGCCGTTTGGAGCACAATCCAAAGACTGTATTCTCACAGAATGCCAAATTTTACCCACATTTTACCAAAAGACCCTTGACTTTTGGGCGAAAGAATGCTATTATTACAGTCTATCGGGGAAGCATTTTGGAACCGGCGGGTGTTGCAATAAGGGAAGACTCGCCGAAAGCCAGATGCCGTGCTTTTGGCAGGTCAAAAAGGGCGAAAAATGAGTGTATTCGACGATTTTGATACTTTAGGGTTCGAGGGTGAGGATCCATTCGATGGCGATCCGAAGGAGCGGCGGGAGCGTCGAAAAAAGTATTTCGAAGAAGAGCTTAAACGCCACCGGGAGCAAAAACGCCGCCGGCTTTCGAACGAAAATGCGAACGAGTCCGGCCCTTCGGAAAAACTTCCGGGCGAAGAGACCGAGCCCCGCTTCCTCAATCCCGAAATTTTAGAAGAACTCGTCGATTACTGCATCGAGAACGCGAAGTTCGAGGAAGCGCTCGACTTTGCAATGCTGCTAACCGAGCGTGCGCCCTTCAATGGGGATGGCTGGCACCGCCGCGGAATGCTCGAAGCGCATCACGGCGAATTCGAAAAAGCGGTCGAGTCCTACGAACGCGCGCTGACGCTGAACCCGACGGACAACGAACTTCTCATCAACTATGGTGTCGCGCTCGATGGCGTGGGCCGTACGAAGGAAGCGCTCGAAATTTTCGACCGCACGCTTTCGGCCAATCCTTCGAACGACGAAGCACTCTTCAACAAAGGCATCTGCTTCGAAAAAGCCGAACGCTACAAGGAGGCCGTCGAGATCTTTCAGTATCTCAAGGACATCAAGGAATTTGGGAAGGACGCGTGGTACGAGCTCGGCTTCTGCTACGACTCGCTCGGCGAGCTCGAAAAGGCGCTCGCAGCATACGAAGCGCATTTGGACCTCGATCCCTATAATTTCAGCGCATGGTACAACCGTGGGATCATCCAGACCCAGATGGGAATGTACAACAAGGCGATCGAGAGCTACGAACTGGCCCTCGCGATCAAGGAAGAATTCCCTGCCGCGTGGTACAATCGTGGCAACGCGTATGCGAACTTAGGAAAGCTTTCCGAAGCGGTCGAGTCCTTCAAGGAGTGCCTCAAGCATGACGCCGAGGACGTCGGCGCCTGGCACAATCTCGGCAACGCGTATGAGGAACTGAAACGGTGGCGCGAAGCCATCCGGTGTTTTTCGCAGGCGCTGAAATTCGATCCCAAGCACGCCGAAAGCCTCTTCGGCCGCGGCTCCTGCTACGATGCGCTGGACCAGCACGCCAAGGCGCTCGAGGACTACGACGCCGCGCTCGCGATCAATAACCGCTATTCGGAACTCTGGTATGCCAAGGCCGATGCGCTCTTCAACTTAGGCCGTCACGAAGAGGCGATCATCGCGTATCGGATGGTGCTGCAACTGGCCGAGACCGATTTCGAGGCGTGGTTCGATTATGCCGAGACGCTCTACGAATTGAAGCGGTATAAGGAAGCGCTCTATGCCTACGAAGCCTCCACCGCGATCGAGCCGGGATGGTCCGAGCCGCACTATGGCCGTGCCCGGGTGCTCTATCTGCAGGGCGAACGGTTCGATGCGGCGGTCGAACTCCTGATCTCCGTCCGGCTGGACGCCGCGCGGCTGAAGCAATACGAGATCGAGTTCCCATTACTCCGCTCGGAAGCCGAATTCGCGGAATTCGATCTGCTGGTCCGGGCCAATCTCGCGAAACAATAAGTTCCGAAACCCGATCCCTTCGGGCGTTTACCGTTCGAGGACGACAAATTCGACGCGACGGTTCTCGGCGCGGCCTTCGTCCGTGGTGTTCGAAGCGATCGGTGTGGCCGTCCCATATCCTTTGGCCGTGATGCGTTCCGGCGCGATCCCGTGCTGGACCATGAAATCCCGAACGGCATTGGCGCGCCGCACGGAGAGTTCCATATTGTGCGCCGCCGTTCCGACCGAATCGGTATAGCCGGCGATCTCGACCTTTAAGGTGGGGACCGCTTTCATGAGTTCGACGGCGCGGTTGAGTTCCGGCGACGAAGCGGGCTGAAGATCGGCCTTATCGAAATCGAAGAAGACGAGCAGCCGGGTGCGCCCGCCGGAGGTGCCCGAGAGCGCAATATCGGGATGGCTGCGCAGAATGCGCCCGGCCGAATCGACCTCGAAATAGGCCGTGCCGAAGAGATATCCGTTCGCGTCCGCCGTGACCGAATATTTCCCCGCCCCGTTCACCCGTAAGCTATAATTCCCGTTGGAATCGGTCCGCGCGGTACCGATCACGGTATTGTTGGAAAGGTCGACCGCCGTGAGGTTCGCGGCAACGGGCTTGCCGGTCTTTGCGTC
>JAJPIQ010000001.1 GCA_021324685.1 Bacteroidota bacterium
CACATCGTTCCGTTGTAATACCAGAACGTTGAAGCATACCCGGAATAGGGATTGCTGAGGGCGGTCGAGGTATTGGTCTCATAGACGAGGAGTCCGGTGGCAGGGGAAGAGATCGCGATACGCTGGGCTTCGGTCATGCGGGGGATGAGCAGGCCCCGCGAAGTACTCGTGAGGTCGAGCAGGGCGCTCGCGTCCGGCGAGGTGGTTCCGATGCCTACATTCCCCTGCGCTCGAAGGTCAATGGATCCATAAAATAGTAGGAAGAATAAAAAAAGAAGGACCGAAATCGCTCCGTGTAAAAGAGCGACCGCATCTGCGATTCGTAACTTGCCTTCCGTGGTCATTATCTTCCTGGGTTAATGATACTATAGCCGATCTTGATATAATCCGATCCCTGGAACGTCCCAGGATCGGTCACAAAAGGAATCATTCCCACGCGGACCACGCAGGATCCCGCGGCCCGACTTTCAACGTCAACTTTATAGACCGAATTGTTCGGATCGGGACTGCCGCCGCCATTGATTTTGTCGATCACATTGATCAAAATAATACTGTTCGACGCGATATACTCATTATTAATCGTGAACGTACCCATGTCCTGGTATACCCCGGAAGTAGGTGCAATCGAACTTAAGTCCGTTGCTAACGAAAGCTCCACCATGCCAGAGGGACCTTCCTGGGAATAGAGGCTCCCCGTTGCTGCAGAGCCTGTGATCGTTCCAGCGGAAGGATTTTCTGTCGTCCGGCCCATAGTAAATTCGCCCTGGGAGATTTGGAGCGCCACGTTCGTAGAACCGGCCGTACTGTTACCGCTCCCTTTGCCGGAAACAGCGATCGTTCCAGTATTCGAAGCGCTGGTATTCGCTCGTCCCCAGACTCCGATCGCCTGGCTCATCGTTGCACCGGAACTATTTCCAAAAACAGCGGCCGTTTCATCGGCGGTGCCCGTGTTATAGGACTGCAATGTGTGGGTGCTCGTCGTCGTGTTTACGCTTATTTGGCCGGTGGCCTGGATGCGCGCGCGTTCGATGGCATTCGTCCGTATGACAAAGCTCTGGGCGTCGGTCGTCCCAATAAAATTGATCGCAGGATTCGAGCCGATGTTACCGGTGAGACGCCAACTCGTCGAAGGGACCACCAAAGAGCCCCAGGTCGGCGACGTGGAAGCCCCCGCCGATGTCAGGTACTGCCCGGAACTTCCCTGCGCACCGTTTGCCGAAAGGCCGCCCGAAAATTGAATATTTCCGACAATGTCGGCAGCCTGCGATGGACTGTAGGTATTGACTCCAAGTCTCGTCATTGTTGCCGTAGGTCCATAAAATATTAATTGATTGGGACCGGTGGGATTTGCTGCGTGACCGAAGATGAGGTCGTTCTGGCTGGCGGTATTATTATCATCGCCGTTAATGATGAGCGCGAGTGCGCCGCTGACGGAATTCGAATCGCCGCCCAGATCGGTCGCATTTTGCCCGGAAACCGAGTTATCGTTCCCGCCTCCAATATAGTTGCCGCCGTTACCTTTACATTGGTTCCACGTTCCTCCGCGAACAACGGACTGGCCGGAACTGGCGGAATTGTTTGCGCCGCCAAGAATCGCTGCGTCCTGTGCGCTCGCCGAGTTACTATCTCCCCAGGCGACCGACGATCGGCCCTGGCTGGAGGAATTATTATCGCCGGAGATCGAATATTTACCGCCGGAAGAGTTGTTGACTCCGAGCGCATCCTCGGCATAGGTCCCCTTCCCTCGCTCCCAGAGCGGGATGCTCCCACCGCCGCCAAACGTTTCGAACGTATGCCAGCTTAAGTTACCCGCTCCATCGGTGACAAGAGCCTGGTTCGGAGTTCCATCCGAAGGAGGAAGGATATAATGTACCGTTGCCGATTGGACGCCGGCTTTGAAGCCCGTGTAGAGCGTCCCGGAACCCGAAGGCTCGTAGAACAGGAGCGCTTCCGCCGAATTGGTTACGTTCGTGAGCCCGACATTGCCGGCGGCGAAGACGCGAAGGCGCTCGTTATTGTCGGTCTTTTGCACGAGATCGACCGAATCTTTCGTTCCAAGGAAATTGATCGATGCGCTCGTGCCCGCGTTTCCCGTAAGCGACCAATTATTCCCGCCCGCCATGGGAACCCAAAGGGTGCCGGTGTAATAATAGAAATTGGCATACGTCGTATTATAGACGATGTCGCTCGTGGCCGGCGTTGTGATCGCGAGCATTTGCGCGTTCGTCATGCGCGGCGCGAGGAAACCCTTTGCCGTCGATTCGAGATGAAGCAATGCCGAATTGTTAGCTGCCGCCGTACCGATCGAGACGTTTTGAGCGAACGCGCGCGCGCCAACGCCCGTCCATAGGACAGCGAATATAAGAGCGAAAAACGAGGGTGGCAAAATACCCCGCCGCCTTCGTTCCCGGGCAGTGGACCGAAAGCTCATAAAGAGCAAACCGATTTTTAATGAGGCAAATCCAATTGAGCTATAGACGGTGTTATCTCCCGTCAACCAACCTTACATAATACAATTTATAAATCGGAAAGTCAATGCGCAACAGAAAAAAAATGGCGCAGAACCGAAAAATCTTGTAAGATTAATTTTTCGCGGGAAAATAGTGTTTCAAAATAAGACACAGAGTGTCTCATTTTGAAACACTTTAAAAATAACAAGGGCGGACTCCCCTAAGTCCACCCCTGTTCGACCGTCGTTTCCTAAACGGTCTTTGTTCAATGGGTGCACCTCGGAA
>JAJPIQ010000080.1 GCA_021324685.1 Bacteroidota bacterium
AAGGACGAAGACACGATGCTACCGGCAGAAGCCGGAACCCTACGGGGCAGCCGAAGCCGCCCCGCGGGAACGATAAATTTACTTACGCCCAGCGGCGATCAGGCCGCAACCGCAGACGATTTTCCCTTTGCCGCTTCGACGATCTGCTCCTGGATCGCTTTCGGAGCTTCCTCGTAGCGCGAGAACTGCATCGTATAGATCGCGCGGCCCTGTGACATCGAGCGCATCACCGTTGCATAGCCGAACATCTCCGACAAGGGGACCGAAGCGCGAATGACCTGCGCATCGCTTCGCGCCGTCATGCTTTCGATCTTGCCGCGGCGCTTCGTGAGATCGCCCATCACATCGCCCATGTAGTCCTCCGGTGTCACGACTTCCACGTCCATGATCGGTTCCAGGATGACCGGACTCGCCTTGCGCGCCGCTTCCTTGAACGCCATGGAACCCGCGATCTTAAAGGCCATTTCGCTCGAATCGACTTCGTGGTACGAACCATCGAACAAACGGACTTTGATGTCCTCGACCGGATACCCGGCAAGGATCCCGTTCTTCATCGCTTCGACAATTCCGGCACTCACCGGCTGAATATATTCCTTCGGAATAACGCCGCCCACAATATCGTTCTCGAACTCGTACCCTTTTCCCGGCTCGTTCGGCTCGACATCGATCCAGACATGACCGAATTGCCCGCGACCGCCCGACTGGCGGACGAAGCGGCCTTCCTGGGTAACTTTTTTACGGATCGTCTCCTTGTACGCGACCTGCGGCTTGCCGACGTTCGCTTCGACGCGGAACTCGCGCTTCATGCGATCGACCAGGATTTCCAAATGCAGCTCGCCCATGCCGGAAAGGATGGTCTGCCCCGTCTCTTCATCGGTCTTGACCTTGAAGGTCGGGTCCTCATCGGCAAGCTTCTGCAGCGCCTCGGACATCTTCTCCGAATCGGCTTTCGTTTTCGGTTCCACCGCCAGCGAAATAACCGGTTCCGGAAAGATCATTCGTTCCAACACGATCGGGTCGTCCTCGTCGCAGAGCGTATCGCCCGTGCGCGTCTGCTTCAGCCCGACCGCCGCGCAAATATCTCCCGTGTACGCTTCCTCGATATCTTCGCGATGGTTCGCATGCATCCGCAGCACGCGCCCGATCCGCTCCTTGCGCCCGCTCACCGAGTTCAGCACGTAGGAACCCGATTTGAGCGTCCCCGAATAGACCCGGAAGAACGTCAGCTTGCCGACGTAGGGGTCGGTCATGATCTTGAACGCGATCGCCGCAAATTTTTCGGTGTCGGAAGGTTCCCGCTTGATATGGTCCGTCAAATTCAGGTGATGCCCTTCGATCGCGCCGACATCGATCGGGCTCGGAAGGTAATCGACGACGGCATCGAGCAAATTCTGCACGCCCTTATTCTTGAACGCCGATCCGCACAGGACGGGAATGATCTTCGAATCGATCACCGCCATGCGCAGCACGCGCATCACCTCTTCGCTCGTGATCTCCTGGCCTTCCAGGTACTTCATGAGCAGCGTATCGTCCACTTCGGCGACCGACTCGAAGAGCCGGGTCCGCCATTCCTTGGTATGCTCTTTTAAGTTCTCGGGAATATCGGTCACCTCGAACGTGGTTCCCAGCGTATTCTCGTTGTACATGATCGCCTTGTTCGTCACGAGGTCGATCACGCCGGCGAACATTTCGCCTTCGCCGATCGGAAGATTGATCGGGATCGGGTTCGCCCCGAGCCGCTCGCGGATCATATCGATCACATTGAAAAAGTTCGCACCCGTACGGTCCATCTTATTGACGAACGCAATGCGGGGAACTCCGTACTTATTCGCCTGACGCCAGACCGTCTCGGACTGCGGCTCGACGCCGCCCACCGCGCAGAACAGCGCCACGGCCCCATCGAGCACGCGCAGGGAACGTTCCACTTCCACCGTAAAATCGACGTGGCCGGGCGTATCGATAATATTGATCGCCGTATCGCGCCACACGCAGGCCGTCGCCGCGCTCGTGATCGTAATGCCACGCTCTTTCTCCTGCTCCATCCAGTCCATGGTCGCGCCGCCCTCGTGGACCTCGCCCATGCGGTGCACCCGGCCGGTATAAAAAAGGATGCGCTCGGTGGTCGTTGTCTTACCGGCGTCGATATGCGCCATGATCCCGATATTGCGGGTACGATCTAATGGATGTTTTCTTGGCATTTGTGGCTTCTTTCTTCGATTTTCCGATTAGGAGCCGCGTTAACCGCAAGCTAAGCCCGTTAGTTCGTAAACTAATTATTAATCGAATTCCGCCGAAATAAGCCCCTTATTCTTCGGAAGACACACCTGATTTGCGGAGATTGGCGGCCATTCTTCGAGAAACCGTAGCCTAAAATTTGGGAGAATATGCCTTGCTCTATTGGAGAACATGCCTTACTCTGCCAGGGAAATACCTGCTTTATTTGGGGATGGGAATTCGAGTTCATGAACACCTCGTTTTTCAGCAAAATTTCGCCATTTTATTCGTTTCAACAACTTCTGCAATAACAACAAAAACCGAGTTCCAGAAAACCGGAGAATTTACAATATTCTTACAATTTTTTAGAATTGCCAAAGTCTCCTTCCTAAGACCTTCGTGCTGTCATTCCCGCCCCCATCGTCTGTCATTCGCCGCCTCCCCCCGTTCTGTCATTCCCGCGAATGCGGGAATCCAGGCCCTGACGAAGATCGAAAATTACGTTTTATATCCATACAGGTGCGGAGCGATCCTGCCACCGTACGATTAATACCCGGACCTGGATTCCCGTCCCCGATCAGGTCGAGGACAGGCTCTTCGCGGGGAAGACAAATTATAGCAGGCGCGGAGCGATCACTCCATGTCGATACGGGAATGAGCTTCGTGTGGAGGCAGCGCTCAGGCTGCGGCCTGAAGTCCGCGCTACACCACCCTCATTCCCACTCTTCCAATGCATCCCATAAATCCCAGTTCAGACGATTGCCTTTACCGCATCACCACTACCCGTTTCGTCACCACTTCGCCATCAGCTACGAGGCGCAGGAGATAGACGCCGCTCGGGTACGCGCTCGCATCCCACGTCGCTTCATGCGCGCCGGCGGACTGCCACGCGGAGCGGATGAGCGGCGTCTCCCGCCCGGCTGCATCGACGATCGTCAGCATAGCGGCGCCGGGTTCGGGGAGAGTGTAAGAGAAGGTCGTGCGGGAGGTGGCGGGGTTTGGATAGGATTCGAGCGAAATTGAATTTGGATTGATTGCGAAATTCTTTAGCCCCGATTGCGGCCAAATTTCTTGCCAAAGACTACCATCATAGCCAAGTCCAGCTGAGCCAGTATCCAAGGCTGCAAAAGTAACACCCTTTGAGCTATAAAACCGATGATTTTCAGTTGAACTAAAAATTGGAGGCCCACCATCAAAGACCCATGATTGTCCTGAATCGGTCGATATGTACATTCCTGTATCCGTTTGAATGTATAAACGTGAAAGATTCCCATAAACCGTTCCTGTGCCGTATCGTCCAATCCTATTAAACTGAGAATCCTGAAAGGGACCGAAATCATGCACAAGCCTCCATGTTGCGCCATAGTCATCGCTTCGATATACTTTGATAGCACCAAGACTAGAACCAAAGCTAGTGGAAGTTCCCGGTATTGCAAGTGGCTGAATAATTGCTCCTGATTTCTCGTACCATGATGTGCCGGACCAAGTTATGCCTCCATCGATAGAATGCAAGAAACTTGTGCTGGTATCAGTAAATGTAGTAACAATTCCAATTGTGTCCGAAAAGAAAGAAATTCCCCCCGTTCCTGTCGTTTTAATCTGATTCCATGTCGCGCCTAAATCAATTGAAACCATTATACCGGTATCACTCCCGCTGGCAATAAGTCGCTGATTTGTCTTGTTGAAATAGAGACCATCAACCCCACTATTCCAAGTGGAATTAGGGAGTAAATACCAATTCTCACCACCGTCGTTCGTGCGATAGATACCTTGAAAAAATCCGTCATACGCGAACCAGCCAGTTAAACTATCTTTGAAGCAGATATCGGCAACAAATACGGAAGCTGAGGGTGGTTGTGGCCAAACAACGTTCCACGATTGACCGCCATCGGTAGTTTTCCAAAGCTCGGAAACAGTGCCAACAAATCCAATTTTCGGAGGACCCGGAAGATCGAGGAAATAAATAGAGGAAATATGCTCTGGGACACCATATCGATCGTGAAATGTGTAAATTTTTTTCCACTGACTATCAGCGGATTCGATAGACGCAATTAACAATAATAACGGAATTATTATTTTTCGCATGGCTACTTCTTTAAGAAACTAGGCTATTTTCACTCGAAGACCTGCTGACAGAAGTCTCCTGCCAACAGCATCGAAAACAAAAAAACAAATTTCTTTGCAATAACTATTGCCCACTTTCCAATATCATCTTCCTCACTTCTTGGGCGCCGTTGGCGGAGACTTCGAGGAAATAGGTCCCTTCTGCGGCGTGGGAAAATGAAAGCTCCATGGCGCTGGGGCCGGACGGGAACGTTTCATCTGCGCGGGCGCACTCGCGGCCGAGGATATCGCGGAGCCGAACGCTCACCGCACCGCGCGCGGCCAGTTCGAACGTCAGTGTACACTGGGCGGTACCGGCGTGGACGGCCGCCGGGTTGGGAACGATCGAGACGATGCGGAGCGCGAGGCGGCCCTCCAGGAGTTCCCGGAGATCGGGCGAGCCGCAGGTATCGGCCGTGGTGAAACGAACGGGATCGCTCATCGGAATGGAGGCGAGCACGCACGTTTCGTAATTCGGGAGGCTGTCGTTAAAGCGGACGTTCGAGAGCGCGATATCGCAGCCGGCACTGTCCGAAAGGGTGGAACGAAAATAGCAGGAGACGAGATCGCTCCCGGCGGGGATGCCGTTCGCGCCGAGATACTGCAACCGAATGAACAGCGAGCCATCGGGCTGAAAGGCCGTATCGGCGAGCGTCCATCCGGGCGCGGGGCTTACAGCGGCGAGCGTGAGCAAATCCCGGTTGGCGCGGAGCGTAAGGGTCACGGTCCGCAGGGCGGTCGTGTCCCCGATCGCATCGAGGAGCACCGCGGTCACCGCGGCTTTATCGCCGGCCTTTGCGGTGCAGCTCATCGTCCCGTCGGCCGCTTGGAGCGCGACGCGCGCGGTCGGAACGGTCCCGACGGTCGTGCCCGCGAGCGCAATGCTGCGAAGGGCGTTCGCTTGTTTCGAGCGAATCGTAAGCTCGCCGGAAGGTCCGCCATTCGCAGTGGGATCGAATGTGATCGTGACCGGCGCGGTATCGCCCGGCGGGACCGTGAACGGGACCGCTGGAACGCCGGAGACCGAGAACTGGGAACCGGCGAGCAGCGCGAGCGAATCGACCGTCAGCGAATCGCAGCCGGTGTTCGCGATCCGGTAGGTCTTCGACGCCGGCAGGCAGGGCCGCGTTTGGAAGACGGTATCGGTCGCGGAGACGCTCATAGTGTAGGCGCTCGAGCGGGCGCGGTAGGAAAACAAGATCGTGGTATCGATATGCTGTCCCGAAAGCGTGAGCGTCGTACGCTGTTCGGTATCGAGGCCCGTCGCGATGCGGAATGGAATGCGGACGCTGCTATCGGGCGCCAGGACGATCGGGAGCGTTAGCGGCGCGAGGAACGAAATTCCGGGCGCTCCCGCCAGCGCGGTATCGGCGATCACGACGTTATCGCAGTTCCCGCTGTTCGTGATCGTGACAAACGAATCGAGCGAAGCGCACGGCGCCATCGCGTCGGCGGTGAAGGACGACCCGGAGAGGGCGATGGCGTGGTCCGGCGGGCGGACGAACGCGGAGAGTGCGATCGTCCGCGTGTAATCGCTATCGTTCGTATGGTCGTGGAGCACGATAACGGCGGAGTCCTGCGCGGCGCCGGGGGTGAGCGGCTGAAGCTTGAAGAGGAGGCGCAAGGTATCACCGTTATGGAGCGTGACCGGGAACGAGGGGCTTTCGATCGAAAAGCCTTCGGTTCCCAGGAGCGATGCCGAGGTCGCGACGATGCTGTCGCACGAAAGGTTCACGATCTCGCCGGTCAACTCCGCGCTCTGGCATGCGAGGACCGTATCGAAGGCGAGCGTCGGGGTGAGCACGGTATCGTGATAGGTCGAAATGCCAAGTCCCGAGACGGTGAGGACCGTATCGAGTTCCCTGCCGTCCATATCGAGCGTGATGCGCAGTTGGTCGGAAGAGAAATAGGCGGAGTCGGGAATATAGTGGAGCAGGAGGGAGTCCATTCCACCGTCGGCGGGCAGTACGAGCGGGAAGGATTGATGGTCGAAGGAATATTGGGTGTCGGCATTCACCCACTGGATGTTTTCGATCGTGAGTTCATGGCAGAGCGTGTTCGTCAGCGCGATCCACCGCGAGGCTTCCCCGCAGGGGACCCCGACGATCCCCATGTTGACGTTCCGGCTCGCCATCTGCACTTTTAGCGGAAGGTCGTAGAGCACCTTCAGCGAGAGCGTGATCGCCGTATCGACCGTCCGGCTCCCGCTTTGGTAAACCAGGTTCAGGAGCGTGGTATAACTGCCTTTTGCGCCGGGCGTGACATGGACCGGAAGCACCATGCTGCCGGAGGCCTCGATGACGGCGGGCAGCGTGAGGTTCCCAAGCCGGAAGGAGGACGAATCGGAGAGATACGCCTGGAGCAGTGTGATGGAGTCGCACTTCGTATCGAACACCATAAACGAGGTATCGAGCGACACGCAGCGGTTGAGCAGCGAAAGCTGGAGCGCGCCAAACTCCGCTTCCGCACCCTGGAAGACGTTGAGCGCAAGCGGAACGGCATCGTTAAAATTTCCCGAATCGCCCGCAAGGAAATGGAGCGCGAGCGAGGAGGTATAATATCCGTCGTGCGAGGAATAGACCAGGATGGGGACCTCGAGCGAATCGAACGGCTTGATCGCGTGCGGCAGCGTGAGTGCCCCGACCGCAAAATGCGCGGTGTCCGCGATCGAGTCCGAAAGCAGCGTCAGCGTGTCGCACGAAAAATTCCGGATGACGACCATCGAGTCCTTCGTCATGCACGCATACGGGACCGAGAGCAGAAGATCGGGATCGCGGCTATAGCGTGAACTGTTTTTTGCGGTGCCATAGAGCGGCACGATCGTATCGATGGTCTTCGGGCCGACGGTGAATTCGAGCAGGAGTTTTCCCGAATCCGAAAGCGTGGGGCCGGGATAATAGGTCACGCTCACGCTATCGGCGCTCGTGATCGTCTGCGGGAGCGCATTGATATTGATCGAAAAGGCCAGCCCGCCAGCCACGATCTGCGCTTTGGTGAGCGTGACATTCGAACAACCGTTCCCAACCGTGATATGGAGCACGGAGTCGAACGTGGCGCAGCGGATGCCGGAAAAATGGAACGTGGGACGGTCGAGCGCGACGGTCGTCTGGCCGGCATTGGGACCGTCGGCCGTGTACCAGAGATTGCCGGCATAATCGCCGGCAAATATTTTCGTTCCTATCGAATAGAATCGCGTATCGAGCGGGCTGCTCGGTCCGCAGATCGAGAACCAGGTATTGCCGAGATCGGTCGAGCAAAAAAATCCGGCGCCGCTCGTTTCGACGAACAGGTCGGCGACGGTCCCCATGATGCAGCCGTTCGGCGTTTCGTTCGATGGGAACGTATACGGGGTGTTCCAGATGAGGCCGCCGTCCGAGGAAACAAAGACCTGCCGGGTTTTTTCCGCCGCGGCCACGAACGTCGTCGTACCTGCGAGGCCGTATGGCGACCAGGTCTCGGCCGTCAGCGACGTCGTGGCATTCCAGGTCACGCCGCCGTCGGCGGAATAGAGCGCGCTCGTGGCCGGGGCACCGTAAACGCCGGTGACGCCGAGGGTACCGCTGAAGGTCACGCCATTCTGCTGCGGACTGCTGGAGGATGCCCACGTCACGCCATAGTCGTTCGAGGAGACGCCATTGGCATTCCAGCACGTGCTGACAAGTTCCCCGCTCGAGGCAGCGTAGCGGATCGAAACAAATCCGCCGTTCGAGGAATAGATCGAGGTCCAGTTCGCGCCGCCGTTCGTCGTCTCCCACACTTCCCCGTTCGTATTCGAAAAGGTCCGCGTGCAGCACCAGCCCTGCGAGGTATTCCGGAACGTAATGTCGGTAATCTCGACCGGGTTCGCGGCCGACTCCGAGGGTGTCGTCATTTGGGACCAGGTAACTCCGTTATCGGTCGTCCGCCAGATCTCCGAGTTAGAAAGCCCCGCAAAACCGGTGGAAGCGGTGCCCTGCCCGTCGAGAAAATAGAGGCTGCGAATTTGCGAGCCAAACGCGTGAAGTTGCTGCCATTGCGCGAACGAAGGGCGCGCAGTAAAAAGGAGCGCCGAAAAGACAAGCGCCGTAACCAGAACGAGCGGACCCAGCGAGCGGGAAGCCTTCATCGGTAGGACATTCGGAGCGACACACGACCGCACCCGAAATTATAAATTTATAATTCTTTTTTCGGGGCGAAGGTTCGCGCGTGGGAGCGGGTAACCCTAAGGATCTATCGTTATATGTTCGATTCCTGGGAAGAATAAAACTTCTCTGCAGAATAAAACGCTTCGGGCTTTGCCTGCAGAACAACGGAGGCGGCGATGCGGTCATGCAGGGCGCGATGTTTTACGTCCCCGATGGCGAGGAAAAATCCGAAGAAACAGGTCATTACCGAGAGGACTTTGGCCCAGAATCTCCGGGAAGCCTGGCGAAAGGTAAGGCGCGATTCGTCCCGTGTGAAGACCATGAGCCCCATGATCCGCTTTCCGACCGTCGCCTGAAAACGAGACGACTCCATTTTGGAAAAATAAAGCCACGCCGCGAGGATCAGGAGCACCAGTTCGGCGCCGTACGCCCGGACGATATCGACCGAGAACGGCACCCGATGGAGCGCTTCGCTTGCTGCGCGAAGGCCGAGGACTTCGAGGACCGGTTCGAAGAGGAGTGCGGCCACGAGCATGAGTAGTGCGACATCGATCGCAAGCGCTGCCACACGCCGCCCAAAGGAGGCATATTGAAATGTAAATGAAAGCATAACGAATACTATCTTCTATGGCAAAGCAAAGACCAGCCGCGCAAAAAACAGGATGAAGATTTTTTCGCACGAACTCGAACGATAAAGCAAAGGAACAATAAGGTAAAAGAAGGAGAATTCTAAAAACAGGCAGAGGGAGCGGGATTCATTTCTTTTCATCGACATGTTTCCCTGCGTCGCTTTTCTACTCCCATGAAGACCGCGTCCGTACGCAACCCCTTACAAATGCTCCGCAATGGCATCGCACCGGCTGCGCTTGCCCTGGCGTTGCTCGCGGCGGTCCTTGTACGGTCGAGCGGTAATTTCTTTCACACCGAAGGATTTACATCCGATCGTCCGACGATCTCGGCGCCCTGTAATGCCTGCGATCTCGAGGCAACCGGGATTATCCATGCGCCTCCGCCGCCCGCGCTTCCGCCGCTCACGATTTCCGAACATCTCGACCTCGTCCCTGCCGAAGCACAGCCATTCAGCGCCCCCGCGCTTTCGCATCGTGGCCGCGCACCTCCCTGCGCCTGAACGACCGCTATCTATATATAAGATCTAATTATAAATATAAGATCTAATTAGTAAGATCTAAGCGGCTCCCCCATCACGATTCTATTCGGCGCCCGAAGTGAGGTCTGTCACCTCTTCGAGGCACTATTTCGCATTCTTCACATCGAATTTTTTTAGTTCATGCTTTACAATCCATTGATTCAGACAACTCCGAGGATTCGTTCCATCCGGAGCACGTACTCCATTCCAGGACTCCACGCCTGGGCATCTTTTGTGTTTTTTTTCCTGATCGGCTTTTCGCGTCTCGCGACCGCTCATACTGCTATCGATTCCGGTGAGACCCGCAACGATCCACCACCGCAGGGGATCACATATACCGTCGTCGTCTATGATGGCGCGAACCAGGAACCGCTCGAGCTTGCACGCGTGGCACTGTATCGCGGTGCATCGCTCGTGCGCGGACATGTTACGAATCCCGAAGGTCGTGCCGTCTTTACCGATGTTGTTCCGGGAACCTATCGGCTCGTCGTGCGATCGGTCGGCTATAACGATTATATCGATTCGAACAAGACGATCGATGACAATCATACGTTCGATTCGATCACGCTATTCGAGACGTCCACGGAAGTTACGGTCTCCGGATTTCGGGAACCTGCCGTGACGACCTTCGATCCGTCCTCGGGCAACCAGGTCTTCGAATCTGAAACCTATCATGCTCCTCCGACCGCCCGCATGACGCAACTCGTGCAGGAAAACCTCATGGGCGCAGCACGGGCGCCAACCGGCGAAGTACATATTCGCGGACAACACGGGGAATTTACCTATTACGTCGATGGGGCTCCGGTGCCGCTCGGTGTATTTGGTGGACTCAATGAAGTAGTCGATCCGCAGGTCATTGAGCGAGCGACCTTTATCGATGGCGGGTGGCCGGCGGAGTATGGCGGGCAAATTGCAGGAATCATCGATCTGCAAACGCGGGTACCGACCGGAGCTTTCCATCTCGATGCCTCCACCTATGGAGGGACCTACATGCCGAGCGCAATCTCGAAGGACTCACTATTGCCTGGCAATAACCGATTGATAAACATGAACGGCCAGACGCTCTCGATGAGCGATCACGAAGGCAAGTTCGGATGGTTCCTTTCGGGCTCGCGTCAGGAAACGGACCGGCGTATCGACCCTCCGGTCCAGACGATCTTCCACGATCATGGCTTCGATTATTTCCTCTATGGGAAAGCCGATTATTTGCTTTCCGATGTGGACTATCTGACGCTCAATCTGAACTACGGTGTGACGCAAAATCAATTGCCCTTCGACTCCATCGAGACCGGTGGTCCACAGGACGATAATCAAAACACAACGAATGCATTTCAAACGCTCTCCTATTTTCGCACGATCTCTTCGGAAGCCGATCATGAGAGCAATTTGATGATCGCCGGCTTTGCGCGCGAAGGCGGTCTGAAATACAATGCGGGGACCATCGATGTTCCCACCTTTCAGTTCCTGAACGATTCGACACTGTATAACCTCAGTGAGAACCGAAGTTTTACCACGTTCGGGATTCGCACGAAGTACGATAATCGGTTGTCGCATCAATTTATGTATGCCGTTGGGTTCAACCTGAGCACAACATCGGGAACGGAAAATTTCACGTCGACCGATTCCGCCGCCGCCGCGGGACCGACTGTCAACACGCCATTCTCCGGCCATGATATTGGCGCGTTTGTCGAAACGGAAATTCATCCCATGGAATGGACCCGGTTCGACGTCGGTGTTCGGTACGATCAGCATTCGGCATTCGGCATTCCGGACGAATCGCAGGTCAGCCCGCGCATCAAATGGAACTTCCTGATCGATGAGAACAACTATGCATACCTCTACTACGGGAAGATCTTTATGCCGAATAACATCGAAGGGCTTCGCACCATCGAAGGTCAGGCCGATACCGGAGCGGTCGGAACCCTGGCCGAGCGCGATAATTTTTACGAAGCGGTCTATACCCACTCCTTCGATTTCGGTCTGCGAGCAAAAGCCGATTATTTCAAAAAGGACGCTTCGCCCGGCGTAGACGATTTTACCGTCGGGAACAGCGCGGTAAAAACGCCGGTCAATATTGCGACCGTCCATACTCAGGGCGTCGAACTCGGGCTATCCTATAGCTCACCGTTAACGCCTTTTTCCGGCTATGTGAATGCTTCTGTCATTCATGCCTATGGCGTGGGTTTAGTCAGCGGTGGATATCTTACTCCGCAAGACGATGGCCCGGCTACCGATCTCGATCACGATCAGCGGCTTTCGGTGGTCACGTCACTCAATTATCAACCAGCCGATTGGTACGCGAACATCACTGGAATTTATGGTTCCGGCCTGACGAATGGTAATCCAGATGGTTTAGCATATCAAACCGGATTGTTCGACTTCAATCAGGCCCAGCACACGACCCCGTCCTGGATCTTCAATATCGGGTTTGGATATACGTTCCATCTCGAGGGAGGATCTACGATCGCACCTTCACTGTATGTTGGCAACGTGCTCGATAACGAGCACCTCATCAAAGGCGCCTACTTCAGTGCCGCAAGCTGGGAAGAACCGCGCAACATCATCCTGAGAGTGGACTACCACCTTTAATCTCATACTAAGGAAAGGACCGTTATCCCCCGCTCACGAGCAAATGTGCGCGGGGGATTCCGTCCGCTTCCAAAATTTTCGCATGTTATCTCAAACAGAACTCGAGAACGCCGCGGAGGGAGAGCCGCAAGGAGATCACGTCTTGGAGCGGGCAGACATTGCACGGATCGCCTTTGTCGCGCTGGCGGCCATTGCCGTTTGGCTGAAAGTGTGGGAACCGTTCCAAAGTTTCAGTCTCATCGGAATTCTTGCTACCGCGATCGGCGGTTGGCCCATCTGGAAAGAAGCCTTCGAAAATCTGCGCGAACGGCGGATGACAATGGAGCTGTCCATGACGATCGCGCTCGTGGCCGCGCTGGTGATCGGTCAGTTCTTCACCGCGCTCATCATCATGTTCTTTGTCCTTGTGGCAGAAGTGTTGGAGGGTCTTACCGTTGCCCGTGGCAGGCGTGCAATTAAAGACCTGACAAATCTCCTGCCCCGTGAAGCCCTCCTTCGCACTGCCGAAGGCGATGTTACCGTTCCGATCGGATCGCTGAAGGCAGGCGACGTCGTCCTGATTAAACCCGGCAGCGGAATTCCGGTGGATGGAACCGTAATCTCGGGAAATTCTTCGGTCGATCAATCGGCGATTACGGGAGAATCGATCCCAGCGGAAAAAATGGAGGGTGCTTCTGTTTTTGCCGGCACGATCAATCAGACGGGTGTGCTGGCCGTGAGGACCGTCAGCATTGGTCCGGATACCGCATTCGGCAAAATCGTCCAGGCCGTCGAACATGCCGAGAAAGTCCGCGCACCTATTCAAAAAACAGCCGACCGATTCGCAGGATATCTTGTTTATTTTGCACTCGGTTGTGCGCTCCTGACCTTTATTATCACACGAGATGCCCGCTCGACAATTTCGGTCATTATCGTTGCCGGCGCCTGTGGAATAGCGGCTGGAACTCCGCTGGCGATCTTGGGCGCGATTGGGCGCGCTGCGCGACACGGTTCGATCGTCAAAGGCGGTGTCTATCTCGAATCGCTTGGCAGTGTCGATACTATTGTTTTCGATAAAACGGGAACGCTCACGTTCGGTATTCCGAAAGTGACGGCCCTTCACCCATCGAATGGAACCACGCCGCAGGAACTGATCGCGATCGCTGCGATTGCCGAAAGGAATTCGGAGCATCCACTTGCAAAAGCCGTTCTCGATAAAGCAACCGAATGGAATATTACCGTTCGCACGCCCGACCGGTTCGAATATGAATCGGGCCGGGGCATCGCCTGTGCCATCGGAACGGAGCAGATCGTGGTGGGGAACAAAAACTGGCTCTCGGAGAACGGCATAGAACTGCAGGGAATCGCCGCCGGCCCGTCGTCGATTTTCGTGGCACAGAATGGAACGTTTTTAGGCGCGATCGAGGTCCGGGACATTGCCCGGCACGAAGCGAAGCACGCTGTTCGGGAATTGAAATCGCTTGGGCTTCGCACGGTACTGCTAACCGGCGATTCCGAAACAATTGCAAAACAGCTTCATGCCGAATTGGAACTCGATGAAGTTCATGCCGATCTGTTGCCAATTGAAAAAGTCTCGGAAATTAAACGAATCCGTCAGGAGGGACATACCATAGCGATGTTGGGCGACGGGATTAACGATGCGCCCGCGCTTATCGAAGCGAACGTGGGAATTGCCATGGGTTCCGGGACCGATGTTGCGCGCGAAAGTTCCGATATCGTTCTCATCGGGAACGATCTCGCAAAGTTTGTCGAAACGGTTAGAATCGCTCGGTGGTGCATGAGCATCATACGACAAAATTTTGTGGGTACGCTGACCGTCGATGGTATCGGCGTCGGTCTTGCCGCGTTTGGCCTCCTAAGCCCGCTCCTCGCCGCACTCATTCACGTTTCATCGGAGCTTCTTTTTATTCTAAACTCCACACGGCTTTTGCCCAGAAAAGAACGATTATAGTCTCGGATCGAACTTCGATTCCTCCCTCAGTTTTTCCCAAAGTTCCCGCTCGGCGGCGGTGAGGTGTTCGGGGACCGCGATATCGACGACGGCATAGAGATCGCCGCGGCCGCCATCGGAACGGAACAGGCCCCGTTTGGCAAGTCGGAGCTTGAGCCCGCTCTGCGCGCCGGCAGGAATGGTCAGCCGCACATTCCCGTCGAGGGTTTCCATCGGAACTTTCGCGCCCAGGACCGCTTCCCACGGGGCGACATCGATCTCGCGATAGAGGTCGAAATTGTCGATATCGTAGTAGGGGTGGTTTTGATAGACCAGCGTGAGCAGTAGATCGCCCGAAGAGGCGGTCCCGGAGCTACCTTCGCCACTGAGGCGGATCTGGCGGCCGGCATACGAATGCTCGGGAATTTTTACGCGATAGGTCTTCGTGGTGCCGTCGCCCCGGCGGATCGTGAATTGTTTGGAACCGCCGTGGAACGCTTCTTCGATCGTGATCGGAAGTTCGGCTTCGATATCGGCCCCGCGCGTATTGAAGCCGGTCCGGCGCCGCTGGGTCGTCGCGCCGAAGCCCATGCCCGGCCCGAAAAATTGCTGGAAGAATTCCGAAAAATCGCCTTCGTCGCCGGTCGTATAGCTGAAGCCTCCGCCGGCCGGCTGCGGTCCCCATCCCGGGGGCGGCGTAAATTGCTGGCCGGTCTTCCAGTTCTCGCCGAAGCGGTCGTACTTCTGCCGTTTCTCTTTATCGCTTAAGACTTCGTAGGCTTCGTTGATCTTTTTAAATTGCTCTTCGGCGGACTTATCCCCGGGGTTGACATCCGGATGGTGTTTACGCGCGAGCTTGCGATAGGCTTTTTTAATATCCTCTTCGCTCGCGGTCCGGGGTACCCCTAAAATTTCGTAGTAGTCCTGAAAGGTAACTGCCATTTGGAAGGATAAACAAGACTGATTGGCCGCATGTTACAGAATTTGCACTGGCCGTAATTTTGCAATCGGTATCGGTATCTGCTCCGCCAATGTCGATTAGTCTATACGAAGAACAAGGTTCGATCGGCGAGCTTCCGCACGCGCTCGAAGTCGTCGATAACAGCCGGTTTCTTTTTTTCATCGCGCTCGCGATCGATGCGATGCTCTTCATCGCGTTCACGGGAGGATTTTTGCTATTGCGCGGCAGCGCCATCGCATGGCCGCCGGCGGACCTGCCGCATTTGCATCGAGCGATGATCGGCATCAGTTCGGGCGCGCTGGCAATCGCCGCACTTTTGCTCACCCTCACCGTCCGCGCCCAGAACCGCAATGCACTCCGGCTCATGCGAGCGACGCTCGTGTTATCGCTTGGCTTTCTCGCCGTTTTTCTTGCGCTGAATATCCTCGAGTGGAAGTCGCTTTTCGCAGACGGACTTCCGATCCGGACCGTTTTCGGAGGCCTTTATTTTGTAATTACCGGTGCGTTTCATCTTCACATTGCCGGCTGTATGCTCTATATCCTGAGCAAATACCGCTGGACGCTCCGCTGGCGCCGGTATACACGCTCGGCCGTAAGCATTGCGCACCTCGCCTATTTCGTCTGCGCCATGCTGGTGCTCTGGACGGGAATTTACGCCGTCATCTATTTCTAATGCACGCTCTCGGAAAATATCGTGTTATAGACATTCCATAACGCCAATATTCATGATGTCGCCTCGAACTTCTCAACGCCTGCTCTGGGGTATTTTATCGGTTTCCCTGCTCCTCATCGGAGGGATTGCGATCGCCCGCTGGACCAAAGAGCATGCGCGGCGGCTCGAGGATTTCGGAAGACTTCCCGATTTTTCGCTCGTCGATCAGCACGGGCATCCGGCCACGCTCCGGAATTTCGATGGCCACATCTGGGTCGCCGATCTTATCTTCACGCACTGCTCGAGCATTTGCCCCACGCTCACGTCGAAGATGTTCGCGCTCGAAACTTCTTTAAAGGATAATCCCCGGGTCCGCTTTGCTTCGATCAGCGTCGATCCCCGCGGCGACCGTCCGGACACCTTGCGGAATTATGCCGCCGCTCATCATGCCGATACCTCGCGCTGGACGTTCCTCACCGGGGAAACGCACGCGATCTACACGCTCGTCAAAGATGGATTTCACCTGCCGCTCGATTCGGTAGGAGGCGAACAGGACGTACCGATCATTCACAGTCCGCGCTTTGCGCTGGTCGATGCGAAGGGCCACGTGCGCGGGTACTATAACGGCGCCGATCCGAGTTCCCAGCCCGCGATCCTTTCCGATATCGATGCGCTCGAAAACGAGGCATCGGAATGAGCGTATCCGACCTGCCGGCGATCAATGCGGCACTGAACGGCACCAGCGCCGTCCTCCTCCTGATAGCTCGAAACCGCATTAAGCAGCGCGCCAAACGCC
>JAJPIQ010000089.1 GCA_021324685.1 Bacteroidota bacterium
ATTCCGAGTGCGCGCTCTCGGAGCGATGCCCCGGCCGGCTCCTGCGGTTCGACCGAAAATGCCTCGTGCCCGCCTTCCGCGGGGTACGTTCCAGCCCGGAAATACGCCGCTGTTCCCGTTCTCGCGATCGTCGGAACCCGTGCTTCGACCGTACACGGTACGGGCACATATTTTTTCCGTTCCCATTTCGAAAGCAATTCGAACGCGGCGGGAACATCGATCATGCCGAACCCCTCGTCGAGCGGCGTGGCCCCATCGATATGCTGCGCCGATAGCATCATCGCTCGTTTTATTTCATACGCATTCGCGGTCCAGTCCGGAAACGCCTGCGTCATCGCCGAAAGCAGGAGCGCCGCGCATCCGGCGCTGTAGGGCGAAGACATACTGGTCCCGTTATAGCGGTCGCCGATCACGTAATCCGGAACGGTACTTACCGCCGTTCCGGGCGCGACCAGGTCCGGCTTTGCAAGTTCCCCCCCTCTCGAAGAAAAATCGAAGAGAACGGGGTGCGTGGTATAAAGATCGTAAAGGTCTCGCGCGGCATTGTCCGGTAGCGCGGCGCCGCAGGAAATGACGCGGTCTGCAGATCCGGGCAAGCCAACGCTGGAAAGCCCCGGGCCTTCATTTCCGGCCGATACACAGACCGTCAGGTTCGGCGTCGCGGCCAGCAGGCTGTCGAGCCACTTGTCCATGGCGGCATGGCCTTCCAGTTCGTTCCCAATACCAAAGCTCATGTTGACGACGACCGGTTTCATTTGCGAGCGGGCGGTCTTTGCTGCCAGTTCGAAGGCGCGCTGCATCGAGCCGCTGACCGTCACACCACCGGCATTATTATCCGCAAATTTTACGGCAAACACTTCCGCACCGGGTGCTACGCCATTAAAGCCGGGTTGGTTATCGATGTCATGTCCGGACGCTATACCTGCCACATGAGTGCCGTGGCTGCCATCGTCAAAATAAACGGAAACGATGCTGCGGTCCGGATAAATATTGATCGCGCCGTTCAATCGGCGCCCTTGCGAGAGCGTACTATCCTTTGAATGGAATGCAAACGTATCGTAATGCTCGCGGTAATTCGTTATTTTATGTTCGTTCGAAAGATCGCGGTCGCCGTCCGAATCGAGATAAGCGGCATAATGCCCGGCGGAGTCCATAAAAACGAGCACTCCGAAGACATCGTCGCCAGTGCCATTGAAATTAAGGTCTTCCAATCCATTTTGGAACCGTTTTTCCTCGAGCGCACCGTAATAATACTTCCCGTCGATGGAGTTCGCCGATATGGAATTCAGCCCTTTGAGAACGGTGTTGCCATTGACGCGTAGTTCATCGCCGATGCGCACTGCCGGGGTGTATGGCACGTCGCCCGTCCCGGAAAAATCACGGACGTCGATAATTTTTCGAGTTCCTTCGGAGGTCGTAAGGAGTCCCGGCGTTCCGGGATCGACTCCGGTATCGAAAATAAAAATAATCACGCCACGGCCGTCATAGGTCGGATGGTCCCGTATGAACTCATCGGCATGAGTTGCCGAAAGTGGCAAAAAACTCCAGTCGGTGTGCGGCTTCGTTTTGTCCGGAGGAGTCATCGTCGAGGGCGGTGCACCCGGGGCGGTGTAGGTCCGGATGCGCTGTGCAAAAGCTGCGCTCGAAACGGTGAGAAAAACGAATAAGAGAAAAATCGCGCGACGGATCATCGAAAAAGAGGTATGATAAGTGCTCTGTGTGGATTAATCATAACGACCCCGGCATCAATTAAGTCCTTTTTCTGGCACAGGAAACTTGTCTCCCGAGCCAAACTGTTACCGCGCCGCATTTATCGCATTCCGGTCAGGTAGCTCAGTCGGTAGAGCAAAGGACTGAAAATCCTTGTGTCGGCGGTTCGATTCCGCCCCTGACCACTCCGGCCTCGTGAACACGAGCACCCGCCCCCACTAGTCTCTCCACATGGCTGCCGCGCAGCACACGAATGAACTTCGATTGTTCGTCTCCTCGACGTTCCGCGATCTTATGCCCGAGCGCGAACAGCTCGTAAAAATAGTGTTTCCCCGGATTCGGAAGGAGTGCCGCGCACGCGGCGTGGAATTCACCGAGATCGACCTTCGCTGGGGCATTACCGAGCAGGAGTCCCGCTCGGGCAGGACCATTCGCATTTGCCTGGAAGAGATCGACCGGTGCCGGCCGTATTTTATCGGCATTATCGGTTCCCGCTACGGATGGATCCCCGGTATCACTGAAGTCGAAAAGGATCCGGAAATGCTGGAAGCGTTCCCGTGGCTGCGCGAATATGCCACGAGCGAAAAGAGTATTATCGAGATGGAGTTTGCGCACGGCGCGATCCTGCGAAAAAACGATTCCGCGTTTTTTTACGAACAGCTTCAACGTTCTCATCCGGACCAAGCTGAGGAACACGGTTTAACCGTTATTAAAAGTGATATTATCGCTGCCGGCCTGCCACTCCGCAATTTTGCAACGCCCGAAGAACTTGGCGAGCAGGTCTTTCAGGACATTCTCACGATCCTCGAACGTGATTTCCCCGCAAAGAAAGAGCTTACACCGCTCGAACACGAGCGCATCGAGCACGAAGCCTATGCACGGAACCGCATTCAATCGTATGTTCCCAACCCGGAATATTACGATATTTTTGAGAAGCGTGTAGATTCTACCGGCGCGCCACTCATTATCTGGGGTAGGTCCGGATTGGGCAAGAGCGCGCTCATGGCGTACTTGGCGCACGAATACAAGGCGCGGCATCCCGAAGCATTCGTGGTCCAGCATTTTATCGGCGCGGCCGAGGGAAGCGACCCCGAAGACGTAATGCGCCAGGTGATGATGGAGATCAAAGAGCGCTACCAACTTTCCGATGCTATTCCGAGCGACGACAACACTCTACGGGAAGCATTCCCAGTGTGGCTCGCAAACGTTCACGAGGGAGACCGGCTTATTCTCCTCATCGACGCCCTGAACCAACTTACCGGCATTGGCGCGGAAATGCACTGGCTCCCGGATTTCATTCCCGCGAACGTCCGCCTTGTGCTTTCCACCACGACGGACAGCCTCCCGCTCGAAGAACTCCGCAAGCGGAAGTGGAAGGAACTGGAATTACTGCCGATTACGGAAACGCAGCGCGAAGACATTGCGATGCATTTCCTCGACCGCTACGGCAAATCGCTCGAAGCGAAAGAACTTCGCGCGCTTTCGGCCAGCCCCAAAACGTCCAGCCCACTTTTTTTGCGGACGGTCCTCGAAGAGGTTCGCATCTTCGGGCGCCATAGCGCGCTCCGCGAACACATCGATGATTATTTATCCAGCGTGGACGAACCGGAGCTGTTCCAAAAAGTCCTCGCCCGCATGGAGCGCGACCATGGCACCGAAGCCGTGCGAAGCGTAATGACGGCCATCTGGGCTTCGCGGCACGGGCTGTCGGAGTCTGAACTCATGGAGATCACGGGCCTCAGCCGCATGGCGCTTTCCATCCTCATGACCTCGATGGAATATCACCTCATGCAGCGTGAAGGATTCCATACGTTCTTCCATAATTATTTGCGGGAAGCGATCGAAATGCGCTACCTGCCCGAAGAGAATGGACGGAGCGGCGCCCATGCGAGGCTCGCGGAATATTTTTCTACCTGCGAATACTCCGCACGAAGAAGGGATGAAGAACCCTGGCAATGGCGAGCCGCAAACAACTTCGACAAGCTTTGGCACGCGCTCGCCGATCCCGAAATGTTCATGCTCTTCGCGAACGAAGAGCAACGATACCACTTCATTGCGTATCTGCAATCCTTCGAGCGAGAGCGGACGCAGGAACTCTTCGCCGCGCTCCACGAAGTTATGCGCGCCGACACCACACTCGACCGCCCGCTCGAACTTGCCCAAACCGCCCGCATCGCCGGCTACTACGACGCCGCAACCGAAATCCTCGCGGCGATTTCGGAGCGGGCCGCGGAGATGGATCTCGATTATGAGCCGTCGTTACGATTGAAACGCGAGTGGGCGCAGCTTTATGGCGAGAAGCACCAATACAAACTTGCACTGCCATTATGCGAAGAGATTGTTTCGCTAATCGAATCGAAAGAAGGAAAGAGCGAAAATTTATTCAATGCGATGATCGATCTTTCGACGGTAATGCATGGGGTTGCGGATTATGTCGGCGAAGAACAGGTTCTTTACCGTTTGCTTGAATTTGGTGATATGGCACCCGCTGCAAGGAGACTAGATGTGATGGAAAATATGGCTGCAAATATCCTTGCGCAAGGTCACAACGAAGAGGCAATTGAACTATTCAAGCAAACTCTAGAAGAATCAAGCAAATTACTCGGGGCTATGCACCCAACTTCGTTACTCTGCTCGATGAACCTTGGAGCCGGATTGATTTTTGATGGGAAGCTCACTGAGGCTCTTAAAGTTTTAGAGAATACAATACTAGCAATTAGGACTACTCTTGGAGACAAACACACATGGTATCTTGGCTCCCTTGAAAACATCGGTAGCACTTACACTCGGCTTGGTGATTATGAGAAAGCAGAGCCAGTCATATTGGAACTGATCGAGAAATCGACATTATCGCAAGGACCGGAGAGTGAAAAGACACTTGTATCTCAACTTTCTCTCGGCTATCTTTACAATCTAAAAGGCGAAATATCGAAAGCATTCCAAGTTTATCAAACTTACCTTCCGGTTCTTGCCGGTCTTCTCGGGAACGATCATCCCAGAGTTATCAGAAGCATGAAGACGATGAGCGATATCTCCAACGCTCTCAACGAAAAGTCTTAAATGGTAAATTGTGGCCAAAATTTCCGAGAGAGCGCCGTTAGGCGTGGCCGGTTTGTAGAAATTGTTTTCTTCTTAATGTCCATCAAGCTCCGTTAGGAGCGGCCATTGCATCGGTCGCTTCTAACCGAGCTTGAATTGA
>JAJPIQ010000050.1 GCA_021324685.1 Bacteroidota bacterium
AGGTTCGGGTATAGTATCGCGCTGTGAAGGCATCCCTCCGAACCCGCGTGGATCTAAAACGCAATTTTTCATCTCCGTCGGGGTCTGGATTCCCGCCTTCGCGGGAAGGACAAAATCAATTCACCATGTCATTCCCGCGCATGCGGGAATCCAGGTTCGGGCTATTTTATGACAACGTGAAGACATCCCTCCGAACCTGCTTGGAGCTAAAACGTAATTTTTCGTCTCCGTCAGGGTCTGGATTCCCGCCTTCGCGGGAAGGACAAAATCAATTCACCATGTCATTCCCGCGGATGCGGGAATCCAGGTTCGGGTATAGTATCGCGTGGTGAAGGCATCGCCCCGAACCCGCTTGGAGCTAAAACATAATTTTTCATCTCCGTCGGGGTCTGGATTCCCGCCTTCGCGGGAATGACATATCAAATTCGGCTTGTCATTCCCGCGCGTTTTGCACTATTAAGTCTCTAAAAAATCGACAGATTTTTTGCCCAGCCCACGAACCATCGTAGGCCGGCCTCCTGTTTTTAGGGTGTAGTCTTTTAGTCGTGTTGCTTTTTAGGGTCTTTAGTTGTGTTGCCTATTGGGTCTTTGGTGGTGTTGCCATAAGTTCTTGAAAAAATCGGCGAAATCCGGGAACTCGGTTTCATAAATTCATGAAAGAAACATAGCGTTTCATGAATTCGCATTCCCAAATCCAAAAAAAATTTAAAAAGGTTGAAAAACGAGCGAATTTCGAGGGTGTGTGTGGTATAATGGTTCCGAGCCCCCCTGCCCGGTGCATAAAGCAGCGATCGAACTGCATAAAAACTCCACATTCGGTTGGTAAAAATAGTCTGGAAGTGGGTCTCGGGTAGGGTTGCCTTAAATCGAGTCTCTGGGGGAGTTGCCTGAAAATCGGGTCTCTGGGGGAGTTGCCTTAAAGAGTGTATGTGCGCCGGGTGTTGCCCTGCGTCCTTTTTCTAAAAAATCTATGAAGACCAATCGACTCGTAGTCAGCGTAGCCGTTGCGATGGTAGCGGCGTTTCTCGTGCTTTTCCTCTCCGTCGTGGCGAACGCGCAGATCCGCCAGATCCATCTCTATATCGACGACGGCAGCGGTCATTTCACGGTGCTCTCGGCGCCACCGGGCGGCGGGCTGCTAACGTTCCCGGCGGGGACCGGCACGCTGCTCATGGCGGACGCCGGCTTTAGCGCCGGCGTGGCGCTGCAGCCGACGGCCTCGCTCCCGGGAACCCAGCAGACGGGGTTCCTTACTATTTCCGGCGATGGTCTTTTCGGCGGCAGCGTCGGCATCGGGACGACCACGCCGAACGCCGCGTTGTCGTTCGGTACGTTGGTCGGGAGCCCGGCGATTTATCTCTTCGACGATCCTACCCACACGGATAGCTATGGGTTTGGCATTAATTCTTCGGAGATGCAGAGCTTTATTCCATCGACTTCTCATTTTTCGTGGAATGCCGGCGGAGCACTGCAACCCATCGGCACGAACGAACTCATGCGGCTCGATGGCAGTGGGAATCTTTCGACGAGCGGGACGATCAATACGTCGAACGCCGCGGGGTATGAACTGGGCGGCCTGACCGTGCTCACGGATATCCACGGCGGGACCAATATTTTTGCGGGTTATCAGGCCGGTTCCGCGAACCTCGGCTTCGCCAATAGCGCGTTGGGATGGGGCGCGTTGTTTACCAATACCAACGGCAACTTTAATACCGCGTCCGGAGCCGAAGCGTTATACCGTAACACCACGGGCGCGAATAATACCGCGTCGGGATACCAGGCGCTTTATAGTAACACCACGGGCGGGGATAATACCGCGTCGGGATACCAGGCGCTCTATAGTAACACGACCGGCGGCGTCAATAGCGCGATCGGTGAGGATGCCTTATTCAATAATACTTCCGGCTCGTACAATGCGGCGTCCGGCTTCGGTGCACTGTATGATAATACGACCGGGCAGGATAATACGGCGTCCGGTGCGTTCGCGCTGGAACATAACACGATTGGTAACCTCAATACGGCGACCGGCGGTGATGCGTTAGGTTCGAACACGACCGGCAGCTACAATACCGGGACCGGTGTCTCCGCATTGCAAAATAACACGACGGGCAGCAACAATACCGCCGAGGGCTTGAATGCGGCCGCCGGGAACCAGACAGCGAGTGGGAACTCAGCATTTGGCGTCAGCGCGTTGCAATTTAACATCACCGGTTCCAATAATACCGCCGTCGGTATGAATGCATTGATCAATAATGCATCGGACAACAATACCGCCGTTGGCTCGGGCGCCCTGCAGGACAACACGGCCGCCAACAATACCGCGGTCGGCACGAATGCGCTAATCTTCAATACCAGCGGCAATTACAATACCGCGATCGGCTATAACGCTGCCGCATCGAATGCGACCGGGACGCACAACACCTTCGTCGGATATTCGGCGAATGCCGGGACCGACGGACTGACCGATGCTACGGCCATCGGGGCAAACTCTTCGGTCGCCGCGAGCCACGAGATACAGCTCGGCGCGACGACGGTGACGCTCGTTAACACGAGCGGCGCGATCACTTCCGGCGATGGAACGAATGCGGGAGCGATCAATATCACTGACGCCTCGACCAATACTGCGACGCTCAATAACGCCAATCACTCGACGGCGACATTTTCGTTCCCTTCCGCTGGCGGCACGCTGGCGACCTCGGGCAACACGGTGCTCTTCGATAACTCGACCGCGCAAACGTCGAGCGATGGCCACGATTTATTCAACGTAACCCAGTCGCAAGCGGCGGCTTCGCCGGGAGCGATTATCGGTTCCACGTCCACGGGAGCGGGTGCCACCGGCCTTACGGTCACCACCTCGGGATCGACCGGCGCGTCGGGCATTAACGTAAATACAAGTGCCAGCGGCGGCGTGGTAACCGGACTTCAGGTCGAAGCTACCGGCGGCGCGAATAATTTCGCCATCCTTGTTCCTGGAAGCGATGGTTATGTTGGCATCGGTAATTCTTCGCCGACGCAATTGCTATCGGTCGGTACGGCAAGCGCGCTGACCGTCGATGGCAGCGGCAATCTTTCGACGAGCGGGACGATCACCTCGACGAGTACCTCGGGCATTACATCGGGTAGCGACAGTCATGCGGGCGCGCTGCTCATCTCCGATGGCTCCTCGCACTTTGCCACGATTAACGATCCGAACGCGACGAATGCGCCGGTCTTTAATCTTCCGGCGGAGTCTGGCGCGGGGCCGTTTACGCTGGCGACGACGAACCAGGTGCTTTCGCATATCGCCGAGAGCTATACGAATACGTCGACGTATGCCACGGATAACGCCGGTGAGCAATTGCTTGCAAGCGGCACCGATGCCGCGATATCTATCGCGCTCCAGCCCAAAGGCACGGGCGCGCTCGAAGCGCAGATCGCCGATAATGCAACGGCCGGAGGCAATATCCGCGGCCATAACGCCGTCGATTGGCAGATGAGCCGGACCAGCGCGGCCAATGTTGCGAGCGGCAATTTCTCGACGATCGGCGGCGGCGTTGATAATGACGCTTCGGGCGACCATGCGACGATCGCGGGCGGCGGGAGCAATAGCGCGGATGGCAGCTACAACACCATCGGCGGCGGCGCAAGCAATGCGATTGGCGCTTCGCCGGCCAACTATAACACGATTGCTGGCGGTCAATCGAATGCCGTTCAAATCCCTGCCGATCATTCCACGATCGGAGGCGGGAACGGTAATACGATAAGTGGTGCGGGAGCGCATGGGACGATCGCAGGCGGCTTTTCCAATACCGGATCCGGTCAGTACTCCTCGATCGGTGGAGGTTCCGGCAATTCGACAAACGACCTATATGAAGTCGTTGCGGGCGGTCAAAGCAATTCGGCTGCAGGCAGCGGATCGGTCATCGGCGGCGGCGTAAGCAATGTAATCGGTACGGGCGAAAATTATTCGACGATTTCCGGCGGCAAGAGTAATGTAGTGACCCATCCCCTGGGTAAATACTACTCCGTTATTGCCGGGGGCGAGAACAATACGGCATCGGGCACCGCCTCCGCCATCGGCGGCGGCAGCAGCAATACGCTTGGTACAACTGCCGATTTTTCCGCGGTCCCGGGTGGCGAGCTTTTAACCCTCAATGGCAATGACGATTTCGGCTTCCTGTCTGGAAACGATGGCGCCGGGAACCCAATGACCATTGCGGCAAGCCAGGTCTCCGTCTTTGGCAATACCGATCTCTGGCTCGCCAATAATGACAATGCACAGCGCGCCATTAAATTCTTCGATAAATACAACACGTTCGGCGCGTTCCCGAATACTTCGAAGTATGTCGGGTTCGAAGCGCCGGATGCGGTCACGACTTCGACGATTTGGAAGTTGCCTGTGGCCGATGGCGCGGCCGGGTCGATGCTCCGGACCGATGGCTCCGGTAACCTTTCCTGGAGCGTGCTTACCGTCGATGGCAGCGGGAATGTTGTGACGGCCGGCTCGATCACCAGCACACTTCCTCTTGGGACTGGCCCGTCATTCGTTGCCGGCAGCAGCGGTAACGCCGGTCAGATTAAGATATGGGACGGTGCGGCCGCCGCGGGGTTCCTTTCTTTCGGCTCCAGTCAGTTCAATACGAATAATAGTGGCCTGACGCTCGGTGCCGGAAACTTCACGACCTCGGGAAGTATCACGTCGTCGGGTGCCGGCGGAATCACAAGCGGTACGGTAAGCGCACATACCGGCTCGCTCACGCTTGCGAACCAGAACTCGGCGAATGCCACCACGATCCAGGCGGGCAATGCTACGTCGGCGGTGACGTACGTCCTGCCGACCGCCGATGGAAGCGCGAGCCAGGTGCTCCAGACCGATGGCGGCGCAAGCACCGGGAATCTTTCCTGGGTGACCGTCTCCACGACCGGGAATACCGTTGGATATGGACCAGGCGGGGCCAGCAACACCGACGCTGCCGGAGCCGACAACCTGTTTAACGTATCCTACAATGCGGCTTCCACCGCAACGGCAGCGGGAGCGGTCATTAACTCGACCACGACCGGAACCACGAGCGCAACGGGACTGACGCTGAACGCCACGGTCGGCACGAGTGGCTCCAGTACGGCAACCGGCCTCGCCGTTACTGCTACGGGCGGCCATACGAACAATGCTATCAACGTGAATTCTGGCGCGCTCACGATCGATAACAGCGGGGACCTTACGACAAGCGGCTCCATCACTGCCGGGTCGAGCCACCAGCTTTCGATCGATGGCTCTGGCAATCTTGTGACGAGCGGATCGATCCAGACGGGATCGAATTTTATCGTCAGCACCGAAGGACCGATCGATGGATCGAGCAATGCGGCGACCGTTAGCGGCGATAAGGTCTTTGCGGAGGTCAATGGTGCACCGACGGGCAATGTGACGATCACGATTACGGATCATACGACAGGACAGATATTATATCTGTACAATAATAACACCAATGCAAAGGACTTGCTGGTCGGTTCTCAGCATGTTCCTCCGGGCAAGATTTACCAATTTATTTATTATGGTACCTGGCTGCTGATGAATAATTGATTTCTTTAACCTCTGTGCGTCTGGGCGGAGCGATCTGCTTCGGGCGCGCGCCACATTTTGTATTCGCATGAAAACGATTCACCTATCGACCCTTACGGCTGTAATAGCCTTCTCTCTGTTTCATGATGCCGGATTCGCGCAAGTCCCGCAGACTTCGATCTATATCTGGGACGGCTCCGGCAACATGACCACGCTCACGGCGCCGAGCGGCCCGGGAACGATCATCTTTCCTTCGGGCGGCGGGACGCTGCTCACGACGAGCAATGCCGGAACGATTTCGAGCGGCACCTGGCATGCCACGCCCATCGGCCTTGCCTACGGCGGCACCGGTGCGACGAATGCGACGGGCATTGCGCAGAATGCTTTCTTTGCCGGACCGAGCACCGGCGGCTCGGGAGCGGCGAGTTTTCGTTCCATCGCCGCGACCGATATGCCGGTCTTCGTGGCCTCCGGGGGCAGCCATGCCTCCGGCGCAGTTCCCGATCCCGGAGCGAGCGCCGGCACGACCCGGTTTCTTCGTGAAGATGCCACATGGGCCACGCCGAGCGGGGGAAGTACGGCCGGAGCGCGGTTCGTTGGCGGTGTTCAGGTTCTTGGGTCTTCGGCGATCAGTACGACAGCGACATGCCTGGGCGCGGGCGGTTCTTTTACTCCTGCCAAAACTGGAACGGTTCTCGTTATAATTTCGGGGACATTGTCACAGGGGAACTCCTTCAATCCCGCATCGACGTTGACTCCGTTTGCCGGTACGGGGTCGGACCCCGGTTATGGAACTTCATTCACCCCCGCATTTTCTGGAACGCAGATTATCTATCCTGCGTCCGCTGCAGGCAGTGTCACATTTGAAGCGAGTTCCGTCATTACCGGGCTTACGGTGGGAACATCGTATTATATCGATGTTTCTTTGAAGTCTTCGAGTAGTGGCCAACAAGTTACACCGAGCTACATTCAAATGACGGCAATCGAATTCTAAGGAATTTCATCTGTCAACGTTACGTGCCCCTTTCCATACCAGCTTCGCGACACACTCGATGTGGTAGGTCTGCGGGAACATATCGACGGGCTGAAGTTCTACGAGTTCGTAGGCGTCCAGGAGCAGGGCAACGTCACGGGCCTGCGTGGCCGGGTTGCAGCTGATGTACGAAATTCGTTCCGGCGCGAGCTTCAGGACCTCTCGAATGACTTCCGGGTGCATTCCGCTGCGGGGCGGATCGATGATCATGGCCGTCGGTCGTTGGATATCGGGGATCCGATGTGCCGAGTTCGAATTCAAAATATTTTTTAGGTCTCCGGCAATAAAATCGACGTTGGTGATGTCATTCGCAATGGCATTAGCCCGGGCATCGGCGATCGCGGCCTCGACGAGTTCCAGGCCGAGGACGTGCCGCACTTTCGGCGCAACAAAGATCGAGATCGTTCCAGTACCGCAGTAGAGGTCCCAGACGATGTCGTCCGGTTCTAGTTCTGCAAAGTTCGCGGCGAGGGTGTACAGCCGTTCCGCCTGCGGGGTATTGGCCTGAAAAAAACTGTTTGCGGAAATGCGGTAGGTCGCGCCGCCGATCGCGTCCCGAATCGTTCCGTCCCCATGATAGACGATCTCGTACTCGCCGGTCGCGACCTGGGAGCGGCGGCTGTTAATCGTATTGACGATCGTCGTAACGGCCGGAACGGTCAGCATTAATTCCTTCGCATATCGGATCAGGAGTTCGGGTGCTTCCTGCCGGGTGACCAGATTGACCATCACTTCGCCGGTCGCATGGCTCGTTTTGACGACCAGAAATCGTAATAGTCCTGGGTCCGGTGTATCGGGCCCGGAATTGGAATCCTGCGTAACGGCTGGACTCGGGACCGCGGTTTTTTTATCCGGAGCATATACCGCTAAATGGTTCTCGATCGCGAAGCGACGCGTGAAATCCAGAATGTCGGTCACAATGGGCTTCGGCAGGAAGCAGGCCTTCGTATCGATCACGCGGTCGAAGCGTTCGCGAACGTGGAGTCCGAGCGCGAAACGGTCCTGCACGGTGCTGGAGCCAATTTCTTCTTCGGTGAGCCATCGTTCGTTCGAGAACGAGAACTCCATTTTGTTGCGGTAGTGATATTCCTCGGGTGCCGCAAGGACCTCGCGGACCGGAGGATCGGGAATCATTCCAACCCGCTGAAACAGATCGATGACCTGCTGGCGTTTTGCGGCGAGTTGGGCGGAATAGGTGAGGTGTTGCATCGCACAGCCGCCGCAGGTCCCGAAATACGGGCAGATCGGCGTCCGCCGATCGGGTCCGGCATCGAGCACGCTGACGAGATAGGCTTCGGCATAACTGCCTTTCGATTTTTTGATCTCAGCAATAACGCGCTCCCGGGCAACGGCCCCCTCGACGAAAATCACGTAGCCATCCTCCCTTCGGGCAACGGCTTTTCCTTCGAAGGCGAGCGATTGCGTTGTAAGTTCGAGGCGGTCGCCGCGCTCTGGCTTCGGACGCCGTCCGAGCCCGGATGAGATCGGATTAGAATTTTCGCTGGTGCGTAATTTGGTTATGGTCGAGTCGGACATTCGTAAATTTGTGTGTCAGCTTTAGTCAAACGATATACTGGTGTCAGCTTTATACTGGTGTCAGCTTTAGTTAAACGATAAACGCCTACGTAATGAATCTCACCGGAAGCACTCGATTTTTGTGGATTACCATTTTTTTGGCGCTTTGCGTCGCGCCACGCCTCGTTCATGCTCAGATCCAGCAGGATACCACGCATTGGAACGACGAAGAGTTATACCAGGAGGAGGACAAAGGCGCGCCCGCATTCTTTTCGGTGGGCGGCGGAGTGCTCGGAGCGTTTTTCAAGCCGGACCTTTCCGCATTCAACTCGAATCTTGGTATTCCCTTCGTTGGGAAAAATTATCGCGAGCAGGTCTGGATGATCGGCGGACAGGGATTCGTGACGCTCCCCTGGGTCAAGAACCTGCGTCTCGGCGGCATGGGCTATAGCGGGACGAGTGCGGACTGCGGTTGTATCGATACGACGGTAAATGGCGGTGCCGATACCGTGAACCGGTACATGACCTACGAAGTCGGTTATGCGGCTATCACGATCGACTACGTCCTGCCACTTCGCATGGGGCATTTCCATATCGTTCCCGGCGTCGCGCTCGGGTACGGGGCGGTGAATCTCTATCTGCGCCAGGCGCAGAACCGGCTTAGCTTCGATCTGAATGCCGATTTCAACGGCAGTTCGGCGAATTATACGCATACGTATACGTCCAATTTCTTTTTGTATATGCCGCAGGTCCAGTTCGAGTACTCGCCGATCGGATTCCTGATGTTCCGGCTGTCGGCCGGATGGCAGGGGACCGCGATGGGAACCTGGACCGTCGATCAGGGCGTCTCGCTGGGCAGTGCGAATTCCCTGAGCGGCATCAAAGGCTCCGGCCTTATCGTCAGTTTGGGAGCGTTTTTAGGACTGTTTCAATAAGACGCGCAAAGCGGAGATCTACGAGGATTTAGGAAATTAACAAGATTTTTTAGAGCGGTCCGAGTGTTTATTCGAGCCGGAATGCATTGTTTTTTTCGAAACAGATTTATTTTGATCATCCAGACTCTATTCGACCATCCATGAACGAAAAAGAAACACAATTCTACGAGGGCAAAGCCAAAAAGCTCTTTACCGTCAAGGGGCATCCCGATGAAGTGATCCAGGAATTCAAGGACGACGCAACGGCTTTCAATGCGCAAAAGCGCGGAAGCTGGGCGCACAAAGGCGAGGTCAACTGCGCCATGTCCACAGCCCTGTTTCAGATGCTCGAGCGCAGCGGCATCCGAACGCACTTCGTCGAACAACTTTCGGCGGTCGATATGCTCGTCAAGCGCCTTGAAATCGTTCCGCTCGAAGTCATCGTCCGCAATATTGCCGCCGGGTCGTTCTCCAAGCGGTATGGTGTTCCCGAAGGGAAGGAATTCAAGCACCCGACGTTCGAATTTTCTTACAAGGACGATGCCCTGGGCGATCCGCTCATTAACGATAGTCACGCGCTCGCGATGGAACTGGCGACCGAGGACGAGATCGACCATATTCGGCACACGGCGCTCAAGATCAACGATATCCTGAAAGCGTTCTTTCGGGAGCGTGGAATTATTCTTGTCGATTTCAAACTCGAATTCGGTCGTCACAAAGGCGAAATTCTTTTAGGCGACGAAATTTCCCCGGATACCTGCCGCTTTTGGGATGCCCAGACGCGCAAGAAATTGGACAAAGACCGTTTCCGTCAGGACTTGGGCGGCGTGGAAGAAGCCTATGCCGAAATGCTGAAGCGTGTTACGGAACCCGTAGCGTAATCTTCCTTGACTAAGTACGGAACTGACGTCCTCGCGGCCGTTGCGATCATCGCGATCGTCCTGATCGGTCTTGCGATCTGGACGGACGAAGGATGGCTGCGCGTCGTGCTCCTGACGGTCGCGGCGTTTATTTCGATCTTTTCGCTCAATTTCTTTCGCGATCCGGACCGAGAGATCGCCGCGAACGGCCGGCCTCTCGATAAACTGATCGTCTCTCCCGCGGATGGAGAAATCGTTTCCATTGCGGAGGACGACGAGCCGGAATTTCTACGCTCCAGGGTCCAGCGTATTTCGATCTTTATGTCGCCGCTGGACGTCCACGTGAACCGGTCTCCGATCACGGGCAAGGTCGAGTTCCTCCGCCATATTCATGGGGAATTTATTGTCGCTCACGACTCCGAAGCGATGCGCCGCAATGAGCGGACGTTGATCGGACTGGTGAACGGCACGCACAAGCTGCTGTTCGCGCAGGTCGCCGGCTATATCGCCCGGCGCATCGTCTGCGAGACGAAGATCGGCGACACGTTGCATGCCGGAGAACGCTTCGGCATGATCAAATTCGGTTCGCGCGTCGATATTTATCTTCCGATGGATGCGAAGCTGCTGGTCAACGCCGGCGAACGCGTTCGCGCCGGTGAGACGGTAATGGCAGAGTTTCCATAACGTATGGCGGAGTTACCATAATCTTTCTGGCGTTATGCCCGCTGAAGTTCTTACTCGGCACAGGACACTTTAAAACGTAACACTATCCGTGAGCAAACGCCGCCGCGCGCGATCGATCATTCCGAGCTTGTTTACCGTGATGAACCTGTTCTCGGGGTTTGTCGCGATCAAGACGGCATTCGTCGATAACAATTTCGTTTCGGCCGGATGGTTTATCGTCATGGGCGGCGTCTTCGATATGTTGGACGGCATGATGGCGCGCCTCACCCGGTCGTCGAGCGCGTTCGGGGTTGAACTCGATTCGCTCGCGGACGTCGTGACGTTCGGGGTTGCGCCGAGTGCGATCCTTTACAAATGTTTTTTCTATCAGTACCCCGGTACCGGACTGTTGATTGCCGCGCTGCCTGTGATCTGCGGCGCCATTCGGCTCGCGAGGTTCAATGTCCAGCTCGTTGGATTCGACAAAGCATATTTTCGAGGCCTCCCGATCCCTTCCTCGGCGATCCTCATTATTTCCTATGTGATGTTCCACCACATTGGGCTTCCCGAGAACGAACAGCGTTCGGACCCCTGGATGTGGGTCGTGACGATCGGCGCTTCGTTGCTCATGGTCAGCACCGTGAAATACGATGTCGTCCCGAAGCCCTCGAAACGGGAGGTCCTGGCGCATCCCGTCAAGTTCGGGATTTATTTGGCAGGAATTATTCTCGCCGCCGCGACCCGCGGGAGCGCGATCTTTCCGCTCTTTGTTCTTTTCGTCCTCTATGGGCTCGTGCGCTCGATCTACCGCAGCATCGTGCGGTTCCTGCGGGAACGCCGCGCCGCGAGCCTGCTCGATCCGGAAGCGCTCGAGCACGAAGAGGAATCGACCTTTGGACTATGAAATATTTCGTGTATATTGCCATCGAGCGTAAGGAAGCGATCCTGGACCCCCAGGGAAAAGCGATCGAACACGCGCTCGAATCGCTGGGATTTCAGGAAGTCGAAAATACCCGCGTGGGAAAATTTATCCGCCTGACGGTCGATGCCGCCGCTCCGGAAGCCGCGCGCGCGATCGCCGAGAGCGCAAGCGAAAAACTCCTCGCCAACCCGATCATGGAGACGTTCTCCGTGACCGAAATTATTCCGATCGAAAATTCGCACCGCCCGGCCGTGCACGGAAGGACAACCGCCGCATGAGGACGCGCATCGTTGTTTTTCCCGGCTCGAACTGCGATCACGATGCCCTGCATGCCGTGAAGTACGTCCTGGGCGAGGAAGATACCGCGTTCGTCTGGCACAAGGACGAATCGATCGGCGAGGACGTCGATCTTGTAATACTTCCCGGAGGATTTTCCTATGGCGATTACCTTCGTACCGGCGCCATCGCTCGCTTTTCGCCGGTGATGAAGAGTGTGATCCGTTATGCGAACGAAGGCGGTACCGTCCTCGGCATTTGCAATGGCTTCCAGGTGCTCTGCGAAAGCGGGCTTCTGCCGGGGGTCCTCATTCGGAACGAATCCCTCACCTTCGCCTGCCGGGAAGTGCACCTCCACGTCGAGCGCCACGATACGCGCTTTACCAACGATCGTACCCTGCGGAAAACGGTCCGCATTCCGATCGCCCATGGCGAGGGAAATTTTATTGCGACCGATAACGTGCTCGCCGATCTCGAAGCGGGCGGCCAGGTGCTCTTCCGTTACTGCGATCGCGAAGGCCGGATCACCGCGAACGCCAACCCGAATGGCTCTCGAAACAATATTGCGGGTATTATGAATAAGGAAGGCAACGTCATGGGGCTCATGCCGCATCCCGAACGCGCCTGCGAACGCATGCTGGGCAGCGCGGACGGACGTGGCATTTTCGAAAGTCTTCGGTCCTTTTTCGATCGGGAGTCCTCCGTGCATCTTCGCGAGCGCGCAATGGTTGCGTAGCGCGAGCAATGCATAGCGCGCAAAGGTTGCTTAGCGCGTAATGGTTGTATAAAGAACGGCGTTCTACACGTAACAATACATTACATAACGGAACATTGGACGTTTAAGAACACACTGTTATTTTAGCACACACTGTTATATGGACATCGGTTATGTTATTCAAATCGTACTCTTTGCACTGCTCGCCGTTGCCATCCTGGTCATTCTGGTCGGCGCCGCCCGCGCGATCCCGCGTCCGCATAAGGTCAGGGCGATGCGGTATAGTAAAAATGGGGACGAGTGGATCCTGAATTACAAAAAAAGCACGAAGAAAGCCGGGTGATTCGTTAAGCGCCGGCTCCCGGCCGAACGTCTGAACCCGGCAGGCCCCGCGCCCGCGCGCACGACGGCTCTATGACGGCCTCGTCACGAACCTTCTTTCATCAATCGAGGTTCGGAGCCAGTGACAACTTTTTCGGCGAAAACGCCGCAGGTTCGGTAAACGCCGCATTTTACGTAGGAGAGATCTATGTTGAGAAATTTGGGAGCCGGTGAACTTCTGCTCATCATTCTGATTATTCTGGTGCTCTTTGGTGGCAAGAAGATTCCCGAACTCATGCATGGCCTTGGCAAAGGAGTCAACGAGTTCAAACGCGCCTCGCAGGGTGGCGACGAACCGGCCAAAGCTCCCGAAGCGCCAAAAGCTTAAGAGCGTGGGAGTGCTAAGTGCGGAGTGCTTAGTACTGCCATCGTTACGAACACTCCGCCGTTAGTACAGACCACGACACATGTTAGAAGACCTTAGTCCGTTGAAACTGTTAATTATCGTTGCGGTAATTATGCTGCTCTTTGGCGGCAAGAAAATTCCCGAGCTCATGCACGGCCTGGGCAAGGGCCTCAATGAATTTAAACGCGCGACGCGCGGCGATCAGGACGCCCCGGCCCAAACGCCCGAAGCGCCCAAAGCATAAGCCCCGCGCGATCTTCGCGTCATCGCGAATACCTACCCCTCATGTTCGAAAATGTCGGCGGAGGCGAGATCCTCCTGATTTTGCTCGTGATCCTTATCTTCTTCGGACCGAAGAAGATTCCCGAGCTCGCGCAGTCCTTAGGCAAGGGAATTCGTAAATTCAACGATGCGAAAGCCGGGATCGAAACCCAGGTGAAGACCGCCATGAAGGAGCCGCTCGAAGCGCTCACTGGGGCGAAAGACGGCTTCGAACAGTCGCTCCGTACCGCCGCCGCACCGCTCCATGCGGAACTCAATCTGCCGCAAAATCTCATCCCCCAGGCGCCGCAGCCCGTCGCGCCCGCTCAACCCATCGCCCCCGAAACCCAACCCCGCATTCCCGAAACTTCGGCCGTCACTCCCGAAACTCCCACAACGACTCCCGCACCCTTGGCATCGACTCCCGCAACCTCGGCGGCCACTCCGACGGCAATTCCAGAGCGAAGCGTAACGCCCATTCCCGATCGCGAAGCGTAAGCTTCAATTCGGAGAAGGGAAGCGCGTCCCATTCGATCAACGAGGGGGCGCGTAGCATTGCATGGACCTGCTACGATTTCGGGCTCCGCAAACGGAGCACGAGGTACACGACGACCGCAATGTTAATCGCGAGCAGGAGGACCTTGAAGAGATTCGATCGGCGGAAGAGCTCGTATCCTTCGACCGGAAGGAACGATGCCGTGATAATGGCCGTGAGATATTCTGCCCATCGTTTTTGGAGCAGCAGCCCGATCCCCTCCGTCGCAAAAAGCGACGCATAAAAGAACGACGCCGCGCTTACGAGCTCCAGTTTACGATCGTTGGCGAATCCAAGGTACGAAGCCACCTTCGAAAGGACGCGAAAGTGCGCGTCGCCGCTCAGTTGCGAAATTTTTTTGAGCGCCGCATCGCGGAGCGAATTGTCCACGAGCGACAGCGCTCCCGCCGCCACGAGCAGGAGCAGTAAGGCTTTCACTAACTTGAACAGGCCGATGAGCGTATCGCCTTTCATCAGGTCGCCAGCAGTTTTGACATTTGGAAGAGCGAGAGGTCGAGCCCTTTTTTGTTGCTCACCACTTCGGCGAGCGGCGTCAGCACGATCTGCCCTTTTTCGATCCCGACGAGGACGCCATGATTGCCTTTTGCGATTTCGTCGATCGCCGCCACGCCGAAGCGCGCCGCAAGAATCCGGTCCGACGCGCTCGGAACCCCGCCCCGCTGGACGTGGCCCAAGATCGTCGTCCGCACTTCGAAACCGAGCAGGTCCTTATGTTCGACGAACGCCTGCTTGAGGACCGACGCGTTGCAGTCCGAACCTTCGGCGACGACGACGAGCGCATGGTTCTTGCCGCGGCGGTACGCTTCCAGGATATCGCGGGCCACGTCGTCGGCCCGGACTTCGACCTCGGGGATCACGACCGTCTCCGCGCCGCCCGCAATGCCGCACATGAGCGCAAGGTACCCGCATTTGCGCCCCATCACTTCCACGAGCACCGCCCGCCGGTGCGACGAAGCGGTAACTTTCAATCGGTCGATCGCTTCGAGCGCGATGTTCGTCGCCGTATCGACGCCCAGCGTGACTTCGGAGCCGTAGAGGTCGTTATCGATCGTGGAGGCGATGCCGATCACCGGGAACCCCACCCGCGATAGTTCGTAGGCGCCCTGCTGGGAACCGTTCCCCCCGATCACGATCAGCGCCTCGATGTTGTACTCCCGCAGGTTCCGGAGCGCCCGCTCGCGCCCGGCCGGCGTCTTGAATTCTTCCGATCGGGCGCTGCCTAAGAACGTCCCTCCGTGCTGGATCACCCCGCCCACGTCCCGCGCCCGGAGCCGGACGACGTTCCCCGCGATCAGCCCCTCGTAGCCGTCGCGGACGCCGAACATCTTCATCTCCTTCTCGCTGCCCGCCCGGACGACCGCCCGGATCGCCGCGTTCATCCCCGGTGCGTCCCCGCCGCTCGTCAATACCGCAATTCGATTCATATAGTGCAAAATACGACCGTTCGTGCAAAATTACGCGATTGCAAAAATACGAGCCGCAACCGGCGGGCCGACAAGGACCCTCAAAAAAATCGCTTTTTGCCGCATTTAAAAAAAAATGTATTATATTTGTCCGTCGGCCAGTCGCTGTGATAGGGGGGAGCAGTGCAGCTCTTCTGTCCCAAATTGGCCGAAAGTCATCATCGACGCAGGACCAACCTGCAATCGAAACAGCGTAGGACCATTTGTCTTTTTGCGTGCATTCCAGCCTTTTTGGAACGGTGCCTTCAGGTTATTGCCGGTCGCGTTCACAGACCGATGTAACATTGAGCGCGTGAGCCGTGTCTCTAAAAAGATGTGCCCCCTGAGAGTGTTTCGATTGCGGTAGTATAAAAGTGACCTTCGATTGCTTTTTTTAAGAGTTACCATCGATTGCTTTATAAGAGTGACCTTCGATTGCTTTTAAGAGTTACCATCGATTGCTTTTAAGAGTTACCATCGATTGCTTTAGTAAGAGTGACCTTCGATTGCTTTTAAGAGTGACCTTCGATTACTTCGATTTTTTCGTGCGCAGTTATTCAACACATTAGTCATCATCATGCGATATCTCAAAACGAGTCTCAGCCTGTTCTTACTTCTTCTTTGCTTCGCTTCCAGCTCCTTCTCGCAGGGGCGCGTTAGCGCGTACACCGTTGCGACGCCTACGCTGACGTGGGTCGACCTTTCGACCAGTGGAGGGACGCTCCTGTATAGCGGTGAATATCGCTATTATTACGGGACCCTCACGATGACGCTGCCATTTAATTTCCCGTTCGACAATACCACGGTCCCCTCGGGAACGACGCTCTACCTGACCAGCGCCAGCCTCGGTCTCGGTAACTCGATGGGCTATGGTGTCGCCTATGGCGGGCTCGGCAGCGCGAGCTACCC
>JAJPIQ010000023.1 GCA_021324685.1 Bacteroidota bacterium
TAGAACCGGTAACTTAGAACCGGAAGTGCGCAAACGCTTTGTTGGCCTCGGCCATGCGGTGCGTATCGTCGCGTTTTTTGACGGTCGCTCCTTCGCCATTGCTTGCTGCGAGCAACTCGCCGGCTAAGCGCTGCGCCATCGACTTTTCCCCGCGGGCGCGACTATAGGTAATCAGCCAGCGGATCGCGAGCGCCGTTCGGCGTTCCGGACGGACTTCGGTGGGGACCTGGTACGTCGCACCGCCGACGCGACGGGAGCGGACTTCGATGAGCGGGGACGCATTCGTCATCGCTTTCTTGAATACTTCGAGGCCGGGCTGGCCGCTCTTTTCCTGAGCCGTATCGAGCGCATCGTACATGATCCGCTGCGCGATCGACTTTTTGCCGTCGAGCATCAGGGAATTAATAAATTGCGAGACGAGCACGTCTCCATATTTCGCGTCCGGAGTCTTCTGACGCCGTTCGGCTGTATGTTTTCTCATGGTTGTCTAATGTGTTCGTTTTTGTAAGAGTCGATCGAATGCTAAGAATAATCTTCGCTTATCGTCAACCACCCCTCTGCATTGCTGCAGAGATCCTTGTTTTTGCCCGTACTTCCGTACGTAGCATGTAAAAATTTATTTCGGCTTTTTCGCGCCGTAGCGGGAGCGGCCCTGCTTGCGGTTCTGGACGCCCTGCGTATCGAGCGTACCGCGAATGATATGGTAGCGGACGCCGGGAAGGTCCTTGACGCGGCCGCCGCGGATCATGACGATCGAGTGCTCCTGAAGGTTATGTCCCTCGCCTGGAATATAGGCGGTGACTTCCATGCCGCTCGTCAGCTTCACGCGGGCGACTTTGCGTAGTGCGGAATTCGGCTTTTTCGGGGTCGTGGTGTAAACGCGGGTACAGACACCGCGGCGCTGCGGGCTGTTCTTTAGCGCGGGGGATTTCGACTTCCAGGTCATCTCCTCGCGCCCTAATCGTACTAACTGATTGATCGTCGGCATGAATGATTATGTGTGGCTAATAAAAATTACGTGTTTTCCGGTCCTGCCCGAATCGGAGCGGCGCTGTTAACCCAGTACTTCGAAATTCAGTTCAGAAATAGTGATTTTAAGCGGATGGTTGGCAAGAATAAACCTCGCGGCTGCGAAGACGGCGCTCAAAATCGCGAATCCATAAATGCAAAGCTTGCCAACAAACTCTTCCGCTCTACCATCGGGACCCTTCTACGCCCAGGTTTTTGCCGTTTTTGGAACAGAATTCTGCAATACGCCTGTTGAAACCGTATTCAGGGCCTCTCGTACCTTCTTTCGACCTGAATATTCACAGCCATTCCACTTCTGCTCCATTTCACTAACCAAATCGTAACCTATCGACTCATTGTGACAACGTGAGCCGTGCCGGAATGCAATTCGGCGTAACCGATTGCTTCCGGTGGGGCGAAAGCTACATATCGTTCGGGCCGGGATGTCCGAAAACGGATATTCATCGGTATTTTGGGGGCAGGCCGTTTTAACTTGGGCTGTCCCACTTTTGCTTCGTCTGGTTTTTTGGCTGGTTACAGGTTGGTGAAATTTTTTTCGAGATTTCCATCGGAAGTGAACCGCGAGTGGCAAACGGGGCGGTGGCACCATGCGGTGCGAATACGCCATGCGAAGCCAATGGGCTATCATAAGCCGATGCGTCATGCGGCGCTCGTGCTGCTCGTGCTCGGGGCCATGGTATCGCTCGATTGCCGCAAGCCGAAACAGATCGAAAAAAATCCGTCCAATCCCTCGCAGGTCGATACGGGTGCGGCACAGGACACCTCGAAGAGCTTTCTTTCCCAGCAGTACGATTCGCTCTCTCATAAGTTCACGAGCCTCTTCAGCCAGTTTCTTCCCCGCGGTAAGGATACGACAAAAGGTTATCCCGTTCTGACCACGCCCCCGCCCGAGGTCACGCCGCCCATCGCCGGCGGAGAAGTTCCGGGAGAGCCCGGATTCCTGAAGACGCCCATCAAGCGCGAAGTCCAGTTCGATTCGAGCGGCAATGTCACCCAGCGCGACGTCTTTCTCGGGACCGATATTCGCACGCCCGTGACGACGCCCTTCGACGAATATCTTCACTCGCAGGAAGACCAGAGGGTTCGGGACGCCTTCGAGGCGTCCGTGCATAAGGAGATCGATACCGGCAAAGTCATCGATCAGCAAACCGGGATTCTGGGCGATTACAATACGATTTCGATCCCGATCCCTCCGAGTATTGTGCCGACGATCTTCGGCCGGCCTTCGATCAATCTTCGGGTCAATGGGGACGTCGCCATCCACTTAGCCTATCGCGACCAGCAGACCTATGCCACCGCCGGTGCAAACTTTTTCGGTTCCGAAACCGGGCTCAATTTCAAGCAGGAGATCAATGTCTCGACGAACGGCACGATCGGCGATAAACTCAAGATCGGGGCCGACTGGGGTTCCGATCGCATGTTCCAGTACGATAACCTGCTCAAGTTCAATTACAAAGGGTTCCCCGACGAGATCCTGCAGGAGTTCGACGCCGGCAACGTCACGTTCACGACGCCTTCGCAGTATATTGGGCTTCAGCAGGACCTGTTCGGGCTGAAGGCCGTCACGCGGTTCGGTCCGGTCTATATTACGACCGTCGCCGCACAGAAAAAAGGCGAACGCCAAACGAAGAGCTACGGCGGTGCGTCCACCACCGAGCATGTATTCAAACCATGGGACTACCGGCGCAACCGCTTCTGGCTCGATACCAGCTTTATTAAATTTTACGAACCCTATTATGCGACGATCCCGCCGAACACGACGATCGTTAGCGGTTCCGGACAGGAATATATCGGCGATAAAAAGACTGTGCAGGTCTGGGTGCAGAGTACGAATTTGACAGATCCGCGCATACGATATGGCGTCGCTTATTATTCTCTGCCAGCCATTGGGCTGAATGTCCTCTATAACGAAAGTTATCCCCTGTCACAACAGCCCGGAGCCGTGACCGGGAA
>JAJPIQ010000059.1 GCA_021324685.1 Bacteroidota bacterium
ATTTCTGAAGGCATGGCCATGGCAAATACTGTTTACATTCTCTGCGCCATTACGAGTATCGCATGCGCGGTCCTTCTTTTGCGAAGTTATTACGCCTCGGGTGTGCGCTTAGTGCTGTGGAGCGGGCTCTGCTTTAAATTCCTGTCTTTAAATAATATTCTATTGGTGCTCGACCTGACGTTCCTTCCGGAAGTCGATCTTTCAACGATCCGTGCGATCCCCGAAGTGATCGGTCTCGGCTTGCTGCTGTATGGATTTATCTGGGACGAACATGAGTAATTTATCCCTGATGGTCGGTGCGGTCGTTATGGCGTACGCCATGGGATCGCTTTTTTTCTTCCGTTTCTGGCGCGCCAGCCGCGACCGGCTGTTTTTCATGTTCGGTGTTGCGTTTGCGATCCTCGGGCTTCAACAACTGCTCTATGGCCTGACGAACGAAGCTTCGGAATCGCCGGCCCTCTTCTATCTTATTCGATTATTGGCGTTCATTCTTATCCTTTTTGCGATTTGGGATAAGAATGTGAAGGCTCGGCGCTGATCAGGTAACGAATCGAAATTCCGTGCGGCGGTTTCGCTGGCGGCCTTCCTCTGTTTCATTCGATGCTTTCGGCCGCGTAGCTCCAAATCCTTTCGGGATCAAGCGCGTAGCCTTGATACCGTGAGCCACAAGATAAGCTTTGACGGCTTGCGCCCGCTCAAACGAAAGCTTCTGGTTGTAACCGGGCGTACCGACAGAATCCGTATGGCCATCGATCTCGATCTTTAACTGCGAATACTTTTTAAGGAGATCGACCCAATAATTCAACTCGGCATACGATTCGGGCCGAAGTTCCGATTTATTGAAATCGAAGAAGACATTATGGAGTTCGATGCCGGCGGTATCGATCCCGGCGACGTTATTCCCATTACGGTTATTATTATTCGCGTTATTATTGTTATTCTGCTCCGAGTTGTTGCCATGCTTCCCCGTAGGCTTCTTTTTCCCGGTGCCGTTTGGATTATTATTCGCGGACGTATTGGGATTTTGATTCCCATTCGGATTCCGATTGGAGTTGGAATTCGAATTCTGGTTCGAAGTCCCGTTCGAATTGTTCGCATTCGCCTGGTTCCCATTCGGGTTGCTTCCATTCGGTTCGTTTCCGGCATACCAATTCCCGGGTAGCGGAGTCAACGGCAAATCGTGCGTTACTTCTTTATAGGAAATCGTGTCGGGAACCGTATAATGGTCCGAATAGGGCGCGTATCCCGGATAATGGGCCGTAATACCATACATTCTCCCGGTACCGAGCGCTATATAGAACTTCCCGGTCACTTTATTGGCATGATAAACGGCAACGAGTTGGTCCGTCTTGAGATCGTTGACGTCGACTTCGGCGCCGACTGGCTCCCCGGTCTTTTTATTGTAAACCGTTCCCGCAACCAGTGTCACCGGGCCCGGTCGGAATTCGAGTGGAAGCTTCGCTTCGTATAAGCTTAAGGAACCCCGGGCATTGTCGCGTTGACTCGAATAAATAATCTTGTCGCCACTGGCCGGGATCGTCAGGAACTCATCATCGCCATACGCATTGATCGGTCTGCCGAGATTCACGGGAACGCTCCACGTCCCATCGGCAAGTTTGCGAGACATAAAAAGATCGTGGTTCCCAAATCCAGGATGACCGTTGGAAGAAAAATAGAGCGTTTTCCCGTCTGCCGAAATAAAAGGCGAACGCTCGTTGAACCGGGTGTTCACTGGCTCGCCTAAATTATGCGGCGGAGTCCAGGAGCCATCGGTATTGCGATACGAAACCCAGATATCTTCAGAGGCCTCGATCGAACCCGGACGCCGGCTTGAAAAGTACATCGTGTTACCGTCGGCCGTAACGCTGGGTTGGGCATCCCACTCGGGTGAATTCAGGGGCCGGCCCAGGGGCTGCGGTCTGGTCCATTGGTCGCCGGCAAGCTGGGACTCATAAATATCGCAATCGCCCACTCCATCCGGCCTGCGGCAGAGGCTCAGATACATCGTCTGGCCATCCGCGGTAACCGAAGCCGCACCTTCGTCATCGACCGAATTGAGCGGGGGTGCGAGCGGCATCGGCTTCGACCATGGATGATTCACAGAGTCGCGGTGCGTGACGAAAAGATCGTCTCCATAATCGTCCGTCTCGATCTCTTCTTTAAGGTTCGTTCCCGGTCGTCGAGAAGTGAAGTAGAGCGTGCGTCCGTCGGCCGTTACGCTCGGGGCGAAATCATCGTATTTACTATTGATCTCCGTGAGCGGCACGGGGTCCTCGGTATTTTTTGGCTTCGCTGCTTCGACGATACACCCGAGGTTAAACTTGATCCACCAGTCCGCATCGACCATCGCGGCAGAATCGGCATGATTGACAGGGTCCATCCGGCGAATAAATTCCCTTAGGTTCAGGACCGCGCTGTCATACTTCTGAACGACATGAAAACAAAGCCCAAGGTTATAATAATTATAGACATCGAAACTGGAATCGAGCTTGATGGCGCGGTCGTAATATTCGATGGCCTGCGGATAATTCTTAAGGACCTGATACATTCCGCCGATCCGCTCGACGGGGTAGGGATAGCTCGGATCGAGCTTCATCGCCGTGTCGTATTCGAAGAGAGCATACTTATATTCTTTCTTTTGCTCATAATCGAATCCGGCGCGTGCGTGCTTGAGCGCTTCCGTACGGTCCCCGACGAAACGAAGGCCGACGAGCGGAATAACGGCGAAAAGCACCAAGGCAGCGCCGATGCGGCGCGGGCGAAAACGCATGAATAATCGCAAACGTAAAACTGGTATTTGTATAATCAGTGGCGAAGGGTCATGCAGTTTCGTTAGAAGCGGTTCATGCTGTACGGGCCGATTTTGCCGGAGTTTCCGAGGCTTGTTCTTCGAACCGGACCTCCGATACGTTCATCGGCCCTTTCGCGGTAACGACTACCCGAATTCCCTCTGTTTCGCGGTCTTCGCCCAGGTTTGGCAGGTGGCCGAAAAGCTTATTGACATAGCCGCTTACCGATTCGTATTCCACGTCTTCCGGAATATGAAATTCCGGAAAAATTTTTTCCAATTCCCTGTTGGCGTCCGCGATCGAATAATTGGCCGAAATCACTACTGACTTCCGGTCCTGCGCGACTTCGAACGTGTACTGTTCGGTATCGTATTCGTCCTGGATCTCGCCCACAATTTCTTCTAAAATATCCTCGAGGGTAATCAGCCCGGCCGTGCCTCCGAACTCATCGACGACGATCGCCATGTGCAATTTCTCGCGTTGGAACTCGCGCAGGAGTTCCGCGATGCGCTTGGTTTCCGGGACAAAAGGGACCGGGCGAATAATGTCGAACAAGATAATAAGTTCCGGATGCTCGATGAGCGCAATGACGTCCTTCGAATAGACCACCCCTAAAATATTATCGAGGGTGTTCTGATAGACCGGCAGCCGTGTAAACCCTTCGGAAATGATCCGCTCGATAATTTTGTCGCGCGGCATTTCCGTATCGAGCGCGATCATTTTAATACGAGGGACCATCGCCTCGCGCGCCGTTCGGTCCTGGAACTCGAAAATATTTTCGATGAGCTCGTTTTCCGTCTTATCGATCGCTCCGCTCCGAGCGCCTTCTTCGAGCATCACACGGAATTCTTCCTCGGATATATGGCTCTCGGTAAAGCTGGTATGGTCTCGAAACGGCGCCAATATCGCATTCGAAATGAGAACCGGCAAATGGACGATGGGCTTCATCCATTTCATCATCACTTCTAAAACCCGAGCGATGCCGAATGCGATCGGCTCGCTCCGGTGCAGCGCAATAGACTTGGGGAGAAGCGCGCCAAACGTCAGATCGAGAACGGTCACGATCAGGATCATGATGATGAAAGCGACCGCAAGGCTGAGACCGGAAGAAAAACCAAAGCTGCGATGAATAAAAGGCCAGATGTGCTCGTACGCGATGAATGTCGTGTAGGTCGCAGCCAGGAAGCTGAAAAAGACCGAACCGGACTGAACGGTCGCTAAAAAATTTTCGGGGCTGGTCTTAACAGAAAGAATGATTTGGGCACGGCGCCGCTGCCATTCGGGCGTGGCATCGTCGTCCAGCATTTCTCGCAATCGGCTTCTTCGAACGTTGAGAACACTGGTCTCGGCCAACGAAAAGAAGGCATGCAGCAATAGAAATAAAATAACGAGAAAGACTTCAACACCGAGCGGAATCACAGGAAGAAGTAAAATGATGGTGAAGTCTTACATGCTCTCGGGCGCTGTTACGCCAAGGACGGCGCAGCCGTTTGCGATCACCCGCTTTGTGGCCATCGCGAGCAGAAGCCGTGGAATTTCCAGATGTTTCGGTCCTCCGACAATACGGCACTCCTGGTAAAATCTATGAAATTGCGCGGCAACTTCGCGCAGGTATTCGCAAACATGATGGGGCGCTAATGCGGCCGCAGAGCGTTCAATGACCTGCGGGAAGCGGATGAGAACTTTAATCAGTCGTAATTCTTCCGGATGTTCGAGAACAGAAAGATCGGTATTGCCCTCTTCGGTTTTGTCCGGTATAGAGAACGCAATTCCCTCCTGTGCAGCAAAGCGAACGATACTTGCAATACGTGCGTGAGCATACTGCACATAATAGACAGGATTTTTTTCCGATTGCTCCCGAGCCAGCTCGACATCGAACTCCAGATGGCTTCCGGAGGCGCGCATGTTGAAGAAAAATTTTGCGGCGTCTGCGCCGACGTCGTCGATCAACTCGTCGAGTGAGTAGGCTTCGCCACTTCGCTTCGAAAACTTTATAAGTTCCTTCCCGGAAACGAAGGTCACCATCTGGTGTAGAATAACTTTGATCCGTTCCGTATCGTATCCGAGCGACTTCAACGCCGCAAGCACATCGGCGATCGTCGCAATATGATCGGCGCCAAAAATATCGATAATATCGTCATAGCCGCGAGAAAGCTTATCACGATGATAGCAAATATCCGGCAACCGATAGGTCGGCTCGCCACTTGACTTTACGATCACGCGGTCTTCGTTCTGGCCCATTTCGGAAAGTCGCAGCCATAGCGCACCGTCTTTTTCGTACGCAAGCCCTCGGGCTTTGAATTCGGAGATCGTCCGTTCGATCGCCCCGGATTCATAGAGCGAATTTTCGTTAAAGAAAATATCGTGATGAATACCAAGCCGTTCCAGCGTGCTACGGATGTGCCGAAAATTTTTTTTCTCTCCGAAAGACTGAAAAAAAGCGAGCGATTCTTCTCGCTTGCTTTCGCCAAACTCCCGGACCATTTCCTTTGCGATTTCGACGATCTCCATCCCACGATAGCCGTCTTCGTCCAGTTCAATCGGCTCCCCCAACTGTTGTAAATACCGAACCCGGACCGATTTGGCCAGGTTCGTCATTTGGTTCCCAGCGTTATTGAAGTAATATTCTCGCGTCACTTCGGCACCGGTCCAATCGAGCAGATTGGCGATCGCCTGCCCCAGGCAGGCCTGACGGCCGTGGCCCGCATGAAGATGGCCGGTCGGATTCGCACTCACCCACTCGAGATTGATCCTTTGCCCCTTATTCGACTCGCCTTTCCCATACTCGGTACCGTGCGACAATAATTCCTGGAGTTGCCCGGTGATATAATCGTTCCTGAACATGACATTGATAAAGCCCGGACCTGCAATTTCGACGGACTTTAGCTCCCCGTCCTCTCCGCGGACGTAGTCGACAATTTCCTTTGCAATATCTCGCGGTGAGCGCTTTAGGTCTTTTGCGATCAACATCGCAATATTTGTCGAGAGATCGCCATGGGCTTCGTTTTGCGGCGTTTCGAACCGCACCGGAATGCCTTCGGGCACGCCGATCTTTTTAAGAGCTGACTCGAATATTCTTTCTAACGATCGTTCCATTCCTTTTTTGAGCACGAGAGACAATACGTTGTTATTTTATCTCTTGTTATTCTATCTTTTTTATTTCACCTCTTGCAATGCCACTTCTTGTTATTTCACCTGTTTAAAATCGCTGATCACTTTAATGGCTGGCGCTTTCCTGCGCGGCGCCGTGGAAGGTTTGCGAGGTCGCAGTGATTTTTTTGGAGAAGCCGGCTCGTCCTTCACATCGACCATCGGCGCATCGGCCCAGAGCCGCTCGATATTATAGTAGTGCCGTGCCTCCGTCTGGAAAACATGAACAACAAAATCGACAAAATCGATGATCACCCATTGTAAACCGTCCCACCCTTCGCTATGCCAGGCACGCACGCCTTCCCGGTCGCGCATTTCCGAAATCACCGCTTCGGCGATGGCCTTCACCTGCCGGTCGCTCGAACCGGTAGTGACGACGAAGTAGTCGGTCATCGAAGTGATGCTCGTCAGGTCCAGAACATGAATATCGGTCGCTTTCTTTTCCAGGGCGTAATGAGCTGCCTTCATAGCCGCTTCGCGTGTCCGTTCTGTCTCGGAGGGAACCGGCTTAGAACGTTTTGGCCGGCTAGTAACTTTTTTAGGCGCTGCCGGTCTGACGGTCTTTTTGGTGCGAGGGCTGGGTCGGGTCGATTTCGTGTTGTGTGTGTCCTTCCTGTGAATTAGTAATAGCTATTATTTCATGGGTTTCAAATTCGGGTAATCGCGGCCGATGATCAGGTCGGCCTTGACATATTCTTCGGTATCGATCTGGCGCCGGACCAGCGAATCGTCTACGCCGAGGGCATACGCAATCTTATGTGCGGAAACGCTGTCTCCCACGCGATCGATGATAAACGTTCTGGCAACGTTCGTATCCTGGTAATTATCGGTATGCACGACATCGAATTTCCGGGCCCGAAGGAAATCCGTAAAACGCTGGCCGAGGTGCATGCGGCCGGAACCATTCAGTACGTTGATCTGAATGCGCTCACCTTTCCGCACCAGGAGGTCGGGTCGTTCCAGTTCGCCGCTTACGGGATGTTTCAGAAATGCTCGGGAAACAAATTCGCCCGCTAACAAAATGACCAGGATGGCGACGACGCCGACAAACGACCAGGACATCACCTGCACCAGTACCCGTTTGCGGCGTTCCCGTTCACGCTCGCTGGAACCGATAATACGATCAAGAACGCTGCGCCTCGCCAAGCCTTATTGCCCAAGAACGGTCGGTTTCGGCTGGGCTGGCGCTTGCGACGGCACAGGCACCGGCGTGTAAAACGGATTATAATAGGGGTTGAATGCGCCGTACCCATACATTCCCGCCGTCGGACCGCCGACGTACTCGATCCGCAGCATCGTGTTATCGCCCAGTTTCCAGTCCAGCCGTGCGTTGGTCAGATAAATACCATTGAGGGAATTCTGGTACGCCGTGCCGAAGGAACTGAAAGGAGAATAGACCGCCGAAACATCGGCAGAGATAAAGAGATTATCCGAAGCGCGGTAACTAAATGTGTTCGTGAACATACTGAGCCCGGTTCCACCTCCGACGCCGCCCAGATAGCTCATGGAATAGCTCTGGTGCATACTAAAGCGTGCCGGATCGAAAATACTCGAAAGGAACGAATCGCTGCCTTTCATGGCATCGGCCGTATTGAGCGGTGGCTGAGGCTGGTCGGCCTGACTACGGAATTGAGCATGCCCCACAGTTGCCCCGAAAAGGACCATCGAAAGGAAGAGAAATGCCCGAACGAACTGTCTCATACTTTTACAAAAAAATTCGATCGACCGGACCGATAAAGAGCATGAATTTGTGCTCAAAATACGGAATACTAAACCAAAAAGAGAAAGAGAAGTTCATTCCAATGTTACCGACTCGTTATCCATGGTTCGGGTGAACGAAATGCCGAGAATGCACTTCCGCGCGAAAGCTCAGCCTTTCTGCGGTCATATTCCATTTCGAGCGCCGCCAGTTGATCTTTGGTATTGACGCCGCTCACTTCGATCGGATCTTCCGTCATCACCACGGCGACGGCCCCCAGGCCAAACTGCGAAATAAGAATCGCGAGGGTGTCGGTAAGATAAAATTCCCCTTGCGCATTCTTGCGGTCGATGCGTTTTAAGACATCGAATAAAATGCTCGAGTCGAAAACGTAAATGCCAGTATTGATCTCCGTAATTTTTCGTTCCGACGGCATCGCGTCCTTTTCTTCAACGATACGCTCGAGGTTTCCCGTCTTTGTTCGAATAATTCGCCCGTAACCGGCAGGATCTTTCATGACGACCGAAAGGACCGTGGCGACCGCGTTCTGAGCCCGGTGCTCCTGAATCAATCGTAGCGTCGTCTCTTTCGTTAAAAGCGGAACGTCGCCCGAAAGGACGAGAACGTCGCCTCGGAAGTCCTTGAGCTGCCGCTCTGCCTGCTGGACGGCGTGACCTGTTCCCAACTGCTCTTCCTGGACAGCGATTCGGGCGGACGGAAAATTTTTCGAAAGATAATCGCTGACCGCTTCTCGCCCATAACCGATAATGCAGACGGTGGGATCGGCTTTGATCGCTTCGCACAGCCGAAGGACATGCCCGAGCATGGGCTCGTCAGCAATTTGATAGAGTACTTTCGCTTTGGTCGGGTCCTGCATTCGCTTCCCTTGACCGGCTGCCATGATAATGGTCGCCAGGGGTCGCGATTGGGTTTCGTCGAAATCCACGCTCAGAGAAGGCTTAATTCACCATCGAAAACGCTTGAGTCGCGTTCGTTAACTTCTTTATTTTATTAGACTTATCGACTTGAACAATCGTCGGGCGATGATAGCGCAATTCCTCTGCATCCTCATATTCGCCATAAGTAATGATAATGATCTCGTCACCGATGGCGCCTTTTCTGGCAGCAGCTCCATTCAGACAAACAACTCCGGAACCGGCAGGTCCTTCAATCAAATACGTCTCGAAACGTTCGCCATTATTGTTGTTGACAATCGCCACTTTTTCATACGGCAACATATCGGCTGCGCGCATAAGATCGCCATCGAGCGTGAGCGATCCCTCATAATAGAGTTCAGCTTGCGTAATCGTCGCTCGGTGGATTTTCGACTTGAACAAAATGCGTTTCATGGCTAATCTTTACTAAACCTGAATATTTCCGTGCTAAACCTGAATATTGTCGATTAATCGTGTTGTCCCGATAGTAGCAGCAATGATAATAGTCGTGGAACCCGGTTCAAGCCGCTCAAACGAGGTCATGGGTTGAAATGTTTCGGAATGGACAATGTCGAGATAATCGAGCATACCATGCGGGGCAAACCGGCTGAATTCGTCCATTCCGGCCAATTTTGCGGCTTCCAAAGGATGACCGGCTAGTAATAATTCTCCTACAAAAATTAGGGTTTGGAATAAACCGACCGCTTCCATTCTTTCAGCGTTCGATAAGTACGAATTTCTCGAACTCATTGCAAGACCGTCAGCTTCGCGAATGGTCGGTCCGGCAATAATTTCGACCGGGATCGCAAGGTCCCCTGCCATTCTGCGGATCACCGATAATTGCTGCGCGTCCTTTTGTCCGAAAAAGGCAATCTGTGGCTGGACGATGTTAAATAAGATAGAAACGACGGTTGCAACGCCATCGAAATGTCCCGGTCGGCGTGCCCCTTCGTACCGTGAGGCGATCGATCCGGCGTAAATCCGCGTATCGTGTCCATGTGGATAAATTTGATCGACGGCCGGCGCAAAAAGAAACTCGACTTCCTCTTCGATCAGGATTCCGGCGTCGGTTTCGAGCATGCGGGGATAGCGATCGAAATCCTCTGCAGGACCGAACTGGGCGGGATTAACGAAAATACTGACAACGGTCACGTCGGCCTGCTGCTTGGAAAGCCGTACCAGCGACCGGTGCCCCTCGTGGAGCGCTCCCATAGTGGGAACGAACCCAACGCGCTTGCCTTGTTCGCGCAGCAGGGCAAGCGCACTCCGAAGTTCGGTAATCGTAGCGATCGTCCGCATGATATTATAATATCCTCTTCCCCATGCTGCTCGCGATCAATCCCGCCGCGAATTCGGCGCTGGCGTTGCGGACGTCCAGGATTGGATTTACTTCGGCCACTTCCATCGAATGCATATATCCGGTATCCGCAATCACTTCCATGATCAGGTGCGCTTCCCGGTACGTGAGGCCGCCGGGCACCGGGGTTCCCACGCCACTCGCGACCGATGGATCGACGACATCGAGATCGAAACTAACATGCAAGTGGTCCACTTTTTCGCGCAGGGTCGCTACGGCCTTTGAGATCAGTCGATGAACACCTTGTTTATCGAGGTCCTCCATCGTATGGGCTTCGATCTTCAGCTTTCGAATGAGCGCCCGCTCCCCTTCATCGACAGAACGGAGACCAACATAGATCAAACGGTTCGCTTCCAACTTTAACTCGGGTCCACCGATCGTCGTCAGCATCGGCGCACCGATTCCAAGGGCGACGGCCACCGGCATTCCATGAATATTGCCAGAGGGGGACGTTTCGGGTGTATTAATATCGGCATGGGCATCGATCCAGATCACACCAAGCCGCTTTCCTCTTTTATGACAATGAGCGGCGATCCCGGCAATGGAACCAATTGCCATCGAATGATCCCCGCCCAACACCAGCGGGAATTCGTTTCCATCGAGCGCTGACTCGACTTCCATTGCCAGCCGCGTGCAGGCGCTCGCGATCTCGGGCAGATACGGAAGCGTTATATCTTCGATCTCCTGGACCTCGGCAGTGCGAATATCGATATCGCCGGCATCGACTACCTGATATCCGAGTGCCCGAAGCCGTTCGCTCACTCCAGCAATGCGTAGCGCGGATGGTCCCATGTCCACGCCGCGACGCCCGGCGCCCAAGTCCATCGGGAACCCAATGATGCGAACGGAATGAACGGTCTTCGAAGGCATAGTACAGGACGAAGGCTTGCAGAACCTTAACGCAGATGGTTCAGCACATTGCTGATGGTCGCTTTCAGCTCTTTTCGGTGGGAGATAATATCGATAAAACCGTGCTCCTGAACGAACTCGGAGCGCTGAAACCCAGTCGGGAGTTTTTTGCGGATCGTCTGCTCGACCACGCGAGGACCGGCAAATGCAATAAGCGCTTTCGGTTCCGCAATATTCACATCGCCCAGCATGGCATAACTGGCCGTAACGCCGCCCGTCGTCGGATCGGTAAGAACGGAAATATAAGGTAACCGTTCGTTAGCGAATTGTGCGAGCTTCGCGCTTGTCTTCGCAAGCTGCATGAGTGAGATCGCCGCTTCCTGCATTCGCGCACCGCCCGAGCTCGAGACCATAATAAATGGCAACCGCTCTTCGATCGCACGATCGATCGCGCGCGCAAATTTTTCACCGACCACCGCGCCCATCGAACCGCCCACGTATGCAAAGTCCATGACTCCAATTGCCACACGCCGTTCATCAATGCATCCAAGGCCGACGCGGATCGCTTCTTTCAGGTGCGTTTTTCGTTCTGCTTCGACGACGCGCGCCGGGTAGGGCTTCGAATCCACAAATCCGAGCGGATCGGCGGGCCGCAAATCAGAAGCGATCTCTTCTTCCAGGCCATTGTCAAGCAAAATTCGAAAATATTCTCTGCTGCCGATGCGGAAATGCTTGTTGCAGTGCGGACACGTATAGAGATTTTCTTCGATTTGCTTGCGATATAGCAATTCCTTACACTCAGAACATTTTGCCCAGACGCCATCCGGCATATCGCGAGAAGCGGTACCGGCCTCCGCCGGGCGGCTTTCAATATTCTGCTTCGATCGGGTAAACCACGCCATAGTATCTCCCAGAAACGAAGATTAGGCTCCCAAAGTGCGGACAATCGGCCCACAATACCGAAGCGGAAAAGTTAATTAAAACGGATGGATCTTCTTCAATGAAAGAATCCGAAACGTCCCCGGCTGCGATTCTTCGATCGTAAAGCTCACCGTATCGCCATCCGAGAGACCACGCATGATCGAATCGTTCTTCAACGCGTACGCATACGTCATCGGATTGAGCAGATTGGGAATCCGGCCATGCGATAGTGTGATCATGTGATGTTCGAAATCGATCCTACGGACGATGCCGCGGCCCTCGCCCGTGCCGACATCGACCGGGAACAGCTTGCTGCAACTCATAAGCGAGGCCGCCAGGAGCAGAAGAAAGGACTTTCTCATTATGCAAGCTTCTTGTGAAACCGAAACGAACTGAGAGCTAAAATTCCGAAGCCAAAGACCGCAAGAGCGATGACCTGCGGCCACAAAACGTCGAGGCCCGCACCGCGAAGGAAAATTCCTCGAATGATCTCGTAAAAATAGCGCAACGGTAATACATAACTGATCCCCTGGATGACCTTCGGCATGTTTTCGATCGGGAAGATAAATCCGGAAAGAAAATTCATCGGCAGCATCACGAAGAACATGGCCGTCATCATGGCCTGCTGTTGAGTACTGCTGACGGTAGAAACAAAGAGCCCAATGCCGAGTGTCGTGAAAATAAAAAGCACGGCAAGAACAAGGAGCATCACAATGGAGCCTCGCACCGGAATACCAAAGACGAGCGTTACCCCGGCCAACGCTACTAGAATGTCGATAATCCCGATGATCGTAAATGGCGCGAGTTTGCCGATGATGATTTGCCAGGTCTTGATCGGCGTCACGATCAGTTGTTCGAGCGTTCCCGATTCTTTTTCTTTTACGATCGCCAGCGCCGTGAGGGTGACCGTGGCCTGCGTAAGGATCGTTCCAAGCAAGCTGGGAAGAATATAATTGCGGCTCTTCAGATCGGGATTATACCAGACACGGATTTCGGGCCGGACCGTGATCGGCTTTATTTCACCAAATCCGCGGCGCGCAAAACTCTCGAGGAGCACGTCCTGCGAATATCCCGCAACGATCGCGGCCGCATAATTCAAGCCGACCGTTGCGGCGCTGCTCTCAGAACCATCGACAATCGCCTGCACTCCTGAAGGCTCCCCTCTTACAATTTTTTTTCCAAATTCCGGAGGGATCACAAGCGCGAGCGAGGCATCGCCTTGCACCAGGTAGCGATCGATTTCCGATAACCGATCGATATTTGCGACCACGGGAAAATATCCGGAATTCACAAAGCGCGCTACAAAATCATGACTTTGCAGCGAATGGTCCTGATCGCAAACGATCATGGGAACGGAATTAACGTCGAGATTGATCGCGAACCCGAAGATGATAAGTTGCGCGATCGGCCCGATAAAAATCAGGCGAACGATGTTCGGATCGCGCTTAAGCTGAAGAAATTCTTTCCGCAAAAAGTGAAGGATGATCCGCATCGTCAGAATAGTTTTTTCATCCGCGTCCAGCTAAAGATCATCATGGCCGTCGCAAAGAGCACCATAAAGAGCGTTTCCTGCCAAAATACCGCAAGGCCTGCTCCACGTAAAATGATCGCGCGAAGGATCCAAAGGAAATATCGCGCCGGATTGATATAGGTGATGGCCTGGATCGGAACAGGCATATTGCGGATTGGGAATGCAAACCCGGAGAGCATAAAGGTCGGCAGTACGGAGACCAGCGTGGCCAGCTGGAAGGCCGCTTCCTGACGCTCGGAAACAGACGAAACCCAGAGGCCGAGCGCCAGCCCGCAAACGATAAAGATCAGCGCTTCGAGATAGAGCAATGCAAGGCTCCCCCGAATGACGACATCGAACAACAGATAGCCTGTAAACAAGACCAGGGAAGTGCTGATGAGCGAAATCGCCACATACGGCAGCGTTTTGCCCACGATAAGTTCCATGGGATGGATTGCGGCAACAACGATCTGCTCCATGGTCCCCTTTTCGCGTTCTCGAACGATCGAAAGTGACGTAGAAATGACGGTCGAGATCATCAAAATGAAGCCGATCAATCCCGGAACCAGAAATTTAGGGCTCGTGAGTTCAGGATTGTACCAGATCCTCGGGCGATAATCGATCGGCAGAGCGGGTCTTGCAAAACCATTTCGCGCAAGCGTTTCCAGCGTAACCTTCGTGGAGTATTCCTGTGCCATTTCCGCTAAATATCCGGCGGCGGCCGTAGCATTCGTCGCATTCGACCCATCGACAATGACCTGGATCTGTACCGAACGGTTAGCACGAAGGTCCCGCTCGAAATGAACCGGAATGACGAGCACCGCTCGAGCGATCTGTTTCTCGACGATGGTATCGATCTGGCGTTCGTTCGTGAGCGCCGCGACTTTATCGAAATATTCGGAGTGAAGGAATCCTTCCGTTAACTCGCGACTCGTCGTCGTATTATCCTGATCGTAAATGGCGAGCGGAACGTGACGCACATCGTAATTGAGTGCATAGCCGAATAGAATAAGCATCAGCGCCGGCACCGCGAGGAGCACCCCTAAGGAGCGACGATCTCGGAATAGCTGCCGGAACTCTTTCCGGACGATGGGGCGAATGCGTTGGAAGGTCATGGATAGAAAACCGCAGGCTGCAATGCTCGGAACTCCCCGCCTCGTGGAACAAGGGTAAAGAGGTATGGCCTTCCCTTCATTTCGCTCGAGCCTCCTTATCGATCAGGTGAATAAATACATCTTCGAGCGAGGGGGTGATCGGTTCAACATGGCTTGTTGTAATTCCATGCTCCTGAAGAATGGACGTAATAAGCTCCTTCCCATCGCGGGGTCCGGCTAAACTGACATGTAAAAACGTTCCAAACACGGAAGTTTCCTGGATGCGTTTATCTTCGTCGAGCACGCTCATGGCATCGATCACGCGGTCGGTTTCCACTTCGAATACGTCCGAGCGAATAAATTGGGTCTTTAGTTCTTCGGGCGTTCCACCGGCGATCAATCGTCCTTCATGGATCAGCATGAGACGGTTGCAATACTCGGCTTCGTCCAGATAATGCGTGGTAACGAAAACGGTCGTACCGGCTTCGGCAAGCTGGCGGATGAGTTCCCAAAACCGCCGGCGCATGATCGGGTCCACACCGCCTGTCGGCTCATCGAGAAAAACGATCTTGGGCTCGTGGAGCATCGCCGTGGCAAGCGCAAGCCGTTGCTTAAAGCCTCCGGGCAATGCTCGGGGCAAGCTTTCTTCGCGGCCCTCCAGGCCAGCAATTCCGATCGCCCACGTTCTGCGTTCTTCGATCTTCTTCTCTGAAAGACCGTAGATCCCACCCCAAAACGCGATGTTCTCGTTCACCGTGAGATCGTCGTAGAGCGAAAATTTCTGGGACATATACCCGATATTCTTTTTAATCTCGTCCGGCTGCCGGTTAATGTCGAATCCGGCCACGGAGGCCGTACCCTCCGTCGATTCCAACAGACCGCACAGCATTCGAATGGTCGTCGATTTTCCAGAACCGTTCGCTCCGAGAAATCCGAAAATCTCGCCGCCATTCACAACGAATGAAATATGATCGACGGCCGTGAATGCACCAAAGCGTTTTGTCAGGCCTTTGGCTTCGATCGCGATCTCAGGCATTCGCGTGCTCCTCATGCTTGGGATTCACTTCACGTTTCGAATCTCGTTCCGTTTGAAGGAGCGCGATAAAGACATTTTCAAGCGATGGCTGGATCACTCGCGAATCGCGCACGTCGATATGGGCATTCCGAAGCCACGCGCCGATCGCTTCTTTTCCCATATCGGATTCGACGATCACATTGATGCGATCGCCAAAAGCCTGCACTTCTTTGATCCCTCCCTGATTCCGAAGGACATCGATCGCACGATGGATGTCCGAAGGGACGATCTCGATCACGGTCCCCTTCATATGGCGCTTCACGTTTTTCGGAGTATCGGCCAGCAGGATGCGTCCTTCGCTCATCAGCCCGACGCGCGAACACCGTTCCGCTTCGTCAAGGTACGGCGTGGTCATAAAGATCGTGATCTGTTCTTCGAGCAGCGAGGAAAGGATTTTCCAAAACTCCCGCCTCGAAACGGGATCGACCCCGGTCGTCGGCTCGTCGAGAAAAATAAGTTCCGGCCGATGGATCAGCGTTGCGGCCAGCGCGAGCTTTTGTTTCATGCCACCGGAGAGCTGATCGGCGAGCCGACCGCGAAACGGAGTAAGCCGCGTGAACTCCAGCAATTCGTTCCTGCGCGCTTCGTAATTCGTTACGCCATGGATCTCGGCAAAAAATTCGATGTTCTCATCGACCGAAAGATCGGGATAGAGACTGAAACGCTGCGAGAGATACCCGATCCGCGGCTTGATCGCTTGAATCTGAGAAACAAGATCGAGCCCGAAAACTTTTGCTGTTCCACCGCTCGGCTTTAAGATGCCGCACAGCATTCGAATGAGGGTTGTTTTGCCGGCACCATCCGGACCGACGAGCCCGAACATTTCACCCTTGTACACTTCCAGATCGATACCGGCAACCGCCTCGACCGCGCGATGCCCCGCCTCAAAGCGCTTTTGGAGTCCGCTGATCGCGATCGTCGGTTCGGGCATCGGAAGTTTGGCTATCCGCGAATATGGACCGTGGCATCGGCCGGCAGACCCTTTTTCAATTCGCCGTTCGGGTTCGGAATTTCTACTTTCACACCGAAGACCAGCTTTACCCGGTCGTCTTTCGTTTGAATGTCTTTCGGCGTAAATTCGGCTTCGGGCGAAATATAGGTCACAAAACCATGGAACGTTTTATTGGGAAGCCCATCGACAACGACATCGACCTTTTGCCCCAGTTTTACTCTTGGAAGTTCTTCTTCCGTCACATACACCATCAGATAGACACTTCGGAGATCGGTGACGGTTGCGACGGTCGCCCCCTGCCCGGCAAGCTCCCCCTGCTCGACAACCTTGTGTGTGACCATCCCTTTGACCGGGGAAATAATATAAGAATCGTCAATCGACTTTTGCACTGCGTCGCGGGCCGCTTCGAGTTGATCGACATGGGCCTCGGCCGCGCTCACCTCTTCGGGACGTGCGAGATGCCGCGATTTCGTAAGGGTTGCTTCTGCCACATCCAATTGGCTCTGGGCCACGCGAAACTGGGTCTCGGCCTGGTCGAGCTGTTCTTTCGTCGCTGCGCCTCCGGCAACTAAATTACGCGTACGTTCCAAATTATCTGCGGCCAGCTTCCTGTTCGTCTCAGCTTGCGTGACGGTTGCTTCCGCCGCCTGAATATCTTCGATCCGCGCTCCTTTTTCGGTCAGCGTTAGCTGATCGCGCGCCTGGTCGAGCACGGCACGCGCTTCCCGTAATTGAATATCGAGATTACTGCGGTCCTGAACAGCAATGAGACTGCCCGAATCGACCGGCGTCCCTTCATCGACGTACAGGGTAACGATCTGTCCCGGAACTTTCGCGGCGACATTGACATCGGTCGCCTCGATAGTCCCGCTCGCCGTAATGACATTTGGATTCTCGCGGGTTCCGCACGCCGCGAATACCAACAGGACCGAGAGTGAAAGGATGTATTTTGTCATGATGATCGGGCTTCGTGTGAAGACGCTCAGGAGCCTAGCATATTGTATGCGCATTCCGCCGTTTGCATTTTTTTGAAACAAGACCTATGGATCACTTATGCCCCGCCGCGATCGCAAAAAGTTTTAGCATTTCAGCAACTTCTGAGAGATACGGAACGGTATTAGGAATTCCGAGATACGATCCATTAAGCATAGGCGCACCTTTCGTATCGTACTCATTATAAAATCCTTTCGCGGCAATGTCCGATGCACTTCGATGATCGACAAAGAAATTTATAAACAGGAGACCGAGCGTTTTGTATTTCTGGTTGCGGGTAACATCGAAAAAATGGAACAGCCCATCGGCCAGATCGCCAATATCGGTCGGATTCCGATGGCCGGGTTGCTGACGACGGAGCATGAGTTCACCGCCGGCAACAGCCGAATCCAATAGTTCCAAAGCACGCGCATTGAATGCTTCGTCCTTCGAAGCAAGATAGGTTGTGAATGCCGCGTCGGCCGCGACCATCATGTCGCGTGGAAAAAATCCAACCTGGGGCGTACGGAGGGCATTGAGCGATGCCGCCGCCCATTGCTTATAGACATTATCGTGCGTGATCGCATAAAAACGGGCCGAGGCAAGCGCACCGTACGCCGTACTCACACCGTTCGGCCTGCGGTCGAATGCATTCCACGACCACCCTTTGGAGGCACCATCGACCCAAAAGCCGAGATCGATCAACCCTTTAAAAGATGATTCCGCTGCGGTCAGGTAATCGCTGTCGCGTGTAACTTCGAAACAATGAAGTAAAGCCGAGCACCACTGCAGGTCATCGTCCCCGCCAACGTAAATTTGGTCGCCCCGCCGCCCGATAATGCGTGCGCCCGAGTTCCCATTCGTCCGGTCATACAGCATGGTCGAACTCTCGAAGTAATTCTTCATTTCTTCCGGCTTCAGGAGATGGTCTGCGACCATGTACGCATCGGCATCGAGCACGATCGTTATTCCCCATGCGTCGCTGCCGGGAGCATCGGGGGCGTCTGCACGGAGGACATAGTTCCGAGTGTTGGCATTCCACATGTGATGCTGCATATAATCGCGCGTGGCATCGAGCAAGCCGGTCCAATGCTCTTTTTGTGTCCAGGCGACCGCAGCAACACACAGGACGCAAAGAACGAAAATGATGTTTTTCCTCATGATTGGTGTTAAGGCAAACGAATGATAAAGCACATCCATTTCGCACTCGTTTGTCTTTTCTTTTTGGCCGGCATTTCCCGCTCGCAGGTCTCGACCGGCCTCGACCATCTTGTGGCCGAACATTTTGCGCCGCTCAAGGGCAAGCATGTAGGCCTGATCACGAACCAGACGGGTCGCACGCGAGATGGCCAGTGCGGTCCGAGCCTCTTCATGACATCTCACGTGCTGAAGGTCGTTGCGCTGTTCGCTCCGGAACACGGGCTCATGGGAACTCGCTCAGCCGGCGTTGCCAGCGATTCGCTCGAATACTTCGAAGGAGTTCCGGTCTATTCGCTATACGGTTCCACCCGCAAACCGACGCGGGGGATGCTTCGCGGCGTGAACGCCCTGGTCTTCGATATTCAGGACGCCGGAGTGCGGCCATATACCTATCTTTCCACAATGATCGAAGCCATGGAAGCGGCGGCGGAAAACAATATTCCGTTTTATGTCCTTGACCGCCCGAACCCTCTTTCCGGGAACCGTATCGAAGGCAATATCCTGGATACGACCTTAAAGAGCTTTGTCGGAATGCTTCCCATTCCGTATCTGCACGGCATGACTTTGGGCGAACTTGCCCGCATGGCCAGGGCAAAAGGATGGTTCGCCCATGCTGCGAAGCTTAAACTGACGGTCATCCCCATGACCGGCTGGAACCGATCGATGTATTGGAACGAAACAGGACTGTCGTGGACGGCGTCCAGCCCGAACGTCCCGCAGTTTCAAAACGACGTGGGGCTTGCTATGCTCGGCGCGACCGGCGAACTTGGCGTACTTTCGATCGGCATTGGCAGCGACCTGCCCTTTCTTCGCATCGGTTCGACGCTCCTCGGAGAAAGCGAAATCTTTCGGATGGCGGATTCCGCATTTCGGGGAACTGTTCCTCTCTCGACGGAGGACTTTACGGCCACGACCAGCGCCGGCACGAAAATGTATCGCGGCGTCCGTATCGCACTGCCAGACTCGCTCGGTTCGATCCCATCGCTCTACGAGCCGCAATTTCGAATGCTGGAGCTCATGCTTCGCGATACCGCCTTTCGTGCGAGTTTCGATGCGCTTTCGCCATCGGACAATACGATGTTCGAAAAGGTGACCGGTATGCATGGGCTCTTGGAGATGTTGCGCCGGTGTGAGGACCTCGAGCCCGTTTTTGCCGAGGGTCGAAACGAGGCCGAGCAATTTCGACGGGAGCGAATTCCCTACCTGCTCTATCCATAGCCCTGGAAAAAATTTGGTCTTAAAAATGAATCGCAATTCAGCGTTTCTCATTAAACCGCAGGCGTGCGTTCGGCTCTAAATGGTATCCTAACAATTGGAGATACACACATGAAGATCAAAATCTTATTCCTCGCTTTACTCTTCGGCGCCTCGTTCGCACTTTCGAGCGTCGCAACCGCACAGACGTCCGGACAGGCTCCGGCCATGCTCACTCCTCAGCAGCGCATGGAAAAACGCTTCGAGCACCTGAAGAAAGTTCTAAACCTGACCGATGCCCAGGCCGATCAACTCCACGCCATCTGGCAGCAAAATGCGTCGAAAATCGAAGCCGACCGCGATGCCATCCGGGCCGCCGCGCCGGGAAGCGATGCGCGCAAGGCTGCGCGTAAACAACTCGCCGCCGATATGAAAGCCTTGCACGAGCAGGTAAAATCGGTACTGACTCCGGCTCAGGAAAAGAAATTTAAGCAGATCATGCTCCGCCGAGTCGAGCGCCGCGAAAAGAGACTCAATAAGCTCGAGCAAAAGTTAAAACAATAAATCAGAGCAAAGTTAAATCAGTAACTCATTATTATTCTCTTATTCCTCCAGGCCTTTCTTCTAACGAAGAAAGGCCTTTTTTCTTAGCCTCACCTTTTCTCATTCTGAAAGGTCTTCCCCTTCTGTTTTTCATGTTTTTGAAGAAAAACTGAAATAAATGGAACCATCCTTATTGAGACTGAGTCTTAGTAAGCGGAACGTGGAGACCACTATAGAATTACAGCAGCCTTCGCCCATTGAATCGGCCACCCCGATTTCACGCCGAATTCATTTTGGCCGTTTAGGCCTTTGGCTGGCCGTTATCGGCCCCGGACTTATGGTCATGCTCGCCGATACCGATGCTGGCAGCATTATTACAGCGGCCCAATCCGGTGCCCAATGGGGATTTTCGATGGTCCTGCCGCAGCTCATTCTTATTCCGATTCTATATATTGTCCAGGAGATCACGGTCCGGCTTGGTCTGGTCACCGGAAAAGGTCATGGCGAACTCATTCGTGAGCATTTCGGGATGGGCTGGGCGATGGTCTCCGTTATCACGCTTTTTATTGCCTGTGTCGGTGCGCTGGTAACGGAATTTGCCGGTATTGCCGGAGTGGCGCAGATGTTTCATATTCCACTCTGGGTCAGCGTTCCGGCAGTGACGCTCCTGCTGATACTCGTCGGATTTAGCGGCAGTTACCGCCGCGTCGAAAAGATCGGCCTTGCGGTTGGGCTGTTCGAATTGCTCTTCATCATCGCGGCGATTATGGCAAAACCCGATTTCAATGAAATGGCGCACGGTCTCGCCACTTTCCCCATTGGACACGGGAATTATCTATTCCTGTTGGCTGCGAACGTCGGAGCGGTTATCATGCCGTGGATGGTGTTTTATCAGCAGGGCGCTGTCATCGATAAACGGCTTCGAAAAAAAGATTTGAACCTCCAGCGCTGGGATACGAAAATTGGCGCCGTCGTCACGCAGCTTATTATGATCGCCGTCGTTATCGCTACGGCCGTCGGGATCCACGCGACAACCCCCAATGCGGTCTTGAATGACATCGAGGACGTTTCCCGCGCCCTTACGCCGTCCCTCGGTCCAACAACGGGAATTATTCTTTTCGGTCTCGGCATGGCCGGAGCGGCGTTCCTTGCGGCGATCGTCGTTTCGCTTGCCGGCGCCTGGGGACTCAGCGAAGCGCTCGGCATGAAACACAGCCTCGATCTTCCTTTCAAAAAGGCGAAAGGCTTTTATAGCGTCTATACCCTGGCCCACGTCGGCGGAGCGGTGATCGTCCTGCTCGGACTTCCACTCGTGAGCCTGATGATCAATGTCGAAGTGATGAATGCCGTGCTGCTGCCGATCGTGCTCGGCTTTCTGATCCTGTTAGAACGAAAGGCGCTCCCAAAGGAATATCGTATGTCGGGAACCAGAAAACATATTGCCTGGTCGCTCACGGGAATTGTGATCCTCTTCGGCCTTTATACTGCGGGTTCGACGTTGATCGACGCCCTCAAGTAAGAGGCTAATCTTTTCTCCAGGCGGTCTTCCACTCTTCTTTTTTTCGCTTCCATTCCTCTTTGGCCTGTTCGCGTTCTTCGGGACTCATTTGCTGCCATTTCATCCACCATTCACCGCCCTGCCACGGTCCGCAGTAATCGGCGCCGTACATCGCCTTATCCCATTTCCAGCCCCGTTTTTTCCAGGCCCATGGACCGCCATATTTTTTCCAGTGCCAGAGTCCATGCAAAAATCCACGACGCTCGCGAATGCCAACTAATACTCTTGTCAAAACAAGCAGACCGACCGCCTGCAAATAACTCACTTCCGGCCCATGGAACAGCACTGGGATCAGCGCATTCCAGAGCAGCATTGTGATCAGGCCAAAAAGTAAAATTGCCACGATAAACATTCTATCCCACCATCGCTTTCATATAAGGAACTATCATTACCAGGAACTTCATCGAGGAACTTTCATCGCAAGTGTTTCAACTGCTTCCGGAGCGCGAGCACGGCATACCGTTTCCGCGCCAGCAGCGTATTTAAGTTCTCGCCCGTGATCTCCTGAATTTCGTTAAAAGAGAAGCCTTCGAGCTCGTGCATGACGAAGATGTCCCGCTGTTTTTCCGGCAGCGTCGCAAGCGCGTCCATGAACGCCGCCCAGATCTCCTGCTGGTGCAACGCCACGTCACCCGTCCGTTCGGAGGACGCCGCGGTCTGCTCGATCGCCTCGGTCATCGCTTCCGGTTTTCGCTTACGGTACCAGTCGATCACGCGATTTTTGGCCGCGTGATACAGCCACGCCGTGACATCTTCGATCGCCTCGGAGGCATCGACCGCGCGAACGAGCTGATAAAACACGTCCTGCACGATATCCTCCGCGATATCCAAATCGCGGACTTTCGAGCGGACGAACTTCAGCACCGCTTCCCGCCCTTCGGTGAGCGTTGCTCCGGCGCGAGGCCCTGCGAGATCGTTCATGGTCAGTACTGCCGCCATCTTCGGCTTCATAGACGCAGTGGAATAAAAATTATTGTAATGCTTATACGGCTGCTGAGCCTGCCGTTTCGAAGACCGAATTATGCCTTGTTTAATTCAATATTTTGAGCGAAGACACCATATTTTTAGCAATCTGGCCCAATTTAAGCAATAATTTATACACAGCATTTTGTCCTTCCCGAACCGTAGCCGAAGATTCATTAATCTATGCAACCTGAAATTCGAAAAAATAATCAGCCGATCGGAATATAGAGTAAAGCATTGCGCGCAAAGGAGTAAAGGATTGTGCGAAGAAGTAAAGGATTGTGCGAAGACATGTAACTTCCGAGTTACCCCGGTGTTCAAACGATATGGCATACTTCACCGTCGAAGAATTGCGCGTCGCTACTCCCTGCGAGCGGTCCTGGAACGAAATGGAAGGCGACGATTACGTCCGCCATTGTACGGATTGCAAAAAGAATGTCTACGATGTTTCGATGCTTACGCGCGCTGAAGCGAACGAACTCATTCGCGAAAAAGAAGGCCAGCTTTGCGTTCGCTATTATCGCCGTTTCGATGGAACGGTCCTGACAGCCGATTGTCCGGTTGGCCTGCGAAGAATCAGGAAGCACTATCTGTGGCTACGCTCGAAATTCGTGGTGGCCGCGCTGACAATCTGGGCTGCGGTCGCCGGGTCGACTTCCTCCTGCGATCAGATGCCGGTCATGGGCGTTCTTCTTGTTCCGGACAGCCTTATTCACCGCGACAGCACGGTCCATCGCGATTCGATTATGGTTCCAGAGCAGCTTCCGGTGAAATAACGATTGCGGCTCGTTCCTCGCCGAAGCATTTTCCGTAGCTAAAAATCCCAGGCATCCCCTCATTCCCAAACATCCCACGTTCCGGCGGCGCCCGATTTCCCCGGCACCTAAGGAATAGCTGAGTCTGTTTCTTTTTCGCTTTTTTTCATAACCCATCGAATATTATGCACAAACTGTTTTGCTGGGCCTGTATTCTGACGGCATTACTTGCCTTCGGGGTCCTCGAGGTCCAAAGCGCGGATGCGCAGGGGCGGTCGCAAACAGCACCTCCTTTCGTTGAAAAGACCCTCTCGAACGGGCTGAACGTCATCGTTGTCGAGAACCACATGGTACCGCTGGTCACCATCGAACTCGTCGCAAAAAACGGCGGCTTTACCGAACCGCCCGAATACAGCGGGCTCTCGCACCTGTATGAACACATGTTCTTCAAAGCCAATGAGAAATATCCTTCGCAGGAGCAGTTTATGAACGGCCTGGAGGACTTAGGCGGCTCGCTCGGCGTCAGCAACGCGACAACGAACCAGGAGCATGTAAACTATTTTATCGTCATCCCCTCTCGCAACATGGCGGGCGGAATGGACTTCATGTCGAATGCGATCCGCACGCCGCTCTTCGACTCGCTGGAACTGAAAAAAGAGAAACAGGTCATCCTTGGCGAGTTCGACCGGAACCAGGCGGAGCCCGATTTCCCGTTGCGCTATGCCATGGATAGCGCCGTCTGGTCGCCCGCGCTCTTTAGCCGCAAGGAACAGCTCGGGCTGCGCCCAACCATTCTTTCGGCCACGCCAGAGATGATGCACACGATCCAGCACCGATTTTACGTTCCCAACAATATGGCGTTGATCATCTCCGGCGATGTAAACCCTTCGGAAGTATTCGCGATGGCCGAACGGTATTTCGGTGCAAAGCTCTGGCCAAAAGGTCCGGCTCCGTTCCCGACTTATAATCCGCCGCCATTCCCTCCGATCACCAAGCAGTTGGTCGTGCGTCCGGCGCTCGATTTCCCATACACGGAAATCCGTTTCGAGTGGCATGGGCCCAGCCTTGGAAAAGAAAATGCCGATACGTATGCCGCGGACGTTTTCAGCACGATCCTCGACCAGCCGAACAGCCGCTTCCAGAAGGCGCTCGTCGATAAGCGCTTAGCCTATCAGGCGCAGGTCTCGTATTTCTCCGAAATGAACGTCGGCCCGATCGATATCGAAGCCTACGCTCCCATTCCCGCGACCAAAAAGGCGGTCAAGGCGATCGAAGATCAGATCGCGCACTTTACCGATGCCGATTACTTCACAGATGACGAACTCTCGACGGCCAAGCGCATTCTCGCCGGAGACCGGATCTATGAAACCGAATCGGCGACCTCGTTCGCGACCCAATCGCTTCCACTCTGGTGGGCATCGGCGGGGCTCGATTACTATACGCACTATCTCGAAAACGTGAATAAAGTTACCCGCGCCGATATTCAGCGTTATATCGACCGCTGGATCAAAGGCCAGCCCTATGTGCTTGGCGTCACCACCAACCAGACCGCTCTCGATAAACTTCAACTCAAGCCGGAGGACCTTCTGCAATGAAAACCACCATTCTTGCCATTGCCGCACTCTTCATTACTGCCGCGGCATCGGCGCAAATTCCGAATGACGTTCAGGACTTTACGACCCACGGCATTCACGTGATCTTACGCTCGACGAAGGCGAACCAGGTCATCGGCGTGATCGCCGGCTTCGAAGGCGGCCTTGCCTACGGCGAAACGGCCAATGCGTCGGTTGCCGGTGGAACGGCTGGCCTTATCAGCATGAGCGGGAGCGATAAATATCCCAAAACGGCATATCGCGATTCGCTTGCGCGGCTTTCGACATCGATCGCCGGAAATGGAAATATCTATCACATGGTCTTTACACTGCGGACCATCCGTCCGAACTTCAATTCGGCATGGAGTATCTTCAGCGATGTGCTCCTGCACCCGCATTACGATACGCTCGAAGCCCAGAAGTTGCAGGAACAATCGATGAAGGCGATCGAAGCGCGCGAGTACGATCCGGAAAGTTATTCTGCCTTTTTGGCCGATAGTATCTGGAAAGGCAATTCCCCGCTCAATCGAGTTCCCACTATGGCCGAAGTGCAGAATATGACTATCGGCGACCTCCAGAATTACCGGAACGCGCAGTTCCAGCGTTCGCGACTCGTCGTCGTCGTCGTAGGCGATGTTTCGAAACAGGAGATCGAGTCGAAGCTGGCCTCGCTCGAGGCACTCCCCCAGGGCAACTTCTCCTGGCCGCAGATTCCCGTCATTACCCCGCAGACGGACCAGTACGATTTCGTTCCAAAACCGCACGATTTCCCGACGACATACGTCAACATGCGCTCCGCGTCGGCCGCCGTGCGGGACCCGACCTGGTGGTCGGAACGAATTCTGCTCGAAATCCTCGACAAGCGGCTTTTCGACGAGGTCCGCACGAAGCGGAACCTTTCGTATTCGCCGGAAGCCTATCCGAACGGCAATTATACGAACTTCGATATTTCGATCGCACTGCAATCGATCTATCCCGATTCGGCGGCCCAGGTGGTCTTCAATGTCCTGCGGAATTTGCAGAATGAGACTGTTTCCCCCGTCGACCTCCGGCATGCAAAGGAAGGCCGCATCACGACCTACTATTATATCGCACAGGAAAATCTGCGGCAGGCGCAACTCTTATACACCGATCAGGTGGAAGCACGGGACTGGCGGCTTTTTTTCCGTATCGTGCCTGAGACCGAAAAAGTTACGGCCGCTCAGGTCCGCGACGCTGCCAACCGATATTTCCATCACCTGACCTTTGTGCTCATGGGCCCCGAAGCCAATGCCGACGTCGGCACACCCGCTCATAAGGACGTGTATCACTTCGAATAAATTACCTCCATTGTTGGTTGTAGACCGGGTTTCGGCCCGGTCTTTTTTTTGCAGTCTGTCAAACGATGAAGCTCTACGTTAAATATATGGTTAGCATCCGCTGCAAGATGGTAGTGATCGCTGAACTGGAAAAGCTTGGCCTCCACTATTCCACCGTGGATTTGGGCGAAGTTGAAATAGACGAAACGCTCTCCCACACGCAACGGGAGGCATTAGCAAGCGCCTTGAAACGCTCCGGGCTCGAACTGATGGACGATAAAAAAGCGATCCTGATCGAACGTATCAAACAGGTAATCATCGAGACCATTCATTACACCGACGAAGCGTTGCGGGTAAATTTTTCCAATCATCTGAGCGAAAAACTCAATTATGACTATACCTACCTCGCTAATTTATTTTCGGAAACCGAGGGCACGACGATCGAGCATTTCATTATCAAACACAAGATCGAGCGCGTAAAAGAATTGCTTATCTACGACGAGCTTTCCCTGACGGAGATCGCCTACAAACTCCATTATAGCAGCGTGGCGGCCCTTTCAAATCAATTTAAGAAAGTCACCGGCCTTACACCGTCGTTTTTTAAGCAGATCAAGTATAAACGAATGGGCGGTCTGGAAAATGTGTGAAGGGCAAGTGAGAATAGAGAATGTGTGAATGATGTAACTTTTTCCTAAAGTTGTGTAATGGTTTTTTCATCCAATGTACTATCTTGTGATGGATGAAAAAACGGTCGAAACTAAAAGTTATTCTGGCGATACTTGGCTCGCTCGCACTTATTCTTGCCATTGGGGGCTGGGTCTTCAATACATTTTATTTCGAGGCCACACTGAACACGGTCGTCGTTCCCAGGATCGAACTCGCCGCAGCGAAAGCTACCCATGGAAGATTTGCACTGACATTGGACAAGATTTTCTATCGGCATGGCACGCTCGTTTGCAATACCTTCGTCCTTTCCCGAGTCGCATACGATAGCACCGAACATGGGACCGTACTCGAAAAGCTCACCCTCGATACTGCCCGATTTGAAGGGATCAGCTGGTGGGACGTACTGTGGCAAAAAGATATTCGCATGACAAGCCTCGATTTGAATGCTCCGAAGCTCTATATGGTCGATATCGATACGGGAACGTCGTTGCCGCGTATTCGCCATTCTATACCGGCACAGGATTTCTCGTCTTCGAAGGTACCCATTCTCTCGTTCGATAGTATTATTTTGCGCAATGCAATGATTTTTTTGCCCAAACCGGCCGGTAAATCTTCCGAGCCAGCCTATCGCGACATCACGATCCGTCTGACCGATTTCTCTCTCGATCCCAAGCGAATGACCGGCGAACCGTCCTTCTGGGCGCAACGGGTTGATTTCGATCTGCCGGGTGGGAGCTATTCCGTGGGCGACAGCCTCTATTCGCTAAAGGTCCGTGGCATCCACGGCAGCTTTTCCGATTCGCTGGTTACGATCGATAGTTTCGCATACGAGCCAAATTATAACGAGGACGTCTTTGCCAAAAAGCACAAATATATTCAAGGCCAATTGGAATTCCGATGTGCGGGGATCGAACTCCAGGGTATTGATTTTACGAAGCTGCTGACCGGTGGGGGCCTGCACGCTCGATCGCTCAAGGCCGCGTCCTGGTATGTCGATTATTATGCGGACCTTCGGAGGCCAGTCGATCCTCATCCTCCGGATGCAGTCTTACCCCATACGATCATCAATTCGATCAAAGCGAACGTTATATTCGATTCGATCGTATTGACGGAGGGAACCATCCACCACCGGGAACGGGTCGCCGAAAGCAGCCACGCAAGCCTGCTTACGTTTACGCATGCCCGAGTCGCTGCACAGCCGTTTTGCACCGATTCTTCAAACCCATTGTATCGGGAGCCATTGCACATTTCGGTGAATGCACTATTTATGGGACAGGGCCAGGTAATCGGGACTATCCTCTATCCTATTCATCAAAAGCCGTTCGATCTCCACATTAATGCGAGCGTTGGGCCATTCGACGCACGGGTCCTAAACAGCTATCTAATCTCCAACGAGCGAAAACAAATAATGAAGGGAAATGTCCAGGGTGGCGAAATACGTATGGACGTCCGCTCCGGAGTAGGGATTACTATGGTCAGGCCGAGTTATTCCGACCTCTCGATGGAAATCATGTCAACCGACGTCAAAAAAAGCAGGGGTATTCTCGAAGGGATCAAGACCTTTATCGCCAATACGTTTGTGCTTCGGACACAGAACGCGGATAAAGACGGTACGAAAGCCATTTCGGAAACCACCACGACCCTATATTCGCGCAAGCAAGAATTCTTCGAGTATATTTGGATAGCCATGAGGAAGTCCATTTTAAAAGTTCTCGGATTATAAATTAAATTCGCCAGGAAACGGAATGTGTGAATGATGTAACTTTTTTCCAAAGTTCTGTAACGTTTTTCGGTCGTTCGCGACGTATCTTTGTTCTCTTATGAAAAATGTCAGGGTTTGCGGAAGGAATGTCGCGTTACGGGCGAGGTTGCTAATCGTTCTTTTTTGTTTTTTTGCGCTTCCTCTCGCATCGACGGCCCAAACAATATATAGCGTGGGCGCCAACTCGGTCATGAACCTGACCGGGACATCCGCGGTACGAAAATGGGCCATGAGCGCGCATGCCTTCACCGGCCTCGCCGATTTCACTCTCTCGGCGAACAACGAGATTCTTTCGATTACCCGCTTTTCCATCCAGTTGCCCGTTTATAGCCTGAAGAGCGATAGCCGCGAAACCGAAAAGGGCGCGTATAAGGCGCTGAAAGCTGATACCTTCCAAAACATTGTCTTTGAACTCACGTCGGCGAGATTCAAACCGAGTGGAAGCCAGCAATACATATTCTTACTACGGGGTAATCTGACGATTGCCGGAGTGACGCGGATCGCGATCTTACGAATGTCTGCAGTCGTCCACGATGACGGTACGATTTCCTGTGACGGATCGCTCGCTCTTTCGTTCTCAGATTTTGATATTGAGCGCCCTTCCTTCCTCCTGGGCGCCATGAAGGTCAGCGACCGAATGGTGCTGGACTATTTTTTAGAGCTGGTCAAATCGTAGCGCTCCTCGAAAACCATGAAACACAAGCTTGTCGAAAATTCCCCCAAGAAATCGAAACAACCCGTTCTTTCTACTCTGGCAAAGCCGAAGATGAGTAGTAATAACGAAATTGAAAAATCAAGAGCTATCATCATTGTGGAAATCATTGAATACGTACCGAATGCCGTGCTCATCAAAACGATCATCAAAAAATCGACTGGCACCATCAGCGTCATGTCGTTCGATACCGGAGAAGGGCTGACGGAAAAGACTTCGCCCTTCGACACCTTCGCACAAATTATCGACGGCAAAGCCGAGATCGTGATCGATGGCGAATCGAATCTGCTCGCGACCGGCGAAGGCATTGTCCTTCCCGCGCATTTGCCCAATATCTTTCGCGCGAACGAACGTTTCAAAATGATTCTAACCGTGATCAAGAGCGGCTATGAATGAACATCAGACCTCTATAATTAGAAACACACCATGGGAAGCTTACTATACGTTATAGCCATTATTCTTGTCATCGCATGGGCGATCGGAGTGATCGGATACAGCGCGGGCGGATTGATCCACCTCCTGCTCGTGATCGCAGTCATTGCGGTCCTCTTAAGGATCATTAGCGGCCGAAGAGCATTATAACCCGAAGAGCCATATCCATTGAAAACCACTATGTCTGCCGAACACGATCCCACTATTTCCACTGAGAATAATTCCAACGCCATGAAACATAAAATGAATGTGATTTTGGGCCTTCTGGCCGGCGGTGCAATCGGCGCCGCAATAGGAATGCTTTTCTCGCCTCATAAAGGTACCGTACTGCGCCGGAACATTCGGCGCAAAGGCGGAGCCATCATGGACGAAGTAGCGGAGAACATCGAGGACCGCGCCGGGTACCTTAGCGATACGGTTACAGAAAAAATCCAGAGGGCCAGGAAAGGCCTGATCTCCGGGATCGGCGCCGTATGGGATCCTTTTGACAATGGATGACCATGAAGAAAATAATTTTAAAGGACCGGAGTACGGTTCCACTGGCCCGCGATCTCGCCGCACAAGAACCGGCACGAACAACGCTGGAAAGCCCTCAGCCGTCCGATAATCTTGCCGAGCTGGCTGATTCGGAGTCTCCGCAAGTCCCAGAAGCCGTAACGACTGAAGATTCCAAGGATGAGGACACACACTCCGATAAGCGGCAAAAATTTATTGATGCGAATTCAGCGAAAGACCTACCAGAGCTATTCTTCTGAGAGAATGTATCATTTCCTTAATTGCACGCCTAATCAAGATTTTCCTTACCCAAGAACGTGGGGAAGTTTACTTAAAGCGCGCTAACGTCCTTTTTATTAGCAACAACCATTAACGAATTAATGAAAACATACTTCAACGTATCCAGGGCGTTTCAACGAGCCTCCTTCCTCCTGGCAGCGTGCACCGCACTCACTTGCTTCGCGCATTCGAGCATTGCTCAAATACGCGTTGGCATCAGCGTACAGACCTATGTACCACCAGCGTGGGCGCCACCGTACGATAACGTCAGTTCCATCCGGTATTACTATCTTCCCGATTACGATATCTATTACGACGTATGGGACGGGCTGTTTTGGTACGCCGGTCCCGACGGAGAATGGATCTCGAGCGAAGGCCTGCCCCCGCAATACGCGAATATCGACCTGGGCGGTGCATTTATCGTACTCATCGATCGCAACATTTCCCGCCCCTGGTCGAACTACTCCTATTATCGCAGAAATTATCCGGAACATGGATATGATAATTATCGAGATATAGTCGTCCGCAACCGGATTGTTACAAACACAGCCCCTGGTCACGAACTTGTACCTCGCGCATTCAATGAGAACACGAATCGTGTAACATTTATGCAGCGTCCGATCCAGCAAGTTCCCAGTGCTCCTAATCGCCAGGCACATAACTATCATCGCGTAGCCCACGAGGTGCCAATCAAATTGATCGCTCCTTCGATGCCGGCAGCGAGCAGGAATTTTAATTATGGCAGAGGGTATTTCAAACCTCCGGCAACACCCAAAAGCGGCGCATCCCATGGCGCAAGCCCCGCGAACAGTGGAGGTAACCCGAACAGTAGAAGCAACGCGAATGCCGGCAGTAATCAGCAGGGCAGAGGGAATTCAAGCGGAAGAGCAAACTCGAACGGCGGCGGGAATTCGAAGGGCGGCGGTGGGAGACAATAGGTTCCAGAAACCATAACACAACGCGCTTCGGGGTATAATCCGGAAACAGCCGCAGACAGAGGTAAGAGGGCCTTTCCAAGGCCCCCCACCCTCTTCATCGATGTTCGAAGTTACCCATATCGGTTACCTTTGCAAGCGTCCGCTTCTTTGCCTCTGAAGGAATGGGGTCTGCTCAGGCGTCCAGGGAAACGCGAAACATGGAAAGACTCACTAATTCATAATATGGGATCGCGGGAAGAGAAAACTGATCTGGATAGAGAAAACTACTATTCCGAGACTTTCTCACCGGGCAAAGGATCGGTCGAAAATGCAAAGCGGTCTCTGGCTTCATTTGCTTCCTGGCACTCCCTGCGGGAACCCGTGGCCATGATCGAATCCCACGCAAGGCGGCGGCTCGCCGCATCGAACAGACCGTAGTCCGGGCTTCGAAGCCGCTTGAGCGCAGCCGAGACGGAAATGTATGGGCGGTAGGCCATCGGAAATAGGACGGTCGGTCTGCGGTAAGACCCAGATGAAAGATTCGCCTCGAAGGCGTCCTGAAATATATCGATTATCAAACTATCGAACACCCTCACGCCGGAATTCATTACTCGGTCGAAATTCCCAGGCTACTTGAAACACCCAGGCTATAACCTATCGAACGAGGATGCTCCTATGCCACTTGTTCAAATAAAACTAAGCTTGTTCAAATAAAACTAATCTCATTTCAAATAAAACAATTTCTGATCCATTGTCTCCATACTGATGGAATTCAAGGTTTGGCTGTTTTTTTTGACCGCACAACCAGAGAGCCAACTCACATAGGCAACTGGATTTCCAGTTTCCTATTCGTCAATGTGTGAATAATGTAACTTTTTTCCAGTAGGGTGTAACGCATTTCGGACTCAAAAGCCGTATTTTTGTGACGTCGAAAGAATGAGAGCAATGTTTCAACATTGTTCCTTACACCAAAAGACCGTGTTCGAGCAGAACCGACCGGAATAGCTGGACCATCGATTGTCCACTCCGATCCCTTCCTCTTCTACAAAGCCTTATTTGTAAGTATCCTTCCGTCGCGTTGGATTCACTTGCGCGCACCTTCGCGCCTCACATTTTCATATATCCATATAACAACATCGTGAAAAATCTAAAGAATCGCAGCATCATGCTGCTTGCAGTTGGTATTATCGCGCTCGGAAGTACGAGCGCTCACGCCCAGAGCAAAGAGGGGCGCATTTCCTTCGGCTTCGATGCCGGCGGCAATAAGTTCTACGGCAATTACACAGACTCCCGCTTCGGCTTCCAGGGCGATGCATTCATTCGTTGGAATGTCTTCGACTGGTTTTCGCTAGTGGGATCCTACAATGGCGGTGTCCTGGGATGGAAAACGACGCCCGACATGGTCGCTAACGAGAACGCCCTGTTTCCGAATAGCTCGGGCAGTTCCGGCGGAGCACTCGGCTCGATCAATCACACTCGCGAAGGCGGTTGGGAATTGATGGGCTCCTACAATGTCTTCCCCGAACAGACCTTCGTTCCCTACTTCACGGCCGGAGTAGAAGCGCTTAATTTTGAACCGGACGATGCAACGCCATCTCCCTTAAAAGGCAATGCGGCCAGCGCGTATGCCAAGAACGTTCTTGGCGGCGCATTCGGGGTCGGCTTCGAAATGTATATTACTCCGAAGATCGTCTTCAACGGCAAGGGTCTTCTTCATTTGACGGGTACCGACTGGCTGGACGATTATTCCAATCCGAATAATTATCGGCAGGACGCGTACCTCACGATGGGTCTCGGATTCAGCTATTACATTTTCGCTCCCGACGAACCGGCTCCGGCAATCGCCAGCCAGACGGAAGAGCATACCGTCATCAACAATAACTACACGCAGAGCACGGTGTACCATACCGATACGCTCTACATCAAGGACCCTTCGGACACGGTCTATCTTGCGAGCCCGAAGATCAATACGGTCTTTACGTTCCCAGGAACGCTCTTCATCGTAAACTCGGACCAATTCAACAATGCGGAGCCGAATAACATGAACCATCTCTACCACATCAAGGCACTCGTAGAGCAATGCCCGGCACTGCGCGTCGAGATCGAGGGCTTCGCGAGCGAAGAAGGGACGGCCCAGCACAATCAGGAACTTTCCGAACGCCGTGCGGACCGCATTAAGACGTGGCTGATCTCCCAGGGCGTCAACCCCGTGAAGATCGCGAGCACCATTGGCTACGGCGAAACCCGCCCGGCCGTTCGCGAACGTACGGACGTTTCGGCCGCCGAGCTCGAATCCGAACGCGCTCAGAACCGCCGCATCGCCGTGAAGGTCGTCCAAACCTGCCAGGAAACCGGCAGCAACAACTAATTAATCTCCTTTGAAAGAAAAATACCATGACACATTACACAACTTTACGAATGGGAACGGCATGGCTATTAGCATGCCTTGCCGTCCTCTTTTCGGCGGCAGCGTCCCTGGCACAAACGCGGCCCGATCTCGGCACGGCTTCGACCTATGCCATCTTTACGGGCGGCGGCGCGATTAACAATACCGGCTTATCGGTCCTGACCGGAGATGTCGGCCAGGACGGAGCCTATGCGTTCAATGGGTTCCCACCGGGGACGTACACGGGAACGCTGAACAGAAATAACGGCGCTTCGGCACAAGCGAAAGCAGACCTGATTACCGCACAGACCGCCGATGGCCTCGTCCCCTGTGGGACGGTGCTCGGCGTCGGAATTGTGGACGGACAATCGTTCGATCCGGGAGTCTATTGCTCCGGAGCGGCGACGACCACGAGCGGTCACATTACGTTCAATGCGCATGGCGATGCAAATGCGATCTTTATCGTAAAGATCGGCGGCCAGTTGGACGCAAACTCCGGGACGCATATTTTGCTGGCGAACAACGCCCGCGCCGCCAATATTTATTGGTTCGTCAATGGCGCCGTCAATGTCGCCGATAGCTCGACGTTCGCTGGAACGATCATCGCCAACGGCGCAATTTCGTTCCACGGAGCGTCATCGCTGAATGGCCGGGCACTCGTTGCTCCTTCCGGGGCGATTAACATTTCGGCCAACAATATGGCGATCTCGACCGACACCGGTGCGGCCAATAACCTCACGGTCGTCAAACCGGCTGCCGGAGACAGCATTCTGCGCGGAACGCTCAGGGATACGATCCGGTGGGCAGGCACGGGTATCGCTCGGACAAAGACGTTGCAATATTCGCTCGATAGCGGCCTGACATGGGCAACGATCGCGACGATCACGACCGATTCGTTTACGTACGTGTGGCACGTTCCGGATACGACCTCACTCAAGGCGATGGTCCGCGTTACAGACACAAATAATCTGCGCGGAGTAAGCGGAACATTTAAGATCTTTTCGCATACGCTTCAAGTCCTTCATCCTACCTTCGCCGAAACGATCACGGAAGGGATGCACGGGTACCAGATCACGTGGAGTGGCACCGGCCTGACCTCCCAAAAAACGTTTGCACTATCGCTCGATAGCGGTCTCACCTGGAGCGCCATCGGTAAAGATACCACAAACGGCTTTAACTTTAGCTGGAATGTACCGGACACGGTTTCGACGCGTGCAATGATCCGCATCACCGATACGAATGGCGTAACGGGGACCAGCGGTCTCTTTACGATCCACTCGAACCAAATTACGGTCCTGGCTCCCACGCCCGGCCAAATCATTCCGGAGGGAACTCAAAATTTTGAGATCGACTGGAGTGGCACCGGGATCACAGCGCAAAAGACACTTTCATTGTCGCTCGATGGCGGACGGACGTGGAGTACGATCGGTATTATTACGGCAAATGTGTTCCGCTATTTCTGGAGCGTTCCGGATACGACCTCGACGCTGGCCATCGTTCGCATTACAGACACCAATGGGATGACGGGCCAGAGCGGGCTATTTACCATTCAATCGAACAAAGCCATTGTCGTGGTGCATCCGGATGCCGGCGAGGTGATCGCAGAAGGTCTCCAGAATTATCAAATTACCTGGACCGGGATTGGGCTTACTGCGCAAAAGACCTTCGAGTTATCGCTCGATGGCGGCCAGACCTGGAGTACGATCGGCAGCATCACGGCTAACGTATTCACGTATAGCTGGAACGTTCCCAATACGCCATCGACGCGCGCCATCATTCGGATCACGGATGGAGAAAGCACAACGGGCGAAAGTGGAATCTTTACTATTCAACCGAATGCCGGAAGTATCGTTATCTCCGACCCGGCAGTAGGCGAAGATGTCGATGGAGGCAGAGTTAATTATCTCATTAACTTTATCGCAACGAACACAACGGCCCAAAAAACACTCGAGTATTCGCTCGACGGCGGACTGAACTGGACGCTCATCGGCGTGATGAATGGCGAAGGTCAATCCTATACGTGGGCACTCGTGCCAAATGTCGCGACGACGAACGCGCTCGTTCGCATTAAAGATGCAAACGGAGTGACCGGCATTAGCGGGCTCTTCACGATCACGACCGTACAGGGGATCGGTTCGATCAATTCGGTTACCTTAGCCGGACTGAACAGCCGAAACCATATCGGTAATAATCAACCGCTCGAAATCAGTTGGGCGTTTACTCCCGATATCGGAACGGCGGTCACGGTCGAATATTCGCTCGATTATATGGTTACCTGGAATTACATCGCGACAATTCCTGTGACGGAATCGCCGAATGCCACCGCCTGGCAGACCACATCCACCGGCTTCTACAATCCCGTATTCATCCGTGTAACAAGCACCAAAGGAATGACGGGACTCTCGATCGCATTTTCGATCGGTGCCAATGCCTCGGTCGGTTCCGAAGCCGCAACGAATGGATACTCGATCTCGAATTATCCAAACCCGGCGAGCGAGCAAACGGTGATCAACTTTGAACTTCCCGTTCAAAGCGACGTCACCCTCATCGTCAGCGATAATCTCGGCCGCACCGTCAGCGAAACATCGCAGACCTTCGGCGCCGGAACGCACGCGATCCCATTCAACACATCGCAGCTTCCACGAGGTGTCTATTCCTACACGCTCATCGCTGGCGGGACCAGAGTAAGCGGACGAATGAACATCGTTCGATAACACGCACTACTGTTTAGCCATCGGCGAAACGCCGATGGCTAAAGGGTACCGATCGTTTACACTCTTTTGACGGATATATAGCATGAAACACCCCATCATTACACTAATCATTTTTGTCGCGATTTGCTTCGGTGGAATGTCCACCTCGGAACCAGCAGCGGCAATGCCTCTGCAGGTCAGCGGATCGGTACAAGTCAACCTTGGAACCCCACATCGAATTCACCATCGCCGGCATCGCAGGACTATTGTTGCAACTCCCGTCGAACGACGTGGCGAGCATGACAATAACGGCGAGCACCGCGACAACGGCAAGCACCGTGGGAACAGTCAGCACCAGAAGTCTAACCGCGGCAAGCATAAGGGTAACGGTCATAATTGATCCCTTTAGCCACAAACGCATAGCACACGCATAGCACACTCGTATAAATTTTTAGGGTCCATAATAATGTGTATCCTTTCTTAGAACTACTAATACAATGAATAACTCAACGTCAACACCGATCGCCACGACGTCATCGAGCCCGAGCACTTCTTCATCCAGCAATGGCCCGAATGCTTCGGCGCAGCAAAGCACCTCGGCGCAGCAAAGCACCTCGGCGAACGGCAATACGTCACCGAACAGTGGCTCGCCATCGAGCACCCATTCCCCATCGAGCACCCATTCCCCATCGAGCACCCTTTCTCCATCGAGCAGCAATACGACCACAACGGAATCGTCGGCTGGACATAGCAGTTCGACGCCGCAAAGTGTGGGTGGGGATCAAAAAAGTGAGACGAACAAGAACGAGGTACTAAAAGAAAATAAAGATGTCACAGCTCGCTGAATGAGCCTAGCGGACGACTATTTTCATCGTTCGTTTGTCGCAGGAATTGGCAATGGCCTGAATGTAAAGTTTGACCATGCCGACGTCGTCCGCATCACATTACCTCGGAAGACACTTGCGACAACGTCCAAAAAGCTCCGCCGCACGGCGGAGCTTTTTACTCATTCGAATGTGCGGTTAGACCTAAGTATTATGTACCAGAAGAAACAGGCTGAATCGGTAAACGAGATAACCGATCATCTCCCGCTTGAACGCAAGCACGAAAACGTGTTCGTCATCGCATATAAATTTTTTCCGAGGAGCTTTCTTTTAAAAGGCATCGGACTTACATTCACAACGTCGCTCTATATTTATCATTATCTGAGTGATAGCGGTGTCCATTCCATTTTGGGGCGCATACTGCTTACCGCGCTCATCGTTGCAGGAGTGCCGATCGTTTCACTCTATCTCGTAACGCTCGTGCGGGCTCCGGGCATTCGAAGACGCGAAGAAAAGGATGCCGCTCATCGCCAGAACGTTGCGCACGGAGAGTTAAAAGCATTACAACGCAAAGAGCACGAGGAAGAACAGGAAATTATTCGCCTCGAACAAGTGGCCTCCGGAGATAAGAAAGCGCGGCGCGTCAAAGACGAGAAAGACGATAAGCGCTGGGATGTATTGACCGAATCGCTACGGCTACAGAATGAAACGGTGGAATTAGCTTCCGAGGAGAGGTTGCTTGTGGCCCAGCAAGTGAAGGAGATTAAAGAAGAAGGCGAAGTAATTCGAAAAGGATTGGTCTCTGACGACCTGGAAGCACGGCATGTCAAGGACTTGAAAGAAGACAAACGCTGGGATTTACTCAACGAATCGCTACGGCTTCAAAAAGAAACCGGAGAATTAGCTTCCGAAGAACGGCTGCTGGTTGCACAGCAGGTAAAGGATGTCAAAGACCAACGCGAGGTGGTGCGAATCGGATTAGCGTTGGACGATCTCAAAGCACGCGATTTAAAGGATCTGAAGGAAGACGGACGGTGGGACTTGTTGAATGAAAAATTGCGCGTTCAGAATGAGACCGCCGACGACCGGTCCTCCGCGGCCCTTCAGAGCAAGAAGTTAAAAGAGGAAGAAGATGCACAGGAGCGCGAAGATGTGGCGGCAGCAGTCGCAAAACTACTGCAGGCAAGGGATGTCAAAGAGGACGAACGGTGGAAGGCATTAAATAAACGCCTGGAGTTCTACGAAGAACAAAGCCGAAAACGAGACGAAGACCAGCGGACCCGTGATGAAGAATTTCTACGCATCTGGCAGGAAGAACACAAACGCGATACATAACGAGGAAGCCTGCTCGTGTTCCGGAAATCTTTGAACGGCTTTATTGATGAAAAATGGAAGAAAATTGATTTTATAATAGTTGGGCGGCCTTTCCTGCTCATCCTTGGCACTCGCGTTGCGGAACTTCTGACCGGCTCTTTATCTCATTTGGGTTCTTCATATTATTTGGGAGAGAAATACATGCGAGATGCAATTATAGAAGAAGTTTTGAGGGATGCAGAAATAAGATCACGGGCGCGACGCCCCGAGCGTGGTCCGGTCGTGCCCTCGGCAAGCCGCTATCCCCTCTCGGCAAAACGGGCAGCCTTAGAGCGTAACCGCCAGCCCTGGTCACGCTCGAACCCGATGCGTTCTACGCGCAGCGGCCCTCCGGGAACGGATGTGTACTCGTTCATGCACTGACGGTCCGTCGATCGTCCATTCGTCATCGCTGCAAAGACGGAACGCGAATTGCTTTGGCGTAGGGTATGCGAAGTTATTCCGACATAGAAGTCCGCACGATCGCCGCGGAGTACGTTCACCTGCCGCATCTGAGCTCGGAACCTTCCTTGAAACGTACCGAGCCCGCCGTGCACTCCGAAGTGCCGGAAACGATACAGTTCATTCTCGATCTCGAGTTCGAATCGAAATTTGCGGCACTGATGCGTTCGATCGCACTCCGTTGGCCGATCTTCTGACTTTCGTTTATTCCCTACCGATTCGCTGCGTTTATTCGCGAATGTACGATTATTCGCGAACGTAATAGGCACGCTTTGCGCTGTTCAGTCTGAGCGCATAGCTGCGGCGCTCTTCGGGCTGCATGTCGTCCAGGAAATGTCCGGTCGAGATCCGCGTCGAACCGATGAGCAGCCGGTGCCGCACAAGCTGCGGCTGGAGCGCGATCGACTCGTTCAGGAACGTAAGGTAGCGGCTCAGCAGCTCGCGCTCCTCACTAATGGCAGAGGCGATCTCTTTGGCAAGTGTGTCCTTGAACAGGGAATCGTGACGGGAGCAATGGGTAGCTCGGGCGATGACTTTCTGGGCAATTTCATTCGGTGTCATGTTTGGAGGCAATTAAGTGATCGGTGTTATGCCCGTAAAAATGGCATTTTTTAGGGCACGGCAAACTACAAAGAAAAAGCAGGGCAAACTACTTTTTCAAGGCTTATTTTCAAGGTTTACATCAAAGCGACATTCTTCGCTCCGGTAAACCGCCTGCCTGGCATAGAGCAGACTTTCCAATATAATAAAATATTTTCGGAAACGCAAGAGGTTGCTATAAGAAAGCAGCTTTCAGCTTTGTCCCCACATGGATTTGTCCCATATGGAATTGCATGAGATCGAAGCTCGTTGCCAAATCATGTTCCGCGCTTTCTTTTGTGTCGCCGTGCTGCTTTTCATAGGCTGTGCAAGCCGGCCCGTGCCAGACTTGGGCCGCGCACAGCAAAATCCTTTTTCTCCAGGTCTCGCAGAGGAAAATTGTGCCGGATATTTTGAGGCGCGATTCGAATTCTATAAAGTGCAGTCCGATGAATGGGACTCCGTACTTTACACAAAAGCGTTTTTCGATAATCCCGCTCACCCTACATTCGGACCCATTTGGACCTCTATTCCCGATACGGTCCGACTGGGAACGGAGCCGGTCCCGTATGCTCCCGATACGGAACATTACCGGAGCGGCGAAGCTTCGACTCGGAATGGCTTTTTTGGAACGTTGAAAAATTGGGAACCGCTGCAAGTGTGGACCACCGGCGATAAGGAAATCGGGACCTTCCGCGATTCGATTTCGAGTCCGAACCGAATGAGAATTATCGAACCGACGGGCTTACTGAGGAACGATTCCCTCCTCGAGCAGACCGGATTTACCATTACCTATACGAGTCCGGGCTCCGATTCTGTTTGGGTCGATTTGCTTCGAGGCGTTTTTCCCGTAAAAGGACAACCGGCCGGGCTTTATACAAACGAAGGGTCCTATCTGCCATTCTATTATGTGAAGGTCCCGGCCACCGGAACATTCATCGTTACTCCGGCCATGATGGCGAAATTAAAACCCAATGATCTTATTGGTGTCCGTGTAGTGGCGCAGACTGCTAAAATTTCAGAACACCATGGGAACTGGTATTTTTATCGTTCCACAAGTATTGCCGCGATTGCAAATAGCTGGTAATTTATTCCCTCTCGAAAACACCGGCAATGCCTTGCCCGACGCCGATGCACATCGTTGCAATACCGCGCTTTAAGTGTTTCCGCCGCATTTCATACAGCAGCGTGGCCACAAGCCGTCCGCCACTGGCCCCGAGCGGATGGCCGATAGCGATGGCCCCGCCGTTGGGATTGACTTTCTGTGGATCGAGCCCGAGTTCGCGAATGACGGCGAGGCTCTGCGAAGCAAAAGCTTCGTTCAATTCGATAAGATCGATGTCCTTCATATCCCACTTCGCCTGCTTCAGCGCTTTGCGGACGGCATAGATCGGCCCGACTCCCATGCACCGCGGCGATAGTCCTTCCACGCCGCTCGCAACGTAACGCCCCAACGGCTCGACCCCCAAGCGTTTGACCACCGCCTCGCTTGCGACGACCACGGCGCTTGCGCCATCGTTGAGGCTGCTCGAGTTCCCAGCGCTGACTGAGCCGCCTTTGCGAAACGCCGGTTTAAGCGTGGAAAGTTTTTCGAGTGTCGTATCGGCGCGCGGCTGCTCGTCCTGGGAGACGACCGACTTCCCTTTCCGGTTTTCGATCACGACTTCGACGAGTTCGTCCTTATAATCGCCTCGTTCCTGAGCTGCAATCGCCCGCCGGTGCGACTCGAGTGCGAAGGCGTCCTGGTCCTCACGGGAAATTTTCCATTGCTCGGCGACATTCTCCGCCGTCTCGCCCATGGACTCGAGCGGAAACATCGCTTCCATATGAGGGTTCGGGTAACGCCAGCCGAGCGCCGTATCGTAGGCAGGAATGTTCCCAAAGACCGCACCGCCCGAAACATTTTTCGGCAGCGAATAGGGCGCGCGCGTCATGCTCTCGACGCCGCCCGCGATAATGATTTCTGCTTCGCCCAGTTTTATCGCACGCGCGGCCTGCACGATCGCATCGAGCGAGGAGCCGCAGAGCCGATTGACCGTCACCGCCGGAACGCGCTCCGGAAATCCGGCCAGGAGCGCGCCCATGCGCGCAACATTGCGATTGTCCTCGCCAGCCTGATTGGCACAGCCGAAAATAATGTCATCGATCTCGTTGGTATCGATCCCCGCGCGTTCGGCGGCGGCCTTCATGACGAGCGCGGCCATGTCATCGGGGCGGACGTCTTTCAGTGCGCCGCCATATTTTCCAAACGGGGTGCGGCAGGCAGAGATAATATAAGCTTCGGTCATCGGTAAAAAACGAAAGTGCTATCGTAAATAGTGAGTGCTACAGTAACTGCGGGCGCACTAACGGAGAAACAGGCGGAGGAATTTCAAAAATTGCGGAATCTGGCTTCCTAGAAGGTCGTTCGAAAGATATCGTTGAGAATATGCGACTTTTTCCCGCTTGCACATGGGAATGCCCCAAAAACCTTCTAATCTCGATTTCGAGGAATAAAGCATAGAGGAATAAAGTATCGTGGATTCCGTATCTTCGGCTCATTCGCTGTCCCGGTATTGCTACGCTCAATGGCGCGAGATGCGCGATTGGGTCAATATGTACCTCGATGAACTGACGGACGAGGAACTAAAGTCGGAGATCGTTCCTGGCCACAACCATGGGGTCTGGATACTCGGACATCTTGTCGCGAGCGACGATACGCTTTCGGAATACCTCGGCAAGGGGCCACCCTTGTTTCCGGAAACGCAGGTCTTCGCTCAGACGAGCGTGTTGAAACCGGTCGAATCATGCCCCTCGCCCGCGGAGCTCCGCGAGCAATGGAAAAAAGTCTGCGAAAAGAACGACGCCGTGTATCGTGAACTGCGCGATGAAGAGCTGTCCGAGCCGCACGCCATGATCGCCGGCAATTACGAAGACGATTTTTTCAAGACCAAGCAGCGCATTATTATCTTTTGGACGCTGCACCAGGTCCACCACGCCGGCCAGCTCGCTCTCCTGCTCGCAAAATTCGGAAGGCACCTGGTATAGAAAGCGCGCGGGTGCTACCGTTCATCGCCTGACGACAAATTGCTTTGAGAAATTGACCGTCTCGCCGTCGACTGTTTTGCCGCTCCCTTTTACAAGGTAAATTCCATCCGGGACCGTGCCAAACCCCGAAGCGCGCAGGTCCCAACGGATGCTATTCGCACCGTGAAGACTGCAGATCTTCTCTCCCTTGATATCGTAAATCTCGAGACGTGCCTGGGTCCCGTTCACATCGAACTCCACATCGTCCGTCGCCGGGTTGGGAATGATTGTGACGTCCATGGTTACGGGTCCGGGAACGGCAACGGACGCTTGTTCCGCCGTCATTCCGATCAATCCCTGACCGCTGTTCAGGCCATACGTAGTATCGCCGAACGAGACCAGCGAAGCAAAATTATAGCTCCCATTCGCGGCCTGCGTCCAGTGCTGACCGAGATCGGACGTCCAGTACGTCCCATAGGGCGTATAATAATAGTTCTGATCGATCGTGCCGAAGATCGTCCACAGGCGATTCGAGGAATCGACGCTTTCGGGGAACCCGGAAGGATTCGAAAGTCCCGGAGGCGGAGGAATGAGGGTCCACGAGGTGCCGTCATAATAACCCATGGAGATATTGGAGTTGCCGCCGACTAATTTCCCGTCCTTTGTGGCGGTAAAAACGTACGGAATTCCACCGAGGACGCCAGTGGGAACTTCCGTCCAGTTTCCGCCCGCGAGCGGCCGCTTGATCAGCCGGGTCCCGTTCGTACCGGTAATGGCAAGATAAATAAAGCCGTGACGATCGCTTGCAAACGTACTCGGGCTATCGCCGGGATTCTTCTGAAATCCCGCAGAATCGCCCTGCCATGTGCCGCCGGGGGCTTTCGAGTACAGTTGCATGTTCTGGTACTGGGACGTGGCAAGATGTTCCGTTCCGGTCTCATCGACGAACTCGCTACCGCCGATGAATTGCGACAAACTCGCCGTATCGGGGTTCCAGGTCGAACCGCGATCGGTAGAAATGTAGATGTCCGGCGGCATCGTTTGGTATCCGTTCCTCCGCGATGCGCCGAACGCATACACCCTCCCGGAATTGTCCACGGCATACTTGATTCCGGAAAAATAGGAGTTCGATGGGAACCGTTTTTGCCAGGCGGTATCGCCGGCGTCCTTCGTAAACAGTCCAAGATCGTTGGTCGCGAGCTCGCGTCCGTTCGAGAATTTATAAAAGGCAAAGATGTTCGGCGCGGAAATACCCTGCGTCAGTAATTGCCAGGTCGCGCCGACATCGTATGAATTAAAGGTCCCGAAACTCGTCGCCACATGAATGCCCGAATCGACCGCAACGGCTTTTATGAATGGCGCCGTGGGGGCCGCGGCAACGCCCATAAGTCCGGCGTCGATGAGGACCCATGGCGCGGAGCCGGTCTGCTTCCAGACATGATCGCCATATTGATAGCTGGTCGTGACCGCATAATAATTGCCGGCAAGGTCCTCGGAAAGGCTTCTCACCTGGGTGTACCCCATTCCCGCCGTATCGAGGTTCCATGTCACGCCGCCGTCCGCGCTCGTCCACACAGAACTATAGTTTGCGGCAAAGATCCGATTGCTTTTACTGCGAAAGAAATAAGAAACGGAGGCCGGGCTTCCGGGCAGTAACTGCCACTCCGTTCCGGAAAGCGCCTGCTTATAGATCCCGATCGCGGTTGCGGCATAGACATTTTGAAACGTGTCGACTTCCAGCGCTCGTACCGCATTGCCATCGAATCCGGAAGTGTCCACGAGCCAGGTCGAGTCGTCATGCGTTTTCCATACCTGGCCGGCGGTGGTTGCAATGTAGGTATCGTCGCCGGCCGGATATGCAATATCGCCCTGCCAGTTCGGCGAACCGGTACCGAGGTCCTTGTCCGACGTAAGGGAGCAATCGACCTGGTTCGTTTTCGCATCGACCGTCGAGGTCAGCGAAATAAGGTGCATGTGCTTATCGGAGGTAAGGACGTAAAACTCGCAGTCCTTGGTAAAGAGCGTGAATTTCGTCCACACGCCCTGAACTTCCACTCCCGCCGGTGGAGTCCATAAGCTGCTCGCATAGACCTGGCCGTTGGCAGGTTTGACAATTCGATAAATGCCATTCACGGTCACCGTACAATCCGAACCGGTGATATAATCGAAAGGGAACGATCCGGTAATGACCGGTACGCTGAACGCAGTAATCGAAGGCTGGCCGGGTGGCGCGTCAAAGCCCCACTGGGCATTCAGGACATGAGGAAGGAATGTGCAGAAGCAGGCAACAGCCAACTTTCCAAATTTCAGCGAAAAGTGGGATATTCGTTTCATAGGACGTAGTTCGTAGGACGATAACATACAAATATACTACGCTTTCCGACCAGGGAAAAGAAATGAAGTCCGGTTCTGCTTCGATCTTCGATCTGGAACGAAGCGTGGAGCCCTCGCTGCCTGCAACCCATCACACGGGGATCCACTTCGTTCCCGTTTCGGCGTAACGCCGGAGCAGCGCGGCGGGACGATACCGTTCCGGGCTGTATTCCCGCGCGAGCGCATCGAGAATAGCAACGATCGCGGCGGCCCCGATCTCGTCGCACCAGGCGAGCGGGCCTTTCGGATAATTCGTTCCAAGCTTCATCGCGGTATCGATATCTTCCGGCGAGGCGACCGACTCCTGTACGGCAAAGGCGGCCTCATTGACGATCATCGCGAGCGTGCGCGGGAACACTCCGGCGACGGTATCGTCGATTCGTTCGGCGGTCTTCCCGGCGAGCGATAAAAATTCCGTAACGACCAGTGGCACCGTCGCGGCCGAAGCCGGGAGCGAAATTTCGATCGATGATTGCCGAGCGAAATAGTATGGCAGCACCGGCATTCCAACGACCTTGCCGCTTCGCACCAGCGTTTGAGCCGTGGTTGCCGAAAGCGTGAGCGTGTTCGAAACGATCGGGACCTCCGATTCGAATTTCGAAAGGTAGGCTCGTTTTCGATCCGGGTCCAGGAACGTAAGGCCGAGCACCAGGTCCGGCGAGTCCGTTACCAACTCGATCGTCTCGATAGAAGAGAAATAGTCGGTAAAAGACTGCTGGTACGGTTCGTCGGCGAAAAGCTGGACTTTCACGATGTGGGAATGATCCTTTTCGGTCGGAAATTACCCTTCGAGCGTGGCGGCGAGGACCGAACGCGTCTGCGTTTCGCGGTATAGCTGAAGTTTGTCGCGGAGCTTCGCATCGGTGGTGGCGAGCATTCCAATGGCCAGCAGCGCGGCATTTTTCGCTCCCGCTTTGCCGATCGCAAGCGTTCCGACTGGAATTCCCGCCGGCATTTGCACGGTCGAAAGCAGCGAGTCCATGCCTTTCAACGCCTGCGATTCGATCGGCACCCCAAGCACGGGCAGTAACGTCTGTGCCGCAAGCACACCCGCTAAATGCGCCGCACCGCCGGCCGCACCGATGATGACTTTCATTCCGCGCCCTTCGGCGCTCGTTGCATATTCGGTTACCGCCGCCGGCGCGCGGTGCGCCGAAAGCACTTTGTATTCGTGCGGTACGTCGAACTCCTGTAAAATTTTGTGGGCTTCGCGCATCGTGTCCCAGTCCGACGCGCTTCCCATAATGATCCCGACAAGTGGCGATGCCATAAATTCTTTTTTTGAAAATCGTGTTTTGAACTGTTCGAAAATCGGTTTCGAAATCGTTTTAAAACGGCTCGATCCGAGTGCGTAGTAGATTTCGAGCGCGTAGTAACAGTTCGCGAAATACGGTAGTTCAAACAAACAATTGGCACGATGAAAGTAGCGGTCATCCTTTCAGGTTCGGGATATTTGGACGGTTCGGAAATTCGTGAGGCCGTTGCGGTGCTTTGGGCCTTAAGCGTCCAAAAAGCCGAGGTCGAGTGCTTCGCGCCGGACATGGACCAATCGGACGTCATCGATCACCTGCGCATGAAGCCGGTCGATGAACGCCGGAACCCGATCGTCGAATCGGCGCGCATCGCTCGCGGCCAGGTGCGGCCGCTTTCGGAACTCGATATGTCTGAATTCGATGCGCTCGTCATGCCGGGTGGATATGGGGCTGCAAAAAATCTTTCGAGTTTTGCCTTCGAGGGTTCCGATGGAACCCTTCTTCCCGATCTTGCTCGCGCCATTCGGTCCACGATCGAATCCGGAAAGCCCCTCGGAGCAGCGTGTATTGCGCCGGCCGTCGTGGCGCTGGCGATGAAAGGGACGCGGCTCGAGCTGAGTGTGGGAGCGGAGTGCGATGCCTCGAAAGAAATCGAAAAATTAGGACATACCCATGTGATCACGAAACCGGACGAAATTCACCTGGACCGCTCGCACCATATCGTCACCACACCTGCGTATATGTATGACGATGCCGTGCTTTCGGATGTGTTCGAAGGGATTCGCGGTATGATCGAGCAAGTGTTGGAACTGGCGGACGAATCCATCCTACACTCCTGACCAATCCGTCCGCATTCCTGATCAATCCTTATGTACTTGTGACGGATCCCTCATTTTCCCGAGCGCGCAATCCCGTGCCGTCCGCAAGTTCCTGCTCCTTGTACTGCAGTTCATACAGGGTCCGATAAATGCCGCCCATGTGGAGGAGCTCATCGTGGGTTCCCATTTCACGAATTTCACCGTGGTGCATAACAATAATTTTATCCGCCTTCTGGATCGTCGATAGCCGGTGCGCGATCACGATCGAGGTTCGGCCTACGAGCAACTGTTCGATCGCATGCTGGATTTTTTGCTCGCTTTCGGTATCGATGCTCGACGTCGCTTCGTCCAGGATCAGGATGCTGGGGTCGTACGCCAGCGCCCGCGCGAACGAGATCAACTGTTTTTCGCCCACGGAAAGGATCGCACCGCGCTCCATCACCTGCGATTCGAATCCGCGGGAAAGCCGGGAAATAAAATCGTTTGCGCCGACCAACGCCGCGGCGCTCCGGATTTTTTCATCGGTGATCGCCTCGTTCCCAAGGCTGATATTGGTCGAGATGTCGGCGCTGAACAGGAATACGTCCTGTAACACAATGGCGGTATTGCGTCGCAATTCCTGTGGATCGAGTTCGCGAATGTCGTGCCCATCAATCAAGATTTCACCGCGCTGGAACTCGTAGAGTCGCGTCATGAGATTTGTGATCGAGGACTTCCCCGCTCCCGTTGCGCCCACAAACGCCACCGTCTCACCGGGACGGACACGAAAGGAAATATCCTTCAGCACATAGTCTTCGTTGTTATAGGCAAACCAGACATTCCGGAACTCGATCTCGCCTCGAAGCCGTCCGACCGAAATCGGTTTTTCCGGTAAGGCAAGGACCGTATCGTCATCGAGCAATTTAAAAATACGCTCGCTGGCGGCCATGGCCGATTGAAGAATGTTGTACTTATCGGCGAGATCACGAATGGGACGAAAAAATTGTTCGGTATATTGATAAAATGCGATGAGCGTTCCGATCGTGACCCCGGCCGTCAGCCCCAGTTTATTTCCCAATACGAGCGAGCCGCCATACCATACGATAAGGGCTGTCGCCACGGAGGAAAGAAATTCTACTGCCGGATAAAAGACCGCATAATAAAAGACGCTCCGGATATTCGCATCGGCGGTCGCACGATTGATCGAGTCGAACTGCCGGTATGTATGGGCCTCCGCTCCGAAAAGCTGGACCGTGATCATTCCGGAGACGTGCTCATTAAGGAAAGAATTGACGCGTGCGACCAATCGCCGAACATCGCGGTAGGATTCGCGCGCTTTCTTACGAAAGACGGCCGTCGCCATGAGCAATAGCGGGAACACCGTGAGCACCACAAGCGAAAGCTTCCAGCTCGTATAGAACATGAAGACGAAGATCCAGAAGATCACGAACACATCGGCGACGATCATAATGATGCCCGAGCTGAAGAGGTCGTTCAGCACTTCCACATCGTTCGTGATGCGCGTAATGAGCCGCCCGACCGGATTCCGGTCGAAAAAGCGCATCGAAAGTTCCTGGAAATGGGCAAACAGCTCTCGCCGGAGATCGTAGACCGTTTGCTGGCCGATCCATGCGGTAAGCAGCGTCTGCCCATACAAGATGAGGGACTGCACGACCAGGGTGCCGACAATGATCGCAACGACTCCCATGAGGCCGCCGTAATCGCCGACCGCAATGTACTTATCGATCGCGATCATGGTCAAAAATGGCCGCAACGGTCCCAGCGCCGAGACGAGGACCGTAATGATCACTGCGAGCACAACCTTCCATTTATACGGCGCAAGGTACTTCACCAGGCGCCGCATGAGCCGAGCATCGTAGGCTTTACCTAATATTTCTTCTTCCTGTGGCAATCTATTACTGTATAATGAGCCTCATATAACTTTCGGGCGTAGTTTTGTCATTCCCTGAATTCATCGTTAAGTTGAAAGTACATTTAAATCCTTTCGCTGAATTCTGAGCGTGAAAAATGTGTTCTTCCACGTGCCGATGCCGAATGTCATGCCTTCGAACCAAACCACCCTCGCTCCGGAAGACATTGAACTGCCTATTCTGACGGTCGCGGGGGAACCGAATCGCGACCGCTTTTTAGACAAACCCGAAAGCAATTGCGGCGTTATCGGTATCTATAATCATCCCGAAGCGAGTGTGATCGCCTATTACGCCCTGCACGCACTGCAACATCGGGGACAGGAGGCAGCGGGGATCCTTGCGGCCCATTGGGAAGAACATCCAAAAGGCCGCCGGCGAAGGCTCCGGATCCATAAAGATAACGGCCTTGTGCTCGACGTCTTCAAAGACCACAAAATTCTTTCGGAGGTCTTAGTCGGCGATGCCGCCCTCGCGCACAACCGCTATTCCACGACCGGTGCAAGCGGAAAGATCGAGAACATCCAGCCTTTTTTCATGCAGTACCGCATGGGCGGTTTCGGATTGGCCCATAACGGAAACCTGACGAACACCCACCGGCTGCGTGAGGAACTGGCAAGCCAGGGAACGATCTTTCAGACGTCGACCGATAGCGAACTCATCCTCCACCTCGTCGCTCATTCCCAGCAGGAACACCAGATCGATCAAATTCGAGAGGCCCTGCAAAAAACGCGCGGAGCCTACTCGCTCGCGATGCTGACCGACACGTCGCTCGTCGCCGCGCGCGACCCGCACGGCATTCGCCCGCTGGCATTCGGTCGTTTAAAACGGCCAGATGGCGCCTGGGCCTATATGGTCGCTTCGGAAACCTGCGCCTTCGATATTGTCGGTGCGGAATATATTCGCGACGTCCATCCAAACGAAATCCTCATTATCGACGATCGCACGGTCGCCACTGGCGAAGTCCATTCGACCCATGTCGTCGAGCATGCGCCAAAACCGACCCATTGTATCTTCGAATATATTTATTTCGCTCGACCGGACTCGAAGGTCTTCGAAGAGAACGTCGATAAGGTCCGCCGCAAGCTCGGAAAAACGCTGGCGATCGAATCGCCGGTCCCGGCGGACCCCGGCAAAAAAGTTACTGTTATCAACGTGCCCGATTCTTCGAATACGGCCACACTCGGCTACGCGAGCCAGAACCAGAAGCTCGGCAACCAGACGAAATACCAGATCGGCCTGATTCGGTCACACTACGTCGGCCGTACGTTCATTCAGCCCGGGCAGGACCGGCGTGAAATGAAAGTAAAGGTAAAGTTCAACACGGTAAAAGGCGTCCTGAAGGATAAAAAAGTGGTCGTCGTGGACGATTCGATCGTCCGTGGGACGACTTCGAAGGCACTCATCCATCTGATCCGCGAAGCGCATCCACGCGAAGTACATCTTCGCATCACCGCGCCGCCCATCACCCATCCGTGTAAATACGGAATGGATTTTCCCAGCAAGGCCGAACTCATTGCGAACCACCATGCGAATGAGGAAGAGATCGGAAACGAGCTGGGCGTCGAATCACTGCGATATCTCTCCGTAAAAAAGCTGCTCGAAAGCGTTCCGCACAAGGACCGTTCCGGCCGTGAGATCGGCTATTGCACCGCCTGTTTTACCGGCCATTATCCCGTTCCCTTCGACGACGAAACGCAGGAAAACGACGACTGATTTTCGTCGTAGCCCTTATTTGTCATCCGATCCCCTTTCATTTTTATTTTTGCATTATCGTATTATGTCATTCCAACGTCGTACCCACATGGCAGGCGAGCTTCGCAAGGAGCAGATCGGCACACGAGTCGTCCTTAACGGCTGGGTCGATGGCGTGCGCGATATGGGCGGCGTGCTCTTTTTCGATGTTCGGGACCGGACCGGAAAATCGCAATGTGTCCTTCGACCGAACGCCGCCGGCGGAACGAACTCGCCCAACCGGCCTTATGAGACCGCACGAAAACTGCGAAACGAATTTGTCATTGCAGCCGCCGGCGACGTGCGCCGGCGCGAAAGCCCCAACCCCAAACTTCCGACCGGCGAGATCGAAATAGAGATCTCTTCGCTGGAAATCCTGAATGCTTCCGAAGTTCCACCGTTCGAAGTAAAGGAAGATACGACGGCGAATGAAGATCTGCGCTTGCGCTACCGCTATCTCGATCTTCGCCGTCCGAGCCTGCAAAAGAATATCGCGCTGCGGCACACGGTCGTAAAATCGATCCGCGATTATTTCGATGCGCTTGGGTTTTACGAGATCGAAACGCCGATCCTGATGAAAGCCACGCCCGAAGGCGCCCGCGATTTTCTGGTTCCCAGCCGATTGCATACCGGGTCCTTTTATGCGCTGCCGCAATCGCCGCAGCTCTATAAGCAGGTCCTGATGATCTCCGGGTTCGACCGCTATTTTCAGATCGCACGGTGCTTTCGCGATGAGGACCTCCGCGCCGACCGGCAGCCAGAGTTCACGCAGTTGGACGTCGAAATGAGTTTTCCGAACGAGGACATCGTCTATGGCGTCATGGAAAACTGCCTTGCGAACGTCTGGAGCGCGATCGGCCTTAAACTTCCTTCCCCGTTTTTGCAACTCAGCTATCACGAGGCCATGAGCCGTTTCGGGACCGATAAGCCGGACCTCCGATATGGTCTCGAGATCCAGACGCTGACCGAGATGGTCCGCGGCAAGACCGAATTCAAGCCGTTCCTGGAAGTGCTCGAAAAGCGGCTCGGCGTGATCGGTGCCGTCGTCGCTCCGGGTGGCGCAAACTGGTCGCGCAAGCAGCTCGACTCGCTCACCGACCTTGCAAAGGTCTATGGCGCGTCGGGGCTGGTCTGGATAAAAGTTACACCGGACGGATGCGATTCGAGTGCAAAGAAATTCCTTTCGGACGACCTGCTTCGCGATATTCGTTCCGTTTGCGGCGCGCAGGCGGGAAGCAATGGCGCACCCGGCGACCTGATCCTGGTGGTCTCGCACCCCAAATGGGAGCGCGCCTACACGATCCTGGGCGCACTTCGCATCGAACTCGCGAAACGGCTCGAACTCTTAAAGGGCAAAGAATGGGAATTTGCGCCGGCATGGATCACCAATTTCCCGATGTTCGAGGAGGACGAAGAGTCCGGAACATTTACCTTCAAGCACCATCCGTTTACCTCGCCCGATATTCGCGACTGGGCCGATCGTTCGGAAGGCCTGCAACACGTCCGCGCCCGGGCCTACGACATCGTGATCAATGGCTATGAACTCGGCTCCGGCTCGATCCGTATTCACGACCGGACTATGCAGGAAGAGGTCTTCGATTTGCTCGGTCTTACCAGGGAAGAGCAAATTCAGAAATTCGGGTTCATCCTCGAAGCCTTTCAGTACGGCGCGCCGCCGCACGGCGGAATGGCGCTCGGGATCGATCGGATCGTAATGCTCTGCGCTGGCACGGAGAATATTCGCGATGTCATCGCATTCCCGAAGACCACGAGCATGCAAAGCCTGATGGACGGCTCGCCTTCCGTAATCGAAGAGCGGCAGTTAAAAGAATTGAAGATCGAAATATCGAAAGAGAAAACGTAGTACGTTTTCCGGAACGAAGCCCCTAGCGGGAATGGCTCGACTCCGGAAGGCATTTTCTTTTTTTGCGGAATCGAATTCAGTTTGGTCGGATTTTAGGCGTCGTTTTCTTGTTATGCTCTCGTGAGGCCATTCTTTTTTCTGGTCGCTTTCGTCATTGCCGTTCCGGCGTTTGCACAGTCCGGCGCCGGGTCGCAGGACTCGTCCGTCAACGGCCAGCTTCGGCCGCGCTGGGGAAATTATATCGTCGGCGTTTTCCCTTCCCCGGCAAGGATCGGAGAACCCATCACCGTGCAAACCTATAACCACAACCCGGTCGAACTCAGTGTAACGATCTACGATGCAGCCGGCCGGGAAATGCTCGACCTCATTCCAAAACAAATGGAGCCGGGAGGCCTTAAGACGCTGACGATTCCGGCCCTGCTGCTTTCTTCCGGAATGTATCGTGCCGTCCTGACGACCTATACTGCATCGGGGGCCATCGATGCGGTCGATCAACTGCGCTTTCTCATCGTTCACTAAATGTACCGGTCCCTCATTCTTTTTTTTATCCTCTCGGTCGCAGCGCAGGTCGCCCATGCGCAGACCGACCCCCAGAGCCTGGCGCAGGACTCCCGCGGGAAGGAGTTTTGGCTCGCATTTCCACAGAACGCGATCATCGAAGGCAACAAGACGCTCAGCCTTAAGCTGTTTATCACCAGCGATCGCGAGACCGATGGCACGGTTTCCGTTCCAGGACTCGGCGAACGCATTCCGTTCCATATCGCATCGTCCGATATCAAAGAGATCGATATCGACACCACGGTGCAGTTGCTCGTAAGCGAGCAAGTCCAGCGGCTCGGAGTGCATGTCGAAGCCAATAACGATGTCGCGGTCTTCGGGCTCTCCCACCGGCCCGCAAGCACCGATACGTATCTTGGGTTGCCTGTGCTGGCCCTGGGGACCGCGTATCGCGCGGTCGGATATTATGCGCTGCAAAATGGGCCCGAAAGTTTTACTTCCGAAGTCGCGATCGTCGGAACGCAGGACCATACGATCGTCACGATCTCGCTCAACTCCGATACGCGCGGCGGACATCGAAAAGGCGAAACATTTTCTGTCCAGCTCAATGCCGGCGAAACATACCTGATCCAGGGAGCGACCTCTCCCGGCCACTCAAGCGACCTTACCGGTTCCCTCGTGACCTCGGATAAGCCGATCGGTTTTATGATCGGCCATACGTGCGCACAGGTCCCACCGGACGTATCCTTCTGCGATCAGCTCCTCGAAATGGAACCGCCGATCCCGAGCTGGGGACGGCAGTTCTATGTCGGCAAACTCGAGGGAAAAACTCAATATGCCATTCGCGTCATTGCCAGCGAAGACCATACCGAAGTCTTCCTCAATAACAAGCTCGTGGGAAAACTGCAGGCCGGACAGTTCTACGAGAACAATCACATGGTCGATAATTCGCTGGTGACGGCTTCCGGACCGGTCCTCGTCTCGGAATATGCGCAGGGCTCGGACGCCGATTCGGTCAAGGTCGGCGATCCCTTCATGATGCTGATCACGCCGACGGAACAGTTCCTGAATTACTACCGCTTCGTGACCCCGGTTTCCGGCGAGTGGTATCATTATATCAATCTCGTGGTCCCGCTGGACGCCGAAGGCTCGCTTCGCGTCGATGGCCGGCCCGTGCCCGTCCGGTATTTTCATACGATCGGGATCTCCCGATACGGGATCGCCCAGTATGAGATCGGATTTGGTTCTCACTCGGTCTCCTGCGACCAACCGTTCGGCCTCTATTCCTATGGCTTCGGTATTCGCGGCGATAATTACGACTCGTATGGGAATGATGGCGGCCAGCTCGTCAAGACGGTCCCCATCGTGCGGGACACGATGCGCCCCATCCTCGAACTCACCTCCGACGATGGCGAGTATCCGCTCAACCTCATCGCCCGCGACGACCGCCTCTTCGATGCCGGGCTCGCGTCGATCGTCGTGATCGACAGCGAGAATTACCGTTCGCCGGTCGATATTCCGCGGTTCGATGTCGGCGCGCCCGAAGTCCCGCTGGTCTTCAACATCCGGGACACCGGCACGTGCGCGTTCCTGAGCCTGAAACTCACCGATGCGGCCGGGAATGTTTCCTATTGGGTCGTCTGCCGGACCTTCAGCGGCCGGCACTGGAACTATACTTTGAACGAAGGGCGGGAAAATATTTGCCCGAGCTGTAAAGAGACGACGATGCAGTTCATCACTTCGCCTTCGCTCACGGTCTCCGACGTCACGTTCGATCCTCCGAGCTACCTCGTCGGCGGGGGGACGTTCGATCAATTTTCCACGCGGCTGAGCGGCAGTTTCCAGGGCTTTTATATATATCCGATCGATAAATCGCTCCAGTTCGCGGCCGGCATCGGCTTCGCGAACTTCAGCGGTGCGGCGGTGGGAGTGCATTCGACGTTCGTTCACGATTCGATCGAGTACGGCGATACGGCCGGATCGCAGCTTTCGAAACTGATCGAAAATTATACCGCGGAGGCATCGCTCACGTACGTCACGCTGAACGGCGGCGCCTATTATTACCTGGTCCCGGAAAAATTTTATATCTATAGCGGGCTCGTCGCCGGGTTCCTGATCTCGAACAGTTTCGTCGAAACGCGCGATATTTTGTTTCCCGCCACGCTCACCGATTCGACGGGCCGCTCGACCGGGTCGCGGAGCCTTACGGTCGCGAGCGGTTCGTTCCCACACCCGACCGTCTTCCATATCGCACTGGAACTTTCGCCGGGATTCGCCTTTAAGTTGAGCCAGCAGGTCTCGCTGCTCGCCGGCGCGTACATGAATCTCCCCTTTTTCGATGCCGTCACCGACCTGAACTGGCACCTGACCTCGTTCGGCGCGCGCATCGGTATCGAATACCGGAAATAATCAGCGCTCGACGACGAATCGAACACGCGCGGTTTGCGTGCCGCTGGACCGCACCGCCTCATACACGCCGTTTGGGAACCCCGTCACATCCCAGGTAGCCATACCCTCCTTCGACGCTAGCCGCGAAACGACGATGCCGGCTTCGTTCACGATCGAAATTCGGCCATCGCGCAAGTCGGAACTTACAAAGTGCACCGTCGGGGACGTTACGACGGGGTCCGGATAGACGTCAAGAGAAAAATCGCTCGGAGTTCCCGGTGCCCGCCGAACGGCAGACTCGATATCGTCCACGGGCCGCCTCCAGATGCCGTGACCGTCCGTCCCGGCAAAAAGATCGGAATTACGCTCGGCCAGCGAAAGGACCGTCGCCGTATCGGAAAGCCCGTGGTTGAACGGCTGCCAGACAGAGTCGAGCGCCGTCCGCAGCACAAACACCCCGCCTCCGGCAGTAGCGCAAAATAAATTGGTCGCATTCACGACGAACGCCGTGATCCCAAAATTAGTGAGCCCATGGTTCACCGTATCCCACTCGACGCCGTCGTTTGTCGTTCGCAGTACGCCAGACGTCGTGGAAATATAAATAGTGTTCCCAATGGCCGCGACCGCATTGATCGTCATGTGGCTTAAAAAACCGGTATCGATCGGCTGCCAGTTGGCGCCGTTATCGGTCGAGCGCTGAATGCCGCTGCCATTGGTCCCGGCCAGGAGGTCGCTCCCGTGCAACGCGAACGCGGTGACGTTCTGAAGGATCGAATTTTTTATGGCCCACGTAGCCCCCCCATCGGTCGAAAGCAGCACGCCGTTCTGCGTTGCCGCGAAAAGAACGGTTCCGTTCGGAAGAAACGCCGAAAAATCGCCGAGCGGCTCCGGGAGCGTATCCCAATTCGTTCCATTATTCGACGAATGGAGCGTCCGTCCGTCCAGCGTGGACATCACAAGGTTCTGCGCGACCCCAATGAGCGACCGTGCCGGCGCCGGCTGGACGTTTTCCCATGTATCGCCGCTATCGCTCGAACGCGCGACGTCACCGAAACCGGTAAGCGCAAAAAGATAGGGACCGCCCGAAAAGGTGGTCGGGACCGACGTTAACGCGATGCCGTTGCTCGCGTTCGGGGTGCCGTTCAGGCTATCGATAAAGATTCCCGCGTGCGCGGTCCCGATGAAAAGAGTCCCCGAATTCACCGCTAACGCGGTCACACGAAGTCCCGCCGGGTCCGACCCGACCGCAGCCCAGTGCGCCCCGGTGTCGGTCGATCGGAACAGGCCGTTCGCCGTTCCGGCGTACAGGTTCCCATCCCAGGCGAGCGCCAGGATGGCTTCTGGCGTAAGCTCGTTTCCGCCTTCCTGCCAGTGTGCGCCGCGGTCGGTCGAACGGAAGATCGCGCCGGCATTCGTTCCGGCAACAACGGCGGCGCCGTTCGCGGCGAGCGATGTGATGTTATTCGCCGCAAGCCCGAGCCCGGCACTGACCCACGTCTTGCCCGAATCGATGGAAGTGAAGATTCCCGCATCCGTACCGGCCACAAGGGTCTGTCCGCTCGTAGCCATCGCGAAGACGGATGCCCCTGCCGGCAGGTTACTGTCGGCCTCGTGCCATGTTTGCCCTGCGTCGCTCGAACGGAACAGGCCGCCGTTCGTGCCATCGTTCAACGTTCCCGCAAACAATGTAGAACCGGCCGATGCGAGGAAAAGCACGTTCGAATTGGAAGGTCCCTGGGCGATGGGGCTCCATGTCACTCCTCCATCGCTGCTTAAGAATATGCCATTCCCCGCCGTCGCCGCAGACAGGGATGGACCAATGGGAAGGAATGCCGTGACCCGCGCATTCCCTGTAACCGCTGGCGACCACACCGAACGGTCTCCCGATAAACGATAGATCGTGCCGACATCGGTGCCGGCCAGTAACTCCGGTCCTGAAGAGAACATGGACGTGATCGTTCCGCCTTCGGGGCCGTTCGTCTGCACCCACTGCGCGCGCAGCGGCGAAAACGAGAACGCGAGGAGCGAAAACCAGAGGAGCGAAAACCAGAAGAGCGAGAACGCTGGGAGCGAAAATGCGATCGTGCTGCGAAATTTCATTCCCGTTCCCTCAGCTTAAGAAGTTCCTCATGATGGAGCGCGGCGAGCGCCGAGTCCTTCGATTCCCGGTCCGCCCACGTCCGGGTATCGTCTCCGCTTTTGAGCGAAACGATCCGCGTCGCGACGTACGAGCGCGGCCGGTCGCCCGCCGCGTCGTAAATATTATAGGTGACCAGCAGTTCATCTTTTGCATGATTCGCAAGAAAGCAGGCCATCTCCGGCGCTCCCATCGCGGCATGCAGCATCATCTGGTCCGATTTGTCCCGAAAGAAAAATTGGGTGGAATCCTTTTTATCGAACCGGAGGAATTCCGCGTGGGTCGTCACCGTCTTGAGCAGCCGGGCAGGCGCGGTCGAATCGACCGGGACCGTAGCCTGACGACCGCCTCCTGCGCGTACGCCCATGCCTAACGCAAGGAGCGAGCAAAGTAAGAAAGATTTCATGCGAAAATAAAACTTGATGTGCGAAAATGCAACTTCATGTACAAAAATACAACTTGATGCGCGAAAATACAACATTCCTGTACGCAGCACCGAAAAGTAAGCACGTTTGACGGGTGAAACCGGAAACCGCGCGTGGCGTGTTATTTTTTTGTTCCTTTTCTATAAATCCATTTTCGTCTTATGAAACGATCCTTGCTGTTGGTCTCGGTCTTTGGAATTTTATTTCTTTCTTCGTGTAAGCATAGCACCGACGCATCGGGCGGCGGCGGTTACCGCGGCTCATTCAGCGCGACGGTCGATGGCA
>JAJPIQ010000016.1 GCA_021324685.1 Bacteroidota bacterium
GCCAGCGATCTCACGCGCACGCGACTGCGTGCGTTCCTGCACAAGGAGCTTCCAATGGGAGAAGATGAACGCGATCAATTCGCCATTCTTCTGAACGGCGCCGAGGACCTCGGTGCTGAACTGCCGCAGGACTTCCTCGGATTTTATAAATACGATGCTTTCGAAGGCGGATTTAATATTGCGACGTTGCATGAACATGACCGGCTCCGAGGCATTCGGCGCTATTATTACGGGAACCGCCTGCTTACCGCGACCGCAGAACTCCGGGAGGCGGACTGGCTTTTCAGTTCTTTCGTTCCTCTTCTCCGCGCCTTCGAACCGCAGCTCGTCGAATTTTACGATATGGGCGCAACCTGGTATGCCAATGCCCCCACGAACAATCCAACGGTGACCACCCTGCCGCTCTCACGGACACAATGGCTAAAAACCGCCGGCATCGAGCTTCGCTCGGAACTTGCATTCGACATTTCACTGGAAGGAGGAGTTGGGTGGGAGATCGTCAAGAATGCTCCGGCCGACTGGTTCCTACGAGTAGCGGGAATCTTTTAAATTGGCCGGGGGTTACGGTGGCAAAATGTGGGGATTTATGGGAAAATGCCAACTGTAGCCAAACGCATAAAAAAAATCCTTCGGTCGCCACGGCTCCTGCTCATTACGGGTATTCTGACTGTTTTGGGAGGGACGCTGCTCTTTGCAAACAAAGGGTTGTGGCGGCATCTGGAACTTCGGCACCAGGTCGCCGAGCGCGAAGCGCAGCTTGCCAAACTCGGCCGCGAGGAAAAAATTGCTTCGCGGAAGGTTGAACTGCTTCGAATGGAGGACCCGGCCACCGTTGAACGGATTGCGCGCGAACGTTATGGGATGATACGGCCTGGAGAAGTGGTGTATAAGACCGGACCATAAGTACGGCATGTACTCATGGATTGAGAAGTGTTATTCTGTCATTCAGAATTCAATACGGTGAATGTTTCTCGGTGTTGACATTGGTGGTACAACGATCAAGCTCGGCGTGGTCGACGTTTCGAGCGGGGCCGTCGTGGCCGAAAGTTCATTCCCGACCCCAAAAACGGGTTCCAGGGACACGGCTACGGACATTGCAGAACATGCACGCGACATCAAATCCGCTTTTCCCGAGATCGATCGAATCGGTGTTGGAGTTCCGGGCGCCATGAATCGCGATCGCTCCCTCGTCCGCTATCCGCCCAATCTCGTTGGCTGGAAAGAAGAACCGCTCGAACGGTATCTTACCGAATCCCTTCCGGAATTCCGTCGGATCGAAGTCGATAACGATGCAAAGGTCGCTGCACTCGCAGAAGCGAGCTTCGGCGCCGGTCGCGAACTTTCTCATTTCCTTCTTGTAACGTTGGGGACCGGTGTGGGCGGCGCGATTTATTCGAATGAGGGCCCTTTTAAAGGAATCTACCGCGGGGCATCCGGAGGAGCCGGAGAGTTCGGGCATATGTCGATCGACATCAATGGGGCGCCCTGTCAATGCGGATCGCGGGGGTGTATCGAAGCCTATCTCGGCCAGCAGTACCTCTCGGAGCGCACTCGAAAAAAACTGCAAATCGATCCTTCGATTCATTCCATTCTCCGCGATCGCCTTTCGGATCTCACTCCAAAGATCATCGCCAGTGCGATGCATCAAGGCGACGAGTTTGCGACCCAGGTATTCGAAGAAGCAGGAATGTTGTTGGGCTGCGCACTCGCCAACGTTGCAAACCTGCTCGATATGCACGTTTTTATTCTTGGAGGCGGCGTCGCAGAAGCAGGAGACGTCTTGTTCAGAGCCGCACAGACTTCGCTTCGTGCCCGAGTCCTGGCAAATCTTCGACCGGTCGTTGAAATTCGAAAAGCACACTTTGGCAATCAGGCCGGGATCATCGGTGCAGCGATGCTCGTCAGAGATCCGTTGTAACAAACGCCTGATTCCTGTGTTGTGGTACTGTCCATCGACCCTCATGAAGTTTTTTGTTTTTGCCGTTCTTTTCTCCTTACCATCGCTTCCGGCCATCGCGCAGGAGGTTCAGGTCCCGTTCGATTCTGCCGGAACGATAATGACGATCGATCAGAACCTTGAAAAGAAGCTCGATCTCTTTCCAACGTATCCTCATTTTCTCGAAGCGCGGCTCTACCGGGAAACCGATAGTTCGTACCAGCTCGAAATCACTTCTTTCGAGAATAGCAAACTTCTCAAGGACCGGGTTGTCAAAAGCGCAACTTCCATCCAGGCGATCCAGGAAGATATCGCCGCTCGTTTAGGACCGCAGAAGGCTGGCCAGAAGCTCGATCAAAGTTCACGCACGAAACTACTGATCTGGGAAACGCTGCTTTCGTTTTTGGGTTACGCTCCCGCGATTACCAGCGCGATCAATTCGAATAATGCAAGCGTGGGCGCAGGACTGGAACTCGTTATCGGCGGTCTCGGCTATCTCATTCCCGCGGCTTTAACGGAACACGCACCGATGAACGATGCTGAAGGTTCCCTCGCCCTTGGAGGAGCATTCTTAGGAGCTGCCCACGGTGTATTGTTGGACATCATGCTTTCCAATGGCAAGCCCGGCCGGGAAATCGGTCCTGTCGCCACGGTCGTAAGCATTGGCGAGACGGGAATCGGTTATGCGATCGCATCGAAGAATAATCTTACCGAAGGCAGTGCCGACATCATCCGTTACGGTGGACTTTTCGGAATGATGGATGGGATAGGCATGGCCTTCGCCGTCGATCATTCGGCTACCGGGTCGTTATGGTCCGCCCTTGGCCTGGCTGGTTCGGCCGCCGGGTTTGCCGTGGGGACGGCTATGGCGAATCATGAGCCGTATACGCGCGGGAATGCGTCCGCAGTTTTAACCGCCGGGATTTATGGCGCCATGATTCCTCCACTTATTTATGCATCGGCCCTTAGCTACAATACCAATACAAATCCCTCGACCGGGCTTCTTTTGTCCGCCGTGGCCGGAAATATCGGAGGAATCGTTCTCAGCAATTCGCTTATGAATGGGACCCATTATTCGAACGGCGAGGGTACGGCTGTAATTTTAGGGACCACCGCAGGATTTGCGATTGGCCTTGGATTTGGGTACCTGATCGCCGGCAGCGGAAACCTTAATTTTTCCCCCTGGGCATTTACCGCACCCATCGTCGTCGGAACGTGCGCCGGCTTCGCGATCAGCATTAGTTCCATTGGTAAAGGCAGCGGGGATCAATCGAGCACGGGCTGGGACTTCGAAGCAAATCCGGCAGGGTTACTTCTCGGATCGATCGTACAAAAGCGTGCAATGAACCCTGCTTTCGCGCCGTCCATTCTCTCTGCGAGTTATCGTTTATAGCCTTTCTTCGTATCTTTGTAAAAAAGGTACGATGACATTTCTTGAAAAAATTAAGCACGCGCAGGAAAAAAGCCATTCCATTCTTTGTGTTGGACTTGATACGGACTGGAAATCCCTTCCTAAAAAACTGGACGGCGAAGAAAATCCAGTAGTCGTATTCAATAAAGCGATCATTGACGCCACAAAGGACGTTGCCTGCGCTTACAAGTTACAACTCGCATACTACGAGGCGTATGGCGAACGCGGATATGCGGCCGTCCAGGAGACCCTTGCCTCTATTCCCGAGCACATTGTGACCATCGGCGATGTGAAACGCGGCGATATTGGCGCCACGAGCGAACAATATGCGTATGCTTACCAGGAAATGTTCCCATTCGATGCTATCACGATCAATCCGCTCATGGGCTTCGATGCGGCAGAACCTTTTTTGCGCCGAGCGGACCGCGGCGTCTTTTTTCTGGGGCTGACATCCAATCCCGGCGCGCGCGACTTCGAATACCTGGAACTCTCCAACGGCAAAAAACTCTACGAAGAAATTACAGACAACGTCCGCGCGTGGAATGAGCCAAAAAAGAATGCCGGGCTGGTGGTCGGCGCGACGAAACCCGCGGAACTTCGCGCGTTGCGCGAACGGGCCCCGGAGCTTCCCTTCCTTATTCCCGGCGTCGGCACACAAGGAGGAACCATGGAGGACGTGAAGGCCGCCAATGGCGATGGCATCGCAATCGTAAACGTGAGCCGCGGCATTATCGCCGCGTCCAAAGGGGCCGACTTTGCCGAAGCCGCCCGCGCGGCTGCAAAAAAATATACGTAACGGCGATGATCGCGGAGCATTTTTTAAGAGAGATATGGAAAGAGCATCAAAGTTTTCTTGGATCGGCTCTTGTGCTCTCCGATGGCGCTCCGATCTCTGTCCTTCATCCCGGCACTGAAAATCTTCATCGCGGAGGTCCCGATTTTCTTGGGGCCAGGATCGCGCTGGATAACGGAGTCCAAATTACCGGCGATGTCGAAATTCATCTCACCCCCGAAGGATGGCATACTCATGAACATGCTTCCGATGCACGGTACTCGAACGTCATTCTTCATGTCGTGCTCGAAGCGGAAGAAGAAACAGGCGCGCGTCCGCCGTTTCCCCACCTTGTTCTTCGGGATAATTTAGTCCTGAACCGGAGCGATCTCTGGGATGCCCTATTCCGAAAGGTGTACGATCGCTCACCCGAACTTCCCTGCTTTCCGCACAATATTTTAATTCCCATCCGTTTTAAGAGAAAAGTGCTTGCCCAGTTCGGAGAAGCACGACTGGAGGAACTCGTGGACCGCCTTTCCACCGGCGATCATGAACTTCAATCGGAAGGGGCTCTGCTCGAACGGGTGTATCAACTCGTCATGGACGCGCTCGGCTATTCACAAAACCGGGTGCCGTTCCGTGAATTATCGTCCCTTCTTCCGCGTTCGCGCCTTGCCTTCGTTCGGGAATCGTTTCCAAATGAATTGCACAAGGCATTCGAAGCGCTTTACTTCGGCACGGCAGGACTCCTGTCGAAACCTTCGCTCGAATTCGATAACGAGACAAACGAATATTTGCTCGAAATGAACGCGATCTGGAATTCGATTTTGCAGTCCCTTCGCTTCCCGGAACTGCTGGCCGAGCACGACTGGGCTTTTTTTCGGATCCGACCGGCGAATAGCCCGTATCGAAGGCTCGCGCTCGCGGCGGCACTCGCAGCGCGATATTTCAGCCGTAAGGAATGGAGCGTTCGCAGTTCGTTCTTTGAAGGCACACCCGACCTTCCGCTCGGTTCCAGCCTCTACTGGGAAAGCCATACTTCGTTTCGTTCCAAACTGTCCACACCGCTATCGCTGTTGGGAGAAGAACGTGCGTCCGCTGTCTGGCTGAATGTCGTCCTGCCGGCCCGGATTGCCTGGAGCCGAATGGACTCCGATCGTGCGGCCAGAACGCACGATGAACGCCGGCTGATGGAAGTATGGGGCTCGGCGAAGACTCGCGCAAGTGCAAAATATCTTTCCATTACCGAACAGGAACTTCTGGAAGGCGAAAACGTTAGCTCCGTCCGCGAAGAACAAGGGGCCCTTCTCCTCCAGCGAAACTTCTGCGAGAAGCTCCGATGTTCTCAGTGCCCTGTCGGAAACCGGCTGGTCCAAAAAGGCTGGAATTTGGCACGTCGAACAATGCGGGAGTAACTCAGTTGGTAGAGTGCGACCTTGCCAAGGTCGATGTCGCGGGTTCAAGTCCCGTCTCCCGCTCCAGAATTGTTTTCGCGTCCCCCAGAGTTGTCCGTGTCTCGATCTATGTTTCCAAACCATGCCCACGCCACAGGATTTAGCTGCGGAACTGACGCAGGAGCGATATGCACTTAGCTCCCTGCTCGAATTTGCGCGCACTCTAACGCCCGACTTAGGCCCGCATGGAATCATTCGCAGCGTACTCCGAACGGTCATGGGAAAATCCCTCATCAAGGAAGCGTTTGCGTATGTTGGCGTCTCGGGCTCGCAGGTTTTTGAACTCTCGGCGCGTGCCGGATTCTCGACCGTCGAACTGCCCCAAACGATCGACACGAAATTTTTCGAATCGCTGGTTTCAGACCGAAATCAACCGTTCACCGCGGTCCCGCTCATCTCTGCCGATGGCGGCGGCTACCTGGGATTGCTGGGCCTTGGGCCTTCGATCAATCCTCGGCTCAGCGGAGAGTCCGAAGCGACGTATATCGGCTCGTTGGCGGCACTGACCTCCATTGCGCTTACGAATGCAGAACTGTTCGAGCGCGAAAAAGAACGTGAGCGGCTCGAATCCGAACTGCGGCTTGCCCGCGAGATCCAACAATCGCTCCTTCCCCAGAAATTACCGAAGATCGAAGGAGCAGAATTCGCAGCCATCTCACGACCTTCTGAATGGATCGGAGGAGATTATTACGATGCGATCGAATTAGGAGAGGGGCGGGTGCTCCTTGCCATCGCCGATGTCGTCGGAAAAGGCGTAACGGCGGCACTGACCATGTCGAATTTGCAGGCCGCCCTGCGCGCGCTCGTGGCGCTGCTGAAAGAAGGACAAGTTTCGCTGCTCGACGTTGTGTGCGAACTCAATCGCCTCATGTGCGAAAGCACCTCGGCGGAACGATTCATTACCGCAGCGTTGGGTGTGCTCGATGTCCGCCAGCATCGCCTCGAAACGGTGGTGTGCGGTCATCCCAACCCGATCGTCTATGCCGGAGGCCATACCACGACACTCGAAAGCACCGGTATTCCGCTCGGGATCGTCGATTCGTTCCCGTACGAGTCGAGGCATTACGATCTCGAGCGTAACAGCCTCATTGTGTTTTATACCGATGGCCTTTCGGAAGCGGCTTTGGAAGGAAAACCGCTCGGGGAACGAGGAATTATCGAATTAATAAAAAAAGGATCCGAAAATCAGATCGAGCTGAAATCGGCCCTCGAGCAACTTCGACAATCGGAGCGGATCGCCTTCGAGGACGATGTGACGGTGCTCGCCGTGAGGTTAACGTAAAATCCGGCCGCGGTCGGTTTGATGGGAACGCTATGAGCTGAAATTTTTCATGATCCAGGCCATTATTGAGCCCGGGAATACTGGATCGGAAGGAATAATGCCAAAAAGCAAATCGAAGATCCTTCGCGAACTTGTCAAACGGGGTTCCTGTTACCTCGCTCCGCGCCCGGGAAAGATCTGCGCCCGTAGCTCAGATGGATAGAGCAACAGCCTTCTAAGCTGTGGGTCGCTGGTTCGAGTCCAGCCGGGCGCGCAAGTCAA
>JAJPIQ010000053.1 GCA_021324685.1 Bacteroidota bacterium
CGCCATGTTGTCATGGAAAATGCACGAACGCTGGCCGCCGCCGATGCACTTCGGAGCGGAAATTTCGAGCAGTTGGGAGCCCTCTTTTATGATTCCCATCAATCGCTTAAAATCGATTACGAGGTAAGCGCGCCGGAACTCGATCTGTTAGTGGACGCCTCACGCACCGTTCCGGGGGTGTTCGGGACGCGGATGACGGGCGGCGGATTTGGAGGATGCACCGTGAGTTTCGTTGCACGGGGACGCACCGAAGAATTCTCGGAGCGCATGCAGGCGATGTACCGGTGGAAGGCCGGAAGGGAACTGAAAATTTATAATGTCGATATTGTCGGTGGCGCCGAAGAGGTCCACGAATAACCGCCAGAAATTATAGTTCTCCACCACTCTGTTCCCCTTCCATGATGGACCGCTCTTCATCGCCCCACGTCCCCAATGAACAACAGGAAGAACGTTCGTTCTGGAGTTCGATCGGTCCCGGAATGGTCACGGGCGCCGCAGACGACGACCCCAGTGGCATTGCAACGTATTCCCAGGCGGGCGCGCAAATCGGGTCTTCCATTCTCTGGACGATGTTGGTCTTGTGGCCGCTGATGAGTGCCCTGCAAATGATCAGTTCCCAGATCGGTCGCGTGACCGGACGCGGACTTGCCGCGAATATGCGAAAATATTATGGCGCCAAAATTACGCTCCCGCTCGTCATTTTACTCCTGGTTTCGAATATCTTTAATTTAGGAGCGGATATCAGTGCGATGGGCTCTGCCGCGACGCTGGTTATCGGCGGTCCCATGCGGTTTTATGCCGTTGGCTTTACGGCCGTCTCGATCCTCCTTCAAGTGTTTGTTCCCTATCATCGCTATTCCAATATCCTCAAGTGGCTGACGTTCGTCATTCTCGCCTATATCGGCGTGGTCTTTTTTGTCCGAATTCCGTGGCGGGATGTTGTTTATGGAACATTTCTACCCACGCTCTCCTGGAATACCAACTATGTAACCACGTTCGTGGCCGTACTGGGGACAACGATCAGTCCCTATCTTTTTTTCTGGCAATCGTCGCAGGAGGTAGAAGAAGTTCGAACGCACCGCCGCGAACACTCCTTACTTCATCGGCCGGAAGAAGCACCCCGGGTTCTCCGATGGATTCGTCGCGATACGTTGCTCGGCATGGCCGCTTCGAATATCGTGGGGTATTTTATTATCCTTGCGACGGCGGCGACGCTGCATGCAAAAGGAATTACACAGATCGAAACCGCAGGGCAGGCGGCCGAAGCGCTCCGACCGATCGCCGGCCAGTGGTGCGCACTGTTGTTTTCAATAGGAATTATTGGGACCGGGCTGCTCGCCGTGCCCGTATTAGCGGGTTCGGCAGCGTTTGCCGTTGGTGAAGCGTTGCATTTCCGCGCGAGCCTTGAAATGAAGCCGATCAAGGCCTGGCGTTTTTACGGCGTGCTGGTCTTTGCCACGGGGCTGGGAGTGTTGCTCCTCTATCTTCATTTGAATCCGATCCGAGCGCTGTACTGGTCGGCCGTCATCAATGGGATCATATCGACTCCGATCATGATCGTGATCATGCACATGGCCTCGCGGCGCCGGATCATGGGGGAATTTACGATTTCAAGAACGTGGCGGTGGCTCGGCTGGACCGCAACGGCGTTTATGCTGGCTGCGGTGGTTTTGTTTTTTGCGACGTTGTAGTATCCATTGTAGCGTCCGCTGTAGCGTCCGTGGTAGTGGGATGCTCGCTTCGATAGATCCGCTCTATGATTTCGTGACGCACATCGTTTTGTTTCGAGAAGTCGGAGAGTGCGATAGAAAGCTGGAGGGTCACCCCGGTCGTGCTCAGGGCCGTGTACTGGAGTTTTGGTTCACCGGTAACGACCTCCGGCATCTTCGATTTTACTTCCTGCGCGGCTTCGAGCGCCGTGCGTTCGAAAGCGCGAGCCGGTTTGGTCGCATCGATCGGTAGTTCGATCGTGAGTTCCATCGAGCGATGGGGACGATTGAAATTGGTGATAATGCTCGTTGAAAATTTCGAGTTGGGAATAATAATAAGCGTTTGGGACGGCGTTTCGAGCGTGGTCACGCGCCAGGCGATGTCCCGAATGGTCCCTTCCTGGCCGCTATCGAGCTTCACATAATCTCCGGGATCGATATATTTCGAACTAATGATATAAATGCCTGCAAAAAAGTTACCAAGCGTATCCTGCAGTGCAAGTGCGACCGCCAGGCCGCCGACCCCGAGCGCCGCGAGCAGGGGGGTGATCGCAATTCCATAGGCATGGAGAATGGCGAGGATCGCCAGGGCATAAACGATCGCGCGAACGATATTTTCAATGAGCGAAACGGACCGAACCGCGCCCTCGTGCGCGCTCGAAAACGTTCGAATGAAGGCGACGATCGTCCGCGCGATCAGGACCGCAAAGGCGAGAATGAATAAAGCCGAGATCGTTTGTTCGATCGCCGGCAGTGCACTCGCTTTGAGCGGGAATTCATGGAGTTCTGCTCGGACGGCCGCCAATCCGAACCAGGTCGTAACAATCCCACTGAATGCTGTTACTAACCGGCGGCCAATCGTCCAGCCTCGGCGTTCGAAAAATTTACTCGCGACGCCGATAACAACTCGTTCGACGATCAAACCGAGTACGATTGCAGCGGCAACAATTCCCAGCGGTACAGCGAGATCGTTCCAATACGTGTTAATCGACATCGTTCTAAAAGAAAACTACCTTTCAGTATTGTATCTTAACGGCACTTCCAGCGCGCTGGTTTGCTTTTATTCGCCGAACTTTTCAGCGTTCGACAAAGGTTCAAACCCCATTATTCACCAGCGAAAGACCTATGATACGTCCTGACTCGTCCCGTGATCGTTATTTCGGAGTCCATAGTGTTATCTTCGAGACAGCGCATAGCGGACCCGAACTTGCGAGTTGCGTGCCGCAATCTGGTTTAGCGCAGGATCTTGCGCAAGCTCTATTAACCGACCATTTTGATCTTCCCTCCTTCGAGATGCAGCCGCTCCGCTCGTTTGGCGGTTTTGCGGATGTCGAAGTGATTTCCCTTCGCCGGCCATAACACATCGATTTTGTAATTGCACCCCTTTTTTCAAACCAGCCTTTGTCAAAAGGCTGGTTTTTGTTTTAAATTCGATCGCGAGCGTATTTTTGTAGAATGAAGATCGCGCTGTTGGGCTATGGGAAAATGGGTCATGAGATCGAATCCGTTGCATTGGACGCAGGGCATACGATCGTTGGCGCATTCGATATCAACCAACGCGCGACACTCGATGCCTTGCGCGAATCGGGTGCGGTTGTCGCCATCGATTTCAGTCAGGCGAGCGCCGTCGAAACGAACGTACGCCTGTGTGGTAAGGCGGGCATTCCCATTGTGATCGGAACGACCGGCTGGGACGCATCGCAGGAAAAGGTACGCCGGATGGTGAGCGAAGCAGGCATTGGCTGCGTGGCCGGATCGAATTTTTCGATCGGAGTGAATCTCTTTCTGCAGATCGTACGCTCGGCTTCGCGATTGCTCAGCACCGCCGGATACGATGCCTATATCCTGGAAGCACATCATCGTGGCAAAAAAGATTTTCCGAGCGGAACGGCATTGCGTTTAAGCGAAGCAGTGCTCTCCGGGCTCAAATCGAAATCGAAAACCGCGAGCGAACTTCGGCCGGGGGAATCGATTCCCAAGGATACTCTGCTCATCAGCTCCATTCGCGCGGGCGCGATCACGGGAACCCATACGGTCGGGTTCGAATCGGAAGACGATGCGATCGAATTAACGCATCGAGCCCGCAGCCGGCGTGGGTTCGCCACCGGTGCGGTCGATTCGGCGGAATGGATCGTCGGCCGAAAGGGATATTACCGGTTCGAGGAACACATTGCGGAAATTCTGGAAAGAACCTAAAAATTACGACCATGCATAAACTACTTCGCGGAACGGGGACCGCCCTGGCAACGCCCTTCCATGCCGACGGAACGATCGACTTCGAATCGTTTGCGCGGCTGATCGATTATCAGTTGGAGGGTGGCGTCGAGATGCTCGTCCCGCTCGGCTCGACGGGTGAAAACCCGACCATTACACGGACGGAACGCACCGAAATATTTCGATGGATCGTTGAATACGTCAATCGCCGCGCGATCGTTATTGCGGGAACCGGAACGAACGATACAAGGAGTTCGATCGAGTATACCGAGGAAGCCATGGCGCTGGGTGCCGATGCGGCGCTCATTGTTACGCCGTATTATAATAAACCGACCCCTCATGGCCTTTTCGAACACTTCCGCGCTGTGGCCGATGTCGGGTTACCGGTGGTCATGTATAACGTGCCCGGGCGCACCGGGCTTAATATGACAGCGGAGACGACGTTGCGATGTGCCGAGATCGAAAACATTGTGGCGATCAAGGAAGCCAGTGCCGATTTCTCGCAGTGCATGGAAATTATTCGTAACGCCCCGGCGGGGTTCAACCTGCTTTCGGGCGAAGACAACATTACCGTGCCACTGATTTCCGTCGGTGCGAAAGGTGTCGTGAGTGTGGCCGCGAATGTCGTCCCCACCGAATTTTCGCGGATGGTGCGCTTTGCGTTGGAAGGAAAATTCGAGGAAGCGCGTGCGCTCCATTACGAGTTGCTCGATCTCATGAGGGTAAATTTTATCGAATCCAATCCGGGTCCCGTCAAAGCGGCGCTTGCAATGCGTGGAATCATTCAGGAATACCTGCGGCTGCCGCTGGTGCCAGTGAAAGCGGAAAGCCGAAAAAAGATACGGGAGGTATTGGAGCGGTTAGACAGTATCTTTATCGAAGAGATGGCGTAAGAACGTTCACGGCCGTTCACACACGGATGGTCTGCGTTTTACGATAGAGTTGCATGAGTAGCGCTTTTTCTTCTTCTGTCAGTTCAATATTCCGTCGCTGCATCACGGCTCGTGCAACCTGAACCGCTTTTTCGAAGCGGTAATTCGTCATGTCCTGCGCTCCGCCCCAGGAAAAACTTGGGATCCATTTGGGAGGAAATCCGGAACCGAATATATTACAGCTGACACCAACTACCGTTCCCGTATTGAACTGCGTCCCGATCGCCGATTTGGAATGGTCTCCCATAAGGAGTCCAACGAACATCGAGTTTGTCTGGAACTCTTCGCCTTCGATCGTCACTCGGACCGGCGAGTAATCGTTCTTGAGGTCGCTGGTATTCGTTCCAGCGCCGAGATTCACCCATTCGCCTACAACGCTATGGCCGAGATATCCATCGTGCTGCTTATTGGAGTAGCCCTGCACGATCGAGTTTTCGACCTCGCCCCCAATTTTGGAGACGGGCCCGATCGAAGTCCCGCCGTAGATTTTCGCTCCAATTTTTATCATCGACTGTTTACCGATATACGCCGGGCCGATGATCGTCGCCTGGGGCATGATATGGGCCGCCTCGTCGATAATGATCTCGCCAAGGGAACAATCGAGTACGACGCCCGCATCAATTCGTACGTTGGGATGGACGAGGAGATTTTCCGGTTTAAGGATCGTGCAGTTTGGGAACTTCGGGTGTTCGACGGTGCGCGCCGTCATCGGCCAGAGCTCGGCATCGAGCGTTAAGGCCATGGCATTGGCATGGACGATCTCCCACAACGCTGTCGGGGCGTCCTCCCGGATCGCTTCCGGAGGCTCGATGACCTCACCAGTCATCAGCCGTTCCGAGATGTCCGGGGGCAATTCCGGATACACATGCCAGTGATTATTGGGATTGAAGGCGAGGGCTTCGCGTGCATTGAGAAGCAGCGTGCTACCGGCGGGAACTTGATTTACGGGTAGTCCATACCGGGCCGCGATGACGGCCTGTAATTCCGGACGAGCGTGAAGATGGATGCGAGCCTCGCCAAAGACGGCTCGAATGCGTTCTATGGCCGTAAATGCTCCGGACCGGAGTTCGGTGACCGACCGCGTATAGCACAAGGGGAGGAACTTCCTGCTCCGTGCAAGCGCATCCTCATAGATCAGGACGTTGGTGAACGCATTAGCCACGCTGCGATGATAGAATGAAGTCGAATTAAGAATATTTCCCCGGTAAAAATTCCTTCTGAAACGAAAATGGGGACGTAGCGTCCCCATTCGTAATTCCTCGTTTGAAATTCGTAATTACGCGGCGGCGGAAGCTTGTTTTTCTTTGCGCTCCGCGATCTGCTTCGCAAATTTTTTCTGGAAGCGTTCGACACGGCCGGCCGTATCGACGAGTTTCTGCTTGCCCGTAAAGAACGGATGGCAGTTAGCGCAGATTTCAACGCGGACCGTCTCGCCTGCGGCGGTCGAGCGGGTTTCAAATTCATTACCGCATCCGGCGCAATGGACGGTCACGGTATGATAGTTCGGATGAATGCCTTTTTTCATGTTTTTCTCCTTTTGGCGGACGATCGGTCATCGCGATGACTCTCTCATCGGAGATGACTGCTCATCCGCTCGGCGCTGACGGATTTGGCCGTACGCCTGTGTTTTTGTAATTGGACGGGCGCTAACAGCGCCTATAGTTCTAACGTTTCGCAGTTCCATGCCCGAGGTTGTATCTGAGAAATGCGTCATAAATCTCCCTCAGTTTTGGGTCCAGCGATTTTAACGCTTTGCGGTGCTTTTCGATCGTTTTAAGGTCTTTTCGCTGGATTGGTCCTGTAAGCACGGAATGGCTTGCATTCGCAAGCGCATTGTCGAGCGCCTTTTCGGACAGCGGCCGCAGGGCAGTTTTTATTCGCTTGGGGTTCTGGCCAAGCGCTGTACTGATTTCTTCCACCGCGGAGAAAAGGATCGTTATAAAATTTGCACTGAAAACGGTCATCGCATGATACAGGGGAAGGTCTTCTGGCTCAAGCGGGATCGTTGATTTTCCGCTGATTTCCGCTACAAAACGACGAGCCCAGTGTTGGGCTACCGTGCTTTTGGAGCAAGCCATCCAGAAAATCCCACGGAGGAGTTGCGGATCGGCCTTTGCAAAGGACTGGATCGGATGAAGCGTGAGCCGGTCCATACCCGATCTTTCGGGCAAAATGGTGGGCGGAAGCGACCCTGCAAGGTGGACTAAAATATGTGGCGGCTTTAATGCCGAAGCGAGCGCCTTTTTTGCCACAAGTTCGATGGCATCGTCTTTTGTCGCGATAATCACGACGTCCGATTGGATAACGGGAAATCGCTCCGAGCGGGCCGAAATAATGCCCGAGAATTTATATCGCCCGCCCGCCCGAATGGCTTCGGCAAGCGACGAGCCGGTCTTACTTTTTCCTATAATGAGAATAGATTCGGCCATATTCCGGTTTTAGAACAGCTTCCGAGTGTGATTATCGCCTTTAAGAAGCGTTCTTTTTCCAAAAAAGACTATGAAATTTGTCACTGTCTCCACAATTGCAGTCGTTTCAATTTTTGCGACTCAAAGCTGCCCGGCACAAACGCTCGGCTCCTGCAAGATATTTCCATCGAACAATCCCTGGAATGTGCGCGTCGATTCTTTACCGGTGGACCAGGTTCATTCGGCGGCCTACATTAATTCGGTCGGAGGCACGATCCATATCCATCCGGATTTCGGAAGCGATACGGATTATGGCATTCCATGGGAAGCTGTAAACGGTTCCCAACCGTTCGTTGCGATCAATGATAGCAATGGCTATCCGGATGAAAGCGATCCCGGACCGATGCCGATCCCCCCGAACGCTCGCATCGAGCACGATGGCGATTCGCACGTACTCGTGGTCGATACGAGCAATCATCAGCTCTATGAACTGTATCAGGGGGCGCCGGAGGTGGCAAATCATGGCTGGTCTGCGACTTCGACTGCGATTTTCGCGCTCGACTCGAACAACTATCGTCCGGATGGCTGGACGTCCTGCGATGCGGCAGGACTTCCGATCTTTCCAGGACTGGTGCGCCTCGATGAGTGCAAAGCCGGTGCGATCCACCATGCGCTGCGATTTACAGTCCCGAAAAGCCAACAAGCATGGATCTTCCCGGCGCGACATCACGCCGGTGCGCAGACCGATACGAACCATATGCCGATGGGAACCCGGTTGCGGCTCAAGGCGTCGTATGATGACTCGAAGTTTACGGGTTACGCGAAAGTGATTTCGACCGCGTTAAAACAATACGGTATCATCCTTGCCGATAATGGCTCCTCGTGGTATATCACGGGAGAATGGAACCCGAACTGGCCCGACGATGACATTGCACAACTGAAGGCGATCACAGGGAATGATTTTGAGGTCGTGAATACCGGATATCCGATCGAAACCAGTTCGAAGATGTACCCGACTCCGGTCATTCCACTACCGAGTGGCAATGAAGCGCCGTCGCTCGTCGTTGCGTCAACAGTGTACGACACCTCTCTCGTCGCCAGCAGTAATGCCGCGGTGCTTCCGATCGGTAATGGGGGCGGTGGAACGCTAACGATCGGTCGTTATTGGTTGAAATATGGGACCGTGTTCCAGATCGCCGATAGTGCAGCCCATTCGCTGGACGCCGGTAAAAATTCCACGGTTACGATCAATTTTCTACCGGAGGCCCATGGCCTTGCAACCGATACACTCTTTATTGCCTCGAACGACTCGGCTAGTCCGATTCATCGTGTTACACTTATCGGATGGGGAACGGAGGGCCATTTTAAGCTCTCGGCCAACCCGGTCGATTTTGGGACGGTCGCCATCGGTGATGTCGATTCCATGCGAGTCGTGCTGAACAACGCCGGCGATGGGATGCTCAGTGTGTATGCAAACGATCCGAGCGGCTCGAACCCAGCCGATTTTACACTGCTTAGAGTGGGACCTTCTCCGACACCCCCATTTTATCTTTTCCCCGGCGATACGGAGTTCGCCGAATTTGCATTTCATCCGAGCATTGTTGGTCCCGACACGTCGACATTTTCGATATCCTTTCAGCCGGATGGTTCTGGACAGGTTGATACGGTCCTTATTCTTACTGGCAAGGGACTGCCTGAGAATGCGGTCACGAGATCGCCGGAAGCTCCGTTCGATTTCACGGTGTTTCCAAATCCAAGTTCTGGACAATCGCTGCTATCGGTTCAAGGTGCTTCAGGCCCTTGTCAACTTCAGATCACAGATCCCACCGGGCGAATGCTTTCCCGGACCATCGTCACCGCCGGCAAGAACGAACTCGATCTGACGCGGCTTTCGAGCGGTCCGTACTTCATACGGCTCTCCTCGCCGGAATGGAGTAAAACCAAGCTCATCGAAGTCCTCCGGTAACAGGCCGTATTTTTGTATGAATCTCGCGCGCCCCGCGTTCGTAAACGCGGCGTGACAAGGCTTATCTTTTCTTTTTTTCGAAATTTTTCATGGCGATCAAAGTAGGTATTAATGGCTTCGGACGTATTGGGCGGCTGGTGCTGCGTCGTGCGCTCGAAGTGGGCGGATTCGATTTTATTGGTGTCAACGATATAACCGATGCGAAGACGCTCGGTCATTTGCTGAAGTACGATTCCGTCCATGGGAAATTTCCAGGGACGATCGAAGTCGACGGTTCGACATTGATCGTCAATGGCGACCGCATCGAAGTTACGGCCGAGAAAGACCCGGCAAAACTTCCCTGGGGTAAGCTCGGTGCCGATATTGTTGTCGAGTCGACGGGAAAATTTGCCGATCGCACTGGCTGTGAGAAGCACCTTGAAGCCGGAGCGAAAAAAGTGATCCTGACCGTACCGCCCAAAGGTGACAAACTCGATCAGATGATCGTACTTGGCGTCAACGATGAGATGCTGAAGCCGAGCGATCGGCTGGTCTCCAACGCATCCTGCACCACAAATTGCCTTGCACCGATGGTAAAAGTTCTCCACGATGCGTTCGGTATCGAACAGGGATTTATGACGACCGTGCATTCGTACACAAACGACCAGCAATTGCTCGATGCCCCGCACAAGGACCTTCGCCGTGCCCGTGCGGCCGCTGTCAGCATGGTTCCCACCACGACCGGTGCGGCCCGCGCCATTGGACAAGTGATTCCCGAACTAAAAGGCAAGATCGACGGCACCTCGCTCCGTATTCCGACACCGACGGGTTCCATCACCGATCTTGTTGCTAACCTAAAACGAGAAGTTTCCACCGAAGACGTGAATGCCGCATTCCGGAAAGCGGCCGACGGTCCAATGAAAGGAATACTCGCGTACACCGAAGACCCCATCGTAACAGCGGATATTGTCCACGACTCGCACTCGTGCATTTTCGATTCGGCGATGACGATGGCGATGGGAAAGACCGTCAAAGTCTTTGGGTGGTACGACAACGAATGGGGCTATTCCTGCCGTGTGGTGGATTTGATCGAGAAGATGGCTTCCTAAGCGGGGCGATCCGTGCGGTTTTCGCGGTCTGCATTCCCGGCAGCGTCTCGGTCGTTATTGTTTTTTTTCTCCCATTCACTGAGCGGATTATCGTTGAGGATCTTGTCCTTGATCTGTAGAAGATAATGTTTTGCCGCTTCGTAGTCGTTTGGAATGATTCCATCGAGGATCGCCTCCTCGACCGCATGTTTGAGGATGCCAACCGTGCGCGAAGGGGGAATGCCGCATAAGGCCATGATCTCCTCGCCACGAACCGGCGATTGGAACGCCCGCATCCGGTCCTTCGCTTCGACTTCGACCATTTTTTCGGCGACCAGGTCGTAATTGCCCTGGTAGCGCGCGACCAGTTTCGGATTTTTGGACGTGATGTCGGCGCGGCAGAGCATGAGCAGGTCGTCGATTGCATCGCCGGCTTCGAAGAGGACCCGCCGCACGGCGGAATCGGTAACGCCTTCATCCACCAGCGCCATGGGTCGCATATGCAGGCGCACGAGTTTCCCGACGCGTTCACCGGCTTCCATGGGAAGCCGCATGCGACGGAACATTTTCTGCACCCACCGCGCGCCGATAATATCGTGACCGTAGAAGGTCCAGCCGATCCCTTTTCGGAACTCCTTCGTGCGGGGTTTGGCGATGTCGTGCAGGAGCGCGGCAAAGCGAAGCCAGACATCGTCGGTCATCGCGGCCATGTTATCGACCACTTGCATCGTGTGCTTGAAGACATCTTTATGGGCGTATTCCTGCTCGCCGACGGTACGAAGTTCCGCGCCGCCTAAGGCGTCGACCTCCGGAAAAACGAAACGCATCAGGCCGGTCTCGTAGAGGATCTTGAGCCCGATCGAAGGCCGTGGCGCCTGCATAATTTTCAGGAACTCATCGGTGATGCGCTCCTGGCTGACGATCCGGATGCGCTCGGCCATGCGCTGCACGGCTTCGAGCGCAGCGGTATCGACTCGAAAATCGAGTTGGGCCGCAAAGCGCGCGGCTCGCATCATCCGGAGTGGGTCGTCCGAGAACGTTTCTTCGGGGTCAAGGGGCGTGCGGAGCACGTGCGACTTTAGATCGGAAAGTCCGTCGAACCGGTCAATGAGTTCACCAAAGGTCGCTTCGTTGAGCGAGACGGCGAGGGCATTGACCGTGAAATCTCGCCGCGCAAGATCGTCTTCTAAAGTTCCTTCCTGCGTGATCGGATTGCGGCTATCCGATCGATACGATTCTTTTCGTGCTCCGACGAATTCGATCGTGTGATCGCCCACCGTTAGTGCCGCGGTGCGAAATTTTTCATAGATCGCAAGCTGCGATCCATCGAACTGGCTGGCGACGAGCGATGCGAAGCCGACTCCATCGCCCGCGACGGTAAGATCGATGTCCTTTCGTTCGCTTCGGCCAAGGAGTTCATCGCGAACATACCCGCCAACGGCATAGACTTTCATCTTCGCTTCATCGGCGATGGAGCCGATAGCGAACAGAATCGGGTCGGCGATAGGGAAATGGGTCATCGAGATAAGAAAAAGTCTTCCTGCTTATGCCTTAGCAGGGCCGAAACGAGGTTAAGAGGAGGCCTGTTCCAATTGGTGCACACTTCATAACGCCGCCGCTACCTGCTTGGAACGTTATCTTGTCAAACGCGGACTCAACCGCATTATTATCCTGCCGATTGTACTTTCGGTTTTATATGCCGCAGTGTTGATATGGCAGATCGATCGAATGCTGTCCGCGGACGACTGGGTCCAACATACCGAACGGGTCCTTGCCCTTGCGAGCGATGCACAGCGGCATATTCAAATCCAGGAAAGCTCCCTTCGTGGATATTTGCTTACTCCGTTGCCGTTTTTCGTCACGCGATTTCATAACGCAGAAGGGGTGACCGACACGCTTTTTCAGGAGTTACATGTCCTCATTATCGATAATCCGGCGCAAACGCTCCGGCTCGATACAATCATGCAGACGTACTGGACCTGGCAGGCGTCCGCAAGGCAATCGCTGGCCAGCGCGCTGGGAACTTCCAGGGAAACGATGTCGAGAGCGGCCCAGGACTCGAGCCTGCTCTACCGCGCCGGCCTCGCGTTGGCTGTTCAAACCGAGTTCCAACGGCTGAACGCCGAAGAAAATCGCCTCTATGACCAACGCTCCACTCGCTTTCGAAATGGAACGACGTATTTGCTCCTTATTATTACCGGTGCCAGTCTTATATTGGGAATTATCGTTGGTCTGAATGCGCGGCGTCAGACCAAACAGTTTGTCGATCGCTTCAGCCAGGCGATCGACGAAACGACACGCAACCGCGACCTCCTCGAAACGACGTTGCTTTCGATCACGGATGCCATCATCGTCACCGATACGGAAGAACGCATTACGCTTATGAATGGCCGGGCGGAGGAACTCACAGGGTGGACGCAAAGCGAAGCTCAGGGCCGCTTTCTTCCGGATGTGCTTCGTGTTCTCGACGAGGAGGACCGAACCCTTCGCGGCAGTCCTGTTCGGGAAGTTCTTCGGGAAAGACATGCCATTACCGCTCCGGGACGGTTGCGTTTGCTTTCAAGACTGGGGGTGGACTATCCCATCGAACAAACCGCCGCGCCGGTGCACGACAGCTTGCATCGGATGGTGAGCGTTGTGATCGTGTTCCGGGATATTACCGACCTTCGTGAGAACGAGCGTCAGGCCGAGCAAAGAGAGCGAGAGTTTCGCGCACTCATCGAAAATGCTCCGGACGTGATTATTCGATATGCTCGTGATCTTCGAATCGTCTATGCAAACCCTGCGGTCGAGCAACTCCTTGGCATTGGTCCGCAGGCACTGATCGGACGGCGCTTCAAGGACGTCGGAATTCCGGAGCCCGTTTATTTGGCGTGGGAACAAAGTGTCTCTCAAGTCTTCGAGACCGGCCGCGGCGCTTCGACGGAACTGCAATACCGGACGGTACGCGGTGTCCGGAGCTATCACACCCGGTTAGTGCCCGAGGGGACCGACGGCGAAAGTGTCATCTCTATTGCGCGCGATATTACCGAACTAAAACAAACCGAGCAGCGGCTCCGCGAAAGCGAGCGCCGTTTTCGCAGCATCGTCGAAAACAGCCCGGATGCGTTTTCGATGCTACGCGCAGTCCGCGAAACGCAGAACGGCGAGTCGAAGATCGTCGACTTCGTGTTCGAGCACATGAACCGCCGTTCGGCGGACTTGCTTACCCTTCCGGTAACGGAAGTCGTCGGGCGGCGTCTTTCGGAAGCACTTCCCGGCGAGCGTCCCCGACAGTTCATTGAAAAGTATGCCCGCGTCGTAGAAAGTGGAACGCCCGCTCAGGAGGACTATAATGTAGAGACGCCCTATATAAAAAAAGCACGATGGCTCCATTCGCAATATGTTCCCATTGGCGACCTGCTCGCGGTTATTACGACCGATATTACATCGCGTATGCAGACAGTACGTGCGCTTCAGCGTTCCGAAGAACGATACCGCCGTCTTGTGGAACATGCCTCCGAAGCTATTTTCAGTACCGACCGGGAAGGCCGTTTTACGTACGCGAATCCGTACATTCGGGAACTGGGTGGTTATGCCAATGAGGACATTACAAAATTCGTTTTCACCGACCTTGTTTCGGACGAACATCGCGAGCGTGTCAAACGGCATTTCTTTCGTCAATTCATTTCGCGCACACCTTACTCCCATATCGAAGCGCCGTTCACAACAAAGACACGGAAAGAAATCTGGCTTGCGATCACGACCTCGCTCGATATCCATGGCGATGAGCTGGCCGGCTTTGATTGCGTCGCGACGGACATTACCGAACGCCGGCAGATGGAGCAGGAACTCAAGGATGTGCGCTCACACGAGGCCAGCCGGATTCAGGAGGAGTCGGAACGATTGCGGGCTGCACTGCGGCAACCGATCGAGCGCATGCGCGCGGCAAGCCAGTCCCTCTCGGAGCAAACGGCATCGACGGGATCGGCGTCTATGATCGAGCACATTGCACGGGAAATATCCCTGGAAGTCGAGCGGGTGCTCACCGCGCTCAACGGCAAAAAATAGTTACCCTTTGCTCTTTAGCAAGGCGATCAGGTCGAGGAGTTCTTTCTCCGTCTCTTTTTCATCGCCGGCGGTATAGCCGATGTGCTTGCGATAGACGGTGCCGTCCGGCATGAGGATGAGGCTGTACGGGAGCGATTCCATCGAAAAGATATCGCGAGCAATGTCCCCGTCGGGATCGAGCAGGATCGGAAAATCGATCCCTTGTGTGGCCACATACGCCCGAACTTTCGCGACCGAGCGCACCTGATCGGTATTGACCGCCACCATTGTAACCCCTTCCGCCTTGAACTTTTCCGTAAGCGCCTTGAAGGCTTTCATCTCCTGCTTGCAGGGCTCGCACCAGAGCGCCCAAAAGTTCACGAGCAGCGGCCCTTTGCCGAGAAAGTCCTGGAAGTTCACTTCTTCGCCCTTGACCGTTTTGACGGTGAACTTCAGATTATCGAGGACGTGAACGGAGTCCACTTTTGGAGGTGGAGTCTGCGCCGTTTGGGAAAACGCGTAGGAAGGCGCCAAAAGGAAAACCGAAAAAAGAAACGATCGAAAAGTTGCCATAGATAAATCGGAGAGTAGTGGCAAACTGGAAACATTCAGGTCTTAATTCCCTGGCCCGCTTCGACTTTCCGTTTGACCGAAACGAGCACTTTAAAGACACCGAAGGCGAGCCATGCCAGAACCCATAGGGCCGCCAGATCGCCGCGGCGAATGAGGCCAACCCCAAGCAGCGTTACAAAAAAGATAAAGATCGTACGGGCCGGTAATTTTGCAAGGCTGGCACGCCGTGCCGCCATTCGCGCTTCCCGATTACCTTGCACCGATTCCTGATTCCCTTTCATCCCGCGCGCTAAGCAGGATTCCAATTAAAAGGTTCGCCGGTTTTTATTACTTTGCACTCCGATTTTTTCGTATATTTAAAGTATTGAGGTGCCAGTTTTTCATTTAGGAAGAATTGGCTTTTGTTTTTCATTTTTTTAAGGAGATTGTGTATATGAGTATTCGAAAAATGGCCGCGCAGGCGGCGATCCTGCAGGCGCTATTTCTTATCGCGACCGTTGTGATCTACATGGCCGTGTTGCCTTCGATGGGCATGCAAATGAGCGATTGGAATGACCCGAATAAAATGGCTCAGTTCTATATCGCCCATAAAAGCGTGTTTATATGTTATTATTTCTTCGACTGGGTCTTCGGAATTACGACGTTCGTGCTTGCCGCGGCCTTTACACAACGGTTTTCGCGGCGGCAGCCCTGGCTTGGGATTATGCTGGGCGGATGGGGCGTCATGAGCGCCGCGCTCTTTCTTCTTGCGGGGACCGCCGGCGTATTAGGAACCCCCGCGGCCATCCATGACTACACGGCACACCAAAGTGTGGCCTTCGCGATGACATTGCAGCAGATCCAGTTTATTGTCGAAAGTACCGCTATCGGTGCCGTGGGCGTTGTCGTCTTTTGTGCGGCACTGGCTTCGGCGCGGACGAAAGCATTCGGAGCGTTCCTTAACTGGTGCGGTTATCTTACGGGAATTTTTTATGTTGCGAGCGTTGTGCTTTCGGCGATCAGCATGTCGCTCGGTTTTATCGGGTTCCTTGGCGTCATCACGGCGATTGTGTTCAATGTCGGTGTCGCGATGCACTTCATCAAGCAGCCGAATCCGGAACTGCAACTTGCGCCTCAGGCGTAACTTGCCCTCAGACGTAATTCCGCCTCTGTTGCAATTTATCGTTCTTTCTGGAGCGGCCAACCGATTGACGCGACGGTGGGCCGCTCCCCTTCAAAGGCGACGCGCGCATTGCCGATCTCTTCCCGCGCCTGCTTTGCATCGATCCACGACCCTAAACGGACTTCCTTTTTTTCGAGCACTTTATACGTTGTAAAGAACTGCTCGATCTCGCTCCTGCGCATCGAAGGAAGTTCTGTATATTCACGGATCTGATTGACATTGGGATCGAATGCCGCGACGGCGACGATCTTCAGGTCGTTCCCTTTATCGTCTTCCAGTTCGAGCGCGCCGATCGGATGGACATCGAGTACAAGACCCGTCGCCAACGGCTCATCGGTGAGCACGAGCACGTCGAGCGGATCGCCATCGTGCCACATCGTACTCGGAATAAACCCATAGGCAACCGGATAATGAACAGCCGAATAAAGGATGCGGTCGAGCTTGAAAACTTCGAGTTCGGTATCGTACTCGATCTTCGTGCGCGCGCCTTTCGGAATTTCGATCACGGCATGGACCATTTCGGGCGCCCCGGACCCGATCGGTAAGTGCTTGAGGTTTGGCATCGGCCGGTTGGATGGAAGCTCTGTGCCGAATTATCGAAATACGGAAAACATTTTTGTCGCGATATTTCCCTTCGATTCGATGCGAAGGAAATAATTTCCCGCTGGAAGTCCCACCGTTGGAATATCGAACGAGCCATTTAAAATGGGTTGACTCGTCCAGAGTAGGTGTCCCAGTTCATCGAGCACGCTTGCATTCGTCCAGTCGCGGCCGTTGAGCGTAACGTGCAATACATCGCCCTGAACAGGATTGGGGTAAATTTGAATGTTCGAGGAAGTTGCCCATTCGTCGACAGCAGCGGTCGGCTGAACGCCGGTCAGGAACAAGCTATCGACCGCCGTACCACCACTGAAAATATAAGCTGTTGCGGTTCGGAATGAAGCCGTCGTAAAGAGATTCGGACGGAACGAAATTTCGAGGAGGTACGATTCGCCCGCGCTAAAATTTTTGTGGAAAAAGGGATTCTGTATAACGAAGTCCGTCGCGAACGCCCCGCCAACGTGAATGCTGTCTCCCATTTTGGGAACCACCGCCGTATTGACGACCTGGAACGTGAGCGTGTCGGCCGTGCCGCCGGCAGGATCGTAATAGCCGGAAATATCGCTCCAGTGCAGTCCGCCGGCCGAAGAAATTCCCACGAGATGAGTAATATCCTTTGCTCCATGTGGATATTGCGCCGGTTCGTTCGTGAGCCATACGATCAGGTCGCTATCACGGCCATATTTCTGGGGTGTGTAGCACACCATGAAATACTGAAACTTGCCGGCCGCGATGGTATCCGGAAACATCGCGTTATAAATTCGAAACGGAGCGGAAGGACCTTGCGGAGCTAAAATAAGTGGTGCGGTTCCGCGATTATAGACAACGATTGCGCCACACGCGGTAACGCCGGTATCGATGCCGTTAAAAACTTCGTCGGCAGCGTCGATCATCGGAGCCAGGCCGCGACCGCTGATCGGAACCGGTATTCTATAACATCCGGCATCGATATATATCGTGTCCTCGACACTCTCGGTATCGATTGGCGAGAAGCAGACGTTTACGGTAAACGATTTTGAAGGTCCAAGGGCACCGCTCGTGATATCGGAATGGACGTTTAAGTGAGCGTCGGCAGGAATTTCAACGTTTGCGATCGGGAGCAGGGAATCGCCCAAATTTGTGAAGGAAAAACTGGTACAGGAGTCGTTCGCGCCGACCAGAACTGAAAAATTCAGGCTGTCGACAGAACGGCTCATCTTTGGTGGGCTATAATGCCATTGGTAAACAGCCGTATCTGCGGCATGGCCCACCGCATAGATCGCGGCATAGGCCGGTTTTAGCGGATCGATGACTTTTATGCCGAAGGTTGTAACGAGTTCGTAAGTATAGACGCTTTGGTCCGGTATCGGACCGTCATAGGCGACATTATAGCTTACAAGCGGCGGCCCAATGACACCAAGTGTATCCCAAAGAATCTCGACGTCAGAGAGCCCCTGATCGGCCGCGGTCGAGTCCGAAACGGTCACGATCATCGATTGACAACTATTCGGCGTAAGATAAATATTGGGTTTGCCGAAGTTTGTGGGATGAGCCAAAAGAACAGCCGGAGTGGCAAAAAAAGACAGGACGAGCAGACAACGCGAGAAATGGAACGTCATAAAAACAAAGAAATTAGACCGAATCGAAAAATCCAACATTGGCTCCTGGTGAATGAATTCGACGGAACTCTCATTGCCTAAAGAACATTTTCAGCGGCCAAGCCCGGAAAGAAAGACCGGGGCGTAAGACCATAGCGAGCGCCTGTAGCTCATCTGGTAGAGCGCGTCGTTCGCAACGACGAGGTAAGGGGTTCGAGTCCCCTCAGGTCCACACCATCTCATGCCGATTTTACCGATCTATACCTTCGATCACCCGGTCCTGCGGCAGGAGACGTCGCAGATCGAGCAAGATTCGGCTGAACTGCAGAAATTGATCAAGAACCTGATCCTGACGATGCGCAATGCCGAGGGCCTTGGCCTCGCGGCAAACCAGGTCGGAAAATCGCTCGCGCTCACCGTGATCGATCTGAAGCACGTCCCCGGCATGGAAGAACGCGGTGAACTGGTGCTGATCAATCCGGCTCTGACCGGAACCGAAGGCGAATCGGTCTTCGAAGAAGGCTGCCTTAGTCTGCCCGGCATTCGCGAAGAGATCGTGCGTCCGGAGAAGATTGGTGTGAAATTTCTCGACCGGAATCTAAAAGAGGTCGAGATCGAGGCCGAAAAGATACTGGCGCGTGTCATTCAGCACGAGATCGACCATCTCCACGGTAAATACTTTATCGACTATCTTTCGCCGTTCAAACTTTCGTTATTAAAAACGAAGCTCTCGAAAATGATGCGGGGCGATGTCGAGACCGAATATCCGCTCGCGCCGCCCTCCGGCCCACACCCCAAGCCCAAAGGAAAAGTCCGAAAGCTCGCAGGGATGTAAGGTTACGGCATTGGCGCCGTATTTACTGCGCGCGCTATATTCGTTTGCCGGACCTGGACTGCAAATTCGTTCGCCGCACGCGGAAGCGATGCGAGGTTCCACGCCAGCATAACGAGCAGCGCGGCATGGAGCGCACGGGAAGCCGAAAGGGGAAGGTTCGGATCGTCATCCGGTTCTTCGTGCAGCGAAAGTTCCATTCGTTTGCGTTCTTCTTCCGTGACATGTTGCGGCTGCTCACGTTTAAAGATCGGAATTCCGACATGCCGCAGACCGACAAGAAAGAGAAGGGCGGTAAAAAACAGCAGCAACCCCGAACTGAGCTCGGGAGAAAACATGGTAAACGGATGCTCGCCCGCGTCCAGCCATAGGCATCCGCATCCTGCGATCAAAAGGGAACCCGCCGTCGAGGCGACGAGCGATTTTATTTTGATCGTACGGAACAGTTCGTACCGCACGAGCGTCCGCACCGAAAGAATTCCGGCGAGCGAATAGATCGGAACGATAAAGTGGACTAGTCGGCTTTGAACGCCAAACGCGTCGGGGGTTCCCAGTACCAGCGCGCGGCCATAGGGGAATGCCACAAGGACTGTGACCAGCAATGCAAAGACTTCATCGGCCCGGTCGCGCCGGGGGAGCGCACGTCGCAGGCGTGCGGCAATAGCCAGTACGATGGTAATAAGGAACACCGGATTTTCCTGTACATAGACCGTACGAATCATACGCCATAGGCCACCAAAGCTGGCGAGCGTTCGCGCCGCGGCTTCGGCGGTCTTGCCGTACCATAAGAGCCGAACGAACGACTCGTTCCCAATGACATTTCGAAATGCCACAGGAACGATAGAACCGCTGATTGCAAAATTCGTGATCGCGACGGGCGTAAGGATAACGATAAAGGCCAGGGCCATAAACGCCGCACGGTGTATGCCCTTCGAACAAAAAAAGATTTGCCACACGAGCACGATAAGAAATACGAGCGTGATCTCTGGCCGCGTGAGCGCTGCGAGGGCGAAAATCGCTCCCGTCATGAGTGCCTGCACGCCGCGCGACTCGTGTTCCGGACGCGCAAAGTGCCACCAGAACGCGCCGAGGAGTATCGAGGTCGAAAGAGTGGATTCCAATCCGGAAAGCTCCGACCATCCGAGTAGGGCACTGGTGACGATCAGGATCCCGCCCAGGAGCGCGGTCGCATAATCCATCTCGATCGCACGCATCAGGCGAAAGCTATAATATCCGGTAAGGAATAAGAAAATCGCTCCTAACAGCTTTGCCGCTAAGATCCCGTCGTGGAACACATTCGCGGCGAGCGACAGAATGACGATCCAGAACGGCGAAGTCGGCCCCGTCGATTGCGCCCCTGGATATTCGAAGATAAGACGTGGAAAGAAATTCCGAGCGAAGACTTGCCGAACCCACGATTCTGCATCCGGAAAGCCGAGTTTCCCGGCAATGACAAGTTCATGCAGCAGAAAAAAAACGGCTATTGCCGCAGAAAGCAGGACGAACAGGGTCGAAGGCGCCATCCGTCGCCACCATGGTTCATCGGGCCAGGGAGCAGAGCCTAAGATCACGAGTGGATCGCGCATGCCGATCGAAGGCATCGCTACGGCCTCGGTTGCAAATGGTTTGGAATCGAGCGTTACGATGATCCCGGTATGCTCGAGTGTACTTTCGTGCATCGTAATGTTAACCGTGAGAGCCGGGCTGTTGTTCGGCGGGGGAATGACAACAACTCCGTGTGTGTATTAAGGCCTTGTGGCTGACAAAAAATACGTTCTTTTCATTACCTATTACTTCCCGCCGGCTGGCGGGCCCGGGGTGCAGCGTGTTCTCAAATTCCTGAAATACCTTCGCGATTTTGGCTGGACGCCGATCGTGCTCGTGCCGAAGGATGCCGATTATCAGGCACGAGATGAATCCCTTGTCAAAGAATTGCCGGAAGACCTGATCGTTCGTCGCGCACCGATCTTCGAGCCGTACGATCTATACCGAAAATTTACGGGTAAGCAAAAAGGCGTTTCTCTCGATGTGAACGTCATCAAGGAAGAAGGTGCGAAGCTTTCTATGAGCGAACGTGTGGCGGAGTTCATCCGCGCCACGCTTTTTATCCCTGACGCTCGCATTGGCTGGCTGTTGAATGCCGTCAAAGAGGGACGCGGGATCTTACGCGAGTATCCCGTACGCGCGATCTATTCTTCTTCGCCGCCGTATACTCCCGCGCTCGTCGCCCGGCGGCTGCACCGGCTCTCGAAGGTCCCATGGATCGCGGGGTTTCGAGATCCCTGGACGGGCTTCCACAACACTCCCGACCGCTGGATGCTGCCGAGAGCGATCGACCGCTCCCTTGAACGCTCGGTTTTTAAGGAAGCCAATATCGTCGAAGTAGCCTGGAAGGGAATTGCGAACGATGCGCTTGGCAAGTATCCTGAAATTCCCCGAGAAAAATTCGTTCATATTCCGAACGGGTTCGACAGCGCCGACTTTCCGGAACCCGACATCCGAAAGCGTGGCGAGCGGCCGCACAACAGAAAATGTACGATCACGTATTCCGGCTCGCTCTATGGCCCCAGAAATCCGCTCAGTTTTTTAAAAGCGATCGAACGGCTCATCGAGCGTAAAGAAATCGATCCCGAGAACATCAAGCTTCGGTTCATGGGACGCTTTGGGGCAGAAATCCACGAAATGCTGGACCGGCCGCTCATCCGGGCGATGGTCGAGAAAATAGATTACGTTCCACACGCTCGCGCCGTGGAATTATTGCTCGAAAGCGATGCACTGCTGCTCATCGTCGATGAAGTTCCTACGGTCGCGGAGATCGTCCCTGGAAAAGTGTATGAGTACTTGGGCGCGATGCGGCCACTCATCGCAATTGCGCCGCCGGAAGGCGCGATCGGCGATCTCCTGCGAGAAACGGAGGCCGGTGAGGCCGTGCGACAGTCCGATATCGAAGGCCAGGCGCGGTTGATCAAGTGTATTTATGACGATTGGCGCGAAGGTCGTTCGAGCTTCGCGATGCGACCCGAGATCATTTCTCGCTATGAGCGCCGGGAAGCGACGCGCGCGCTTACAGAGTTGTTCGACCGCGTTTCCGCATGACCTGGCGCGCGGCGATCGATCAGGCTGTCGCCCGGCTCACAACGGCCGGCGTGGAGGACGCTGCATTAAATGCAGAATATTTATCGGCGCACGTGCTCTCTCTTGAGCGGCGGACCGGAATCCGATCTTTTTTAGATGTGGAAATCTCTTCCGGAAACGAAACTGCTTTTTTCGAACTCGTTCGGCGCAGGATTTTACGCGAACCCCTCCAGTATATTCTTGGCGAGTGGGAATTTTATGGGCTTCCAATCGAAATAGATTCGAGCGCCCTCATTCCACGACCGGAAACCGAGCTTCTGGTCGAACAGACGATCGAAGCTGCGCAGAAAAGATCGAAAAATATTTCGATCCTCGATATCGGTACCGGTTCCGGCGCGATTGCGCTGGCCCTGGCAAAACATTTACCGGATGCCCATATCGTTGGGATCGACTCAAGCGAACGAGCTTTGCGTTTAGCAAGGAAGAATGCCGAATCCTTACAACTCGGAACTGTGCGCTTTCTCCAAAGCGATATCTTTTCCGAGTCATGGCAATCTCCGGAAAATAAATTTGAGGAATCCCCGGAAAAGAAATTTGATCTCGTCGTTTCGAATCCTCCTTATATATCGCTTGAGGAATTCGAGACGCTTGCACCGGAACTACGCCACTTCGAACCGCGAAACGCATTGACCGATGAAGGCGATGGTCTTCGATTTTATCGACGCATTGCTGAACTTGCACCCGCCATCCTTCGTCCTGAAGGTCGTCTTCTCGTCGAACTTGGATATGGTATGGCCGAAGCTGTTTCTCGTATCATGCAGGAGGCCGGAATCGAATGCCTCGATGTTATCGATGATCTTTCCGGGGTCCCGCGAGTTTTAATCGCAAGACTTTAGTTGCCGGACCTGTGAATTCAAGCAAAACGTCATTAGATGGATCGAGTATCGATTTACCTGATGATCCAAACTTTTTTTCGAACTTCGCCTCGATAAATCCTCAATAATTAATCTGTTTCATTTTCGGATTTTTGTCGAAAAACGGCGAAATTCGACAAAATTACATTGTTGGCATGGAATTAGCTATTGTTAACGGCATTCGCAGGAATTCTAATCTAAGTTCGGGGATTTACCAAGCAAGATGTTACAACTTCGCCAGAATCAATCGCTCCAGCAACGCCTTACGCCGCAGCAGGTCCAGTACCTGAAGCTGTTGCAGTTGCCCATTCTGGCGCTCGAACAGCGGATCAAATCCGAGATCGAGGAAAACCCGATGCTCGAAGAGACCGCGGACGAAGAAGAGCGGGAAGAGCAGGCGGCTGGGGAATCGGTTACGGAAGCGGTCGATGCCGAAGAACCGGCGATGGAACTCGCGACCGTCGAAGCCAACGGCGAACCCGCTACGCTCGAACAGAACCAGGCCGAACTTCAACGCTCGCGCGAGGAACGTGCAGAGCGAGAGGAGCGCACCGAATCTTCGAACGAATACTCGTTCGAAGATTATATGAACGACGATACCGAGGGTTTCAAATCGCCGACGTCGCATTCGGTCGATGACGACCGCGACGAAACTCCGCATGCAGCGGCCGAATCGTTCTTGGAATCGCTCTATAATCAGATTGCTCTGCTCAATCTTCCGGACCGTTACCGCGCACTTGCTGAAGAGATTGTCGGTTCGATCGATGAGGACGGCTATCTTCGTGTGCCTCTCGAACAGATTGCGCACGATGCCGGCGTTTTCTATGGCGACGAATACACCGTCCAGGAAGCCGAAGCGGTCCTCCGGAAAGTGCAGAAGCTCGATCCACCGGGCGTGGCGGCGCGCGACCTTCGGGAGTGCCTGTCGGTCCAACTCGAAGTGATGCCGAACCATAATCCCTCCCGCGAAATCGCGAAGCGGATTCTGCGCGACCGGTTCGACGATTTTGTCAACAAGCGTTTCACCGCGCTTTCACGCCACCTCGGCATGGACGTCCAGGGGCTCAAGCCGGCCATCGAACTCATTCAGCATTTAAATCCCAAACCGGGAGCTTCCTCGGGCGACCTTTCCGAAAGCACGAAATATATTACCGCCGATTTTTATATCGAAAAAACGGCCGACGGAAAAGATTTTATCATTACGCTGAACGAACGCGGCGTTCCGCCGTTGCGCGTCAACGCGGCGTATAAAGACCTTATTCGCAAGCAGACGCCCGAACACGGAAAGACGCTTACGCCCGAGGCGAAAGATTTTATCAAGAAGAAATTCGAAGCCGCGAAGTTCTTCATCATGGCGATCTATCAGCGCCGTGAGACCATGATGCGCGTCATGCAATCGATCGTGAACCATCAACGCCTCTTTTTCGAGAACGGCGAGAAGTTCCTAAAGCCGCTGATCTACAAGACGATCGCGGAGGACATCGGCATGGACATTTCGACCATCTGCCGCGTCGTGAACGGAAAGTATTGCCAGACCGATTTCGGCGTTTTCGAGCTCAAATACTTTTTCTCGGAGGCGATCCCCACCCATGCGGGTTCGGGCGGAGAGAACAGCGAAGGGGAAGCGGTCGCGAATAAAGTAGTCAAGTCCCGGATCAAGGATATTATCGATGCCGAGTCGGGGAGCGAGCCGCTCTCGGACGAGAAGATCGTCCAGCTTCTGAATGCCGAAGGTTTCGACGTCGCCCGCCGCACCGTCGCGAAATATCGCGAGCAGATGAATATACCGGTCGCCCGGCTGCGGAAGAAGCTCGTATAACGCGGACAGCGGAAGAAACTCGTTATAATTTCTCTTTCAACTCCACGATCGCCTGCTCACAGTGTGAGCGGACAAGATCGAATTTTTCGCGGACCTGGGTGGGATCTTTTTGTTCCGCGCAGAGCTGCTCGATCGATTCTGCAAAACCGGCCGCGGCGGTCATCCCCATGAACTTCAGATGCGGCTTCATCGCATGGACGCGCTTCCGGGCGCTATCGAAATCGTTCTCCTGAATGGCCGCAGCGACCGAAGCGAGCTGTCCGGGAACACCGTCCAGGAAGATCTTGATATATTTTTTCAGTTGCTCGTCGCTTCCGCCGGTGATCTCGCGTAGCGCCGAGAGGTTCGTGACCGGTTCGTTCGAAGCCGGTCCCGTCGTGCGTGCCGATGAAGAAGACTCGCCGTTCGTTGACATGGGAATTCGTTCCGGAGTTGCCGGGGTCGCTTTGTGCGTGCCTTTATAATATTTTCCGATTACGCGAAAAAGTTCGTCCTGTTTGAACGGCTTCGGCACGTAATCGTTCATCCCGGCCGCAAAGCAGCGGTCGATCTCCACCTTGATGACGCTTGCCGTCAGCGCGATGATCGGCACGTCCCGCTTGCCGCGCGGGAGGTGCGTGCGAATATGCTTCGTCGCTTCGATGCCGTCCATTTCCGGCATCTGGACATCCATGAGCACCAGGTCGAAGGCAAAATTCTGCAGGAGCGTAATTGCTTCGCGCCCGTTCGAAGCGATTTCGAGGGCGACTTCCGGAATCATATTCCGTAGCGTATCGGCCAATACGATCTGGTTATACTCGTTATCCTCGACTAAGAGCACGTGCATGCCGCGAAGGGCCGAGGCATCGATGGGGACGGTCTCTTCCTCCTCGGCCAGCGCCTGTTCGCTGGTTACTTCGTATGGAATAATAAAGGAGAACTCAGAACCCTTCCCCGGCTCGCTCTGGACTTCTATATGGCCGCCCTGAAGTTCGACGAGGGTGCGAGAGATCGTAAGGCCAAGCCCCGTGCCTCCATACTTCCGCGAGGTCTCCGCATCGGCTTGCGAAAATGAATCGAAGATCGAATTTAATTTTTCTGCCGGAATGCCGATCCCCGTATCGCGCACGGCCATGCGGACGTTCATCGTCCGTTCGAGCGATGCCGTGCCTTCCATCGAAATTGTCACCGAACCTCGTTCCGTGAACTTCACGGCATTGCTAAGCAAGTTCATAATGACCTGGCTAAGCCGAGCCGGATCGCCAATGACGACTTCGGGAGCCGATTCCGAAATGTTCGTCACCAGCGCAATCCCTTTTGCTTCCGCTTTGAGGCGGATGATCTCGATGGCATGATCGATCACGTCACGCATCCGAAACGGAATTCGCTCGAACTCCATCTTACCGGCCTGTAATTTCGATAGGTCGAGAATGTCGTTAATCACGACGAGCAGGTTGTCGGCAGAGGACTGCACGGCCTCGAGATACTCGCGTTGTTTCTGCGACAGTTCCGTATCGAGGAGCAGGGTGGTCATGCCGAGTACCGCGTTCATTGGCGTGCGAATTTCATGACTCATGTTGGCCAGGAACTGATGTTCGAGCCGCTCGCTCGCTTCGGCGCGTTCTTTCGCGGCAGCCAGTTCCAGATTCGTGCGTCGCAGTTCGCGTTCCTTGCGGTAGATCACGACCGCTACCAGGCACAGGACGATCGCGATTCCGAGCACCGCATACATGACGACACGTTCACGCGTGAGCTCTTCGTTCTGCGTCGCAATTTCGCGTTCCCGTTTACTCGTCTGGTATTTCGCATCCATGTCGGCCAGGATGCGGCTTTTTTCTACGTTATAGATGGAGTCGTGCAGTGTGCTCGCTTTCGTCAGGAACTCATAGGCCTGCTTATAATCACCCGTCGCGGCGTAGGCATTCGCGAGGCTGAAATAGCGATCGACGAGATCGCGCCGCGCGCCGGTCCGCTCGTCGATCGTACGCGCGAGTTCCAAATAATGAAAGGCGCTGTCCGTTTGATGCAGCCGCAAAAATAAATTCCCGAGCTGGGCGTAGGCCCCGGCGGCATAGGTGGAATTAAATCCTACGGCATCGTGCAGCGCTACCGAAGCACGGTCGTAATAGAGCGTGCTATCGAGCACTCCTTTCTTTTCAAAGATACTTCCGATGTTGGCAAGGACGCGGGCGCGCTGATAGCGTTCGTCATGCGAGCGGTAGAGGTCCTCACTGTGCCGGAAATAGGCGAGCGCGCTGTCCAGTCGGGCATCGAACGAAAACGCCCGCATGGGTCCATTGAAGGCAAGGCCGATATTATTATAGATCGCAGCGCGGGCGAGCTCGTCCGGCGTATGGTTTACCGCGGCGAGCGCAAGCCGAAGGTATTTCAGGGCGCTCTCGGGTTCCTGTTGATCGAGATACAAACAACCGATATTGTCATACGCATTCGAAATCCCGGCGGTGTCGCGGTCGTGCTGAACCATCTCCAGCTCGCTCAAAAAGTAATCGAGCGCTTCGTCGTAGCTCGCAATTTCGAGATCGTTCCAACCCAACTGGCTGTAGGCCTTTTGCAATAGCTCCGAGTCTTTCAGTACTTCGGCTGTATGTACGGTTTCCAGCAGCTTGACCCGAGCACTGTCGTACAGGCCGGCGTTCGAATATTCGCGTGCCTGGAACAGGGAGAAGCGGGCCGCTCGGCGTGCGTCATGGGCATGTTCGGCGAGCATGTGCGCCTCGAGTGCATAGCTCATGGCCGTCGCCGTGTCCGCATCTTCGAGCGCTGTGGCGAGCTTCATGAGGATATCGCTGCGCTCGGTGTCCTCCGTCGCATACGCGTAGGCGGCGTGAAGACTATCGTAATAACGTTGGCTTTGCGCGAGAAGAAGGCCAGCGGGACAAAAAAGGAGCAGGGAAATAAGGACAAGGCCGAATGTTCGGTCCTGCGATGCCCGCTTTAGCCCGCGACATGCAGGGAAAGAGTTCCAAACCTTGTAAACGGTCCGTTTCATGGTGCTATCAGGATCGCGTGCTGCTCGTCGGAAACCTCAGTGCATGCGAAGGTAAATCACATATCCGATCAGCCCGAGCGCCAGCGCCCAGAAGACCCAGTTCATCGCTTTTTGGAACCCATTCGATTTTTTGAGGGTCCGCAGGTTCGCGAGCTGCGTGAGTGCAAGTTCCAATTTATGAAATGCCGTTTCGTTCTTTACGATGTAATCGTATGCTCCGTATTTAATCGTATTCGAAGCGACTTCAATCCTGTCCTGACCGGTCAGGAAGACGACCGGAAGATTGGGATAGCGCTCTTTTAGCTTCGAAAGGATCTGGATCCCATTCATCGCGTCGGCTTTGACGGAATCCAGCTGGTAATCGAGCACGGCCACGTCGGGCTCGGCGGTCATCCGAGCGAGCGCGTCTTCACCTGTATTGAACACGGCCACCTCAGAACCGGGGAATTTTTTTTCGATCGTGTCACGGACCATTTCGCAGATCGCGAGGTCGTCATCGACGATCAGCACCGAAAGCTGGATGTCAGGGCTCATAAAAACCGGGGAAAAGGGATAAAAAGGTATCTCCGCCGTATAAAAGGAAAAAAACAGGCAGAAAGTTTAACCCCATCGTCCCCGAAAGACCCCGGGCTATTCGCCGTTCATCAGTACTTCGACGGCCTTTTCGAGTTGGAGATCGCGGCCTTCGGCGAGCGAAGCCGGATCGTTCTCGACGACATAGTCGGGGACGAGTTCCTGACCCTCCAGATACTTTCCGTTCCCATCCAGAATGCCGACCTGCGGAATGCCGAAATAGAGCGAATTGTCCTGCAGCGTTTCCCACCAAACGGCGGTGGCCGTCCCGGGTACGGGCATGCCGATGATCTTCCCGATTCCTAAGGCCCGGTAAGCATAGGGAAAAAACGACGCATCGCTGTAATTGCTTTCCCCTACGAGGACGACCGACGGCTTGGTCCATTTGTTCGTCGGTTCCACGCCCAGGTCCTGGTGCCGCGGATAAAAATGTACGTACGGTTTGCCGCTGAGGAGCGTGGCCAGTTCGTCGTGCAGCCAGCCGCCTCCATTGAACCGCGTATCGACGATCACCGCCTTTTTGGCGTATTCGCGACCTAAAAGTTCCGAATAGACTTTTCGGTAGCTGGCATCGCCCATGCTGCGGACGTCCACATACCCAATCGTTCCATGCGAAAGGCTGTCCACCTCTTCGCGCCGCGTTTTGACCCAGCGATCGTAGAGCAGTTCCTGGAGCGCGTCCTGGGCGATCGGCTTCACGGTCTCTTCCCACGTCGAATCGTTTCGAGGATTGTGGATCGTTAGCAGCGTCGGCACGCCGGCCTTGCGATTCAAGTATTCATGATAATCGATAGCCGGCGTGATCGTGCTATCGTCGATTTTCAGAATAAGATCGCCCGCACGGATTTTCGATTTCGAGACGTCGAGCGGACCGCGCTCGATCACTTCTGCCACACGAAGGCCGTTCCCATCGTAGGTCCGGTCGAAAAATGCACCGAGCGAAGCCGTGGCGTTGTTTTCGGGATTCGGAATCCGGTAACCCGAGCCCGTATGCGACGCGTCGAGTTCCCCCAGCATTTCGCTTAGCATCTCTGCAAAGTCGTAATTGTTATTGATATCGGGGAGGAACCGTTCGTAGTTCTTTTTATAATAATTCCAATCGACGCCATTGAGATTTTCGACATAGAACTTTTTCAGCACCTGCCGCCAGACGTGTTCGAACATCGCTGCGCGCTCGGCGGGCCGATCGATCTCCATTTCCGCTTTGTATGAAATCGGGGTTTCTTTGCCGGACGACGTATCGATGCGCGTAATGGCGCCGTTGTCCAGCACATACAGATTCTTTCCCTGATGGTCCAGCACGAGCTGGCCGCCGGGCGCGGGAAGGTTCGTGAGCAGTTTCGTGGTCCCGTCGCGAAAGATATGGACCCAGACCGCGCTGCCCTTCGGATAACTGGTAAGATAATAGAGCCGGTCGCCCTCGCGCGAAAGGACGGCGTCCGACATCCGGGAAGAGTTGATCGTAAGGCGTGCCGTACGGTCCTCGAGATTATTCAAATCGATCGTGATCGGCGGGATCGGTTTGATCGTTGTGAGGGAATCGTTCCGCAATCGTTTCGGCGTATTTTCGTTCTCGTTCGTATCGCGATCGGTACTCGATTCTTTCGCCACCTGCTCGGCAATGGCCAGCTCCTCCGGAGTCAGCCGAAAGCGGTCGTAGGCGGCTTGCGTGAAGAACATTCCAAAGACGTCCGACTCCCCGTAGGCATTGCCTTCATTGTGCAGGCCTTCGCGGTCGCTGAACCAATACATCATTTTCCCATCGGCCGACCACATCGGATGGGAATTATCGTAGCCGCTCTTCGTAAGATCCACGATTGTTCCCTTGCCGTCGGCCGGCACGAGCCCGACCTCTCCCGACCAGCGGTGATGGTCCATGAACTGCACGAGGAACCATTTTCCGTCGGGCGACCACTGGTACCATTGGTCGCCGTCGGTGTAGGAATAATTGTGGGTCGAGTCCATGATCATACGGACCTGTTTTGTTTTGAGGTCGATGACCTCGAGGTTCGTCCGTTCGTCGAGAAACGCGACCTCTTTGCCGTTCGGCGAATAATGGGGCTGAAAGGTTTCCTGGTCCGTTGCCACGATCGGCTCTTCCTTAAGCGTCGTCGCCGCATAGAAATAGGGCTCGTTCTTATGCTCGATCGTCGTCTGGTAAATTTTCCAGCTATGGCCACGTTCACTTGCATAAATCAGCGAGCGGCCATCGGGACTAAAACTGACACTTCGCTCTTCTTCGGGGGTATTCGTGATCTGTTTGGTCACGCCATAATCGACGGAGGCCACAAAAATGTCGCCGCGGACGACGAAGGCGAATTCCTTCCCGTTCGGCGAGATCGCGAATTCGGTCGCGCCTTTCGTAAGCGTTTGGAAGGTGGTCTCGTTGGAACGGTCGGTTGGAACGATCGAAATAGGAACTTTCGATGGGCTCGCACTTCCCGCGGGAAGCGTGTAGACTTCGCCGTTGAACCCGAAGGCGAGCGTGCCATTGCGCGCGATGGAAAGGAACCGGACCGGATGCTTTTCAAACGAGGTCACCTGCACGGCCAGCGAAGGATCCGAAAGTGGGAACTTCCAGACGTTGAACGAGCCGTTCTTTTCGCTTAAATAATAGACGCTCGATTCGTCCGCGCTCCAGACCGGATTGCGGTCCTCACCCGGGAAGGTCGTGAGCTTGGTAAACTTCCGGTGTACGAGGTCATACATCCAGACGTCCCGAGCGATCGAAGCCACTTCGTGCTTGCGCCACTGGTTTTCGTAACCTTTCAGGTTCTCATAGAGCATCCGGTTCCCCTCGCGGTTCAACTGGGCGTGCATGGCCGGAGTAGTAAGCACCTGTCGCACCAGGCCTCCCTGGACCGAAACTTCATAGAGCTGGGGTTGGGCGGGCGTTGGGAACTGGGCGTCGCGGACGTCCGGCATCCGGTCCGCCGTAAAGAGCACCGAATCCCCGTTCGGCGTAAAGCAGGCTGGAATTTCATTCGCCGAGTGGACCGTAAGCTGGCGCGAAACGCCACCCGCCGATGGAACGATGAAGACGTCGAAGTTCCCATTCCGGTCGCTGGCAAAGGCGATCCATTTCCCGTCCGGCGACCAGACCGGGCTGAAATCGTACGCTTCATGGGTCACGATCGGGGTGGCTCGTCCGCCGGTCACAGGCACGGTATAAATATCGCCCTGGTATTCGAAGGCGATCGTCTGGCCATCGGGCGAGATCGCGGGATACCGGATCCAAAGGGGAGTATTCACCGAGATGGACGGCGGTGTCCCAGCGGACTGTGCATAAAGACCTGCGTTAAACGCAACGAAGAAAAATAAACCAACGAACGAAAGAAATAACCGGCGCATAATTCAGAGAAAAAATTCGTCTTTTACAGGCAAACCGGCGAAAGAAGGTTTCCCGCGGCTCGGAATTGGATTTCGTCCCGGGGTGAGCGCATAGAGAATATTTACAAACTGAAGAACATTTCTTGGTTTTTGCAGTATAATGAGTTTCCTTGGAAGAGTCCGTCAATATCAGTCATGAGCCTGGCGAAGGCAATTACCTCCTCGGAGTTAGCCGGCGCATTCATTTTACACGAGCGGCAGCCGTCGGGCTGATGGCCGGGGCGACCGTCGTCGCGTTTTCGCTTTCGTATCAATCGGCCGAGTTCGGAAGGATTTCACTTCTGCATTGGCTGCATCAGTACCCGTGGTGGGGATGGGCGGTGCTGCCCGTGATCGCGGCCAGTTGCGGAGGCCTTGCGGGATATCTCGTGGAACGATTCGCGCCGGCCGCTTCCGGTGGTGGCGTGGCGCATATCCGGGCGGTCTTGGCCGGAAAACGGACGCTCAACTGGAAGCAGATCCTGCCCGTGAAGTTTATCGGTTCCGTCCTCACGCTCGGATCGGGCTTTTCCGTTGGGAACGAAGGTCCGAGCGTCCATATGGCGGCCTGCGCCGGAGAAGCATTTACGGACTGGAGCAAACTCGAAGGCCATTCGAAGCGCAGCCTCATGGCTTCGGCGGCCGGTGCCGGCCTCGGCGCGGCATTCAACGCTCCCCTCGCGGGATTTATTTTTACGATCGAAGAGCTGCAGCGCGATCTCTCTCCACTCACGATCGTTTCGGCGCTGATCGCTTCGGTCGTTTCCGTCGCGCTGAGCCGGGTGCTTACAGGCCAACTGCCATCGTTTCACATTCGCGATTATCCGCTCCCGCCGCTTACGGCGCTGCCACTCTTTGCCGTCATGGGAATTTTTGCTGGCTATGCCGGCGTCGCGTACAATCGCGGACTGATCTGGTCGGTAAAATTTTCACGCAGGACTGGCCTCCCGATCTGGAAAAAAGGGGCGATCGCAGGGGCGATCATGGGACTTGCCGGCTGGTGGCTTCCGGATGCGCTTGGCAGCGGCCACCGCATCGCAGAAAGCGTTTTACGCGGCGACTACACATCGGGAAATATCGTCGGATTTCTTGTTATTCTTCTCGTGGGGAAATACGTGCTTACGATGATCGGGTATTCTTCCGGCGTTCCCGCCGGCATTTTTGCACCGCTGCTGGTCCTTGGTGCGATCATCGGTCAGCTGTTCGGGCATGTAAGTGCACTTATGTTTCCATCTATCGGTACGACTCCAGCGGCGTATGCCGTGGTCTGCATGGCGGCGATGTTTACGGCGATTGTCCGTGCGCCGCTGACGGGGATCGTCCTCATTCTTGAAATGACCGGCAACCAGGAACAGCTTTTCGCGCTAATTTTAAGCTGTCTTGTGGCGTATCTCGTAGCAGAACATGCCAGGTGCGAGCCGATTTATGATAGTTTGCTCAATTTGGAGCTTAAACGCGACCAGGAATGAATTCTTGACAGAAAACTATTTTTTTACGCCTGGGCACTTGCTTTTTTGAAAAAAAAGTTGTATCTTTGTGTCACGATGCGGTCGAAGGTGCCACTTCGATTGTGTCTTAGTAGATAGTTTAGTGCCAAAATCATTTAGTTTTGCCGGGTTTCGACCCTAACGAGGACTGTCCGTCCCCTGGAGTTATCCCGCAAAAGTTTGCCAAAACCAAGGAGTAATTATGTTTGGAAGACCCGAGGTTTCCACCGGACGCCTTTTCGTGGAAATTGCTTCGTTGCTCTCCGTAATCGTCGCTCTGTCAGCGATCGTCTTACGGTAAGCGCCCTACAACTGTTTTTATAAGTTCAAAACGACCCTATTTCACGCCCGGAGCAGATCCCATAGCTTTCGCACGAGAGATTCGATCTTTTCGCCGGATACAGCACTGATAATGACAGGTTTTTGCTTGTCGATCGTCATGCGCTGAAATTCGTTGCGCTCGTCTTCGACCATTGCATCCGCTTTTGTGATCGCGATGAGCCGCGGCTTTTCGAGCAGTGTCGGATTGTATTGCTCGAGTTCGCGCTTGAGTGTGCGGAATGCTTCGCGTGGTCCGGGATCGTTCGAGGTACCGTCTAAGAGAAAGAGCAAAATTCTGCTGCGCTCGATGTGCCGTAGGAATTGGTGCCCGAGCCCTTTGCCGATACTTGCGCCTTCAATAAGGCCTGGAATATCGGCAACGACAAAGGACTTATGCTCCTCCGGAGCTTTGACGATGCCTAAATTCGGAACGAGCGTCGTAAAAGGGTAATCGGCAATTTTCGGCCGCGCAGCCGAAATTCTTGAGATGAGCGTCGATTTCCCGGCATTTGGGAACCCGACAAGTGCGACATCGGCGAGGAGCTTTAATTCGAGCTCCACGTCGAACGCTTCGCCGGGTTTGCCATTCGTTTGTTTTCGGGGTGCCTGGTTCGTGGGCGATTTGAATTCCGCATTTCCCAGGCCGCCTTTTCCGCCCCGTGCGGCAAGAAGCCGTTCATGCGGTTTCGTCAGGTCTGCGATCGTTCGACCGCTTTCCATTTCTCGAACGATCGTTCCCACGGGAACGCGAATCACGAGATCGTCGCCACTTTTCCCCGTGCAATGGCTCCCTTCTCCGTTGGCGCCGTTATCCGCTTTATGAATACGGCGGTAACGAAAGTCGAGGAGCGTCCCGAGCTCCGGATCGGCTTCGAAATAGACGTCACCGCCATGGCCGCCGTTGCCGCCGTCGGGACCGCCTTTGGGAACGTATTTTTCCCTTCGCCAGGAAATGACGCCGTTGCCGCCGTTCCCGGCTTCGATACGAATCTTTGCGGAGTCGATGAATTGCACGAGTTTACCTTAAGAAAAATTATAGATCAAGAGAAAAAATATAGATTAGGAGAAAAATATTGCTCTGAAGAAATGATTGAATCGAGAGCAGCGATAAAATCAATTCTCATGCTTTATGCGGTCCCAGATGGCGTCTAAATCTGCGAGGGAGTATTCGGAAAACGGGCGGCCGGAGCGCTCGACTTCCGTTTCGACCTTTCGAAATCGCCGGTCGAATTTATGAATCGCATAGCGCAAAGCGCCTTCCGGGTCGATCGATTCATGACGGGCTAAATTGACAAGAGAAAACAGAAGGTCGCCGAATTCTTCTTCTTTGCGGTGCTCGCTTTTCCCACGCTCATTTTCGAACTCCACCATCTCTTCCCGTATCTTTTTCCAGACACCTTCCGGAGCACCGTCGGCGCTGCCGGAGTTCGGCCAGTCAAAGCCGACTTTGCTGGCCCGCTCCTGGATCCGTGCTGCTCTTTGAAGGGCAGGAAGCGAGGACGGGACGCCATCCAAAACACTGTTTCTGCCCTTTTCGCGCCGTTTTAACTGTTCCCAGTTCCGAGAGACATGCTCCGCGCCCTCCACTTTGACGTCGGAAAATACGTGCGGATGGCGATAAATTAACTTTTCACATTCGGCCCGAATGACATCTTCGAGGGTAAAATGGCCCTCTTCGCGGGCTAAATCGGAGTGGAATAGGATATGTAGAAGTAAGTCTCCGAGTTCTTTTTTTAGTTCAGTGTAGTCTCCTGTATCTACTGCATGGTCGATGGCTTCGACGGTTTCGTAAGCCTCTTCGATCAGCATCGGCCGGAGCGAAGCGTGGGTCTGTTCGCGGTCCCACGGGCACTCCCGCCGAAGTCGGCGGACGATCTGAACGAACTCGTGAAGCTCGCCGAAGGGAGCAATAGAAGCTCCGTTCTTCGAGTGCTCGGAAAGCGCCCCCTCGTCCTGACTGGAATGATCGTTCATTGAGGTCACAACAGCCGGCGAGCGGAACCAGTGTCGTTTTTCGGCAAAGCAGGCGCGTATAAATGCGCTGCTCGAACAAAATGTAAATCATCCGGCGGGAAACGCCGGGTCCTTTTTGAAAAAAAGGGAAGTAACGAAACAAGCAAATCGAGAAAGTAGATAGCAATGCCAACTTCAGACGCAGCAACCGCCCGCCTTGGGGAGCGGCCACGTATGAGCGAATCCAAAGCCGCAAAACCGCCTGCCAGCCGTAAAACCAAGAAACCGAGCTTTACGCCGGTGCTCTTAGTGACGCTTGTCGGCGTTCTGTTTTTCCATTTATTATTCTGCCTGGCGCTGCAGAACCTGGGGGACGAAATTCAATGGACGCCGTTCGCCCTCATGGCGAAAGTCCGCTTCGGCGAAGCACAGTTCATCGTTAATCCGGTGCTGAGCTTTATTCCGTTCGAAGTGCTCTTCGGCTTTGCCATTGCCGTCATGGTCGGCTTCATCGTCCGCCTGCCGTTCTTCCGCGACCGTGTGTATCACACCGTGGTCGATCTCAAAAAGCGGCTTCAGCTCCAGCTTTCTGCTTCGGCCGAAGAAGTGGAATCGATCCTTCGGAACGATCCCGAAAACAATGCACGGCTCCTTGCACGCCGCGAAGATATCAATCTCGATAGCGTCCAGGCCGAAATCAATGCCATTAACAATGCGCAGGCCTACTTAAGCGGTAAAGGCCGCTGGAGTTCCGGCATGTCCACGTATATGCGCTTCCACTTTACGGAAGAATATTCCAACACCGTAACGGGTCTTGCCTACGGCGGCGCGGCATTCCTTATCTTCGTCGTCGGTATTCGCGGTCTCAAATTTATTTCGCCGGAAAAGCCGTCGTTCGTGCTCTTTGCGCTCGGCGTCGAATTTACGATGCTGTGCCTCCTGGCTATTACGATGATCTTTACGGTCGAAGAAGAGCGGACAGACCGGATCCTGAAGCAGATGGTCGATGCCGTCAAAGGCGGGAAGAAGCATGCGCTTCCGGAACCGGAACCCGAGCCGGCGCTCCAGCTCACTCGTGGCGACTACGAGCGGATGGTCCGCGAGCAGATGGACAAGAAGATCATGCAGGTCATGTCCGACAAGGACGACGATGCGCTTCGGCGGATCGCACTCGACCTCGTAAGCAAAGCCTAACACACATAGTCTTTTATAAAAAAGCCCGCCATTTGGCGGGCTTTTTTGCATTTTCTTATTTGTTTTTGATTTTCATTTTATAAGTTCCATTCATAAGAAGGCTGTTCACGATTTCCCGGGAAATTTATTTTACCTCCCGATACGATTCCGGCTCCAAAAGCTGGCTCGGTTTTACACGAAGGGCTTTGGCAATTTTTTCAAGGCTAATAATAGTGGGAGATTTTTGACCTCTTTCGATATCGCCAATAAAAGTTTTGCTCATTTTAGTTTTGATTGAAAGATCTTCCTGGGTCCATCCCCTTTTTTCGCGAATAAATCTAATATTATCCCCAACGATTTGCTTGATTCCCACGCATCAAACTTAGTAGGGAGTATGAATTTTGCCAGTCCTCAATTGAGGATATAATTCCTCTATTGAGGCCCAAAAAATTGTCGTATATTTGCCCCGTCTCAAAAAAAATCGTGGGACATGTAACAATCACCGATTTCCGAGGTTATTCTCGGGACCCTATTTAGGAGGAATAAATGATGTCTTTCAAACGTCTCGTGCGGGCAGCCCTCGCGGCCTGCGTTGTTTTATGTGTTTCGCTTTTACCTGTTTCAGGTTCCCTTCGTGCCCAAACGTCCGTGCTCGTGCCGGCTCCCTGGCCGACGACATGGGGTGGCTGCAGCTTCGGGCCTACGATCTACGATGGCTTTCAGATCCTTTTCGATTCGATCGCCACGCCAAACTGTAATCTCCCCGATGCCGCGCTCCGCATTTCGATC
>JAJPIQ010000021.1 GCA_021324685.1 Bacteroidota bacterium
GAAGTCAGACCGGCGAGCGAAAGGTTTATCTCGGGAGTATTGGGAAGGATCATTGTCCTCATGAGTTCCCCTCCCAAGTTCCATATCCGGACCGATATGGAAGCAGACGTCGCAAATCGAGCCGGTAGTTCGAACGAAGTTTTTTCGAGCGCCGGATCGGGGTAACACACCAGTGCGTCCCGAGATGCGGCCGCAGCGGGAGCACGGACCTCGTCGGAAGAAGAATTCACCGGGACCGTCGCTCGGTACAATGTGCCGCGTTCATCTCTCGGAAATACCGGCGGCTGCGAACCTGCCGTGACGAGCAGGGACCCATCGTTCAGGATCGCCGCCGGGAAGAAATCCTGATCGTCGGTGGAACAGGAATCCCAGGAGAGACCCGCATTGCCGGAGACATAAATTCTGGAATGAAAAAGTTCCGTCCAGACACGGCCCAGCGGATCGATGAAACAGGCCTTATACGGGATCGGAAGCGAAATGGCCTCCCAGTGCAGGCCGTTATCGGTCGATCGGTGCAGCGTGGTATCCGTCATCCAAAGGTTCCCATGGATATCGGCCGAAAGCACGTTCGATATCTGGAGATTTCGATAGATCGGCGCGAAGGTTTTGCCACCGTCCAGCGAAACGCGGTCGCTATCGACGAAAGAACCGGTCAAAAGGATGGCGCCAGTTTTGGGATTAACGACGATCCGGGCAAAGTCCCATGGGACGGTCGTGACGGTCTGCCAGGAATTGCCGTGATCGATCGAGCGAAAGATCGCCGAATCGAACGAGGTAAAAACGGTATCTCGCAATACGGCGAGCGAGGAGGGTTTCGGGGTTCCATGGAACAACTGCGAATGCCACGTTCTTCCACTGTCCGTGGAATGGAGGAGCCGTAACGATGTGTCGTTCCTCGAAGTAAAATAAAAGGTCCCGCTCGAATCGATGCAGAAATCGATAGAATTGAAGTTCGAGAAATTTGGCGACGGCATCGTCTTCCAGGTAACACCATCGTCGAAACTGATATAGGCTCCGGCCGGCGCTATCGATTTGTTCACCGGATTTGTCACGACGACCGATCCCCACGTCAGGAAATTCGTTTCGAACGCCGCCGCTTCGCTGCGTACGAGCGTATCGAATTGCTTCCCAAAATTCGATACCCGCGTTACCGTTAAATTCGGCAATTCAAAACTGAGCTCGTTGTGCTGGCTATAGGCAAAATACACACCCGTATCCTGAATAATGAACGACGGGTTGGTATAATACCCGTTCGTCGTCGTCGCCCACGTCTTGCCTAAGTCGAAGGAGAACGTAAGGCCGAAATTGGAGGCCGACTGATGGACCTGGCCGAACATCACGGGTCGGCCATCCAGCACTTCGAACTCTGCGGAAGTCGTCGGCACGAGTTCCTTGATTGTTTTCCCGTAGTCCTTCGATCCATAGAGGTGCGGAGAACTCGCGTATCGCACGTACAAGATCGAATCATTCCCGAATCCGACGTACAAAGCTGGAATATCGACGTTCCCGGCCGTGAACGTCCGTCCATCGTCCATGCTCGCGTACCACTCACCACCGGCGGGTTCCAGGCCCGTGTTCGCATAGCCGACGGCATGGCCGTTTCCGTCGAAGTCCATTGCGGACCAATAGGCATCGACATTGTTCGGCTGTGGGAACGTATCTCTGACCCAGGACTGCCCATCGTCGGTCGAGATCTCTACGTTCCTTCCATCGTAGGCGGCCCAGTCGCCCGGCAGCGTCCGAAAAAACCGGCAATGCTGGGTCATGTCCGGAAAGGTTACCGTTTGCCAGCCCTTTGCGGCGCTCCATCGGTGCGAGCGTGGCGTGTCCAGGACCCAGAACGATCCGTCCGGCGAGACCGCCCCATCGAAAGCGGGAGGATGAATATCGGTCCACGTTTGTCCCTCATCCGACGAAAAGAATGTGGAACGGTCGGTGATCAGGTAGAGGGCAAATTCATTTGCGCGCTCGAAGGTATCGATGTCCGCGCCATACGTTCCGCCGGAGAGCTGCCAGTTCGGCGTGAGGAGTTGCGCGAACGCCGGCAGCGAAACGCCAACGCTCAAAAAAACAAATACACAGACACTTCGAAGAAGAACGGACATCATAATTAGATAAAGACGTTTGGACCTCTAAAAACTGACCGGCTCACGAATCAAAAATAGTTGTTTCACCATGGATCGTTATTTTATTCCGACACGGCCGCTATTTTATTCCGAGACGGCCGCTTTTGCAACGATCGTCCAGTCCTCTTCTCCCATGTTCTGTCCGATGAGGGCGTCCATGTGGGCGCCGAAGGCGGGCATCACGTCCAGTGTCTGCCCGGCGCGTTCGGTCTCTTCGGTCATCAGCCGGGCATCTTTTCGCGCCATCGAGAGCGTCCAGGTTGGATCGTCGTAATTGCCCTGGAGCAGCCGGTCCACGCGGGCTTTCATTGGCGTGGAACCCATCATCTCGATAAATTCCCGGATGTCGTCCCGCGAAAGTCCGAGCGACTTGCCGAGCGTGAACGTATCTCCGATCGCGGCGGAGACCGAAAGGAATAAATGATTCCCGAGCAATTTGTACGACGCCGCCATCCCGGGGTCCTCCCCCACGTATTCCAGGCGTCCCGTCATTTTTTTCAGTTCCGGCTCGAGCGTATGGACAACGGTTTGATCGCCGGAGACGAGCATGGTGCCGCTGCTTTCCAGCGCATTTTGCGGACCCATGAAGACCGGAGCATGAAGGTACGTAACGCCGCGCGCGCGCCAATCGCGGGCCCGTTTTCGAGCCCCGGTGGCGGTGGTCGTGGTGTGGTCGATCACGATGGCGTTTCGTTCGAGCGCCGGCGCCGCTTGCTCCAGGATCGTATCGACCGCGGAATCGTCGTACACCGCAATATGGACCCGGTCCGCCCCGTTCACGGCTTCGGCCGGAGTTGGGAACGCTTTTGCGCCGACCGACTCCAGCGCTTTCGCTTTCGAAGCCGTGCGGTTCCAGATCTGCACGTCTTCGCCGTGCTTCCTTAAATTCCGAACCCAATTTGCTCCGAGCAGACCGGTACCGAGAAATGCGATCATAGGTTATTCAAAATTACGGGCAGTGATGAGGATGAGAGCAAACAGGAGATTATAGATGCAAGGTGCCGCGGCGTCCATATATAGAATGCTGAATAATAGGATGCTAAGTAATAGGATGTGTAAGTAATAGAATGCAAAATATAGGATGGTAATGGATGATTACCTGCCGCCGCACTGCTCTACCGTGGGTGGTCGGCGTAAGAAATAATATTAAATTTGATAAAAAATATGTAACAATGCTGGAACAATTTTGATATAAAAATTGTACAACAATGTCGAAAATTTTTTAAATTAACTGTCTCAACAAATATTTATTATCGAAATTCATGAAAAATAACTATGAGTTCATGAAAATTTTCCCCCGCAAACTGTTTTTCTATCATTATGAAAGCTATTGTTCCTTTTAAAAAACAAGATTTTGCCAATTTAGCCTGTTTTCGAGATCTTTTGAGATTTAAAGGTTGAGTAACATAGACTTTACAATGCACGAGTAAAATATTCGTATATTTGTGATACAATTGATCTTTGAGGCCCCAGGAATCGCCTTGTCTCACGGATTAAGGTTCGAATGTGATCGAGTTTCAAGATTTTAGATTGCCACAGTAAGTTCTTCCTCGCAGTGGTTATGTCCGCTCGTGGGGTCGTCGTCATTTTTGCAGGTAACCACAATGAAACGAATTCGGATAAGCATTCTCGCGATAGTTGCGTTCTTCGCAGTCATCAGCCTTCCGCTTACGCGGACCGCCCACGCCCAGGAAGCGACTGTTCCCGACGTTCCTCATCTTATCAGCTACCAGGGACTTCTGCGTGGGTCCGACGGCCAGGCGGTAGCCGATGGCGCGCATCAAATAACACTGCGCCTCTACGCCGATCCGAATGCGAGCACACCGGCGATCTGGAGCGACACGTTCGATGCCGTGACTTCCCAGGGTGTATTTTCGATCCTGCTGGGTTCTCATACTCCGCTTCCGAACACGCCTGAGATGGCCCAGCCGCTCTGGCTCGAGGTCGAAGTCGAAGGGGTGGCCCTCCGACCGCTTTCAGGTTTTACGGCTTCTCCCTATGCCTTGACAGTCGCTAATGGCGCGATCACGAAGGAGAAAATGGGAACGGACTATGTCGGCTCCCTCTCTGTCAACGGGCAAAAAATTACGAACCAGGGCTCCGATGTGAACCTTACCGCGGGTCCGGGCCTCAAATTAGATTACGACCCCGTTGCGAACGCCATTATTTTCACCGGTAATGGCACGGGCAATAGCGGCGGCAAAGGCAACGATCAGCCGCAGGGCTCGACGCAGGTTGCCGGAACCCAAAATGAGGTGCTCGCCAACGGGACGTACGGTTCGTACCAGAGCGGTAATGTCACCCTTACGACCCCACAAGCGATCGCGACGACCTCCTCCCCCACCTTTTTGAATCTGACCGTATCGGACACCATTAAGACACCGACTCTCATTGCCTCGAAAGCAATTCTGCCGAAATTAGATACTGTCATTTCGTTAGGCGACAGCAATCACCGGTTCAAAGATCTGTATCTGAGCGGCCATTCGCTTGTCATGGGTTCCGGGACGACGCAGACAGAATTCACGACCGATTCGACCGGAGGACTCGTCATTACGAATAGTACCAGCACGTCCACTTCCACGACGACGCTTTCGGAGACGGGAACGATGACGACATCCGGCTCTATCTCTTCCGGCGATTCGATCACTTCGAGCGGTCCCATTACGACGACCAGCTCTATCAGTTCCAGTGGACCGATCACTACGCAGGACTCGATTTCTGCTCTTGGTCCGATTTCAACCA
>JAJPIQ010000043.1 GCA_021324685.1 Bacteroidota bacterium
GCCTTCAAATCACATGGGACACCGTTAGACAGACGGCATATGCTACACTCCAAATTCCGTATTCCTATTCCCAGACCCCGACGCACACAATAGACTCCAGTTGGAATATGCTCTCCGCAAGTCAACAGTTACCCCTTCCGGTCGGCAATGCAATAGAGTTGACCATGTCGAATTATTACTACCAAATCACGGAGGACTCTTCCGATACGCAAGGTCTCGTGAACTGGCAGGAAACGACAGATGCGACGTTCAAGTCGGGATCGTTCGACCTCGTACTCAAACCCTGATCTCCGACCGCTTAGATCGCTACTCAGAGGCGGCTTAGATGGCAACTCAGGCGGCTTAGATGGCAACTCAGGCGGCTTAGATGGCAACTCAGGCGGCTTAGATCGCTGCTCAGACCGCTTTGATCGCCTGCTCTTCGGGCTTCGTGCGGACGAAGAGGCCGATGATCAGCGAGAGGACAGTTGAAATGGCGGGGCTTCCGAAGAGCATCGAAAGAACGGTTCCCGGCACCGCCCAGCTCCGCGTCATCGAAAGGGCCTGCGCCATTCGATCGGGCGGCACATTCCGCTCGCGCATGGCGGCTTCGCTTTTCCGCACGATCTCATCGACCATGCTCGGGTCGATCGACGTGTAATAGAGGTACATGAAGATCGCCATGACGATCCCGGAAAAAACGCCCACGAGCGCGCCCGTGCCAATGCACTGGCCGTAGGTGATCGTCCCGTCGAAATCCTCTTCTTTCCGCTGTTTCATTGCCAGGTAGAGGAACAACACCGAGGCCAAGAATGGAATGATTCCCGACCATGCGGCCCCCGGCGCTTTATCGAGCCCCGCAAAATAGAGTATCAGGTTCACCGCGATGCCAACGGCCGCGGAATAGAGTCCGAAGAGAATTGCAGTTACCATAGTGAATAAACGGGCGAGAAAGAACTCGCGTTGGGTTCAAAAATAAGCAAGGATTTGCCGCCGCGCCTAAAATTACGTTTGTGTTTCCTCGAAGGTCGGGATGTGTTCTAAATGAATACATCCCAGATTGTTGAGACCGCGGCCATCCTCGAGCGAAAAGCGCCAAAAATGACGCGGGCAGGTCAGTACGCCGTCCTCGATCTTCGCATTGGAAAGGTCTTCGCAGTTATGCGGGCAAAAACGGTCGTACTCGATCGTCACGCCCTGATGGACGCGCCGCACACGCTCGCGATCGCGGCGGTCGAGCCGCTCCAGGAAGCGGACGTAATCTTCCCGTTCACGGCCAGTATCGAGCTGTAAAAATGCGATGAACGCTTCGTTATAGACGTCGGGCTCGCGCGAGATCGAAAATCGGAACGAAAGGATCAAGTCCTCCCATCGAATTTTTTTTGCGACCAGTGCACGCATCCAGAATTCGGAGAGTTCGAGCGTGTACGATTGCCGCCCGAGCGCCCGGGGTTTCGCGTCGCTAACGTTCCCCGCGAACGTATCGACATAAAAGCGGTCGCGTTCGAGGTGCACTTCGAGCAGCACGTTGGCCCGCCGCGCGAGTGCCGGAACGTCCAGCAATTTATCGCGAAAATGTTCCCGGGCCGCACGGGGAAGATCGGGGACGGCGCAGGCGAAATCCCGCAAACGGTCCGCGATCGCGGCGGCGCGATCGTTCGCGTAGGAGTCGAGATACGCAGGCGTTTCATAGTCCGGGGCCGCGCGGCGCTCTTCGTGCGAAGCGCGATCGATCCGCTCGCCGGGGGCGAGTTCAACGAAGTTCCATTTCCGCGACTGCGGCTGGAGCCACTCATAAAAATCGGACACGCCCGAAAAGACGGTGGCCGGATTGAGGTTGAGCGAAAACAGCTCCCGATCCAGAAAGCACGCCGGGCCGGCCGACGGAATATACGCGTTCGCACCGAGGCGTTCGGCCGAACGCGCGATGCGCTCGAATTTCGCTTCGCGCCGCGCGCGGGAGATCTCGATCTTTCGTTCCAGAGGGTATTCATAACAGGTCGGATGGAACGTGGCGCCGGAAAACTGGGCCGTGTAAAACGTGACCGGCCCAAACCGCTTTACGATCTCCTCTTCCTGGCCGATCGTGAGTTTGCAATCGTTCGAATTCACGAACACGTCGCCGCCGGAGGCAATGACGATGGAACTATCGGAATAGAGCGGGTTCTCGTCGCGCTGGATATATATCCGTATGCCGCCCGCACGGACGTACTCGTCCTCGATCTCGAGAATATTGGTATATCCGCAGTGCGCGATCGCCTCGCGCAGTCTCGGATATTTGAATTTCGGAATGAGGACGACGACCGATCGCTTGAATGCCTCGCTCCGGCCGGAGAGGAACCACTCGTCCAGATGGTCCTCGTGCCAATGGGAAATATAAAGATGGGTCGCGCGCTCCAACGCCTCTAAATCGATCTGCGAATTCGATGGGAACGGATACCACGATCCCGCATACGCGCCGAAAGGCGAGAACCACGGATCGCAGAGGACGGTAGCGCTCCCACAATCGACCAGGAACCCGGCGTGGCCCAGGAATTCGATCGTCACGGCCGGCTCCCGTTCGTAAAATATCGCTCCATACGCCCCGCAAGGGCGGCGCGCGCCGGCAGCGGGATCGAATAAAGCTCGAAATAATTATTGCGTGACACCCGCTGGCCTTCGGGAGGCCCGATGGCGCTCACGAGGCCCGGCGTCGTTACGTAATAGAGCGGAGTCCTCTCCGGAACTTCCGACATTTCCGAATGGAACGAAATCGAATCGGCGCGATAATAGATCACATGTTCCGCATCGCTCACGGGCTGCGTCAAAAACGCGAGCGCCGGAAAGTGGGCCTGCAGCGCACGTGGATATGCCAGGACCGACGCCGCATGGTCGATCAGGACCACGCTGCCAGTGGGAACTGAATATAAGAGCGAGTCCACGGCGGCCATGGCGTTATCGCTTTGCTCCAGGAATGCGAGCGTCGGCGAAAAGAACGAAAGTCCGCGGTACGCGGCATCCTGGAATCGTTCCATGGGCGATCGTTCCGCATGGCTGAGCGCGGAGCGGTCCGAAGGCGGAACGAATGGAACGGCAAAGACGACAAGCAGATTCGCCGCGAGGGCGGCCGCGATCCAGGGCTTACTCCACGCGGTCGTACGGAGGAGCGATGCGGAAAGAAGTGCGAACGGCGCGATATAGAGCAACGCATAGCCCTTGGAATAGCAGAACAATGCAAAGAACAGCGCCGGGACGACGATGAGGAGCGAAAGGATCACGATCGTTTCATCCTTCTGCCGGAGGCGCCGCCACATCGTTCTCGAGTGAACGAGCGCAAGGATAAGGAGCACATTCGCCATCCAGATCGAGTACGGAACGAAAATTGCGAGGTTCTGCGTAAAGCTGCCGGCAAACGACGTGGCATCGCGAAGCACATGGAACCACGCGCCGAGACCGCCCACGGCGTACGCGCACGGCACGAGCCATACAAGCGTTCCTAACGCGATCATCCCGGTTTGTACGATAAGCGGCTTCCACGTTTTCTCTCGAAGCGCGAGGAAAAGCAGTACGCCGGCGACCACCGGGAAGGTGAGGATCACGGACGATAGACGAAACGCCCCGAAGAGCCCATAGAAAAAGAACAGGGCTGCGCTCTTCCGCGAGCCAGTATCCAGGAGGAGGAGAACGACGAACGCCGAAAATGCGGCATCGTATGAATAGATCTCGCCGGTCGCGCTATAGAAGAGCACGAGCGGATTTGTGGCAACGAGGACCGATGCAAGCAGTCCGAAGGATCGTCCCCGAAGCCGCGTTGCGATCCAATAGACAAGCGCAATGGCAAGAAGGGTAAAAAATATATTTCCAGCAAGGATCGCATGGAATTCACTCATTCCCGTGAGTACGCGGAAAACGTTCCAGAAGACATAGAAGCCCGGATATCCCGGCGCGTGCGGCCGCATCTGCCAGGGATCGAATCCATAGCGGAGCATCAGCACGAAATTCGCCGGGTCGTGCCCGGATAATTCGTGCTGGTGAAAAAGAAAGAAAAACAGGGCCGATCCCGCGAGGACCAGAGGCAGTTCAAAACGCGAAAGTTTGGAACGGTTCATGGAATGAGGGACAGCCGGGAGCGCCGCGTTCAATCGAACGCGGCGTGGACCGGTCTCGAGATCCGGAGCATGGGCTTACGCTTTCGGGCCGGCTTTTCGGACCGCTTCACTCGTGCCTTCTTCGAATTTTTTGAAGTTTTCGTGGAAGCGGCGGGCGAGGTCGGCGGCCTGCTTATCGTAGGCCGCTTTATCGGCCCAGGTATCGCGAGGATTCAGGACTTCACTGGGAACGCCGGGCACCTCCTGCGGGATCTCGACGCCAAAGATCGGGTCCTTCACCGTGGGAACGTTATCGAGCTCGCCCGTCAGGAGCCGCTCGACCATCGCTCGCGTGTACGGAAGGTGCATGCGCTTGCCCACGCCGTACGGCCCGCCCGTCCAACCCGTATTCACGAGCCAGCAGCGGACGTTATGCTCCTCGATCTTCTTGCCGAGCAGATCGGCATAGACGTGCGGATGGTGTACCATGAACGGGGCCCCGAAGCACGTGGAAAAATTCGGCTCGGGCTCGGTGACGCCACGTTCCGTTCCCGCGACTTTGGCCGTGTAGCCCGAAATAAAATGATACATCGCCTGCTCTTTCGTCAGCTTCGAGATCGGCGGAAGCACGCCAAAGGCGTCCGCGGTGAGAAACACAATATTGGAGGGGTGCCCGCCCAGCGACGGCTCGACCGAATTCTCGATGAAATCGAGCGGATACGCAACGCGCGTATTTTCCGTCTTCGTCGTATTGTTATAATCGGGAACTCCGTTCTCGTCGATCACGACGTTCTCGAGCACGGCACCGCGCTTGATCGCATTCCAGATCTGCGGTTCGGCCTCCTTCGAGAGCTTGATACACTTGGCATAGCATCCACCTTCGAAGTTGAAGACGCCGCGGTCGGACCATCCGTGCTCGTCATCGCCGATCAAGCGGCGCTCGGGGTTCGCGGAAAGCGTTGTTTTTCCGGTCCCCGAAAGCCCGAAGAACAGCGCGACATCGCCCTTCTTTCCGATATTCGCCGAGCAGTGCATCGGCATCACGCCTTTGAGCGGCAGAAAATAATTCAGCGTCGTGAAGATCGACTTCTTCATCTCGCCCGCATATTCCGTTCCGCCGATCAGCAGGAGACCGCGCTCGAGATTCAGCAGGATGAACGTCTCGGAATTCGTTCCGTCCGTTTTGGGGTCGGCTTTGACACTCGGTAGGTCGATGATCGTGAATTGCGGACGGTGTTCCGCCAGTTCGGCCTGCGTCGGACGAATAAAAAGATCGTGACAAAAGAGATTGTGCCAGGCGTATTCGTTGATGACACGAAGCGGGAGCTGGTATTCTTTTTCGGCGCCGGCATAGAGATCGGCAACGAACAGTTCTTTCTCGTTCATGGCCGCGACCATTTTTTGATAGAGCCGTTCGAAGTTTTCCGCGCTGATCCCGCGATTCACGGTGCCCCACCAGACATTCCCTTTGCTCTCCGAATTTTCGACAATAAACTTATCTTTGGGCGAGCGGCCGGTGAATTTTCCCGTGGAAACGACGAGTGCTTCGTTCGATGCTAATTTCCCTTCTCCTCGCGAAAGTGCTTCGGCATACAGTTCTTCGGGTGTCAGATTGAAATAGATCTGTCCGTGAGAAATGCCATGGTCGGCTAAAGTGTGTTCGAGAACGTTCGCTTCGGGGGAATGGGGAGTATTCATCAATAAAAATTTTTAGGCCTGAAAGCACAATCGGCTTCATGTCAGGCGAATGATTACGGCGGATGGCCTGCCGCACCGAAAATGGCGGCGACGGCATCCGATGAGACCTCTTTTATCGCAATTTTAGCCGTTTTGATTCCGATGAACCGCTCGATTCCCGTTCGTGGGCCGATTTCCCGAACTCCTTAAATCATGGGGCCGTTTGTGGCTCCGATCGCATGGATTTGCGCGAATAGAACCAAATTCCTGCGAAAATCGGAAGGCTGGCACAATGGTACTGCAGCAGTCTTGAAAACTGCCGCCCGCAAGGGCTTGGGGGTTCGAGTCCCTCGCCTTCCGCAACTAACGCTCGATGGCAAACGGCTGAATGGCCGAGCGTCCGTCCATCGTCCGAAGCTCGCAGAAATACGTTCCCGAAGTCAGGCCGTTCCGGTCAAGCGCGAAGGAATGGCTTCCCACGCCCGCCACATATTCATTCGAACTTCGTACGCGGCCGAGCGCATCGTAGATCTCAAACGCGATCGCCTGCGGACGATCGACCGTCACGATCGCTGAAATGCCGCCGGACTCCTCTGCGATCGAAAAGGAAATGGCTGCAGGTGTGGCACTCGTGACCGCACTCTGGCCGCCATCGGAAAGCTCCGGATATTTTAAGGCCCGATACGAATAGTTATAATCGCCCAGCGTCAGTTCGAAGAGGGGCCGATTGTGCGGGTCGACTTCCGTCATCGAAACATCGGGGTCGAGTCCCCAGCCGATGAACGTATTCCCGTTCGGAAGCCGCTCGGCGTTGCCCATCGCCATGGAAAACGTCTCGGGACTATGATGATACTGCCAGACGAGCGTGAGCGTTTTTTGGGCCGTGTCGATCGCGTATTCCACGGCACGGCTCGCATAGAGATAATATCCCGGCTGCCCTTCGACCGAGTCGAAGTTCCCATTGTCGAACAGGATCAGGTGCCCGTTCGGAAGCCACCGGACCGAATGCTGGTACGAGAACCAGATCGAGTCGCCCAGGAGGCGAAACTGGTTATGCGCGCCCCCCAGCCGCCAGATCATGTCTCCGGTCTCGCTGCTGATCAGCGTAATTTCTGAAAGGTTCCGATTCGAAAGAAGGATGTTGCGGTCCGAGTCGAAATCGAGCGAGTTCGAATGCTGGAAATCGATCTGCCCGAGCTCGAGGTCCTCATGGACCGCATCGGCTACCTGGTAATGCTGATCTCCTCTCCACTCGAACGTTTCATGATGGTGCGCGTCGAAGAGTTGAATCACGCTTCCCTGAATGGTCGCGTCGGTATCGATCCCGGGCGCGTACTGGTCCTCCGCGATGAGGTCCTTCGAAAGCGCGAAAAGCGCATAACTGCCGTCGGCGAACACATGAAGATCGTGATCGTCCGCAAAATATCCGCCGACCGTCTCGAAGCTATCGATCACATTCCAGGCGGAGTCCAACCCGTAATATTTAAGCGCGTTGTAATCGAAATAGGTCGTCATCCCATTGGGCTGCTTCTGAAAATCGAACGCGTACGAGGGCGTCAGGTCTTTTTGGCGGACGGTCGTCCCGCTTTCGTTTAAATTCAAAAGAAGATTACTGTTGATACCGGGATTACCGCCTTCGTTCGCAATATAAATAATTCCCGGCGTGGGCGTACGGTCGACGGAAACGGTCATGATGGGCAGCGTATCGGGCGTCGAAAGCCCGAGCACACTCGATTTTGCGCGACGGCTCGAATGGGCATTCGAAGTGCCTCCCAATTCCGCGCGCAGGTCCGGCTGGACCATCGGTCCGGACATCGTGTGGAAGGAAAACGTATCGGTCAGCGGTTCGCCATCCGATAAAAATTCCCGGAGCAGGACCGAGACCGATTCGTTGTACAAAAAAGGATCGTCCGGCGTAAGCAGGAGCGTTCGGCCATCGTCCGAGAGTGTCGCCTGGGCGGTATGCGGACCGGACTTCGTTCCCACGATCGTCATCGATCCGGTCTCCGCAAACGAGGTCGAAAACGGCAGCGCCGCACGAATACCGATATTCGTACGCAGAGGCACGTGGCGAGCGCCGGCGGTTGGAAACTGGCTGCGGACGAGCGGTGGACCGGATCGGGCACGAGAGACGCCCGAAAGGAACACGAACCCTAACACACGGACAAGCACAAACACCGCACGGCCCATCTTACCACGGGCCGAGCGTGCGCGTAAACGGCGATAGCGCATCATACAATTGTAATTGACGGCGTGACCTTGTAAGGCACAAGGAAGCAAAGGATGTGGACCGATGACCGGACCGGAAACAGACCTTAGAGTGGGTTCCTGCCTTATGGGTTTAACGCTCGAGCCCGGGAAACATCACAAAAGATTTTTAGCCGCGTTTACCTCCCGTTACCTTTTCTCTGCTCGTGGGTCTTCCTAAAAAGAAGGTCGCCATCCTGTAACAATTTCGATCTTCGGAAGTTATTTCCGGAAAGGTCTTTATGCGTCACGCGCTCCATTGCTTTTTCCTTGTCGTTCCGCTTTTAGCGAGCGCCGCGGTCGAGCCGCTGCTGGCGCAGCCGTCTGCCGCATCGCTTCCGCCCACACAGGCGGTGCTGCTCGGCATGGAGGGTGGCATCACCTATGCCCGGCTCTCGGGAGGCCAGAATTTTGGTTTTCGGTATGTTTATCCGCTCGGCAATATGGTCGAACTGTTGAAATTCAATTCCCTCGGCAGTGGCATGAGCGGCATGGGCGGGCTCCGAATACAACTTCCTCTCTCCGAACGGTTTGGGCTGATCGTCGGACTCCAGGACGTCGGTCTTGCCACGGGCGCGACGCAAACGATCGTCCGCAACCCGGCACCGGAGATCAGTGGCACGCAACCGGCGACCGTCTGGCAGCAATACGAAGACGACTGGCGGTTCACGAATGCGGAACTTTTACTGCGGTACCGGCTGGTGCCGTCGTGGCTTTACGGATTTGCAGGCGGCTCGCTCGCCGTGCTCACCTCGGACGGGTTCAATGCGACCCAGCAGATCCTTTCCGGCGGCAGTTTCGAACAATTCCCTTCCGGCACGCCAACGGGTTCGACGTTCATTCAGTTGAAGAACTATTTTAGCGTCCAATATTACGAACTCCTGCGCGGCGCGTTCACGGCGGGGCTGGGCTCGATGTTCGAGTGGGAAGCACCGATCTTCGGTCCGGTCGTCATCGCTCCGGAAGTCGCTCTCAATGTTCCGCTCACGCGGCTCTTCAACGCACAGAGCCGCGCCATCTACGCGAGCGATGGGATCACCGCGCCCAATTTATGGTATGGAACGTTCTCGATCACGTTCAGCACGCCGCTTTCGAGCGCCGAGCCGCAACGGGCGCGTCCCGGAGTTCCCACCGTGTCGTATATCGTCACGGACGATCGCGAGCGCGGGCCCCAGCAGCCGCCCTCCGAACGAGCGATCGCAGTCCAGGGCGTGGTACGGGACGAAAACACCGGAACTCCGCTCCGGGCTACGCTCACGGCGATCGACCTGACGCACGGCGCTCGCGTAGCCACGAGTACCGCCGATTCCAGCGGACACTATGTGCTCCGCCTTCCGGCCGCCGGACATTATTCGATCACCGCCGAAGCGCCCGCATATTTATTTCATTCGCTGGAAATTGCGCCCGCACAGGACACCGGACGGATCGATCTTGCGCCACTCACGCTCGCAGCCAGTTCTTCCGGCCGGACGGAACTGCTTATCTTTTTCGGTTACAATAATGCCACGCTCATCCCGGAATCGTATCCGGAACTCTTCAGGGTCGTGGACCTTCTTGCGAACGCTCCGGAAATGAAGATCGAGATCGCCGGACACACGTCGAGCGAAGGCTCGGACGATTACAATCAACGGCTCTCGGAAGAACGGGCCGGCGCCGTCCGCAATTTTCTGGTGCTGCATGGGATCGCGGGCGCGCGAATTACCGCCGTCGGATTCGGGAAATCGCAGCCCGTCGCTTCGAACGAAAGCGAAGAAGGCCGCGCCAAAAACCGCCGCGTCGAACTTCGCGTCCTGCCGGCGCCATGATCTGTTGCCGAGCGTAAATCTTACTTCTGAACCTTACGGTACGCTAAATCCGCACGACCCGAGGCGGCCCTCGTCCGTCCGGAGAACGGCATAATACGTTCCCGGAGTAAGGTGCTGGACCGGAAGCGGCAAGACCTGCCTGCCCGATGGCTCGAACCGGGCGATGGGAATGGTTACCGAACGGCCCAGCGCGTCGAAACACGAAAGCGTGACGCGTTCGGCACGATCGAGCGAAACATCGACCGCGATCGCCGATCCGCGCCGTTCGAGCTGAACGGCGATCGGCGTGAGCGCCGGGGAGACACTCGCCGGCGCTGCCACCGGGGTAAGGTACTTGAACGCCCGGTATGAATAATTCCCTTTGCCGAGCGCCACCTCGAACGCCGTGCTTCCGTCCGGACGCACTTCCGTCATCGAGACTTTCCGGTTCATCCCCCACGCGATAAACGTGTTCCCGTTGGGCAACCGCTCGGCGTCTCCCATCGCATAGGTGTACGTCTCGGGCGTATGATGATATTGCCAGACGAGCGTCGCGACCTTCTGTACGGTATCGATCGCATATTCGATGGCCCGGCTGTGGTTGAGATACTGGTTCCCGCTCAATGCCGGGGACGCTTCGCCGGAGACGGAATCGAAATTCGCATTGTCGAAAAGAATGAGATGTCCGTTCGGCAGCCAGCGCGGCGCATGCTGGTAGGAGAACCAGATCGAATCGCCCGCAAGCTGGAACTCATTATGTACGCCGCCGAGCCGCCATAGCATCCGCCCGGTCGAGCGGTCGATCTGCGTCAGCTCGCAGAGATACCGGTTGGAAATGAGGACATTGCCGGCCGAATCGAAATCGAGCGCGTTGGCATGCTCGAAATCGAGCGCGGACTGCGTCAGGTCCTGATGAACGGCATCGGCGACGTGGTAATGGTCGATCCCCCGCCATTCGAATGTCTCGTTGCCGTGGGCATCGAAGATCTGGATGACGTCCCCGAAGACGGTCGCGTTCGGGTTCATGCCGAGGACGTATTCGCTTGAGTCGAGCGTCGTCATAGACGTCGCGAGGAGTGCATAGCCTCCATCGGAGAAAACGCGCAGCTCGTGCCAGTCGAGTGCGTATCCATTCGCCGATGGAAAACTATCGGCGACGTTCCAGTTGCTGTCCAGCCCATAATACATGCATGCCGCCGAGTTGAAGTAGGTGATAAGGCCGTTCGGCTGGCGCTTGAAATCGAGCGCCATCGTTTCGCCTAAGTCCTGCTCCCGAACGACGCTCCCGTTCTGGTCGAGATTGAGAAGGAACGTATTGTTGCTGGTCGGGCTGACCTGAAAATTGGTAAAATAAATGATTCCCGGCGTCGCATTGCTATCGGCCATCACGGTGATCGGCGGCAGCGTATCCGCCGAAGCGGTATCGGCAGCGGGGCACCCCAGCCATTCCGAAGGGGGCCGAGTCCCACTCGGGATGACGCGTCGCATCGTCCGGAACTGAAACGAATCTGTCACCCACTTGCCCGTCATCAGCCGGGCGCGAAGCACGACGGTCACCGCTTCGTTGTAGGCGAACGCGTTCGACGGGCTTACAATAAGCGTCGCGCGGTCGTCGCTTAATTTCCATTCCACGGTATGCACGCCGGAACGACTACCGATAACGCGCAGGCCGGCATCCGAAAGCGAGGTTCGGTCGTACGGCGCAGGCGCCGTCAGGCCGATCGTTGTCACCGGCGGTACTTCGAAGGCGTTCGCGACCGGGTACTGCCGCACAAGCTGCACGGACCCGGGGTTCGCATACGAAAGAATGGGAACGGAAAACAGCGCGTACCAGAACGCGCCCCGAACAAAGGTGTGTTTCATAGCCTACGAAAAAATGTTTTCGAGACCTTCGGGAGCAGCAGAAGCAGGAATAAGGTTTTACGACAAGGAGTGCATTCCAGGAACACGGGACGCAATCCTAACTCCCCAAGGATTTGTTCATTTGGAAACCGTACTCCAGCCAAATAGTTGCTGCTAAATTTTTATGACCGCCTTCGAAGTCGCCAAGAACCGTAATGCCGAGCTGGGCGCCTTCCTCGAGATCTTCGAGGAAGGCCGATTTCCCGGCCACGACGGCCCACTTTCGGATATGACCGTTGCCGTCAAGGACGTGCTTGCACTCCAGGGTGCGCGGCTTACGTGCGGATCGAAATTTCTCGAGAATTTCGAATCGCTCTATACGGCCACCTGCGTCCAACGATTGATCGATCGTGGCGCGCGCATCGTCGGAAAAACGAATATGGACGAGTTCGCGATGGGGTCCTCGAACGAGAACTCGGCCTACGGCCCTGTAAAAAATCCGTGGGACGTTTCCCGCGTCCCGGGCGGTTCGAGCGGGGGGAGCGCGGTCGCTGCGACCATTGGCGCATGCGATGTTGCGCTCGGGACCGATACGGGCGGTTCCATTCGCCAGCCAGCGGCGTTTTGCGGCGTCGTCGGATTAAAACCGACCTATGGACGCATTTCGCGTTATGGGCTTACCGCCTTTGCGTCTTCGTTCGATACCGTGGGAACGTTCTCGCGGACCCTCGAAGCGGCCGCGCGCGCGCTCGAGGCCATGGCCGGGTTCGATCCCATGGACTCGACCAGTGCCAATATCGAAGTTCCCAACTATACCGCCGCCCTCACGAAAGAGGTCACGAGCATGACGATCGGCATTCCGAAAGAATATTTTGGGGAAGGGATCGAGCCGGAGGTCCGCCGACACGTGGACGATGCCAGGGCAAAATTAATGAAGGCGGGCTGCAACACCGTCGAGGTCTCGCTGCCCCACACGAAATATTGCGTCGCCGACTATTATATCCTCACGACGGCAGAGGCTTCGAGCAATCTCGCGCGTTTCGATGGGATCCGATACGGACGCCGCGCGAGTTCCGGGAACGGATCGCTGGAAGACACCTATCGGCGTTCGCGGACCGAGGGCTTCGGCCGCGAGGTCAAACGCCGTATCATGCTGGGAACGCACGTCTTATCGTCCGGCTATTACGACGCCTATTATACACGCGCGCAGCAAGTACGCCGGCTCATCGTCCAGGACTTTACGAATGCATTCCGCACCTGCGATGCCCTGCTCACCCCCACGACGCCAACGACCGCCTTTAAACTCGGAGAAAAAGTGAGCGATCCGCTCGCCATGTATTTAAACGATATTTTCACCGTGAGCGCGAACATCGCCGGAGTTCCTGCGATCAGCGTTCCCATTGGCCGAGACGCCGATGGGATGCCGATCGGCGCACAACTCATTACCAAATCCTTCGACGAAGCGACGCTCTTCGCGCTTGGGAAGGAAATTATCGCTCCCCTGCCGTACGAACGCCTCGCCTGACTATTTCTTCTTCTGCACCGGCTGGCGGAGGATCGTCTTTAATTTGTCGGGCGCCGAACGGCGGGGATCGCCAAGATAAATTTCGTGGTGCTTGCCCGAAAGCTCATATCCTGCTTCGCGGGCGAAGGCATGCAGGCGTTCGATCGCCGGACCCTCCTTCGAATAGGGGCCGACATACATCATTTGTACGGCCGGTCCTTCGGCAAATTTCTCGAACCGCACGGAGGGCAGCGCCGGTAACTTTTTCCGTTCGCCCGCTTCTTTGGCGGCCTCGGAAACCTCTTTTTTCGTGACAAAATCGGGCTCCGCAAGCATCAACCGCCATTGCCATTGGGAGCGGTCGCCGCCTTCCATGAAGTTGTTCATGTCTTCACTCCACCAGAGTCCTTCGAGCGGCGGAATTTTATAGTTCCAGTCCTCTCCCCGTTTTTTACGGCCAAATTTGATCCCATAGGCCAGCGAATAGAGTGCCTGCACGCCCTCCTGAAATGCTTTCGAGATATTTGGATCGCCCGTGCCATCGATCATCAGGAATTTTTGCGCTGGAATACGGACGAGTTCGGCCTTCTTTGCAGAGGCTTTGTATAAATTCAGGGGGATGCTTTGCGTCTTTGCCATTATCGTGTTTTTTTAGCAGAACACGACCAAAGACTTCACCAACCGCTGAACATGGGCAAAATCGAACAGGCTGGAACTCATGCGTCATGAAAGCAGCAGAATGTTTAACGTCGCAATAAAAATTTTTATGACGATCCTATTCTTTGCGACCGGTGAGAGGGCCAGCGGAATAAGCACAGGCGGGGCCGGACACTGCATTGCAATTAGGGCCGACGCCGAAATCGGTTCAACCCAAGAAGTGCACTTTCACGATGTTCGTATGGCTCACCTGGAAGATCGGGTGGCCGGCAGTAATGACGATCCAGCCGTCGTTGCCGATCAGGCCTTTTTTCTGGACGTCGCGAACCATGAATTCGAGCGTTTCATCGAAACTCATGACCGATTCTAATTTCATGGGGACGACGCCATGATAAAATGCCATTCGGCGAAGCGCTGCGTCCTCGGTGGACATTCCAACGACAAGTTTCGAAAACCGATATTTGGCAACAAACCGGGCGCTCCTGCCTGAGAGCGTAGCGCAAATGATCGCATGGGCATCGACCTCTTCGGCCAAAACGCAGGCGGCCCGGGCGACGGAATCGGTGGCATATTCGGCCTCCTCATGCGGCAGGACGAAGTCCCGTTCTACACGGACGTAGCCGCTCCGCTCGGCGGAAAGTATAATTTCGCGCATCGTCGCAACGGCTTCGACGGGATACGCTCCGGCACCGGTTTCCGCGGAGAGCATTACACAGTCGGAGCCGTCGAAAACGGCGTTCGCGACATCGCTCGCTTCGGCGCGAGTCGGCCTCGGATGCGCAATCATCGATTCAAGCATCTGCGTCGCCGTAATGACCGGAATTCCCCGTGCATTCGCGAGATCCACGATCCGTTTCTGGATCGGTGGAACCCTTTCGAGCGGCATTTCGACTCCAAGATCGCCACGGGCGACCATGATCATATCCGTTTCGGCCAGGATATCTTTAATGTTCTCGACCGCCTCGGGTTTTTCGATCTTGGCGATGATCGGCGTCACCGTATCGCCTAATTCTTCGGCCAAAAATTTGCGCAGGTCGCGAATGTCTTCGGCCTTGCGGACAAAACTAATTGCCAGCGCATCGACGCCTACTTTTTCGATTGCAAATCGGACGATCTCTTTATCGTGGTCCGTCAGCGTCGGAATTCGAAGAATAGTCGCCGGAAAATTTATTCCTTTGTGGCTTTTTAAAATGCCGCCGGTCTTAACGGTGGCGACAATTTCCGTTTCGGAAACGATGGCTTTTACGACAAGTTCGATCGCGCCGTCGTCGAGCAGCACCGGATGGCCGGGCCGAACATCTGCGCCGAGATACGGATAGCCGGTCGTAATGCGCTGCGGAGTCGATGCCGTTTCAGGATCGTAGGCAAGTACAACGTCTGCCCCGGCAATGAGGAGGACACCATTGGGATCGTGGACGTCGCCCGTTCGGATCTTTGGGCCGGGCAGATCGGCAAAAATCGCAATTTGTTCGCCCAAACGTTCGGCCACCGCACGAACTTTCATCGCGATGTCCAAATGCGTTTCGAATGTCGCGTGGGAGAAATTGAGGCGGGCAATGTCCATTCCCGCGAGCACGAGTTTCTCGATGATTTCTTCTGTCGCGCTCGCCGGACCGAGCGTGGCGACGATCTTCGTCTTCGGCTGCAGCATCGGATTGTGCTCAGTGCGGAGTGCTGAGCAGAGAGTGAAAGTGTGATGCCAGTTCTAAGGACTGAGCACGTAGCACTCAGCACTACTTCGCGTGGGCAATACGGGATTCGAACCTGTGACCTCTTCCATGTCAAGGAAGCGCGCTAACCAACTGCGCCAATTGCCCTTTTTGTCGTTTGCTCACCTTTTTTGAGCGCGGAAGCAACAGACTCCGCGCCCACGCCGGTTCCATACGAGCGCCGATTTAACTTTATAAGTGAAAAACTACTTCGATCGTGTGGGGAAGGTCCGCGACTTCTTCGCGCTGAGCTTCAAAATATTTATTTCCGAGTGCTGAACGAATACGCGAGAGTAATTCATCCTGCTTTTGTCCTGGATTTCGAGGCTCACGAATGGTCAGGGTGGCGCCCGAGTCCGCAAGCGATTTCATCCGGCTGATAAGCAGCGAAAGGGCCTCCGAGCCGCCGGGATATTCCGTAAAACGGTCCGAAAGGATGAAACGGTATTCGTTGTTTTCAATCGAAGCATGCCCTAAGACGGTATCTCCGGGCGGTAAAACAAGCGTATCGCGTGCTGCCACCGGTTCGCGGCTCGAAACGCGGAGTTCTGCGATAAGACGGTTGCTCTCGTCGGTCGTCATATGCGCCAGCACCGTTCGCCAGGCCGGATCGTCGTCCAGATCGAGCACCGTATCGTTGGAAGTAAAACGGTTCGAGAACGTTTTTTCGATGATCCGAAGGCTGTCCTTCAGCACCATTAAATATCCACCCGCGGCGCGATCGAACGTGCAGGAAATCGCGATATGGGGCAAGTGGTACGACTCCTCCACCCACTGCGTAACGTTTGGCGGCGTATTCGCGCGATCGACCATCCGGTACTCTTTTATCCGCGTTTCGACCCGTTCGAGGGGCGGGTTTCCATTCGGCCTGCGTCCATTGACCAAAAAGGTAACGCTCGGAATGACATTGGAAGCCGATGGACTATTCTGCGCCGGGACCGCCGCCTCCTGCCCGGTCGTTTCGGGTGGGAATTTTTCTGGCGCGTTCGCACCGAACGGATACGCGACCGAAAGACCAAAACTCCACGCGCTCGAGCCGGCCTGGGGATCGCTGAGATCGAGCCGCGCTGTTAGTTCCGGCTGTAACGGGAACCCGTGAATCCGCCATGCAACTCCGGCCAACACGCCCGCATGGGTTGCCTTCGAAGCGATGGTGTCTCCTGCGGCGATCGTTCGGGAACCCGTGCTGTCGTTCTCATACACATTCGAAGAAATCCGGGCCGAGAGCCATGGACCGGCACGGAGGACGAACGGGCCGGACCGGACGGAAGCGTCCAGATCGAGCAGAATCGAGCGGTCGATCCCGGAGACCGAAAACTGCGAAGCATTGAAATAGCCGGAAGTATAGACGTATTCAAGGTCGCCCGAAATTCCAAACCGGTGAGAAATCGTCGCCAGGACCTCTGCTCCTATGCCATACGATGTACTTACGCTCGAAGTCGCCGCTACGTCCGGAGTGAACTGGTTTAACTTGCCCGTCGTGCGATCGATAAAAAGCGGGCGGCCGGCCTGGAACGAAATAATGGGAGCGATTTCAACTTGCGCGCGAGCCGTGCTCGCCATTCCGAGTACCACGAGCATTAAACAGCAGGCAAAGGAACGCATCCATTGCAAAAATACGAATTTCAAAAACAAAGCCCGCGCGTTCGAGAGCGACGCGCGGGCCTGTTCTGAAAAACGCAGGGACTTAGTTATCCCGCACGTCGATCGCTCCATTCGCACCGAAAAGGACGGCATGGTGCGGGTTTACATAGATAATATCGTTCCAATTGCCGGGACCGACGGTGGTCGGAGTCCAGGTCGTGCCACCGTCGGTCGATTCGATGACGGTTCCGTTCTGCCCCACCGCCGTGACCGTCCCCGCGCCATTGGTGGCGATGTGAAACAGACCGCTTGCGATCGTTTTGATGGTCGCCCAGGTATGGCCACCGTCCAAGGTCGAAAGAATATATCCGGTCGTCGCCGTGCCGGTAATCGGTGCGACCGCGACCGCGAAGCCGGTGGTCGCGCTGGTGAAGGTCGTGCTATAGATCAGCGAGTTGGGCTGGTCCGAAGAGCCGGGATGCCACGTTGTGCCGCCGTCCGTCGTCCAGTAATCGACGCCATAGCGACCGGTCGCAACACCATGCATTCCATTCGAGCCCGGAATATTGAAGTCCATATTGTAAATACCGCCGTGCGTTGTGAAGACCGGATACCAGGTTTGTCCTCCATCGGTCGTCTGGCAGATCGAGCCGGAGGGACCGGCATAAACATCGGATGTACCGATGAATCCGGTATTGCGGTTGGTGAAGTACATCGATCGGATAAGATCCGATTGCGGCACGTAGCTGGCGTCCATGGGTTGCCAGGTATAGCCGCCATCGGTCGTTTTCGAAATGTCCCGCTGGTCCCCGGCGACGATGCCGTTTTGTGCATCGAAGAAGGAGATCCCATAAAGATTGCCGTCCAGTGACCCGCTATAGCACGGAGCCGGGGAACCTGTGCTCCAGGTCTTTCCCGCATCGTTCGTAACTAAAACGGTCCCGTGCTGTCCGGTCACGAAGCCCGCCGTCGCATTCACGAATTGCCCGACGATCAGCGATTCCGGGCTCCCCGAATTGACGGACGTCCACGACCCGCTCGAGGTGGGCGGTGTTCCCGGAGAAGTGACATTCCGGCAGCTTGCGAACGCCAGTAGGGCGATCGCACAAGAAAAAAGACGAAGTTTCATGGGTTGGTTGTTAAAAAGTTAAGATGCAAAAGTTAAAATGCAAGTGAATCGAACGACAGCGTTTCGGAACGAAAGAACTATTATTTCTCGCGTACCGCAACGTGATGAAGGTTATCTCTCGCGGACATCGATCGCTCCGTTCGCACCAAAGAGAAGGGCCCGGTGCGGTGTCAGATAGAGGACGCAGCGCCAGTCATTGCTTCCGGCTATGCTCTGGGACCACGTCGTGCCGCCATCGGTCGATTCGACGATAGTTCCGCCGGAGCCGACCGCTGTAATCGTTCCAGCACCGTTAGCCGCGATGCCGATTAGCCCTCCCGCAATCGTTTTTATCGTCGTCCAGGAGTGGCCGCCATCCGAGGTCGAAAGAAGATATCCGGTCATAGGGGTCCCGGTCAGCGGAGCAGAAGCGACGGCGAAGCCGGTCGTCGCACTCGTAAAGGTGGTTTTATAGATGACGGAATTCGGCTCGTCAGAAGAACCCGTGTGCCAACTCGTGCCACTGTCCGTCGTCCAATAAACGACTCCATCGCGGCCGGTCGCCACGCCGGACCTGTTATTCGTGAAGGAATTAAATCCGATATTATAAATACCGCCGTTCGTGTAAAAGATCGGGTTCCATGTCTGCCCGCCATCGTTGGTCTGGCAGATCGAGCCGGAGGGCCCCGCCAAATAGTCGGAAGTTCCGATAAAACCGGTCGTGCCGCTGGTGAAGCACATGGAACGAATGAGGTCGCTCTGCGGGAGGCTGCTGGCATCGATCGTCTGCCAGGTAAAGCCGCCATCCGCCGTTACGGAAATATCGTGCTGATCGCCGGCGACGATCCCATTCTGCGCATCGAAGAATGTGAGGCCGTAGATATTGCCGGTGAGCGATCCGGTGAAGATCGGAGCCGAACCTCGCACGGACCACGTCGCTCCGGAATCGTTCGTTGCCAAAACGACTCCGTACTCGCCACCGACAAAGCCGATCTTTGAACCGACGAATTGTCCGATCACGAGATTATCGCTTGTGACGGCGCTGACCGGGGTCCAGCTCGAATCCGTACCGGGCGGCGGCGTTACGACCGTATCGGTGCGCTCGTACCAGCCGCTTTCGTGGAAGCGCGACCCAACATCGACAGGATCGATAGCTTTGTTGAGAATTAAAACATCGCTGAGGTCGCAATCATGTCCTTCGATCGTGACAGGGCCGTCATTATTAAGTTCCGGCGTCATGGTCGGCTCGGGCTGATATTGATCGAGTGCTGAATCGATATACAGATAGACCCCTTGATGAGCGACAACGACAGCGGTGATGAGATGCCATGAATTGGCGGGTATGGAACGTCCACCTCGCATCTCAAAATGACCGCGGGTATCGTCTGTGGCTTGAAAATCGGCAACGCTAAGCGTATTGCCTGATGAGTCGGAAGTTTGAGTAATTCCCAGACGGTAGCCGATTCGGCTCTTGTCTACAGGTTGTTTGCGAACGATGTCAAAATCCCATGCTTGTTCAATATCCACCCATGCCGAAATCGTGTAAGAATCGTTACCCGTAAAATTCAGTCCTGAAGTATTGGAAACGACCAAACCGGAAATATCCGATAGCGTATCTGGAAAATGCAGCGCGTGACCGGCTGTCCCAAAACGATTTTTTGCATATCCATACCCAGGGCCGAAGTTAAGCGAACCGTCATGCCCATTCCCACTGACGTCTTTGAGGTTCCCATCGAAGGTCCAATAGGCGACCGTATCCGAAACGGCGGGCGTCGGATTCGGCGGCCCGGTGAGATGATCCCGGCAGCTTGCGAGTCCGAGCAAAGCCGCGGCGGAGAAGAAAAGAGCAATGTATCGTTTCATAACGTTTATGTTTGGTAGCATGAAGACGTTCGGCCGAAACGAAGCCTGACACGGGAGACCCATTTTGAGGAAAGAACCGCGTTTCTTTCTACCCGGCAGGGTTATACAGCCTTTGCTGGAGTTCGATCGCTACGTAGTGAAAAATAACGGAATGGACGCTCTCGGAAGTACACATATCGTCCAACGGGACATGGACGCTGGTCGCGACGATTTGCTTTAATTTTCCACCTGCAAAACCGGTGACCCCGACCGTGTGAAGTCCATTGGCATTGGCCCATTCGATCGCTCCCACCACGTTCGGGCTGTTGCCGGAGCCCGAAATTGCCACGACGATATCCCCTGGCCGGGCATACGTGCGTAACTGCTGTTCGAAGATCGAAGCATATCCTTCATCGTTGCCGTAGGCCGTCATGAGAGCGACATTATCGGTAAGGGAAAGCGCCCGGAGCCGTTTTTTTTGCTCCAGAGACTGCAGCGTTCCCTTCGCCAGGTCGTTGGCAAAATGCGATGCATTGGCGGCACTGCCGCCATTGCCAATGACGAAAACAGTTCGGTCATTTTCATAGGCATCGATTAAAATTTCGAGCAGACGCGAAATTTCCGCATGATCGAGGCTGGCCAGGGACTGATTAAAATACGATGTATATTCTTCGAAATTCACGGCAAATAGGCAGGGTTCTTTAGAAATGGGTCGGAAGACGGCTAACTACGATGAATACGCTTTCAGTTCGCGCTGGTTAGCAGCTATTCATGTTAATTTTTGCAATTTTGGCCTTTCGTTTGAGAGAGGTTTTAGGTAGAGGCAAGAAGAATTTATTAATCCTCTGGTCATAATATGGAAATGATATGAAACGATCTACTACCTCGAACGACGCGGAATCGATGAACCGCGTCGACCGTATACTTAAGCTTCAAAATGCAGCGACTCATCTGGAAATCCTTATGAAACGGGTTTCCGATATCGAAGAAGCCGAACAAAAACAGGAAGAAGAAAAACGTCCGGGTCGAAAACTCAGCCATAACGGGTGATCGGTCATCACGGATCTTTTGGTCACGTTCCCGACAGTGTTTTAAGTCGATCGTTCAAATGGTCGCGTCCGCCGACAACTTCAATCAGCGGCCCGTGATCGCCGGACCGGACGACACTCACCGATCCGACGGGGCACCCGAGTCGATACCGAAACCGGCCGACATCGATCCCAAGTAGAGAACAGAGAATAATTCGGATCGTCGCTTTGTGCGAAACGATCAGGACCTTTCCGTCCCCGCATTTCCCCCGAATTTCTTGGATTACTCCCAGAGCCCGCACGGCAACGTCAATGGCCGTTTCACCGCCCGTCGGCGGATACCATGCCGGATCGGCCGTCCAGCTTAAATGCTCGTCGTGGTATTCACGCTCCACCTCTTCGACCGTTTTAGATTCCCATTTGCCATAGGCAATTTCCGTTAAACCGTTTGCAAGGATGGGAACGATGTTCTGCTGTTTCGCGATGAGATCGGCGGTAACCTTTGTGCGCGCGAGCGGACTCGAATATATTTCCGTCCAGCGCGTTCCTTTATAATATTCGGCAAACGCCTGCGCCATTTCGAGACCTTCGGGCGTCAGCGGCGCGTCCGTTCCGGAACCGCAGAACCGGTTTTGTCGGCTGAACGGGGTCTGACCGTGACGAAGAAAATAAAGCTCGAGCATTCACCAACGGTAACGGCGCTGGTTGAAAATGATCGTGGCGCCGAAATTATCGAGCATGACGGGCATCTGGCGATATTCCGATAGTGCGTCACGCACTTTGGCCTGGAACTCCGGCTTGACATAGAGCAATAAGAATCCCCCACCCCCCGCGCCGGCCACTTTTCCGCCGATCGCTCCGGCAGCTCGTGCACGAGCATACATTTCGTCGATTTTAGAATTGGTAATACCGGAAGCGAGACGTTTTTTGAAGGCCCAGTTCTCGTCGAGCACTTCGCCGATTTCATCGAACCGCCGGCCGCGGATCGCCGCCTCTATTTTCTTTCCGAGACCGTGGATGGCTTGCAAATGGCTCCGGTTCTGTCCGGTTTTGTCCTGCTGTTCTTTAAGGATCGAAGCGGCCTGACGCGTAACGTTCGTAAAAAACAGCATGAACCGGCCGCCGAGATCGTGCCGCTCGCGCTCGGTAAGTTCCAGGCGCTCCGTTGTTACCCGCTCCGAGCCATGGAAGGTGATCGAACAGAGGCCACCATGCGCGGCGATATATTGGTCCTGTTTCCCGATCGGTTTTTTGAGGACTTCGATCTCGATCATGCACGCTTCTTCAGCGAGCTGATCGTGCGTGACCTGGCGGCCACGAAAGGTGTACATCGCGTTCAGGAGGCCGACGGTCAGGCTGCTCGAAGAGCCTAATCCGGAACCCTCGGAAGGAATATCGGCAAAGGTCGCAAGCTCAAAACCGTTTCGAAGTCCCGCCACAATTCCGGCTTCCCGCACCAGTTCGTGCTGGATCTCGGAAATGTCATCGACGATTTCTTTTCGGGCGGCATAGTTCAAATAGATCTTCGAGTCGAAGCGCTCTTTGATAAGGACGTACATGTACTTATCGATCGCCGTGGAGACGACAAAGCCGTCGGAATCTTTATAATATGCGCGCAGGTCCGTCCCGCCACCCGCGAGCGAAATCCGTAAGGGAGTTTGGCTGATCAGCAAGTTCTAAAGGCGATAATCGATTTTTTTATCCAGGCGCTCGTTCGAGCTCGGCCCGTATTTTTCGCGCGATTTCTACCATTTCGCTTTCCGGAATCTCGCGAAGGATTTTCGGATCGGGAAGTTCCCCATGCCCATCGTCCTCGAAACGAGGGACCAAATGGACGTGCGCGTGCGGCACACCGATGCCACCCGTATCGGCGATAATCCAGTCGGTCTCGAACACGTTCTGGAGTGCTTTCGCAATCCGCTGGACCTTCATAAAAAGAAAGCCCAGGTCGGCTTTATCCATATCCCACACCCATCGATAATGGTGCTTCGGAATAAGCTGGGTATGTCCGGCATTGAGCGGATATTTATCGAGAAATCCCAGAAACTCGGAGTCTTCATAGATGATCTCGTGCGGATTCTCTCCGCGAACGATATCGCAAAAGACGCAGGGGAGCGGCGAGGAAGCTGGCATATTTTGATAACAGCCCGGAACAACAATTCCTTCCTGTTAAAATACGTACCCTGCTCCGAGCGCCCATTCGCGATGTTCGAGCGGCGAATCGGTATTCGTCCATTGATAATCCGCCTTCAGGATGAGCTCGTTCATCGGTTTGAACGCAACGCCACTAACGAGTGCCCGATGGATCGTGGACACGGTGGGGCCATCGCCCAAAATATCTTCGCTGCTATCCGAGGTATATTCGCGGAACGCATACTCTTCAAACCGGCTAAAGGCCCACAGTTGGGAACGCATTTTCGTAAAGGAAAACAGGTTGAAGGCCAGTTCGCCGTAGCCTCCGACGACCTGCGCAGGAACGTCTGGCAAGACCATTCCCGTGTTCACGTACGCTCCTTCCGCACGGAACCGCCAGGCATTCGTCTCATATTGCACATCGAGGTCCCCGAGCTCGAACAGGTTCGAAAAAATCGTCGTGGGTCCCCGCTCGAGGTATCCCGACGCACCGATTTCCAGGCCTTCCGCCGGGGTGAAGGTCAACTTGCCGGAAAGTGCGGGCCGCGACACATTGCTGCCGGCCAACGTATCGCTGGTCTCGGCCGCAGCCCACCCTTCCTGTTTTGCGCCATCGAGCGTTTGCATGGTACTGTTTTGAGTCTGGAGGCCTTCCGAAAGGTAGAGTTGATAGGCCAGGGCTTTCGAAAGATTCCCATAGACTCCGGTCCCGATTTCCGCCCACGTCGTGGGAACGACCGTTTGGTCGAAGAGCGGACGCAGGACACTAAAGTAGGAATTGGGTTCGTGCGTCTGGTTCATGATACCGATCGGCAGGACGAGAAGTCCGCCGCGCCAGCCGATGCGTTCGTTCGCGCGATATTCCAAATACGCTTGTTCAATTCCGATCTCTCCGCCGGCGCCGCCCTCGATCTTGACGTGCTCGATCTCGGTCTCGGAACGAAACGTCCAGCGCGAATCGAAGGTGTGGTCCAGATAGATCACAAAGCGAGAAATATCGAGGCGCGGCGGATTACCGTTCGAGAAATTTTGGTAATTCATCTCGCCATAACCGCCGACATACGTCGACGACTGCGCTCGCGTGCGAGCGGCGAGGAAGGTAAAGAAAACGAAAAGAATGCTATTAAGACTTAGTCTTAATAAGTATCGAAAGCGAACAGGATGAAGCATGGATACGATTATAAATGAAAGTTAGAAAAGGAAGTAGAAAAAATCAGGGTCGCCAGTCGGCGATGAAAAGGTTCATATTCTGCGAATGAGAACCGTTCCGGCACGAAACGAAGACGAGTTTCGAGCCATCGTGGGTGAACATCGGGAAACCGTTAAAGCCACCGCCGTCCGTGATCCGATCGATGCCGCTCCCATCTTTATCGACCATAAAAAGATCGAAGTTCTGCCCGTTCGGATCGAGTTCGTTGGACGAAAAAACGATATGCTCTCCGTCTGGCGCCCATGCGGCCTGACCGCTCATCGCATGGAAATGCGTCACCGGGTGCACGTGGGACCCATCGGAGTCCATCACATAAATTTCAAGTTCCGTCGGATGAACGGACCCCTGAGCGAGGAGTTTTCGATATTCCGGCAGGTCTTTGGCCTCGATCCGAGCGGCACAAAAGAGAATTTGCTTCCCATCGGGCGAATATCGAGCGCCGCCGTGATAGCCGGGTTCGTGCGTGAGTTGCTGAACGTCCGATCCGTCCGTGTTCATCGTAAAGAGTTCCGGATCTCCCGACCGGGTGCTCGTAAAAACGATACGATCGCCCAGGGGCGAAACGGCCGGTTCGCCGTCATACATCGTATCGTTCGTGAGGCGGCCCCGGAGCGTCCCGCTCGTATCCGCAACATATAGATCGTATCCTTTAAAGAGCGGCCACCCGTGAGCATAATCGAGCCGTGGACATCCGGGCCCGACCGCCATGGTCGATGAAAAAAGGAGGTGGGCGCCATCGGGAAGGAAATACGGACTCGAGCATCCCCCTTCCCCATTCGAAATACGCTTCACATAATTCCCTGCGAGCGGCATCATGTAGATCTGGTCGCAGGACGCAACGTTCGTTCCACGGGCCTCGAACGCAAGGAATTTATCGTCCGCGCTAAGGGCCGCGCCCGTATTCACCCCTTCGGACGTGAGTTGGCGGATGTTCTTAAGATGTGTTTCGCCGCGATAGTAGCACGAGTCGGGAAGCAGCACCGCTCCGCGGAACTGTTTCGAGCTGTCGATCGCGGCGTTATCGTGGATCGAAAATTGGTATACCGGAGCAATATTCAGGGTCTTGAGCGTGAAAACCGGCTTTGAGGTATCGGCTGGTTTTGCCCTCGACGTATCGGTAACCGGCGAGGTGCGTTGCGCGAACGACCTCCCCACAAGGGCCGTGAGAAGAAAAAGGATCGAGAGAAGCGAGCGAAAAAGGGTGCGGTTCATAGATAAAACAATGAAATGCTTCCAGCGGATGAACGGTCCGCCGAACGAACGACCGTAAACATCAGGCGCATCACGATCCGTGCTGTTCTTTGATCGTTTTTAATGGAAGGACACCGCTGGAACCCGGGGAACCGGTGACGGCGGAGAGCTGCGGTTGTGCCGAATGAAGAGCGTGCCGCCCATTGGACGAAACCGACGTGCGGCATTCCAGGCATATCCCGAAGATCTGGAACGAATGATACATAGGCGAAAAGCCGACCTTTGCACAGGCATCCTCCTGCAATCGTTCCACACGCGAGTTCTCGAACTCGACGATTTTCCCGCATTTCGTGCAGACCATGTGGTCGTGGTGCGGACGGTCGGTCGTTTTCTCATACTGGGCATGACCCTGTGAGAACCGGTAGCGCGAAACCAGGCCGCATTCGTGAAGCAAGGCCAGCGTTTTGTAAACCGTCGCGCGCGATACCTTCGAGCCGTTGTTCTTTAAATAGATAAACAAGTTATCGGCATCGAAATGGTCGTTCCACGCAAGCACGGCATCGAGGACATCGAACCGTTCCGGTGTGATACGGTACTGCCCTTCCTGCAGGAACTTGCGGAAGTGCTCGTGCGGACGGTTCGAAATCGCCGTCCCCAGCGAAGAGATCCCTTTTTTCTTTACAGCGGATGCCATGCTTATTAAGACTTAGTCTTAATACAAAGCCGGCTCTTCTTACGTTCCGAGATCCAACTTACAGGAAATGGGCTTGCCCGTTCGAAACGACACCGAGTACTTTGCCAGTGAATTCTGTGCCCAGAAAGGGGGTATTATGCGATTTGGAGCGAATATCCGATTCCTCGAACCGCCATTGTTTGGCCGGATCGAACATCGTAAGGTTTGCCGGTTCACCGATGCTGATCGAGGCCGGGCGGAGCCCCAACAACCGGCGAGGAGCAATGGAACTGCGTTCGATAAACTGGGAAAGCGTAAGTTTTCCCGCTCCGACAAGATGGGTCAGACCGAGCGGAATCGCGGTTTCAAGACCGATAATTCCCATTGCCGCACTCGCAAGGTCGGTTTCTTTTTCGTGTAGCGCGTGCGGTGCATGGTCCGTTGCGATCGCATCGATCGTTCCATCGCGCAGACCCTCGATGATCGCATCGACATCGTCGGAGGTTCGAAGTGGCGGGCACATTTTGGCGTTCGTCCCGAGCTCTTCAACCGCCCGATCGGTCAGGGTGAAATGGTGTGGAGTCACTTCACAGGAAACGACCAGGCCGCGCGCTTTCGCCTCGCGAACGAGCCGAACACCGCCCCTCGTGCTGACGTGAGCGACGTGATATCGAACGTTCCCAATGTATTCGGCAAGCAGGATATCGCGCGCGATAATGATATCTTCTGCCACCGCGGGCCAGCCCGGCAGCCCCAGGCGCGTGGAAACCATTCCCTCGTTCATGACGGCTCCATGGGTCAGGGCATGTTCTTCACAGTGCTGGGTCACCAGGAGATCGTACATCTTCGCATACTCGAAGACGCGCCGCATCACTTCCGCGCTGCGCACCGCGGCACCGTCGTCAGAGACCATACGAACGCCGGCCTTGGCCAGCGCCGCCATCGGAGAAAGTTCTTCACCGCCGCGGCCGTTCGTCATCGTCCCGCATATCTCGAGGGCTACCAGATGCCCGGCAGCACGTTCTCGAATGTAGCTTACAACGAACGGGTCGCTGATGGCAGGCTGCGTGTTCGGCATGCAGCAGACCCCGGTAAAACCTCCGGCCATCGCGGCATCGAGCCCGGACTCGATCGTCTCTTTGTATTCGAACCCCGGTTCGCGGAAATGGACGTGCATGTCGAAAAATCCCGGGGCAATCACGGCGCCATTCAAGTCCCGGCGTTCGAATGTCGAGGTAAGTGCTGTGCCGATGCGGGAAATCTTCCCATCTGAAATTTCGAGATCGGAAATTTCATCGAGCTTGCGGACCGGGTCGATTACGCGTGCGTTTTGGAGAACGAGATTCATATCTTAGACTTCATTGGAAAACAGCCATTCCATAACGGCCATGCGCACCGCTACTCCGCGCCGCACCTGCCGTAAAACGAGCGATCGCTCGCCATACGCCGCTTCGGTTTCGATTTCGACGCCGTGATTGATGGGCCCCGGATGCAGGATCAGGGCGGTCGAGCGCGACATTCGTTCCGGGGTCATGCCGTATTCCTCACGGTATTCCTCGATACTCGGAAAAAATCCGCGCGCTTGCCGCTCCATTTGAATGCGCAGCATCATGACGGCATCGGCTGTGTCCAGAATGGAATCGAGATTGTTCGTTGTATCCACGCCAAACACGGCAGCGACATTTCGAGGCATCAGCGTATCGGGTCCGACGAACGTGACCTTCGCTCCGAGTTTTGCGAGCAGCCATGCATTCGAACGCGCGACGCGCGAGTGTAGAATATCGCCGACAATGGCGACATGCTTTCCCGATAAACTGCCGAGTGCGGCTCTCATCTCTGCCGCATCGAGGAGCGCCTGTGTGGGATGCTCGTGGACACCGTCGCCCGCGTTGACAACGTGAAGGTTGTGCGGTAACCGGCTCGCCAAAAATCCCGGAACGCCGGAAACATTGTGTCGAATGACAAAGGCATCGATCTTCATTGCCTCGAGCACACGGATCGTATCGAGGATCGACTCGCCTTTCGCGAGACTGCTCACCGCCGGTGTCAGCGAAATCACATCGGCGCCTAACCGCCGTTCCGCGAGTTCGAATGAGGTCCTCGTCCGAGTAGAGGCTTCGAAGAAGAGATTCGCGATCGTGCGGCCCTCGAGTATCTTCAATTTTTGAAACGGCCCGGGGGCTTCGAGAAATTTTACGTAATGATCGCTGCGATCGAGGAGATGAAGGACGGTCTCTAAGGGAAGATGCTCGACCGTAAGAAGGTCTTTTCGTTTGGGACTGGAAAAAGCTTTCCCGTTGGGCGAAAAAGCCGCCGTTTTAGGTTGTATACTGGCCGCTCGTGTCGACGCCATTAAAAGAATCGCGCCTAAAAGAATTCTTTTTCATCGTTAGTTCCTGCTTCGGGGCAACCAACCGATTTTCGATGCTGTTTTTCTCGATTGGCCATTTTTTTAAAGCCGATTTTAGCATTGCCAACCGCCCAACCATCGAAACGGAAGACTTCCTCACGCGCGCTCAAGGAGGAACGCACGCCGAGAGTCGCGGATACACCAACTCGATCGCCAGAGGATTCGGACACGCTGATTCGATCGCGAGAGGATTCGATCATCGTCCGCGGCGCTCGCGTGCATAACCTAAAAGGGATCGACGTCGATATTCCTCGTGAGAAGCTCGTCGTCATCACAGGAATTTCGGGTTCCGGGAAATCATCCCTCGCATTCGACACGATCTATGCGGAAGGCCAGCGGCGATACGTCGAATCGCTTTCGGCCTACGCGCGCCAATTCCTCGATATGATGGAGCGGCCCGAAGTCGATTATATAGAAGGACTTTCGCCCGCTATTTCCATTGAGCAAAAGACGATCGGTACGACACCGCGCTCGACCGTCGGCACCGTAACGGAAATTTATGATTTTATTCGCCTGCTCTTCGCTCGGACCGGTACGCAATATTGTGTGGAATGCGACCTGCCCGTCACGAAACAGACGGTCGACCAGATCATCGACGCCTTGCTCGGATACCCGCAAGGGACGAAACTGACGATCTTTGCTCCGGTCGTTCGGGGACGCAAAGGGCAGTTCAAGGAACTGTTCCGAGATGTGTTACGGCAAGGTTTTACAAAAGCCCGTATCAATAATCTTCCGAAAGAGATCACGGAAGGGCTCGAACTCGACCGATACCGGTCTCATACGATCGAGGTCATGATCGACCGGCTCGCGCTGCAACCGGAAGTGCGCGAGCGGCTCGCGTCCTCGGTCCAGGCGGCGCTGAAAATGAGCAAGGGAACGATCTCCGCGGATATTACGGAGCCCGGCTCCGAGCGGACGGAACACACGCTCTTCAGCGAAAAATATAGCTGCCCTCAATGCGGACGTTCGTATGAAGAACCGCAGCCGAACACCTTCTCTTTCAACTCTCCGGCGAATGCCTGTCCGGAGTGCCATGGCCTGGGCGAAAAGCGGGACTTTGCATTCGAACTGATCGTACCGGACCGGGCCGTTTCCGTTGCCGAGGGCGGCATGGTCCCCTTCGGGAAACAGCGTGATAACTGGCTATGGGCCCAGGTGCTCGCCGTCTTTGAACGATTCGAAGTTCCCATTTCTGCGCCCATCGCCGATCTTCCAAATGCCCTGTTCGAAATGCTGATGGAAGGTTCCAAAAAGCAGAAGCTCACGGTCACGTGGACCTCGGAGAAAGGCCGCACCTCGAAATACCAAACAACGTGGCCCGGCGTCTATGAAACGCTCCGGTATTGGTACAGCGATTCCGGCTCTGAATCGCAGCGTACCTGGGCCGAACAATTCATGGCCGCGAGCGTCTGCCCGGTATGCCACGGCGGCCGGCTACGACCGGAACACCTGGCCATTCGCGTTGCCAATAAGAACGTCCACGACATCGTCACGCTCTCTTTGCAGGACACGGTCCAATTTTTCCGTTCACTTTCGTTCCAGGGCCTGAAACAAACGATTGCCGAGCCGATCCTTCGAGAGATCGTTCCAAGGACCGATTTTCTGCTGCAAGTGGGGCTTGGGTATCTGTCGCTCGATCGCTCCGCACGGACGCTTTCCGGCGGAGAATCGCAACGCATTCGTCTGGCCACCCAGATCGGGACGCAACTTGTCGGCGTCCTTTATATTCTCGATGAACCGAGCATCGGACTGCACCAGCGCGATAACCGCCGGCTCATCCACTCCCTGGAACAACTTCGAGATCTTGGGAATACCGTCATTGTCGTCGAACATGACCGTGAGATGATGGAGTCTGCCGATCTCCTGATCGATATCGGGCCACGGGCCGGAGAATATGGCGGCGAACTCGTCGCTTACGGCCCGCCATCGTTTTTTCAAACGAGATCGGCTCACCCGGCATCCGAGACCTATTTTGTCGAGGTCGATTCGCCGACAGCCAAGTATCTTTCCGGTGTTGAAACGCTCGAAATTCCGAAGGACCGAGTTTCGCCATCCAAAAACAAGTTCCTATCCCTGGAAGGCGCGACCGGAAATAATTTGCGGAACGTCGACCTCCGGATTCCACTCGGTACGTTCACGTGCATTACCGGCGTTTCGGGTTCCGGAAAATCGACGCTGATCAATGAAACGCTCGCGCCGATCCTGAACCGGCATTTTTATAGCTCGCATGTCGTCCCACTGCCCTATAAAAAGATCGAAGGTCTCGACCGGATCGACAAAGTGATCGAGATCGACCAATCTCCGATCGGTCGCACCCCTCGTTCCAATCCCGCGACCTACACCGGCCTGTTCACCTACATCCGCGATTTTTTTGCTTCGCTGCCGGAATCGAATATTCGCGGTTATAAAGTCGGACGGTTTTCTTTCAATGTCAAGAGCGGCCGATGCGAAGCGTGCGAAGGCGATGGCGTGAAAAAGATCGAAATGAATTTTCTGCCGGACGTCTACGTCACCTGCGATGTATGCCGCGGCAAACGCTATAACCGCGAAACGCTCGAGGTGCACTATAAAGGCAAGTCCATCGCCGATGTGCTCGCGATGAGTGTGACCGAAGCCGAAGCATTCTTTTCAGAAATCCCGAGGATCAAACGCAAACTTTCCGCGCTTTCCTCGGTGGGGCTGGGCTACATCCGGCTCGGGCAGCAGGCGCCGACGCTTTCGGGCGGCGAAGCGCAGCGCGTAAAACTCGCAACGGAACTTTCTAAAGTCGCGACCGGAAAAACACTCTATATCCTGGACGAGCCGACGACCGGACTTCATTTCGAAGACATTAAACAATTAATGCATGTGCTGCTCGAACTTCGTGCGCGCGGCAATACCGTGGTCGTGATCGAACATAACCTCGATGTGGTAAAAATGGCCGATTGGGTCGTCGATCTCGGACCGGAAGGTGGTTCCGGGGGTGGCGGCATCGTCGATGAAGGGACTCCCGAAAATATCGCTCGTCGATTTAGCACGACTGGGAGCCATACGGCGTTCTTTCTACGAAAGGAACTCGGCCTGCCTGTGGACTAACTCCTGCAATGCAACGCTTTCTTCGTTTTCTTCTTGTCGTTCTTCCAGCGCTCGCGATGGCTTCCTGCGGCGGCATTCCCAAAACGTCGATCGTCTCCGTGCCGGATGGAACCCCGATTGCCTCCGTGGACGATTCCCTTTTGGCCCGTGTGCTCGAACGCGCGATCGCGCCCAACGGCGCCGTGAGTTATACGGAACTACGCAGCGACAGCGAACTCACTGAATATTTGCGCGAGATCGCTCTCGTACGGACCGATGCCTTTGTTTCCCGAGCCGAACTGCTCGCCTTTTGGATGAATGCACACAATGCGTACGTACTGGACCTGATACGCTCGAATGGACCGGCTCATTCCCTGGACGATATTCCCGGGTTCCAATATGCGAAAGTCGTCATCGCCGGAGGAAAATCATATTCCCTCGACGACATCGAGCATGCTGTGATCGAAAAGCAATTTAGGGAACCCAGGGCATTTTTTGGCCTCTTCGAAGGCTCACGATCTTCACCGGAACTGGCTCGAACGCCATTTTCCGAATCGGAACTCAGCGATGAGCTCGATTTCCAGCTCAGGAATTTCCTTGCCGATTCGACAAAGAATTATCTCGATCGAAGAACGAATACGTTATATCTCTCGCCGCTCTTTAAAGAATATGAGTCCAGTTTAGAAGCGGCGACCGGCGGGTCCATGCTGGCGTTCATTCGCGATTTTGCCCCGCCCCAGATGGCCGAATGGATTGCCGGGCATCCGCATATAACGATTTCGTATCTTCGCAGCGATAACACGATCTTTACAAGCGATATCGAACCTCATCACGAACCGAGCCATGAACGAACGTATGCTCCAGCCCCCCGACGAACTCCTGGCGGCATTAGATAAAAGTTTTCAGATCTTTTTGGAGACGGCACACCGATACCCGCGCGAGAGCGTCCGCGAAAAGCCTTCCCTTACCGCGTTCAGTGCGACCGAGATTGTCTATCACATGCTCGATGTCGAGCGTTTGTGGCAGGCACGTATCCGCGGGCTCATCGATGGATCGATGCGTCATTTTCAGCAGATGGACCCCGACGCAGTAGCGGCCGAACGCCGCTACAATGAGAAAGACTATGAGGCCGGTATTGCCGACCTTCGCACCGCTCGTACGGAGACCGAGGAACTCGTCCGTTCCATGAAACCGAGCGACTGGCGGCTCGTGGGAACCCATTCGAAGTATGGCGATATGGATGCGGTGGCCATCCTCACAACGATGGAAAACCATGACCGCACCCATGCGGCACAACTCGAGCGAACGCTTCGGCAAATCGAACAGCGAGTACATATTTAACTTTCGATTCGTGATCGTTGCTTTTCTTATCGGAGCTATTACCGGGTGGCTAATGTCGATGCCGATCGGCCCGGTGAACGCTGCGGCCATTTCGCGGACGCTCAAATACAATTTTAAGTTCGGCGTTGCCGTCGGCGTAGGCGCTGCCGTGATGGACGTCATCTATTGCGGCGGAGCGGCTCAGATCAACGAATTCCTCGTAGCATCCCCTATCATCAATCTTTGCTTTGAAGCAGCCGGCTTTGGTGCACTGCTATTTCTGGGAATTCGCCAACTTCGTTCAAAGCTTCCGTCCAGGAACGAAGACGAGGAAGATGGCGGCATGGCAAAACGAATCGCGATGAAAAACAAGACGATCGTTGAGCCGTTCGTGATTGGAATTTTGCTCTATGCGACGAACGTGATGGCGGTGCCCGAATGGATCATTATTTCGGGCCTGTGGCGTAGCTGGGGAGTTCTGCACACCGGCGTTCTGACGAATGCGGTATTCGCCCTTGGCGCTGGAGTGGGGACCGTCGGCTGGTTTATCGTCCTCATCGGCTGGATCGCACGGCATCATCGAGGCTTTCAGCCATCGACTCTTGCAAAGATCAATGTCGGGACCGGGATCGCAATGCTCATCTTCAGCGGATATTTTGCTTATGCGATCCTCTTCGAGACGCATTGGGACCAGGTACGGTCCCATGCACAGCAAAATACGAATCGTATTATCGACTCGTTGAACCGCTGAATTCGCTTCGTGCCTGTAGCGCACGCGCTATGTTCCGCTTAATGCTGCAGCATCACGCGTTGCGTGCATACGGTGCCGCCAGATGCGAGTCGCAGGAAATAGGTCCCTTCCGGAAGATCGCTCGTTTCCATCGCGACCTCATAATTTCCCTGGTCCTGCACTTCATTCACGAGCGTGCGCACCTTTTGCCCTAACGCGTTATACAGTTCCAGCACGACCGGTGCCTGGAGCGGGACGGCATACTTCACCGTGGCAGCACTTGCACTCGGGTTCGGTTTCGCCGGTGCCAGCCAGAGAATGGTCGGCTTGGCGGGATTGCCGACGATCGTGGCACACGAATCTTTCAGGACCACCGTACCGCCGTTCATCCGCCCGGAGGGTGCCGGCAGTATGACGTTGAAGTTCGGTCCCACAATGGCCGTATCGTTTCCGCCGTTATAGATCACGTCCTCGCCACATGGATCGGGATCGATTAGGATATGGGCCTCCTCGACGTCCGTAACGGAAGCGGTGTTAAAGAGCAGGTAGATCAGCGTATCGTTTGCCGGAGGATCCATGAGGGGTGTGCCGCTGCCCGTAATCGTATACGTGCGTGGATTCGGCGGAGGAACCGTTCCGGGTGCCGGGGTGACGGTCCATCCGGCCGAAAGCGTATTGGCGGTCTGCGTTCCGGCAAACGTCAGCGCGGGACTTCCCGTGAGATGGAACGTGAATTGGAACTGCGAAAGGTGTTTTTGCGCGACCGGGATCGCATCCGTGGTCTTGAGGAATATCGGAACTTTAAACTGCTTCGACTCCGCAATTCCGGTCGCATTCATGCCCAAGTCCTGCTTGTAGATCCACACATCGGTCGACGTGGTATGCGCCGCGCGGGAGGAAGAAAAGAGATGCCCATACAGATCGAGCGTCGTGACGGTGGCCAGGGCCGACGCCGTATCGTGGAGCACCGCCAGCGTTTCTGTGACGCTCGGCGCGCCGGGGTGCGCCGTATCGTCCAATGGAACGAAATTGACGATACTGTCGAGGCGGACCTCATAGACGCCTCGATCGCGCGGCTGTGAATCGGTCACTGCGATCGTGAGTGCCGGGCACGGCGCCGTCGTCACTGAAATTTTCGGCGCATTGAGATCGTGCGTCAAAGGATAACACCATTCTTCGGGCGCATTGCACAGCGAGTTGTCTGCACCGTCGATCGCATTGAAGTAAAGACACGCGGCCGAATCGGGAACGAGCGAGTCGATCACCATCAGCGTGAACGTATCGAGTTTTTGATAGAGCGGATGGTCGTGGCCGGTCAACGTACCATGGATCCCGGCATTCTGCGGCTGGGAATTCCATGGGGAGGGTGAGGAAACGCCACCGTGCTTGAGTTCTACATTCGTATTCGAGAAGAACCAAATGGAATCGATCCCCTCGTCGTATGTGATGGTATCGCTGGGGAAGTTGGTGAACAATGGGTTCCCGTTCCCGTCGTGGTAATCCGACACTTCGAAGGTCACCCATCCCGGTCCGGAGGCCAGGATGGTATCGCAGGGACGAAAGCTATCGACGCGCTGCGTCGTACAACTGTTGAGCAAAACACTTTTATTGCCGGCGCAATCGGTCGCCTGTGCCGTGAAGCAGGCCCGCGCAAACGTATCGAGGATCTGCACCGAGTAATCGAGCGACGCTGGACCGGGGCAACCCTGGAGCGGAAACACCTTCCAATCGGCGGAATCGATCTTTGTGGTTCCAAGAACCGCGGGGTTGACCACCGGTATGCAGTTCTGGACAAAGGTCATGTAGACCGTGTCCACGCCTCGGTCCCATGCCTGCGAATCGGTGACATGGACATTCCAGCCTCCCGTAACGGAAACATCCGAAATTCGAGGCGATACAACGTCCGCGACGGTGCAATACTGGATCGTATCCCACGAGGTGTTGGGGGGCGAGGCTGCATCGGTCGCCTGGACAATAATGGTTCCATCCTGCATCGAGTCGTCCACGCAGACCGAGAACGAATCGACACCCATCCCCGGCGTGACGGGATGGAACAGCGTGAAGGTCATATTCGTAGCGCTGCCGCCCAGCACACTGATGGAACTAAGTCCTTTATCGTTCTGAAGGGCGGGCAGGGTGCTCTTTACCGTATCCGTCACGACCCAATGGCTGCACTTGTTTCCGCAGGACGTATCGGTTGGAACGTTCCAATTCAAGCGTTGCGTCAGGTGGAACTTTGGCGGGAGCGTATCGAAGGGAACCGGCGGAAGGCATTTTTCAAAGCAAACCGTTTTCGTGCTTACGTTCCCAGCGCAGTCCGTTGCGGTCAACGTGACGCAGGGCGTATGAAGCGTGTCTTTTTGAATGAGAAAAATGGGGCCAACGACTGGCGGGCATCCGGCGATCGGTATGGGAATGCCGTTGACGGTAATGGCACCAGGCGATGGCGAAATGCTGTCCGTGATACTTCGAATGCCCTGGTCCGTCGAAAGATTATCGTAGATCGAGTCGATCTTATATTCTTTAGCATAGCCGCAGTTCGTCCTCGCGACGACAATCGTGTCCGAAAATCGCGGCGCGATCAGGTCCTTTTGCAGGCAATCGACCACAACCGGGCAGGCGCACGGTGGATTTATGAAAATCGGCTGCCCTACCCCGTTTGCCGAAACGGAAACTGCGATATCGTAGGTGGAATCGGTCGAGCAATTGATGAGTCCATTGGGAAGGTCCTGCACGACCGTATCGATCCACGTCGCATAGGACGCGCCATACGGCTGAACGGCAGAACCGGAAAGTTTATGCGTTTGCGAATAGCCACCGTTCGACGCGGGCAGCGGCGAAACGATTTGGACCGGGCCGTTCGCAACGCCAGTATTGGAATTGGTGATCGATTCTGTTGCAGAGGCATTCGTCGCTTCGGAGTTCGCATTCGGATTCCACACGATCACATCGACCGGGAAGTGATCTAAATCGAACGTCGATTTGCCATCCGAATAAAATTTGCTCAACGGGTTCCACACCATGTGGTCGGGGTGAATCACCAGAGCATCGAGGTTCCCAAAACAAATCGGATTTCCGCAGGCCGGCGTGCCATAGCTTCCTCGTCCGAGCTCAACAACAGAGTCCGGGCCGCTACTGACGGAGGTTTGAGGCCACTGGATGAGCATCGCTTCGTCAGTAGAATGATTGAAGAACGGGAACGGAGCGCCCCAGGTATAGCCCGTCACGATCGTCGGCCAGTCCACAAATTCAAGCTTGGTCGGCTGCATCAAACCCATCGGGCCCGGCGCCAGAGAATCGTTATTGAAACCGATCCCAATATTCGATAAAATATTGTTATTGCCTGGGAATAGCGACGATGACAGGGGATGCAGTGTCGCAATAAAATAGGGAGGAATCGGAGAATAATCCTGCCAGTCCTGCGTATATCCGGCGCGGGTCGTGATCGGTGCGTTGTCATTGGTCGTATCGTTGTTTCCCGATCCGGTCCCAGACATCTCTACGTCAAGTAAAAACTGGAGCTGGACGTTAAATGAACCATTCGCATGATCGACGGCATAAAAACGATAGACAATTTGTCCCGAATTCGAAAATGGAAAGAAAACAGGATACACATCCTGTACGATATCGATATTATTCGGCCCTTGCGGCTGCCAAATCGTTCGGACCGTATCCTGTATTTTAGATATCTTGGCATTTTGCAAATAACCAGTAGGGTTTGCCGGGACCGCACCGGTCGTTGGTAACAGAGCAATATTCGTATTATTCGTATAATACTTCCCATTAATAGAGACCGTCACATAAGAATGCTCTTGGTAGGAAAGCCAATTTTTGGGTGAACTTGGCTGCGCGAGATAAATTCCAATGAGCCCAGCTCCGTCCTTCGATACGTCTGCCATCACTGCGCTATTGCCAGTCGTCAGGAATTGCCCTCTCACCGGAATGCTAAGGCCTAAAATTAAAAAGCAGAAAACCGGAACGAGATACCGGTTCCTAAACGCCGTTCGGCAAAGAATCGAAGAGAACGTTAAAAGCATCAGGATAAAAAAAGCAGCGCTGGGCGCAAGCGCGCCATTAGCGTAAAAACGTGAAAAATCGCACTAAATCCATGAAAGCGAAGACCAACGCCATCAACGCCGGTTCATCCATAATGGTGTCGAAAAAAAGAGCCGCTTAGCGATGAAAAGCCTTGAAAAAAGCCTCGCAAAATCCAAGTTTGAACGCTAATCGAGCTTGAATTTCAGTTCTACCGAGCCATACAGGGACCCGATCTTCCATGCGGAGCCGCCGGTATTGCCGCTCGTCGTGATCGGAAAATCGTACGTCAGAAGCGGTGCGAAGACCGACCGCTCCGAGACCTGGATATTATACCCCGCAGAAAGCAAGACCCCAAGGCGAAGTCCTGTAAAGCCGGTACTCGTTTGGGGGACGTCCTCCGAAAGGGTTCCGTTGGTAAACGTGAGATTATCGACCGTCGTCCCGTTGGATAAGGTGGCGGAAGTCGTTATTAACTGCCGGCTTTGCGTAAGACTGCTCGCAAGCAAGAACCCGACATCGATTCCCGCCTGTAAAAAAGGACCCATCCGAAAAAATTGGTATTGTGCGTAGGGGGCAAGATTCAGGTACGTTGCTTTTACTTTCCCATTGCGCGTCACATACATCGGGAACGTATCGGTCTGAGATTGGTCGGGCGGTAATACCACCACATTCTCATAGACGGTCGCACTCGTACTCAGATTCTTGAAATCGATCCCACCCTTCAGGCCGATGGCCCATTCGTAATCGAGTGGAAGCTCGAAGAAGATCGATCCCAGCAATCCGGTCCCCGTGCCGCCGGTGAAGTTGGCGCCACAATTGCAGTCGATCTGTCCCTGCTCGGTGTGATTCCCAAATCCGACTTCGACGCCGGCCATGGGCGGCGGAGCGCCGGGGCCGAACAGGTCGCCACGGCTAAGGATCTGCGCATTCGCGGTTCCCGAAAGAACGAGCGTTATGGCTACGGCAAACGAACAGGCAAGCCCGCGCGACCAGCGATTTCTACGTTCATGCTTCATCATATCCTTGCGTTAGTCCTTTCTTCCCACAATTTGCACTTCGACGCGGCGGTTCTTGGCAAGATTGTTCGGATCGAGCGGCTGCGATTTGCCGAATCCCTGCACGAGTGCAATCTGCTCTTTGGGTACCCCCTGACTCAGCAAGTAATCGGCGACCGCCTTCGCGCGGTTCTGTGAAAGTTCCATGTTGTGCGCCTCGGATCCCGTGGAGTCGGTATGCCCGTTAATTTCGAAGCGCACTTCGGGATTTTCCTTTACCTGGCGAATGAAGTCCGGGAACTTCGCCCGTTCTTCCGGCGTGATGTCATATTTATCGACATCGAAAAAGACCATAAATCCTTTCACCGCTTCCGGCGTAAGCCGAATTTCTTTCTCGATCGAGATCAATTTTTCGCGTGCGGCAGGAACGTCGATCTTGTCCTCATACGGCTGGTAATCGGGGACCGTCGTCGAAATACGATAAGAAATAAGCGGATTGACATTGAACGAATAGGCGCCCGTCTGCGGGTCGGTTTGGACGGTCACCGGTGCGGCGCCGCCGGCAAGTTGTTCCAGCGTTACGGTAGCTTTCAGCGGCTGTTTATTATAGGAATTGATCACATGCCCATAGATGCGCGCGTGTGAAGGCGTCAGCGAAATATCCTGCGTAAGGACGGGCTGCGCATCGCTGCCCGGCGCCTGGATTTCGAGCGCATTCGAAACGTAGTTCTGCGCGCCGACGGTGATATGCACTAAGCTTCCGGCGAGTACCTTTACGCTATATTCTTTTCCCGACGATTCATTCGGGATCGATTCTCCGCCGTTTGAAAAGGCGATCGCGATCTCCGGCGTGCTCGTGATCGGCTGGCTCGTTTCTGCATCCAGGATTCGACCCGTCAGAGTAACGTATTTCGGTTTTGGCGGAGCCGGCTGCACGTATTCCCGATACAGATCGAAGGACCCCTCTCCACCGGGCCGATCGCTGGAAAAATAGACGGCATCTTCACTGGGCGGTACGTAAAAGAACAGCTCGTCGTACTTCGAATTGACTGCCGCGCCTAAGTTTTTCGGTTCCGTCCATTCGTTTTCGCCGGTCCGCCGCGTAACGTAAATGTCGTACCCTCCCTGCGCGCCGGGTCCGCGGTTCGACGCAAAATAGAGCGTTTGATTGTCTCGTGCGATGTAGGGCGACATTTCATCGCCACCGGTATTGAAACTTACATTCACGGGATCGCTCCACGTCCCTTCAGCGGTCCTGGTACACATATAGATATCGATGCCGCCATGGCCGCCCTTGCGGTCGCTCGCAAAAAAGAGGAGCTGCCCGTCCTGGCTAATGCACGGCTGCCCCTCCCACCATTCGGTATTGATCGGTTTGCCGAGCGGGACCAGATGGCTCAGCGTACCATCGATCAGTTCCCCCTGATAGATATCGCACGATTGCAGGATCGCATCCGGCCGGTTACAGACACCGACCACCGCCGTTACGCCATCGCCCGCGACCGACAAGGAACTGATATTTTCTTTTGCGGGAAGTTCAGCAAAGACCTGCGGCTCGCTCCAGTGGGATGCATGATCGCTCGCACTCTCGGCCGGCAAGCGCTTCGAAACGTACAGTACCTGCTTGCCGGAACGGGAACTCGTAAAATAGATCGAACCGTCCGCAGGCGAGATAAAAGCCGTCGCATCGTCACCTTTGGAATTGATCGTTTTCAACTCTTCGGTGCGAAGATCGTCTTTCGCGGCGGTCAGGACCTTGCTCGTGCTGGTATCCGATGCGGATTGCGCATACAACGGTGCCCAGGCAGCCACCGCTGCGAGCAGGAACGCAATGAATTTAAAAATCCGAAAGGGGCGGACAGACAGCACTTTAGAAGCGCGGCGTCCTAAGAACAGCTTAACTGACATCGATAGCGATCGCGGTAGTCCATGAAGAACAACACTCAGCGCCAGGCGGGGCGAAGCACATCATGGATGATGACTGGAGCTGAATGCAGCACTCTGATACACTTCGAACATTCCGGCGCGGAATGCTCAAAACATGCGCAGTATAACAACGAGCGAATAAAAGCGTTTCGATTATCCTCCGGACGTCCGCTTCCGTTTTATGACCTTTCCCGGCTGAGAAGGCTTTCCGCGGGAGACAAATTCATTGCCTTCGATAAAAAATCGCCATGGATATTCCTGCGCCACATTGATCCCAATACGCGTGGTCACGGCGATCTGTGAAATGGGAACCGACTTCCCCATTGTGATAAAAAGCGTGTCGCTCTCGATAAGATCGATCGCATTCTGCTCCCGCGTCAGGCCGAACGCCTGACACACACGGCCCGGCCCACTCGTAAGTTCACGGTCTGTTCTCGCTTTTGGGCGCAGCCTCCGCATGGTCTCGATGCCCTTGACGGGCTCCACGGCGCGGACGAGCACGGCTTCGGCAGCACCTTCAACATTCGTTGAAATATTGAAGCAATAGTGCATTCCGTAGGTAAAATAAACGTAGGAAAAGCCCCCTTCGCGAAACAGGATCGCATTGCGCGGCGTCTTGCCGCGAAACGCATGGCACGCCGCGTCGCCAACGCCATAGGCTTCCGTCTCGACGATTTTTCCGATCCGTTCATCACCGTCCACCACATAGTGCAGGTACGAACCGAGAATTTTTTTTGCTACTACGGGACTCGGCTGAAGAAAAAAGGACCGAGGATAACGCTTTCCGGAAACACTCACGTCAATTTCTCCAGGCCTTGACAAAACGGTTTTTCTTCGGGTCCCAGATGAGGCCGTACCAATAATCGCGGCTGTGAAAGACGCTGTACATGACGCGCGGCTCCCGAAAAAGTTCTGCCGCTTCGTTCGAATGTGGTGGGATGTCGGCCGGGATGACTCGCTTCATCATATCCGAAAAATCGTTCGAATCGACCACCTCGAAATTCTCATTTGCGAAGAACACGGTGACGATCATACGAAGGCGCTTCAGCTTCACACTATCCGTCAAATGGTCCATGGTGTCGAAATAGCCCCCGGCAAGCCACGAATCCTCGAACAATGTTTTCTTTCCGCTTTTGATCGTAAACGTGAGCCGTGTGTCGTCCACGCGTTTGGGAACATATCCTGAAAGCCGCAGGACTTCCGGTTTGCCATCGTTCGTCAAGTCGATTTCACGCTGAGTGGCAAGCTGGTGAGTCCGCTCGAACCGGCGCTCTTCTTCCAGGCGCAAAACACGTTCGAGTGAATCGGCTTTGAGCAACGAGTCCATATACTGTTCGGCAACATGCAGGGAATCCACCGCGGCAGACGGGCCGGCGGAAACATGAGTCTGCTGCGCGCGCACCGTAAGGGGAAAATATATACTCGGAAGTATGAAATACGAAAGAAGAACGATGAACGTGGTTCGGACCAAAATTTTAGGAGTAAATCGAGAATTTAATTTCACATCAGCAAAATCAGCGTAATCGAGGTTTAGCTTTTCCATACAATGACAAAACCTTTTTTCGATGGAAGCCAGGCGATGCCTTTCGAGCCGCGATCGCCGACATAATAATTGAACATCAATTCGCCGGAGCGCATCAGTTCCACCATTGCTGAAGATTTAGGCTGTACGTCCTGCCAATGGGACCAGTCCTGATAGGCCAGCGAGTCCGTATGCACAAACGCGCTGGGAAGGAAAAACCGATTGAGCTCCGTCCGGACGATCTCGTGACGCTCATCGTCCGTCAGTTCCGGGCGGCTTTTGAAGTAGACCGAAAGCGGCCACGCATCGCGATAGCGGATCGTGTCACGACGGGTGATTTCGAAGATTAGCGAGTCCCGGTAAATATCGGGACCCGTACGGATCAGACGCAGGCGGTCGGGATCGTTTTGGTTCTGCATATCGGCTGTACGCTGGCGCTCGAAGTGCCGTGCGGTGTCCGCCGCCTGCCAGGCGTCGATGTCATCGCCTTCGCCTTCTTCATCGACGCCATTCGGGCCGACCCAATAGAGCGTGTAATCTCCAATGCCGATCGTCGGCGGATATCGATAGACGATCTTTTCCGCCCGCGTCCCGATCGCAATGAAATAGCCTTTTCCATTATCGTTACGGAAGAGATCGATGGGGTCGATCTGCGTCGGGAAATAATTTCGGATAGAATCGTAGAGATGCGCTTCGTTCGTTTCGGGATAGTGGTGTTTCGCTTCATAAAAATTATGAAGCCCCTGCTGGATTTGCGCCATGACGTCCCGCGCCGTGAGCACCGACTCCCGGCTTTTGGCGGAAACGTCGATCTCGCGAAAGCCGACATCCCGGCAGCCGATGGCACAGACAGAAAAAAGGAAAAGAGCGGCCGCGGGCCACAGAAAACGGAATCGCATTACGGGTTCAAACGCTTTTGATGCAGCGAATCATTTCGGGCCAACGATGAACGGGCACAGGGCCGACTCCCTTCCGGAATTCACACGCGCGAAAAAGAGCCCGCTCGAAAAAATGGGTAACGGTATTTTCGTTTCTCCGGTAACAAGTGACCTTCGATAGACAACACTTCCGACTTCATTCCATATTTCGAGGATGGAGGGTCCCTGACTTGTAACGTCGGCTTCGTTCGAAAAGCCGTCGTTCACCACACGAACCGTTAGCTGCGGAAGGCTGGGAATGGAATGAACGGCATCGGTACAAAGGCCAAAATAATCGCATAGGACGCGGGTGAGGAAAAGGTCGTAATAGGAATCGATGATCTGTTCGTCTGCATGATGCACGACCGCACGAAGCGAACGGTCGGATGGTATCCACGCAAAAATATAATTTTCATCCGCGGTTGCAAACAGAACTGGAGAAATATTGCCATTCGGGAAATAATCGCCGTCCAATCCAAAGGGATCTTGTTGCCACGAAGTATCAATCCCTTTAGTAAACTCGGAATCAACGCCATGAACTGCATAATAAGAAACTGCCACAGCATCTTGTGCTTCAAACTGTAATCCCAGGAACCGCCATAACGTATCGGACACAAGTGTGTCGGGGTATTCAAAGCCACTTAAGAAAAATCCGCCTTGGGCATAGAGTTTTCCGCCATTTTTTAGATAGTCGATAAGCCTGAACTTGTCTTCAATTGAAATACTATCGGTGGGTACTTCATTTCTACCATCGACAAAAAAAAGTATTGCATCGTATTGCGACAGGTGCGCAGGGAATGAAGACATCGAATCGATAGTACCCGCGTAAATATGCGGCAATAGTGCTTCAACTCTATCTTCGTTTCTCCAGACAGAATCTCGCACAATCAATATCTTCCCTTTGAACCCCTGGCTTCGCGCGACGGTGAGTGAAACGAAGAGCGTTAGGAGGACCGGAAAAATCCGCTTCATACAAAACTCCATACGCCATGGGCTGAAGCCCACAGCAATAAAAGCGCGCCAACGAGTAACGAGCCTTGCGCTCGTTACTCACTCACTTCGGTAGTCAGACCGGGATCTACCCGTTACCAGCGTTTTCCGCCGCGGTCGCCACGATCGCCTCCGCGGTCACCCCCGCGTCCGCCACCACCGCCGCCGCCGCGATATCCGCCACGACCGCCGCCTCCGCCACGATTTTCGCGCTGCTCCATCGGGCGCGCTTCATTGACGGTGAGCGTGCGCCCGCCAAGCTCGGCCTGGTTCAGCTCCTCGATGGCTTTCTTCGCGGCTTCGTTGTCGTTCATCTCGACAAATCCGAAACCCTTGCTTCGCCCGGAATCGCGATCGGTAATGACCTTCGCGCTGGCGACTTCGCCATAGGTCGAAAAAATCTGAGCGAGCTGACTGTCATCCGTTTGATACGGAAGACCTCCTACATAAATCCTCATGAATTGACCAAAAAGATATGAAACAAAACGTTACGCTTCGAGCTTAGGAAACGGGGAACGAAATCGAGTGTCCGCACAGTCCCGCCCGGAAGAACGCGTTCGCGTCCCCGATGGCCGGCCCAATCCGATACAAAAACTTCTGATATCCACGAAACACACAACCTCAAAGGTAGCATGAATTCATGATTTCAAATGCCAGAAAAGCATAAAAGGTTCTATGAGGTCGCCTCCGGGAGGGCATTGCAACCCGCTCCGGGAGCGACCCGAAGAAGGGCAAAAGCACGCCGAAGAATGCGAAAGGGCCGAGCGATCGTGGAAAATCGTCCGGCCCTTCCCTTTGCTTCCTGCTTTTGGGGGACTATCTTTGGAGCATTAATCGCTTCGAACTTGTACCCAACGGCGTACTGATCCGAACGATATACGCACCGTTTGCCACGGGTGCTCCACCCGAGCGCCCATCCCAGGTCAGACTGCCCTGAGCGGCCTCGCGGAACACACGGTTTCCAAGTACATCGTAGATCTCGATCGTAGAAGGACCTTCGGGTACGCCGATCGTGACTTCATCGCGCGCCGGATTCGGCGACAGCGTGAAATCGATGACGGGAGTGGTTTTGGGTTCCGAAACACCTTCGGTAACCGGCGGCAGGCGATGAGCAATCACGTTATACGTCAGGGTCGAACTCGAGGTGTGCTCTTCCTTCGGGTGCGATTGCTGGACCGTGTACGTGAGCGTCATCGTCAGGTCATACGTTCCGGTGTCCGGCGCTTCGAGCGTCATCAGGAGCTCTTGCGAAGTTGCCCCGGCCGCGAGCGAGTCGTAGATATAAATCCCATCGTCGTACGGGGGGAATGAAACTCGCACGTTCGTATCCGCCGCGGTCGCCCCGAGATGCTCGAGCAGGAGGGCATTACTGCCCGCGTTATGAATAAAAATGGCATGGCGCGTTTTTTCGGCGTGTGCCGTGATGCTCAGGGAATTCGTTCCCGGTGGAACATCCAGGGTGATGGAATCGACGACCGGAATGCTGACGCTACCCGAAAGCGCGACTCGGACCGGATCGCAGGAGACGCCGTCCACGCTCGTGCCGTACACTTCGGCCTCGAACGTACCATAATAATTATCGCTTGCCGCCGGGCTGGGAACCGAATAGGAAACATACACGACCACGCTCGAATCGCGCTCCAGCACGAGTGGGAATTGCGGCGATGTGATCGCAAATTCGTCCGTATCACCTACGATCTGCGCACCGTCAAGGTAGATCGACGAATCGGTCGTGTTCGTGAGCAGGAACGAGGAAGAAACAGTTTGCCCTTCGGACGCAGAGACATCAACCGTCCCAGCTACGGTCACGCACCGTGAGTCGAGCGGACTCCGTCGGCCATAAAGATCCGCCATAATGGAATCGGTGGTATTACCAAGGCGATAATAGATCCAGAGCTGGCCGGAAAGGCTGGAGTCCGAAGCGGTCGCAAGCGCACAGAGTTCACCTAAGCTCCAGGCCGAATTTCCGGGAACAAACGTTGGAAGCGACGCAACGTTTTTGAGCGACCACTGCGTCCCGGGTGCCGGATCGTCGATCAAAACGATATTCGTGATCCAGATCGTATCGATATCTTTGTTGTACAGCCCGAAATTCTGGCATTCTTCAACGCCGGAACGAAGGCTGTCATAGTTCGACGTGTTAATTTCAGGTCCATAATGGCTGATCGGAACCCCAATGAGTTGAACATGAACCGTATTGCTATCGCCCACAACGGTCAGCTCACCGAAGGCATCCGTCCCACTGCTCGCATTATATCGAACGCGGATGGTCGTAACACCGAGAAATTGTACGACGGAGTCCGACACGAGCGAAAATTCGGAATTCCCGGAAAGCGAAATGTGGATCGTTCCCGCCGGAAGTTTCGCGTTAGAATCGAGTCCGTCCGAGATCCAGACATAACCATCGCTCGAGGTTCCGACTCGGGCGCTCATCCCAAGGCTGTCCGGTCCGGAAATCACATACCCGTAGCCTTGCGACGTCAGTCCCACGCAGAGTGCCGCAGTAAGAACGAAAGCGAAGACGAAGGGCTTCATAGCAAGTCTCATAAATGTTCCTTTCGAAGTAATGTAAAAGACGCGAATGGAAGGAGTTTCCCATTTGGTCACTCCGAAAACCCGTACGCAAAGCGAAAGTTACCGATCGGTACTACTCAATTTTTACTCAGAAGCAGACTCAATGCACGAATGAGCCCTCAATAAAATAATTAGAAAATCTTCCAAAACTAAGGAAGTACCCAAATGCTGTGCGCATTTTTTTCGACCCTGAAAGAAGCCAGATCGTGTATTTTGCGTCATAAACGCCGGTTCTTGAATCCTTGCTACGCGGCGAGCGTATGAAAGGTCTATTTTGCCTCCATGTTCGTCCAGTTCGGTAATAGTATTGCGATGGCTTTTCACTCGCTCGCGAGCAATAAAACGCGTGCGCTGCTTACGATGCTGGGCATTATTATCGGGGTCGCTTCGGTGATCACAATGACGGCGATCGGCGAAGGCGCGGCACAGGCTGTTTCCGCGCAGATCAATTCGATGGGCAGTAACCTGTTGCAGATCGATCCCGGCCCGACGCTATCTGGCGGGATCTCTTCCGGGGCCGGCGGCAGCATTCGGCTGACGGAAAGCGATGCCGAGGCAATTAAGCAATCGAGTTTCCTCACTGCCATAGCGCCTTCCGTCGACACCCGCGCCCAGGTGGTGGCAGGCAATGCAAATTGGCAGACCCGGATCACCGGATCGACACCGGCAATCATGAGCATTCGAAATTACGTCGTCGATCGCGGAAGCATGTTTACGGAGACCGATGCGCGGTTGGGAACAAGAGTATGTCTTCTGGGAAAGACCGTCGCCGATAATCTTTTCGATCCCGTTACGGATCCGATCGGTCAGCAAATTCGGATTAAGGGGATCCCCTTTACCGTCATCGGTCTGCTCAAGCCGAAAGGTTCCAATGCGTTCGGCCAGGACCAGGACGATAATATTCTTGCTCCGCTGGTGACCGTCCAGCGCCGTGTAATGGGCATTACCTGGCTCGAAGATATCTTCGCCAGCACCGCTTCGACGGCCGTTACCGAGCAGGCCATTGAGGATGTCACGCAAATACTCCGGATTCAACACAGGACCCAACTCGGCGCGAACCAGGACTTTCGTGTCCGCTCGCAAGTCGAAATGGCACAAGCTTCGGAGGCCGCGAGCACGGCAATGACGGACTTGCTGAGCATGGCGGCGGTCGTCTCGCTGATCGTGGGGGGAATCGGAATTATGAATATCATGCTCGTGACCGTCACGGAGCGAACCCGTGAGATCGGAATTCGAAAATCGATCGGGGCGAAGCCACTCAACATCCTCCTTCAGTTCCTGACCGAAGCAATAACGTTAAGCCTGATGGGCGGTATTATCGGCGTCCTCGTCGGTTATCTGGCAAGCATGGTGGTGTCGATGCAGAACGGCTGGTCCCTCATCATTTCGGCGCAGGCCGTTGGCCTTTCGTTCTGTGCGGCGACGGCGGTCGGAATGTTTTTCGGCTGGTATCCGGCCCGAAAAGCTGCCCGGCTGAATCCGATCGAGGCCTTACGATACGAATGATCAGCGTTCCAGAAGTCTTGTTTTTAGGAACTGCTTTTTAGCAACGTCGATGACTTTGCGGTCACTTATCTTGGGGTATGTGTGTTCCACCCGCACAATTTGCCCCGACCGAGGGGTTATAATTTCCCTATTTTGAGGGAATTGGACTAAAAGAAGCAATTTTGATGAAACCAAGTAAGATCACGATCGATACGAAAGAAGCGCTCAACCGCTTAGCTCACCCGACTTTTTTCGACCACCTCGAGCGCCAGGCCGCCTTTGAAATCGTTATGCGCAGCGGAAATCAAAGCCAGAAAGCCAGCGCCCAACAGGCCGTCTCCATGTGGCCCATCGAAGGCCTCAAGAAAACAGCGGCCTAACCCGATTAGCGGCCTAAAGCCGATTAGGGCCTAAACCGGCGCTGTGAGCCGATCGGAGTCACGCCGCCTCCATCGCGTTTATCGGCATTGCAATAAAAATTCGTGAACGGTATCGCCGAAGAGCTGCGTCGCCTTGAAAGGAATTTCGAGATGGTCGCAGTTCGGGAATTCGACGTACTTTTTGTTCTCGATCGGAACGGCACGAACGAGGTCCAGTAATTCATCGCGTAAAATAAACTTTTCGTCCGCTCCGTGAAGGACGACCAGATGTTTTGCGCCAAATTTTGCGATGTGCTTCATCGGCTCGAGGCTGTCGGTCGCAACGATGGCGATGTTCGTTCCCGGCACTTTCGCTTCTATATTTTTCTTTAGTTCCATCTGGGTCGCATAGGGACTTTCGGCAATGATGCCGGTAAGGTCCCTTCGTTTTTCGGCCTCGACCAACGCGAGCGATGCGCCCAGGGAACGGCCATAGACAATAATCTTATTTCCCGGGTACGACGCGTGCGCGAAGGAGACGGCGGCGTCGAGATCGGAGAGATACTGTGGTTCGGCGATCGCATTGGAGTCGAAAGAAAAGGGCTGGCTCGTCCCGAACCCCCGATAATCGAACAGCAGGACGGGAACTTTAAAATTCTCGATGAGGAACTGGGCAAGCGCCAGATCGTAGCTCATGTTGCCCGCGTCGCCGCCGGCAAGCACGATCAGCGTCTTCGAGGAAGGTTCCGAGACCTTGCAGTACCACGCCGTGAGCCGATAGTGATCCGGAGTGACAATATTCAGGCTGTCATACGCCAGTCCGTTTTGGTCCGGGGAGGAGACGTAATGCGTGTCCGGCCGAATGGCGATAGCCCGGGTGGCCACGAATACCAGAAGACAGAGAGCAAGGAAATATCGGTTCATCGTTCTTGTATCGTATTTTTGTTCAATGTCATTCCTCGAATCGCTATTTTCTTTGGAGGGCAACGCGGCGATCGTGACCGGCGCTTCGCGCGGCATTGGGCGCGCGGCGGCGATCGCTCTCGCCTCGGCCGGCGCGAGCGTCGTTCTGACCGGACGAGATGAATCGGCACTCAGGGAAACGCAGTCGATGATCGGTCCGAATGAGCGAACGCACTGCATATCCGGTGATGTGAAAGATCCTTCGCACGCCATGGAAACGATTTCGACGACCGTCCGGACCTTTGGGCAGCTCGATATTTTAGTCAACAATGCAGGGATCATTCGTCGGTCCGCGGCGGTCGATTACAGCGCACACGATTGGTACGACGTGATCGATACGGACTTAAATGCGGTGTTTAGCTGGTCTCAGGCGGCCGGCAAACTCATGATCGAACAAGGCAGCGGGAAGATCGTTAATATTGCATCGCTGCTTTCATTTCAGGGCGGACTGAACGTTGTAGCGTATTCCGCGGCCAAAGGCGGCGTGGCACAATTAACCAAAGCGCTCGCGAACGAATGGGCGAAATATGGCGTCAACGTCAATGCGATCGCGCCGGGATACATGGAAACGAATGCGACCGCCGCACTTCGGGCCGACACGAAGCGAAAAGAACAAATTCTTTCCCGCATCCCCGCCGGCCGATGGGGCGAACCGGAGGACCTGGCCGGCGCCATCGTTTATTTAAGTTCCTCCGCGTCCGATTACGTGAATGGGCACATTCTCGCGGTCGATGGAGGCTGGCTGGCATACTAACTTAGTACCGATGAATACACCATGGCTCTTTAGAAATACGGCTTCCAGAAAAGGACGCGCGATCTCCATTACTCCCGAAACATCGGAGTTCCAGGCCATCCACGCCGGCCGGATCATCCTCGATCCTTCCGTCCCAACGGCGTCCGGCCAGAACGATGGCCGCGAAACGACGCTCCTCTGCCTCCACGGTACCGGAGAAGTAACGACCGGCGGTACCACCTATTCCCTTTCGCGTTTGGACGGCCTCTACATTTCTCGCGGCGAGCCGTTCGAAGTTTCTACGACCGGAACCGTCGATATCGTCGAAGGCTCGGCCCCGACCGAAAAAATCCATCCCACGAAATATGTCAATTTTGAACGCGAAGTAAAAAACAGCGACACGCTTTCGCTTCATGTCGGAGCGGAACCCTATTACCGGGATATTCATAAGGTCCTTGCCGAGAACGTCGAGGGTTCCCGAATCTTAATGGGGGTGACGATGTCAAAGCCGGGGAACTGGACGAGCTGGCCGCCGCACGAACATGCGGCCACGCGAGAAGAGCTCTATCTCTTTTTCGACATGCCGCGTCCCGGGTTTGGAACGCAATTTATTTACTCCGATCTTACGCACCCCGAATTCGTTCAGCCCGTGTATGAGGACGATGCAGTGGCGATCGTGAAGGGGTATCATCCGAACGTTGCGGCACCCGGATATCCGATTAACTTTTGCTGGATCCTTTGTTCGCTCGAAGACGACACGTGGCGAACGCTGGGAGGGGTCAACGTCCAGCCCGGTTTCGAGCAAATGCCGACGGGACTACGATGATACCATCCGATCGTCTGCGTTCGTTCAATAGCTTTTTTACCCCGCTGGTCAGCGATGTCATGGACCGGCTTGGGATCCGTTCCCACACGCTCCCGCGTGAAATTCAGGCCATTCCATTCGATCCTTCTCTCAAAGCAGCGGGACGTGCCTTTCCCTGCCGTGTCGTTCCGACCGAGGAATACGTCGAAATCGATACGCTGCTTGAAATGGTCGATTCGATCCCGCAGGATGCCTTCGTCGTTGTTGCGGCGGATGCGGACATCGACGCCGCGCTCTGGGGAGGCCTCATGTCCACGCGAGCGAAAGCACGAGGGGCGGTCGCGGCGGTGGTCAACGGCGGTATTCGGGATTTCGAACAAATCGCAACGCTGGAGTTCCCCGTGTTCGGGGCGTATCGGTGCATTAAGGATATTCGTCGTCGAGGGTACATGGCAGAGTACAATACCACGGTCACGATCGGCGGCATCCCCATTCGCCCGAACGATGTCGTCTTCGGCGATGCGAACGGCGTACTCACCATCCCCCAGGAGCACTTCGAGACCGTGTATGCGGAACTTTTAAAGTCGATAGAAGGCGAGCAGAAGACCGCCGTGGGACTCCAGGAAGGCCGCGCCGCACGCGAGCTCTTTTCCCAATTCGAAACGTTTTAAGCGCATGGCAAAAGAACCGGTGATTCAACGGATCCTCTCCGAACGCGTGTTTGCCGTGCTTCGGCTTCGACAGACGGAACGTATCGAATCGATCGTGGAAGCGTTAATGGTCGGAGGCCTTACCACGATCGAGATCACGATGAATTCGCACCGGGCGGAGGAATCGCTCTATCGAATCGCAAAAGAATTCCCAGCGGTATTACTCGGGGCGGGAACGGTGATGGGAGTGGATTCGGCAACGCGCGCGATCGAGTGCGGGGCAAAATTTCTCGTAAGCCCGGTAACGGACCTCGACATGCTGGCCGTGGCCCAGGAAGTCGGAGTCGCTTCCATGGCCGGCGCCCTTACTCCTACCGAAGCGTGGCAAGCCACTCAGGCCGGTTCCGATTTTGTAAAGTTGTTTCCACTCGCCCCGCTCGGGCCACGGTATATTCGTGCTCTTCGCGGTCCGTTCCCAGAGATGCGCTTCGTCCCCACGAACGGCGTGACCGTCGAGAATGTCGCCGAATGGTTTGCGGCCGGCGCTTCTGCCGTCGGCGTGGGAACGCCGCTGGTCTCCGACAGCGATATCGAAGCGGGAGATCTTACGGTCCTGACGGCTCGCGCAAAGCAAATCGTCGAATCGGCGAAGCCATAAAAAAACAGATGCCAAAAAAAATAACAACCGATCTGCTGGACCCTCGCCTTTTGATTAAGAAAGTCAGCGAATCCTTTATCGCTCGTCACCGCCCGGAATCGCAATCGACGGATTGGGGCCAATCGCTCGCCATGTACGGGCTTCTTCGGGGACTTCGAGTCGATGAAAATCCCAACGTGCGCGAATACCTTCGGCGCTGGCTTTCGTTTCACCTTGCGGAACGTGTGCCGGTGAACTATTTTTGCGGTTCCTGGAGTTTCGCGCTGCTCTACCCCGAGGTCCTCGAAGAATTCGAAGAACTGCAGATTCCGCTCCAGGACACAGCGGAACGAATTTATACCTTTATTCGCCGTAACGCGATTCGCAATGGCGAAGGCATCCTGCTTCACAATGTCGACCTGCCCAATATTTATATCGATACCGTCTATTATTCGGCCGTGTTGCTCGCAAAACTGGGAACCGCGCTCGATGTTCCCTGGGAGGACGAAGCGATTCGCCAGATCGCCCTGCACCTGGAACGGTTGCAGGACGGCGATAATGCGTTCTTCATTCATTGTGAAGAGAATAATGGAGGGACTCGATCTCAGGGAAGCTGGGCACGCGGTAATGGATGGGTGATGATGACGCTTGCGGAAATCCTTGCGGTCCTCGACAAAAAAACTGCTCGCTACCGGGACGTACTTTCGATCTTCCAACATCTCACAAACGCCCTCCTGGAACATCAAACAAAGAATGGTTTGTGGCGGACCATTCTGGACGACCGTAGTGCCTATGAAGAAACTTCCGCTTCCGCAATGTTTTGTTTTGCACTGGCAAAAGCACAGAACGAGCATATTGCCTTGAACCGCTCTTCCCTTTCCGCTCTGAATAAAGCAGCGCTCGGGCTCGCGAATGCTGTCGACAAAAAGGGTCGCGTTGTGGGTGTTTCCGAAGGGACGTGGCCGGGAACGATCGAGTATTACAAATCGCTCGCGACGGGCGAGTGGTGGTGGGGAACCGGCGCGTTTTTACTGGCTATGGCTGAGTTGGCGGAAGCGCGCTGAACCAATAAGGGGGGCGGCGGACCTGAACTCTTTTGCTTAGTTTTACGCTAAGTTTCCACCTTATCGCACTTTCAACCTTTCCCCGTTCGACGACTATCGGAAATGCAAAAAATGCCTCGTTCAATCTATTATAAATCCTGGTGGCTGGCCGCGCTGATCGTAACCTTTTCAACGATCGCTCGCGCACAGGAAACGGCCGACAATGATGTTGTCATCCAGACGATGAAGTCCGAGCTTGCGCGCGAACACGATGCGCTTGCCTCACAGACAGTGCCACCCTATTATATGAGTTATAACGTTGGCGATGAACAAACGGTCAGCATCGTCACCAGTTATGGATCGATTATGAAGTCGGACTCGACGCGGCGGCGAACCCTGCTCGTCGATATTCGCGTGGGCGATTACTCGCTCGATAATACACACGAGATTCGTGCTTCGAACGACATGTTCGCTCGCGGCGGTGCGCGTTCGATCCCTTACGAGGACAACTCGGAATCGCTCCGGCTCGCCCTATGGCGCGAAACAAATGCGAGTTACAATGCGGCGACCGAACGCCTGCAGCAAGTCCGCACCAATAAAACGATCAAAGTGGCCGAAGAAGATACTTCCGGCGACTTCAGCAAAGCCGACGCTGCCAACCATTATTATGAGCCGGAGATCGATATGGCCAGTTACTTCCATGACCGAAAGGAATGGGAGAAACGGCTCGCTCGATATTCCGCGCTCTTTGTAGGCCAGCAGGATATTTTCGAAGCGAAAGCAACGCTCGACGCAAGCATTGTACGAAAGTATTTCGTATCGACCGAAGGAGGCGAGATCGCTTCCAATCAACTCTATACACGCGTCATGATCATGGCGACCGCAAAAGCGGACGACGGCATGGAATTGCCGCTTTATAAGAGTTATTTCGCCTACGTTCCAAGCGACCTGCCCTCCGACGATTCTATTATGCACGATGTGTATAATATGATCGCCACGCTCGAGCAAATGCGCAATGCACCCGTGATCAGTCCGTTCGCAGGCCCGGCGATTCTTTCCGGAGGACCAGCCGGCGTATTTTTTCACGAGATTTTCGGTCACCGGGTCGAAGCACGGCGCGAAAAAGACGTGAATGAAGGACAGACCTTCAAGAAAAAAATTGGACAGGAAGTATTGCCGACGTTCATGGATGTTTTCGACGACCCGAACCTCCAGCGATACGACAGCACCGATCTGCTCGGACATTATACGTATGACGACGAGGGCGTTCGCGGGCAACGGGTCGATATTGTCCAGAATGGAGTCCTGAAGAACTTTCTTATGGGACGTTCCCCCATCGAAGGGTTCCCACATTCGAACGGCCATGGACGCGCCCAGCCGGGGAAGCTTCCCGAGGCGCGGCAATCGAACCTGGTCGTCGTCGCAAAACAGACGGTTCCCTTCGATACGCTTCGGGCGATGCTCATTGAAGAGTGTAAGCGCCAGGGAAAACCGTACGGACTGTGGTTCAAAGAAGTCGAAGGGGGGTTTACGCTCACCGGGCGTACGATCCCGAATGCATTCAATGTCCTGCCGATCCTGGTCTATCGGATTTATGCCGATGGCCGCCCGGACGAACTCGTCCGCGGCGTCGATTTGATCGGTACTCCGCTCGCGACATTCGAGCGCATCATGGCCGCCGGCAACGATGGGGAAACCTTCAATGGGATGTGCGGCGCCGAGTCCGGATGGGTTCCCGTTTCTGCGTCCAGCCCCAGTTTGCTGGTGCGCGAAATCGAAGTCCAGAAGAAACAGAAGTCGCAGGAACGGTTACCGATCCTGCCGGCGCCCGATGCCGCCGCTTCCTCGAAGTCCGTCGATCCAGGCAAAGGATGAGACCATGCAAAAAAGAAGGACATTTACATTCTCACTCGATCTTTTGAAATTCGGTATGCCTCAGGTACGATTATTTCCGTTCGCAATACTTTTATTGACTGTTCCCGTATCGTTTCCATCCGTCCTGCACGCGCAGGTCTCCGATAAGACGATCGCGGTGGTGGAACGTGCCATGACGGACGAACTCGCTCGCGCCAAATCGGACTTGCATCTTCCGGGACTCGTCGATCCGTTCTTCATCGCGTATACCGTCGCCGATCAGGAACGACTGGACCTCGCCGCATCGAATGGTTCCCTCACGCGTTCGGACCTGCACCACGAACGGCGCGAATCCGTTCGGCTTCTTCTCAATAATTACCAGTTCAACGACGAAAATTTCACGGACAACACGGGATTTTTCATGTTCTCGAGCGCACCGGACAATGCCCTGCCACTCGACGACGACTATACCGGCATTCGCCGCGTGCTCTGGCTTTCGACCGACGATCTCTTCAAGAGCGCCAACGAGAACTTTTCAAAAAAGAAAGCGGCGCTCGAGCACAAGGAAGTTGCCGCAGAATTAAAGGACCTTCCGGATTTCGCTCCGGCTCCGGCCATTGCCATCGCGGAACCACCGATCGCTTTACACTACGATCGCACGGCGCTTGAAACGATGGTCAAAGATGTCAGTGAGGAATTTACCGCGCACCCGGAAATTCAGAACTCGAGTGTATCGCTCACGATCACGAATTCGTATGAATGGATCATAAATACGGAAGGCACCCGGGTTCGGAAACCGGTCACCCTGTGCCAGATCGAAATCGAAGCCTACACGCAAGCCACTTCGGACGGGCAGCCGATCCATCTTTCTCGCACGTTCGTCGCAAAGATTCCCGAACAACTTCCCACGAAGCTCGAACTCCTGAACCGGGTGGACGAAATGGCCCGCGATCTCATCGCGCTCCGCTCCGCACCGCTCTTCGATCAGGACTATACCGGTCCGGTCCTCTTCGAGAACGACGCCGCGGCTGATTTCTTGTCCGAGAACCTCATTTCGCGCCTGTTTGCGCAACGTGAGGACCTGTTCGGAAACGATGTTTCCGCTATTTTCTCGTCCGGGAAACGTTCCTCCCTCAAGGAAAAATTGAATACCCGGATTCTCCCGACCACGGTTTCCGTGCACGATCTATCGCTTACGAAAATGCGAAATGGGATCGAACTCCTCGGGTATTACCCCTTCGATGACGAAGGCGTCGTTCCACCGGCAGACCTGACGCTCGTCGATAAAGGAATTCTTAAAACGCTTTATATGAGTCGCACGCCGACCAAAGAAGTACGGGAACCGAATGGCCACGCGCGGTCGCTGGCCGGTGGCTTACCGGGAATGACCGAAGCTTCACCGGCGCCCGGGATCGTGGAATATAAAGATTCGAAGCCGGTTCCGCTTTCGGGAATGAAAAAAGATCTGCTCGCTCGCGCCAAAGACGATGGGTATAACTACGGCATAATTGTCCGTGCGATCGACGGGGGCATCCCGAGCGACGAATCGGGCGAAAGTATTCAGGACATGCTTGCAAACGGCAAAGCAATCATTCCTATTCTTATTTATAAATTATTGCCTGACGGAACGGAGCAGTTAGTGCGGGGTGCCGAGATCGGCTTACCCAGCATACGGGACCTGCGGGAGATCGTCTCGTCCAAAGAGATGATCACTCGGAATATGCTGATTTCAGCCGGTTCCGGCGGGCTTTTTAGCTTCAGTCCAAAAGTGGCGGCCACCCTGATCGCTCCGGCTGACATTCTTTCGCCAGAACTCGAAGTTCAGAGAAAGAAAGGGGAAGCATATCCGGCACCTCCTGTCGTGGCACGCCCTAATTAACGATAAAAATTTTTGCGCCCCGTCCCATGAGAGAATTCTTCCGAAAATCGCGCTCCTCGGAAAACTCTGATGGGCGACCAAGTCAGTACCCGGGAAATTCTTCAAAGCGAACATTGTCTTCGTCGACGCCGTCGGCTTTAAGCATATCCCGCATGGCATGGACAAACCCGGCCGGTCCGGCAAGATAGTAAATCGCATTCGAGCGATTTGGGATATGGCGTTCGAGCATCGCGGCATCGATCGTCCCTCGCTCGCCGGCCCACGAGTCCTCCGGTGTAAGATCGGTCATCGTAGGAACGAAATGAAAGTTCGAATTTTGCTTCTGGAACTCCGCCAGGTCTTTCTGAAACGGAGCGTCCTGCGGAGTATGGTTGGAGTGCAGCAGATACATCGCGTGCGGTAACTTTTGATGCGTTGCCGACTTGACCATACTCATAAACGGGGTAATTCCGATCCCGCCGGCGAGGAAGACGGCCGGCTTTCCGGCGTTTTTATGCAGCGTGAACGAGCCATACGGCCCATCCCACGCCAATTCCATCTGCGGCTCTGCCGATTGGATAAGACGTTTGAATGCCGTATCGCGCATTCGGGTGGCGAACATAAGTTCTGGCTCATGCGGCGCGCTCACCAGGGAGAAGGTCCGTACCGGTCCTTCCGCGTCCATCTCTTTGGGATCGATAAGATAGAGGTCGATCGTCTGCCCTGCCTCGTACTGAAATCCTTCCGGTCGGGATAAATGGAACGCGCGCGTTCCTTTGGCAATCTCTTCGCTGCGAAGAAGGTGCAATCGTTTTTCTGACATAATGTAAATACGGGTTTTAAACGAGTAAAATACGCGGCGCTCCGATTGTTGTATTTTTGCGAACGATACAAAAGTACGAACCATGTCGCCCGTTATCTTAAAACAGCCCTTGTTGGCAGAATCGCTTATTCGCGATGTTCCCGATTTTCCCCGCCCAGGAATTTTATTTAAAGACATTACCCCGGTCCTGGCCGATCCGGCGGCGATGAAGGAGGTGATCGATCGGTTTATCGAGTTTGCAGCTCCAAAATCGCCAACGGCGATCGTCGGGATCGAATCGCGAGGCTTTGTCTTCGGAATGCCGCTCGCTCTGGAAATGAATTTGCCGTTCATTCCAGTCAGGAAATTGGGGAAACTTCCTTACCGGACGATCCACGAGGAATACGATCTCGAATATGGCACAAATACCGTCGAGATCCACGAGGACGCTTTGAAACCCGGCGATCGAGTCATTATCGTGGACGATCTGCTGGCGACCGGAGGTACGGCCGCAGCCTCCAAACGGCTCGTAAACCGCCTGGGCGGCAGGGTCGAAGGCTTTGCCTTCCTGATCGAGCTTGAATTCCTCCACGGCCGGCTGGCGCTTGCCAATGACGATATACTGGCACTGATTGCCTGCTAAAACGTACTTCGCTCAAAAAAGCGGATTTTTAGTACGATGGGAGCGTTCTGAAAAAGACCTAAAACTTCGGACTAATTTTTGTTAACCCAGCAATATACTATGAAGCATATTCTGACCGCAATCTCTATTTCGATCCTTCTTCTTGCCGGCTGCAAAGCCTCGACATCGCCGACCGGAACCACCACCACTCCGGGCAGCATGATCGCCACGGTCAACGGCAAAGCGTGGTCCTCGACGGTGCTCCCTGGAACCGGCGGCGCCACCGGTAAAATGAACAGCAACGTTCTCAGCATCATTGGTTTATCGGTCACCGATAACACCGAAATCTCTCTGATCCTGCCAAAGCCGGCAGTTGGAACCGATTCGCTCGGCGCGACGGGGTATGAAGGCGATTACTCGATTCTCCTTGGCGCTACCGATACGACGATCTACGGCTCCATCCCCGAAGTTCTGCAAGGTCAGATTTACGATGGCGCTGTGAGCATTACCTCCTACGATTCCGTGAGCAAATCGATCTCGGGTACCTTCCATTTTATCGGCCGGCGGAGCGGTAACCTTTCGGATTCGGTCACGATCACGAACGGTTCTTTTTATCAGGTCACCTGGTAATGGGCCGGGAAAAGCGTTCCGTCACTTTTTTTCAAAATCGAGCGAAACGCTGTTAATGCAATAGCGAAGGCCGGTCGGGTCGGGACCGTCGTCAAAAACATGGCCTAAGTGCGCACCGCAAGTAGCGCAAGTTACCTCGGTTCGGACCATACCGAACGACCGGTCCGCATGCTCCTCGATTTGCGCGTTCGCTTTCGGGGCAGAGAAACTCGGCCAGCCACACCCGGCATCGAATTTCGTATCGCTATCGAACAGTGGTGCGCCACACGCGCCGCATTTATAAACTCCGTTTTCCCAGAATGCCTCATATTCTCCGGTGAACGGTCGCTCCGTCCCTTTTTCACGCATCACGCGATATTGCTCGGGAGTTAACTCTCGTTTCCACTCGTCTTCGGTTTTTTCCATCGGTTTTTTCTCGTTCATTGCTCTACCTACGAAGAAAAAGGAAGCGGGATTCGAAGTCCTCAAGCTCCTCATTAGCATTTTTTCTCGTTGAAGGGCAGTAATGTCCTGAAGCAGGATATTTACTGCCTCACTTAAAAAATCTTACGATAAACTCAAAAACGCAAACTGAATTTTTTGTCATGTGGAGAAAGGGGGCGGTTGGAGTTCCATTTGATAGAGACGTATGTGTCTCTAAGATAAATCGAATATCTTTAAGGTTAGTATGGAATCCACTCAGGTCTTTTCTCTGAATACGGCGGTCGGTCGCCGTGAATTTTTGAAACGGACGGGGCTCGTCCTTACCGCAGCAACGCTTTCAGGTACGCTGGCCGAAATCCTGGCAAGCTGTAATTCGCCAACAGCGGCGAACATCACGCATGGGACGACAACGGTGAGCATTGCCTCGCTGAACTCCGACGGGCAGTTCCTCGTCGATACGAGTGTCACGCCAGACGGCACGCCGATCCTTGTTATTCGGCAAAATGCGACGACCTACACCGCGCTTTCCATGATGTGTACGCATCAGGGCTGTCAAGTGAACCCCCCGAGTGGCGGAACGATCTATTGCTCATGCCATGGCTCTCGTTTCGACTTACATGGAAACGTTTTGAGCGGGCCTGCGCCCTCGCCACTGACGAATTATGGCGTTTCGCTCAATGCGGCAGCGAAAACAATTACCGTTACCTATTAAAAGATTTTCCGAACAACCGCAGGCTGCCCACTTCCCGTGATGGCAGCCTTTGCTGTTGCTACAATTTATCGTTCCCGCACTCCGCCGGCGATATTATGCTCTTCTTTCTTGATGTTCTGAATTTGGCCGGCATACGTCGGGCTGAAGTAATGCGTCCGGCTGCCATCGCGGCGAGCGACGAAGAAAAGATAGTTCGTTTCGGCAGGATAGACGGCAGCATAGATCGTTTGGATGCTCGGATTATTAATCGGCCCCGGCGGCAAGCCGGTCTTTAAATACGTGTTATATGGCGTGGACCGCAGAATATCGGAATGGGAGATCGGCCGGTCCAGTTGGAGACCGTATTGCACCGTCGGGTCAGCCTGAAGCTTCATCCCGATGTGGTAACGATTTTCATAGACTCCGGCGATCAGGTATTTTTCGGAATCGTTCTTCGTCTCGCCTTCGACGATCGAGGCGAAGATCATGACCTGGTACGGTGAAAGTCCGCGCGCGCGCGCTGCATCGAGCAACGAATCGGGGACCTCCTGATGGAACCGGGTCACCAATGCCTGAAGAAGCGTACGTCCATTAAATGGATAGAGCCACTTATAATGATCGGGATACAGATAGCCTTCGGCGGTCTGGGCTTCTTCGGGAAGGCCCAGCCAATGCAGGTACGCCGTATCGCCGGCAGCCTGAATAAAATCGTATTTATTGACACCGAGGCTGGCATCGGCCGCATCGGCAACGTCCTTCAGGCGAAAACCTTCGGGGATCGAGAGTTCGAAGACGATCTGGTATTTCGTTCCGACAAGGTCCTCGAGCAATTGCAGATTGCTGAGGCCGCGATGAATTTGGAACGTTCCGCCATGAATGCGGTGGCCGGCACGGATCAGTTTGGCCGCGGCGCGGAACGTAATTTCATTCCGAATAAAACCGCCCTGTTTGAGGGAATCGGCGATCTCGGCCATCGTCACATTCGGCCGTACCACGAGCATGGTCTCGCGCGTCAGTTGAGGATCCTCTTTTGTCAGATCCGGATTATGCAGAAAGAAAAGGCTGTATACGGCAGCCAGCAAAACGGCAACCGGAATCGTGATCCACCAGAAAAACCGTTTTCTGGATTCACGCCGAATACGATAATAGATCCTTTTCATGCTATCGTCGTTCGGTTCAACTTGCGCGCCTGTGGCCCCGGTAAACGCATGACACTTGGATGAGTATTTCGACAGCGTGGAACAATTTAAAATAGAAAAGCCCGCAACGGGTATTTAAAATAGAAAAGGCCGCCATCCGGCGGCCTCATCTACACACGATGTTTTCCTTCGATGCCTCAGAGAACCCTATTATCAGAAAAAGTTATTTGCTTTAAAAGCCCTGAATCGCAATCGCAACGCGGCTTCGTCGCATCGGACGAAGCGGGGCCGCGAGTGTGTAGATTCCATTTTTTCAAAGTGGGTCTCGAACCATCCGAGGATGACTCGTATGCCTCCAATACGTTCTAATCGTGTGCCAGCGTGGCCATCCGTTCGAAAGATTATGCGCCACAAGAAATCGCTGTCATAAAGTAAATATTTTCATCTAAAAAAATTTCCGTATATTTAAGAAATGAACTCCTCGACGATTTTAAGTCTCAAAGAAATACCCTTACAGGCCGACCTTTTCGAACGTTATCGTATCGTCCGTGAAACGACACGCTGGATCTGCGAGCCGCTTACGATCGAGGACTGCGTCGTGCAGACGGCCATCGAATGCTCGCCGGTGAAGTGGCAGCTAGCCCATACGACCTGGTTTTTTGAAACATTCGTCCTTATCGCGCACGACACATCCTACAAGCCGTTTCATTCAAAATTTAACTACCTCTTTAATTCATATTATAATGCGGTCGGAGCGCGTACACCGCGCGATCTGCGTGGGCAGATGTCCCGGCCGACGATGGAGGAAGTCTGGCACTATCGCGAACATGTCGACCGAGCAATGGAACGGTTTTGCAGACACGAACTTCCGGAGGATATCTTCCGCACGATCGAACTCGGACTGAACCACGAGCAGCAGCACCAGGAACTGATCGTCACCGATGTAAAGACCGTTCTCGCGATGAATCCCCTGCGGCCCGTCTATCGGGAACGGGAAATTCGTTCGGCCGCCGTCCCGGCGCATGCCTGGGTCTCCTTCGACGAGGGATTGTACGAGTTCGGCGCCCGAGGGAATGACTTTTATTTTGACAACGAGGGTCCCCGGCACCGCCAGTACCTCGATTCGTTCGCAATTGGGAACCGTTTAATCACGTGCGGAGAATACCTGGCGTTCATCCGGGACGGTGGATATCGGACCCCGTCGCTCTGGCTTTCGGATGGCTGGGCCCGAGTGGCGGAAGAAGCCTGGAACGCACCGAAATATTGGGAACCGATAGAGGACGAATGGTGGCAGATGACGCTTCAGGGCCTCCGGCGCATTGAAGATTCGGAACCCGTGGTGCACGTAAGTCACTATGAGGCCGATGCTTTTGCCACATGGTATGGGGCGCGGCTGCCGACCGAATTGGAATGGGAACTGGTGGCGACGAATCATCCGCCGAAAGGAAATTTCCTCGAAAACGGCAATTTTCATCCCGTCCCTCTTGATGTGAATTCCGAGCCGATCGGCCAGCTCTTTGGAGACGTCTGGGAATGGACGCGCAGTGCCTATCTACCGTACCCCGGCTTTACCGTGGCTCCCGGTGCATTGGGAGAATACAATGGGAAGTTCATGTCCAATCAAATGGTCCTTCGCGGCGGTTCGTGTGTGACGCCTCGTCACCATATTCGGCCGACCTATAGGAACTTCTTCCCGTCGGAGTCCCGCTGGCAGTTCAGTGGCATTCGCCTGGCTACAACCGCTTAAGCAAAACATCGAAGGCGTCCGTCCGCCGTCACAAGATAAATCTCGGAGCTACCATCGCCATCGAAATCGGCGGCGATCGGCGATCCGACGGACGCTCCCATCTCCTGCTCCCCGATAACGGCAAAGGTTTTGCCATCGAATCCGATCGCTAAGAGCCGGCCATCGTTCGTTCCAAAAATAAATTCCGGATTTGTATCGCCATCGATATCGAGCGTCAGGACATCGGTCGTGATCGCCTTGAGATCGAGCGATGCACGCAAAGCACCGGAATCATAATCGTAGATGCGAAACGTTCCATCGGCATGGCCCTGTCCCCATTCGATTTTTCCATCTCCGTCCACGTCGCCGATCCCTGGCAATCGATAGAGAACGTCACCGGCCGAGGCAATATGCCACCACCGCGCGATTCCACTCGGGAGGATAGACCCGAAACCGCCGAGGCATCCAGCGATAATAAGATCGTCATTCAAAATAAGAGGAGTGCCATACGCGGTGAAGGGGTCGTCCGCAGATACGGCCGTCGAAAGGGACTGCTCTTTCCACTGGTTCCGGCGTTTCATCTCATCGGACGTCCAACTCGTCAATAATTCCGGTTCCCGGACAAACGTCCCGGTTTCCAAGTCGATACGGCAAAGGGTATCTTTCGCGCAAAATACTGCAGAAGCTCGGCCATCGCGCTCGAATATCGACGATGTTCCCCACGGCCCGACTCCCCGGCCGAATTCTTTTTCACCGATGCGATCGATCCGCCAAAGGATTTCGCCATTCTCGATCAACATCCCAAGCGAGCATTCGCTATTCATCGAGTGTGAACGATAAAAACTAAGGGCCATCGCCGGACCCCGCGAGTGCTGAAACCAAAGCCAGTCATAACAGCCAATTCGATTCCCAGGCTCGCTCGCTGGAAGATCGGGAAAATCGTAAAATCGCTCGCGCACTCCCTGAAGCGTATAAAGCGAAAGGCGCGAGTGTAAAAGCCCTTCATCGTCCACGACGACAATTCGTGGACCGCGCTCGGTCAAAATAATGGACGGTACGTGAAAAACGTTGTCATACCCGATCCGGCTGCGTCCGCAGATCGTCGTCCGTTTTGCGTCCCGCGATTCCGCGCCTTGGAATTCCGCACTTCGATTGTGAATCCGATCCGCACTCAGAATGTGAATGCGATTTGAAAAATCCGGTATGATAAGATAGCGGGATTCCTCCCAACGGACGACGCACGGCACCGGACCGGGCCTTGCCGCAATATGTGCTTCCGTAGTAAGATGATAACCGCAGCTTAAAAAATGTTCGGTGCCACGCGCGGCCGAAATCTTTTTAATAGCTCCATCGCGTTCGCTGACATACAGAGCATGTTCCGTTGCTAAAGCCAAACGAGCATCCGGGGAGACTTCGTCCGTGCCGACGCGGGAAGTATTCAACGACCGGTCTAACAGATGAAGCCCTTCGGGATTGAAGAAAAAGATTCCGTTTTTGCCGTCGAACCGGCCGTCCCAAATTTCGTGCGCAGCAAAGACATCCGGCTTGAATTCAGAAGACCTTCCATGCGTCGGAACGGCTCGGACCGCGAAGCGGCCGGTCCCCAAGGTTGCGATCGTTCGCTCGTTCCGTACCGAATAGATCGAAAGCTCACTGCTGGGCCGGGTCGCACGACCGAGTTCATGGCTTAGGCATAGTTCTGGCCTTCCATCGCCATCGGTGTCCTGCACGCCGCACAGGTATTGGTCCGGGAGGTCCAGGATCTTTTCCCCGGTTTCCGCGCGAATAAGTTCCGTATACCAACGGCCATCTTTTCGGTCGTTAAAGATACTGACAGCGATCTCGAAACGACCGTCCCCGTCGAAATCGCGAATCGAATTCGAGGTATAACGGAGTTCGGTCGTATCGCTCGGGTAGATATGTTCAATAAAGCGGTCCCATAACGGAGAGAAGGTTCCCTGGCCGTTGTTCCCAAGGACCGCCATATGACGCGAAACTTTATCGCTCAGGATCACGGCTTCGAGACGGCCGTCACGATTGATATCGACCAACTCGAAATGACCGTAATTTCTTCGACGTTCTTCATCCGAAGTCCATACGGTCTGAGAGATCATGGTCCCGTTGTTCGGTTCGAACACATACACGCCGCCGATACGCGCAATGACGATCTCATCGGTGCCGTCGGTATTGACGTCGCCGATTGCGATCGAAGGATGGTATCCATCGTCCATCCACAGTCGATGCCGCACGTGCCCACCCCGTACATCGTTTCCAAAGTCGTACATCCATACTTCCTTGCTTGAAAAACAAGGCACCAGCACCTGCATACCGGCGCCAAAAAACGCGTGGACGTTGAACATTCCGGCATAGGTGCCATAGGAGTGCGGAGGGCCGACGGTATCGCGGAATAAAAATTCTCCTGATTCGGCCGAAATGACGATAATTTCCGCTCCATTGCTGGTCAGCACTTCGAGGCGCCCATCGCCGTCCAAATCGAACACGCCGGCAATGCCATGGGCACCGAACGGCCGTGTGCGCCACCGGAATATCCCGTCGGAACTGATCCGTTGAAGTCCGCCCGCATCGGCCATGAGAAGATCATGGGAACCATCGCCTACGGCGACTATTTCCTGGTACCCACCACCGATCGCGATCGACCATCGTTCTTCCAGCTTCGATTTTGCATTTCGGGCCAGCGGCTGCACTCCGAGTCGCGAATCATCGCGTCGGTAATCGTGCCATTCGCCCGGTGGAACCCTATTCACGGAAGATCGAGGAGCGATTGTGGCATGTGGGTGCGAATGGATTCGATCCCACGCAGGAGGATCATCTCCGCGCGCAGCCCATGTACTTCATTCGTTTCCGGCTGGCGGCGTTCGGCGAGCGACCGAAGGAACTCTCGGTCCTCGTTCAAAAATCCGTCTTCTTCACCCTCGAACGTATGGTGCTCGTGCCCGTCATAATAGCTCAGCTTCTTCAGGCGATCGTACAGGTGCACCGTCTCGATGCCATTCATGGCCTGGATCGAAAACTTCCCATCGTGCGGCATTTCCCCCGCATCTGCGATCCGGAGCGAAGCAACTGCCTCATTCTCGAACGCGATCGTCGCGCACATCGTATCTCGAAACTCAGGTCCGAGCGAAGGATGCCGAAGGTTCCCTCCTTCGGCAAAGATGCGCACGGGCCGGGCTTGTGCAAGGTCGAGCAGGAGTTCCACCGCATGACACCCCTGTGAAAGGACATTTCCACCACCTTTAAGCGGATCGTTCGCCCAGGAATCGTCCGGCCAGCGCCGCTCGATCACTTCCGCAGAAAGCACCTGGGGAGATTTTAAAAGTTCTTTGGCCTTGCGCGTTAAGGACATGTAATGAAATTTGAAACCGGTCATACACTGGACCCCGTTTGCCCGAACAGCATTCGAAATCTCTCGGCCGTCGTGCTCCGTGATCGCCATTGGCTTTTCGATAAAAAGATGCTTACCCGCGCTCGCCGCGAGCGACGCCAGTGGCGCATGCGTATCGTGATAGGTGCAGATATAAACCGCTTCGATCTCATCCGAATGAATGGCATCCTCTGCACGATCTGTCGCGCGCCCGGAATAACGCGCGGCGAGCCGTTCTGCGCGCCTTCGATCTTTATCGGCAAACAGCATCGGCGGATTTCCGAGTTGAGCAAGCATGTGGGCATGTGTTTCACCGATCAGCCCACAGCCCAGGATCGCGATTTTGAACATTTTCGCTTCAAAAATACAGAGAAAACATTACCGTAGCTCGGATCGAGAGATCGACCGAATATCCATGGAACGATTCTGGGTACTAACGAAGGACTCGGATCGCTCCCGGATGAATACGGACCGAAATTTCATACACGCGATCGGCCGGCGTGGCAAAAATTTCTCCATCGGTATGAATGGGAAGCGGGTCGCGCGAGGTAACGTGGAGCGTCGAAAACTGCCTCAAGAGCATTGCTCGCGATCGTAGGTGCTGACCGCTACGAGTGCCGGGCAGGAGACGGAGAATAGAAAGACGCGAAAGTGCGCTGGCCATCAGCATATCGAGCCTGCCATCGTCGATGCGAGCGGCTGGCGCCATGAGAAAGGCGCCGCCCTCTCGAGGGCCGTTTGCTAATGTCAGGAGCGTAATCTTTTCTGAAAACCGGTGATGATCGACCGTCAGGTCGACTTCGGTCATACTGTTTCCCTCAAGGAGTGTTGCGAGGGTCCCGGCCACATATTTTGCGCTCCCTTTTATGGCATGAAATCGCCGGGCTCGGATCGCTACTAATGCATTAAGCCCAATGCCAACGGTATTCAGCCAATAGACAAGTGTTCCGCGTTTATTCTGCATGGAACCGACATCGACCGGCGAACTCCGACCGTGAAAGATACGCTGAAGGGCTGCTTCGGGCTCGTGAGGAATCTTTGCTGCAAACGCAAAATCGTTCGCGCTGCCCATCGGTAAAATTCCCAGGGCCGGACGCACGTGAGGTTCGAGCTCCATTATACCGTTCAGGATGCCGTGAACCGTTCCGTCGCCCCCTACCGCAACGATCGCGGAAGCGCCTTCGGAAGCCGCCTGAAGGGCCAGGTACTTCGCGTCCGTCGGAGTGTAGGTCTCCCACCACGGGAATTTATTGCCCAGGATTTCACACACGCGCGACACCCGTTTTGCCTGCGACGCTCCGCCAGAAATCGGATTGTAAATAAAATATGGCGTGGAACCTGACAATGGAACAATCACAAAAGAACAGTGGCAATATCACAAGAAAGAACTCCGAAGCCGCTTATGGCGTGCCCCGGGAGTGCCGGCGTAGTTCGGCGTCCAGGGTTTCTCCCAGTAATTCAGCGAGCTCTTCGAACAGCAAAAGATCGTCACTCATCAATAAGCGGTTTTTACCGGTCGTCAAAACGGTTAGCGCTCCCAGGACGCGCCCGCGAGCGACAAGCGGGACACAGATAAAAGAGCGTACGCTTATACCATCTACGACAAGTTGCGCTTCAAATTCGGATCCTGCCGGAGAAAACAATCGGCTGCCGATACGATCGTTCACGCCCGGGATAAACTGGGCCTTACCGGTTTTGATGACGCGTGGATAACCATACGATGCCGTTAGCGGTAAGGGATGTTCCGAGCGATATTTCGCAAGGACTTCTTCCATGCGTGAGTCGGTATGTCGCGTAATGGCTCGCGCGATCGTACCGTCGTCTTCCACGAGATCGATCGACGCAGAGTCGGCAAGATGCTCTAAAATACTCTCGAGCGCCCGGGCGAACACATCGGCGATCCGGCTCTCCGTTTTACACGCAGCAGCGACTTCCTGCCGAACGATCTCACGTTCTGCGGCACGATGATTTCGATCCGTTTTACTATTGGCCATAGTGCCTGAAAAAATCGTAAAAGTTCGTATGGGCCCGGAATGACGAGGGTCATTCCGAATGCGTTCTGCAGGCGTTCCCACGGACACCTGCAGAGGACCAGAGTGACGACGAAAACGATTGCAAAGACGATGGGCAGGTCAGGCGAGTCCCACGGCAATGGATTCAGCGAAAGAATTTTCGCATATGAAGCTCTTTGAGCTATTACTGATCTCCGGCTATTCGTGCGAATTCGCAGAAATCCGGATATTGGATCCGATAAGACACTACGAGAACGAAGGCGATGGGAAAATTCCGCATGCCTTGAAGATGCTGAGAATTTCAGCGCTGCGGTTCAGGCGATACCCGCAATAGGCGAGATTGGACTTTTAATCAAATACAATCTAATAAAGACTACTCTTTATCATGAACGTTGGTTCCAAATGAAATTAATTTTTCGTGTATAAAAATAAATTATTTGAAAAATAGTGCTGAAAGAAAATGGATTTAGAATGCAGTTTCTTTCTTTACTTTGAATTCCTGGAGTCGCTCGATACAGCGTTCGAGCGAGGTCACTTGCATGAGTTCGGACCGAACGCGTCCGCCCCCGTGGACTTCCCGAAGGTAACCCGCATAATGTTTACGAAATGCAAATACCCCCCGCTGTTCGCCTCGGATCTCACAGGAATGCACTAAGTGCCGCACGCAAAGCTCGATGCGCTCTTCGAGGGTCGGCTGGTGGTAACTTCCCTTTTCCCGGAGTTCTTTAATTTGCTGGAAAATAAATGGGTTGGTGATCGCGCCGCGTGCGATCATAACGCCATCGCACCCCGTCTCACGAAATGCTCGTTCGGCATCTTCCGGTGTTTTTACATCGCCGTTCAAGAACACGGGGATCGAGACCACATTCTTAATTTTGGGAATCCAGGTCCAGTCCGCTTCACCGTTGTGGCCCTGAGAACGCGTCCGGCAGTGGATCGTCAACGCTTTCGCTCCGGCTTGTTCCAGCATGGGTGCGATCTCCAGGATATTGATGGTATTTTGATCCCATCCCAGCCGCGTTTTGACTGTGACGGGCAGCCTGACCGCATCGACCACCGCGCGGACCATTCGCTCCATGCGATCGGGATCTTTGAGCAGGCCGGCCCCGGCCCCGTGGCCGACAACGTTTTTCACCCAGCAACCGCAGTTAATGTCGATAAAATCGGGACCGGCAGCTTCAGAAATTTGTGCGGCATCGCGCATCACTTCCGGATCGCCCCCATATATTTGAATAGCGACGGGACGCTCCTTGGGGTCCGTAACCAGCTTTTTGATCGATTTCGCAGCCTGCCGGATGAGCGCTTCAGACGAAATAAATTCTGTGTACACCGCATCCGCGCCATGCTCCCGCATGATCAGCCGAAAGGAAACGTCCGTAACGTCCTCCATCGGGGCCAGCAGGAGCAGCTTTTCACCTAATTCCAAATTCTCGATCGCTACCATGAAGTGCACTGTAACGAGAATTTGGGATTCGAGTTCTCATCCCGGTTTTAGCTTGCCGACGAGTTCCTGTGCGAGATCGAAACTCGTACGTTCGCGAGAAATAATACGGTCGAGTTCCGTTTCGAGTGTTTTTGTACGTTCGGGGGTCCAGAAATCGAAGTGGAGGATGGCTTCGACAAGTTCCCGCACTCGTTCCCGCTCGCGCGACTTGCGTCGCACCAAAAACTGTCCGGTGGAGTCGAGATATTCGCGATGTTTTTGCACCGTCTCCCAGACCTTTTCGATCCCAACGTTCTTGCTGGCGGTGGTCTGAATCACGGGCGGAATCCATTCGTCCGCCGCATGCGTCACGCGCATCGTGAGAATCGTTTTCAACGCTCGCACCGCTTGTTCGGCGCCTTCCCGATCGCTTTTATTGACCACAAAAAAGTCTGCGATCTCCATCAGGCCCGATTTCATTGCCTGCACCGCATCCCCGGACTCGGGCACCAGTACAACGATGGTGGTATCGGCCGCTTTCGCAATATCGAGTTCGGACTGGCCGACTCCGACGGTCTCGAAAATCACGATATCGAAGCCGGCCGCATCCAGGATATCGGCGGCATCTTTGGCTTTGGCGGACAATCCGCCCAGCGACCCGCGCGTCGCCATGGAACGAACATAGACGCCTTCGTCCATCGAAACATCCTGCATGCGAATTCGGTCGCCAAGTAACGCACCGCCGGTGAACGGCGAGGTCGGATCGACGGCGATGATCGCTACGGTCTTCCCGAGCGAACGGATCAGTTTCGTGAGTTCCGACGTCAGCGTTGATTTTCCGGCTCCGGGCGGACCGGTAATCCCGATCCGGTAGGCGTTTCCCATCTTTTTCACGAGGCGGTGCAACAATGCACCGGCGTTTTGGGAATCGTTTTCTACCGTGGAAATGGCGCGAGCAATGGCGCGACGGTCACCTTCGGAAACGCGAGTGGCGAGATCGGCAGTCGTCATGAGACCACACAAACATCAATCGGGCTCGGGCCGTGCTTCCGATTTTTCGATGTTATTTTTTCGCGGAACAAATAAAATTTTCGGTCCAAATGTCCTGCGTTTTTCGAACTTCGATCAGACGGGCAAGGTCGGCCCCGAAGCGGATCGCACGCCAAAGCATGGACCGTACGATCCCCGTCACTCCGTTGGCAACGGGAGCACACTCTGCAAATCGCGCCGTTCGAAATCCCGACACGGTGAGAAGTTGTTTCATGGAACCTGGGGTCAGGATGGTTTCGTGGGTCAGGTCCCCATAAATAATCTGACCTGGAAAAAGCCCTTCCCCATTCACCGTCTGCAATAAGAGCATTCCATTGCGAGTCAGCGACCTCGAGATCAGATCGAAAAGGCGAAGCAGTTCCTGCTTTGTAAAATGCTCGACCACGTCGATCGCGATAATACAATCGAATGCCCCTTCGGTCCCGTGAAGGTATTCGAACACATCGGCACATTCGGCGTTCAAGCCGCTTTTCGTCGCGAGTTCGATCTGCTCGAGGGAAATATCGATACCGATAACGTTCTGGAACCCTTTCTGATGGAGATATTGCAGCATCCGGCCATGACCGCAGCCGATTTCCAGAATCGGTGCGGATTTCGGAACGTCTTTCAGGAAAGGGAGATAGCGCGCATTACACCATTGATAATAATGCGCAAGTTCCGCCGCCGTCAGCGTTGCGTTCTCCGGCTTGAACGTGCTGACGTAACGGTCGTACAACTGCCGAACGGATTCCGATTCCAACGTCAGGATAAAGTTTTTTTGTAAACACGATACGTTTTATATTGTTCGCCGTTCATCATTTGAGCGGCCCGGTTCATGGGAACGTTGGTCTCCTGGACCCATGAGGCTTCCCCGTATTGGTACCCTTTTTGCTGGGCGCGCTCCATCGTCGCGGTATAGAGCAACGCATCGACCCCACGATGGCGATATTCTCGGAGAACGCCGAGCACGATCACACGGATCGTATCGATCGTTTTCTTTTTTGTAAAAAGTTTCCAGAGTCCCACCGGCAAATTTGCCATGCCGCGCGGGATTTTCGCACCGGAGTGAAAGGCCTGATTGATATCCGGGAGCGAAAGCGCAAACCCCACCGGCCGGCCGTCCACTTCGGCGAAGAACACCAGTTCCGGATCGTACACCGGCTTCAGGTCCTTCGCCATAAAGTCCATCTCGGCATCGGTGAAGGGAACGAATCCTTCATTTTCCCAGGCCGTATTATAGATATGCTTGATCGTATTGACCTCATCCTGGAACCGCTTTGGGTCCATCGGACGGACGGTGATGCGGTTTCGGTCCGCCAAAGCTTTTGAAACTCGCACAAGCTTTTCGGAACGGGCCGTATCCTGTGAAAGCAGATACGCAAAGAGGTCCTGTCCTTTTACATATCCATTTTGCTCGATCAGGGACGCATAGTAGGGCGGATTGTAGGTCATAAGCAATACCGGTGGACGGTCGAAGCCATCGATCAGCAATCCATATTCGTCGTTCGAGGACGGGTTCGCGGGACCATACGCGATATTCATTCCGCGATCTTTGATCCATGCTTCTGCGGTGCGAAATAATTCACGCGCAACCGCCGGCTCATTGACAGATTCGAAAAATCCGAAAAATCCAGCCTGTTCCTTTTGTACTTCGTTATACGAATGATTGATAATGGCCGCAATCCTTCCCACGACGTTCCCATTCCGTTCCGCAAGCCACCATGCGGTATCGGCATGGCGGTAAAATGGATTTTTCTTCTCATCGATGAGTTTCATCCGGTCCATTTCGAGCGGTGGCACCCAGTTCGGATCGTTCGCATAAATGTCCCAGAGCATGCGCACGAAACGAAGCTTATCGACTTTGGAAGAAATTTGACGGATGGTCAGGGAGTCGTTCATTCCGGAATTCGCTATGGAAAATATTATTTGCCGTCCAACGTATCTTTCTTTTTCGTCTGCCGGTTCGATTGCGCATTTGCCTGGCGCAGTTTTTCGTTGGCCGCGTTGAGGTCCTTTGTATCGGCATCGACGATCTTCATCAACCGGCGGTATTCGGTCGCGTCGGCTTTGAGTTCGAACGTCAGCTGATTGTGCGCGATGCGATACGGATGGTGTTGCAAATGCAGGAGTACGTCCAGCACATCCGAATAGAGCTTCGTCATCACATCGAGAAAGTTATTGAAGGCCGTGCGGTCGGTCTCGAAATCGGTCTTGATTTCGTTCAGACCTTCGGCCTCGATATCCTTCGGAAGTTCCGCCGAAAAAATATAAAGGGAGTCCTCAAAGGCTCGAGCGAGCGAATCGCTGGAGATACGTTCCCTCTTCAGGTAGTCGAGGAATTCGAGGATCCTGGAAACATTCTGCGTGACGATGGTCGTATCGAAATTTTTAAGTTCGAGCGGTGCGGCCGCGTTCATCTGGTTGAGCCGCGCGTTAAATTCCGCATTTTCGGCATCGCGGCGCGTCGTCATGTTCTTAATAACATGGTTCAGCCGGTTCTCATACGCCAGCCTGGAGCGCTGTTCCGGTGTTTGCTGCGCCCGCAACGCCGGCGAATAAAGAAGCACGGGCAAAGACAAGAAAACAATTCCGAAGACAACATGGCAAATTCGTGCTCGGGCGATCATAGGTTGTTTAACCGCACAACGCAAGGGAAAGATTCGAAAAAAGCGTGGCAACCCACGAGGACTGCCACGACTTTTTAAATCGTTCACCGCTTACATTCTCACGAATTCGACTCTCCGATTCGTCGCTTTACCTTCCGGTGTGTCGTTCGCGGCGATCGGCTTTTTATCGCCGTAACCTTTCGTTGTCAGTCGCGACGCATCGATCCCCATCGATACAAGCTGCGCTTCCACCGCATCCGCGCGCTGTTGACATTCTTGCAACCGAAAAAAAATGTAGTATCTTTGTATTGTTTCATCGATTGAATATCATCAACGATCGGTATGACTGACGAGCGTTTATAATACTCTTCAGCATCGCATAAAGGTTGAAATCCTGTCTCGCTACTTTCAACCAAAAATAGAAATTGAGGGATGAGGTCTAAGCAATACCCGATAGTCCTTTACGCGGTCCTTATGGGACTCGGTTTTTTGGCATGTATTCCCGTTCGGGCCGTTGCTCAACCGAGCTCCGACCAGTGCGCTGCTGCGAATGACGATTTCCCTGCCGAAATGGCTCAGGCAAGAGATCTCTTACTGGTGAGGGATCCGCCACCGGTCGCTCCGGCCGATTTCAACGATGAATGCTGGAACGATCCGCAAAGCGCATCCGCTCGCGAGGCTATCGTTTCGGAATGGTTGAAAGAACTGACGGACCCCGAATTCACGATCATAAAAGCGCTGATGACCGACGTGCATGTCCTCGACACATTCAACTGCTGGCAGGGCAGTTCACGGAGCGAGGAAGCGATGAATGTTGCGATACAGCTCAGCAGTCGCGTTGTCGCAAAGCTTACAAATTTCATCCACGCATGTTTGGCAAGGAACGGTGGATTTCCTAAGGGGGCGTATGAAGCGACGAAAGGTCTGACCGCCATTCGTCAGAATCAGCTCCTTGGCGGCTCTTCGGACCTATCCAGTGTGCAGAACGATCTCCGAGACCTTTATTCAAAATGGATGGAAGATATAGAGAAACGGGTCAAAAGAGATCACAATTTTGCCCTTGCCCCTGCATTTTCACTAGCTCTGAGAACGGCAGAGCTGCTCGGATACGAGAACGATAACGATGCTGTCAATACCTTCATGGACTGCACGAAATGCCATATCGAGATCGAGTATGATTTTCAAGCCAAGAATAGCAGTTCGACGTTCACCTATCAGCTAAGTGGGCATAAAGATGTTAAGTATATGCCATTAGGCCAGGGGGGCTGGGTTTCATCCGATTACCAGTACGGTGGGGCTTCGCCGAAGGCTTGCACCATCACGCTTACGTACCAGAAAGGGCAGGTTGTCTCCGAACATGGGACGATGCAGATCGAGCAAGTTTCTGGCGGCGATGCAAACACGGGCGGCGGTTCGTCGGGAATGAGCTTCGATACTCCCATCAGTCTCGTCGTTGATCCTTGTCCCTCCTCTTCGACCCCTTGTGCATTCGTTATTCGAGATCTCGGCGCAGCAAATGAAAAATGGCTCGCTCAGGACAACGGCCATCAGCGCGAATATTCCATGCCGATGTCTCTGCTCGGTTTGTCGAATACGTTCATGGCCAAGTATAGCGACACGACCGGAACGAACTTCATGTTCGCTCCCAGTACCTATCAGAACAGGCAGGCGCAGCTTATCGACCAAAAGTTTTCGTCGGATATGATGCAACAGATCAGCGACGTTTGTGAACTTCACGTGACCGTGACCCATCGACCATGACACACCGAACAAAGGCGATACTATATCTTTCCGTTGCCGTTTTCTTTTCTCGGCCTGCGACCGCTCAGCAAACGGATAGGTTCCAACATGTCGATTTTGCAAAAGCGTATGGCGCCGTAACGGCGTGCCCGACGAATATTACCGCTGCACGGGCCCTCATGGTCCTCAACAAGTACATGGGGATCGAACTGAGTCCGAAGGTCACCCAAAGCGATTCCGCCCTGAAAGAGCAAACACAGGCAGCGTTCGGTCAAACGGACTCCTCTATCAATCAGGGTGCGCATGCCAATAACCCGACCAAACAAGAGGGACGGGAGATCTCGCAAGCCCAGTCAACGGCGGAAACCGTTCAAGCGCAGATGAAGAACATCAGTCCAGAGGCGCTTCAAAATATGTCGATGGCGGATAAAATGAAGTTCGCTCAACAATTAATGGGTAATCAGACAATTCAACAATCTGCCCATTCGAACCAGGCGATGCAACCGGTCATCGACACGTTCATAAAACTCAAGCCGATCTTCGATTCTCTCTCGGCAGTGATGCAGCAAATGGTGAAAGCTTTTTCCGATTCGACAAGCGCCATTCTTACCTCCACGGAATCGATCCATCACTCGATCGATTCCGTTGTAGCCGTACGTGACTCGGCATGCCACGGGGATACCGCCTGCTTAGGGGAAGTAAATCGAAGAGCGCGACAGGAACATCGGGATGCGGAAAATGCAGTACTGCCGAAAGTGGCGGCGGCATCCCAGGCGTTTGGCGCTCAGTTCCAGCCGCTGGTGAATAAAGTGAATGAGTACCAGATGCAACTCCACGACGGGAACGACCTGCATTCTGATCCTGTGAGGAATTCGTACCGTTGGCTCGTTATCTATGCACTCGGCGGGCCTCTGGCTCTTCAATCGTCAGCCGAGGATGCGATCAAACAAGGCTCCTACTGGGCGGACGCCGCAAAACCCTAACGCGGGTACATACAGCCAAAAAGCACTCAGAGAATTTCTGCATTCGGCTCGAGAATTTCGTATGTTTGTATGTTTAATAGAGTTGTGAATTGTGATCATAATTCCCTTAAACTAAGATCTCCGGGGGCTTGAGCCCGGTCTTCGTACCGATCGATGGACTGTTAGATCTTCGATTTCAATGTTAATCATCACAAAAAGTTAACCATCACTAAAATGAAATTTGCTAAGTCGTTTCTGCTTGTTACGATCACCCTGTGTTTTTTTAGCACATTCGTTTCTACCGCATCGGCCCAATGGAAGAAAGCGAGTGGCTGGTCCCTCGAGGCCCATAGCGGCGTGTTAAGTCAGGTCAATGGGTTTCTTCCTTTTGGAACGAAGCTTTTAGCGGACGTTAACTGTGCCACGCTCACCAACGGCACCCCCGATTCGTTGTTCGTCTCGACCGATAACGGTGTAAGCTGGGCACCTTTTTCATCGAATGGAGGAATGCCCTTGATTAGTTTAGGGTCGAATCTCATAGGGATCGCCGATAGTTTCTCGAGCGGCTTCGTCACTCGATGGATCGCTTATTCGACAGACCAGGGACAGCACTGGACTCCGGATTCCCTGGGATACCCAACGGGAGGCTATCCGGGTGGAATGGTCGTCGCGGGAAACTCGCTTATCGCGACGGCCGGATATTATGGATTTTTTAAGCAGACCGCGCCTGGAACCCCGTGGTCGATCGATACGGTCGGAGCGAGCATCGGAGGAGTGATCGTTCCCACTACGGTCATCACGATGTCGGGAACTACGATCCTGGCAGGAGCACTCGTGGCAGGCATTTTGGCATCGACCGATAATGGCGGAAGTTGGAATCTGGCTGTCAATGGAATACCGGGTGGACCGCCAAATGGCTGGCCGACCGTCTGGCAGTTCGGCGTTGTAGGAAATTCTGTGTTTGCAGCGATACTCGATCCCATGGTGACCGGAGCATGGGACATCTATCGTTCCTCGGACAATGGCCAGAATTGGACATTGGCGAATTCCACGCCGATCAATGGCGGCAACGATGCGAACGCCGTCTGGTTTGCCGGGAGCGGTCAGACGATATTTTTCTCAACCGATAGCGGGGTCTTTGTTTCCAAAAACAATGGAGCAACCTGGACGCTGAGTAACAGCGGTCTTCCGGCGTACGATGGAAATGGATTCTATACGACGGCGATGCAAGTTTCCGGTGGGAACCTGGTGGTCGGAACGGCCGATTCCGGGATCTGGTACCGCCCGCTCTCCGATTTTGGGGTCTTGGATGTCACGCCCGGTCCGGAGGTGGGGAATGAGCTCCGGATATCCGTTTTAGAGAATCCGGCGGAGAATTCGGAGAACGTTGTCTTCACGTTACCCGCCGAAGGTATGGCAAAAGTAGAACTGATGGACGAACTTGGCCGGAACGTTCGGATGCTTCAGAACGGCCTTATGCACTCCGGCGAGAACACCGTTGCATTCGATGCGACGTCCCTGGAACCGGGAACATATTTTGTGCGTATCGAGGCCAATGGGCAAAGTGCCATGCAAAAGGTGGCGATCTCCCGATAATTCGGCAGGGGACGAAATACGTTCCTGGGATCAACAATGCATCGATCGGTAGTAACGTAGCGAATGGCTCATGATCATGCAAAAACCGGTGATCGCGCGGTGGAAAAATTCCACCGCGCAGGATAAACTTTTTCACATGTCCATTTAAAAAACCATGAAACACTTGATTGATTCGATCCCGAAGAGTGTGTCGGCATTGGCCGGTATTGCAGTACTTTTCGTTGTCGTTCTGGCAACACACACACATAATGCGGAGAGTAAAGGCTCGTTTCATCCAGCCGCAGGGACCACGCCGGTTGTATCCGCTAAGATAACGTTGTTATCCAAACGCCTGACCCGTGACGGGGTTCACCCGCTGGTCACAACTACAATGACGGACTCCAAAGGCAACTTCACGCTGACCGTTCCGAACGAGAAGGGAGGGTACATTTTCAGCCTCACTCCGGGCCCGGCCAATTACAGCTCCGGTAGAGGAAGTCCACCCGCTACGTTTACCGCATGGGTGACCTTTACTTCTGCGACCAATGCTTTACTGATAAACGAGAATCCGGTAACGTCGGCACCATTTGCATTCTCAACCGATGGAACGTTTACTCTGGGAGTGACCGCGCTTAACGTTACGTCGATTTCTGGGACGATCACCAAATAGAGCGGTCTTTCGGTAACAACCGATCCTTTAATGTTTGGGCGGCCTTCGATCAGAAGGCCGTCTTTGTTCGTGAGCAGCGGCAAAATATAATAGGACCGTTCTGCGGTCGTCAGATCGAAATTTTTTCCTCCCCCTGATAGAGCGGCTTTTCGAACACGCGATAGCGTTTATACGGCTCGCCGTTCATCACTTGTGCCGCACGAGACATCATCTGATTGTTCTCGAGGACCCACGAAGCCTCGCCATATTTGATCCCCTTCTTTTTCGCTCGCTCCATGATCTCACGATAGAGCATCGCATCGATCGCACGACCTCTGTATTCCGGCATGACGCCAAGAAGTACGATGCGAAGATTATCGATCGCTTTCTTTTTCGTCATCAGGTTATTGATCGCGGTGGGCAGGTTCATCGCACCCTTCGGGATCGGTTTCCCGGCGAGGAACGCCTGATTGATGTCCGGAATGCACAGTGAAAAGCCGATCGTCTGCGGCGTGCCATTGGTCCCGGGCACTTCCGCAAACAAGACGAAATCGGGATCGATTATCTGCTTTAGTTCTGTCGCGAGCATCGTAATTTCATCTGCATCGAGCGGCACCGCGCCCCAGTTCTCTTCCCAGCCTCGCTCGTAGAGGTCCCGGATCAGGTTCACTTCCGCATCGTAATTTTTCATATTGAGCGAGCGGATGGTTACCTTCGATCGCTCGCGCAATGCGTTCGTGACCCGTTCGATCTTCGGCGAGAACGATTTCGACTCGGTAATGCGCCAGGCCAGCAAGTCCTGTTCTTTTTTATATCCGGCGTGGTCCCACAATTTTTTATAGTACGCCGGATGATACGGCATCATCACGGCAGGGGGATACTCGAAACCTTCGACAAGCAGACCCACTTCGTCGTTGATCGATGGGCTCACGGGCCCGCGTACGTACTTCATGCCCTGCGAACGCAGGAAATCTTCCGCGGCAACGAACAGCGCATTGGCAACCGCCTGATCGTCAATCGAATCGAAAAATCCGATAAAGCCCATGAGGCCGGGTTCCGAAGGATAGATCTCGTTGTGGCGATGATTGATGATCGCCGCGATACGCCCGACGACCGTCCCTTTTTTGTCTTCGGCAAGGAATAGCCGGTAGGTCGCATGTTTGTAAAACGGGTTTTTGACCTCGTCGATCAGCCGCATTCGGTCCATTTCGAGCGGGGGGACCCAGTTCTTTTCGTCCTTATAGAGTTCCCACGGCAGGCGAATGAACTTGAGCTTGCCCTTCCGGTTCTCGACCGGCCGCACTCTTACCGCGGTCGAAGTGGAAGGAACGGCAGGAATGGAAGCCGGGATCGTTACTTCCGAGGGCGATTCCTCTTCATCGAGGACACCGAGTTCCTCGCCAATTTCCTTGAAGAGCTCCAAAATCGTATCGAGATGCTGCTTCTCATGCGTCGCCATGTAGCTCGTGCGCATCATCTGCATTCCCTGCATGACGCCCGGAACGACGAACGCATTGACGAAGACGCCCGCGTCATAGAGCTTGCGCCAGAAGACGAGCGTTTTAATATCGTCCCCAATGATCACCGGAACGATTGCCGTCTTCGACTCGATGATCTTAAAGCCCATCGCTTTGAACTCGCGGCGCATGTAGTCCGCATTGTCGATAAGCTTTTGGATCCGCTCCGGCTCGGCCCGCAGGATGCGGAGCGATTCCAGCGCCGCCGCTACCGAGGCCGGCGTGGGGCTGGCCGAAAAGATAAGGGCCGGGGACTGGTGCTTGATATAATTGATGACCCGTTCCTCCCCGACGACAAAGCCTCCCAAACTCGCGAACGTCTTTGAAAACGTTCCCATCGTCATGTCGGTCTCTTTGACGAGATGGAAGTAACTTGCCGTGCCACGGCCTCCCTCCCCGATCACGCCCACCGCGTGCGCATCGTCGACCATGACGCGCGCATTATACATTCCTGCGATTTCGATCATTTTCGGAAGATCGACGATCTCGCCCGAAGTGGAAAACACTCCGTCCGTCACGATCAGCTTTGGCGCATCGGCCGGAAGCTTCGATATTCGCCGCTCGAGATCGGCTACATCGTTATGATTGTACCGAACGACTTCGCCATACATCCCTTTGGACATCAGGTTTCCGGCAACGATACAGGCATGATTGTCCTTATCGCTGAGGACATAATCGCCTCGCTGGCAAAGCGTCGGGATCACGCCCTGCGCCGTCTGGTAGCCTGTCGAGAAAAGAAGGCATGCTTCTTTCTGAAAATAATCCGCCATCTCATGCTCGAGCTCTTCGTGCAGCCGGACGGTGCCGGTCAGGTACCGCGAGCCGGAGCAGCCGGTGCCATAGCGTTCGATAGCCTTAATGGCCGCTTCTTTCACACGGGGATCGGCCGTAAGCCCAAGGTAATTATTCGAGCCGGCCATAATGACTTTCCGTCCTTCCATCTGGACGACAGGCCCCTCGTTCTCTTCAATCGGGCGAAAATAAGGATAGTAACCGGCCTCTTTTACTTCATCGGCGCGGTTAAATTCGTAACATTTCTGAAATAGGTCCACAGGGTAATTAAGATAATGAAAGGCGATCAGCCAGAACGTATATCGCAGCGCGGGGCGCCGAGCGGTAAACGCAAAGGGCCGCTCCTGAACTCCCTCTCACGAAAAAGTCTCTTGCGCTATACAATAATGAATCGGCGCTCGATTTGAAAAAGGCAGTGCTATTGCACTAAAGAACACACACCCAACGCATGAAAACAGTCACGAAAAAAACACTTCGCGAATCGCTTCACCTCTATCGCTCGATCGCTCGCTGGAATGGCGAATCCGCCTCCGACCTTCTAAAATGGGTTCGGCGGCTGGCCGAAGGCGGTGGCGGCGTCTTAATGCGGATGGCGGCCATGCACCTTACCCATTACCGTGCCCCGCGCGAAATGCGGTTCGACTTCAGCGAACTTCGGGAGCCGGTCCTCGCCGTCGATAAGCGCGGTTTTGCACTCGTCGGCACCCTCACCGCCCCCAAGGTACTGCAACTGGTCAGGATCTGAGCCTGATCAAATCTGAGCCTGATCAAATCTGAGCCTGATCAAATCTGAGCCTGATCAAATCTGAGCCTGATCA
>JAJPIQ010000028.1 GCA_021324685.1 Bacteroidota bacterium
ATCTGAGCCTGATCAAATCTGAGCCTGATCAAATCTGAGCCTGATCAAATCTGAGCCTGATCAAATCTGAGCCTGATCACATCTCATCTTATCGCTGGATCACAAATTCGCGGCTCACGCTCGAACCGTTCGATCTCAGGAGTAACTCGTACGCCCCGTCGGCAAGGCCTTCCGTCGGGAGTTCGAAGGTCTCGATCGGAAGTGCGAGCGCGCCGGAGTAGTACGTGCGCAGGTGCCGGCCCAGCGCGTCGTACAGTTCGAGTTCCACGCCCCGGCCGACCGGAGCGCTGAGCGTGACCTGCGCCTGAGCGCGCGCCGGATTCGGGAACGGTTCTCCAAGCGCCAGCGCCGGCGGGACGCCCGGTCCTTCGGAGACCGCACTCGACGAGGTCCCCCAGGGGAACTTGAATGCGCGGTACGTGTAAACGGGCGACGCGATGTGGAGTTCGTACGCGATGGCATTGTTCGGCGTCACTTCCGTAATCGTGGGCTGATCGACGAAACCGGTGACCGGATTGAATGCAAGGCCCCAGTCGATCAGCGTGTTGCCGTTGCTTAAGCGCTGAACGTATCCCATCGCCGTGCTCTGGATCGTCGAATCGTGATCGTAATGCCACACCAGCGTTGCCATTTTGGAAGGAATATCCAACCGGTATTCACAGGCGCGCGCATACGGAGCGGAGGTAACAATGGTATCATACGTGGGCGGGACCGTACTGCTATCGATAAAAATGCGCGTCGATTGCACCACATGCCCATAGTTCCCATTATCGAACAGCGTCAGGTCGCCGTTGGCAATTCGGCGCAACGCATGTTGATGGGAAAAATGGATCGCGTCATTGACGAACATGAATTGATTGTGCTTCCCACCGAAGCGCCAGATAAACGACCCATTCGGATCGTTCCGGTCGATCTTTGAAATCTCGTCCAAATGTCGCGATGAGAGGAGGATATTACCGTCCGTATCGACCTGGATCGCATTCGCATGGACCGCATCGACGACGTTGCTCATTAAGTTCACATTTTCATTCTCCGCATCCGTATCGTTGAAATGACCCGGATCCCAGGAGCGCCACGCCCACACCGGATTTTTTTGAGCATCTACTTCCTCGATCACGGCGCCCACGAAGAGCGCGTGCGTACTCGCTCCGGGAAGGTCCCGGCTCATATTCCAGCCGGGCAACGTATCGACCCCGAGCAGCAGCGCATGGCCGTTCGGCAACAGTTCGAAATCGTGAAAATCGGTTGCATAGGAAGCGCTGTCTTGCCGGACGGTGAAACTATCGACGAGGGCGTAGCTCGAGTCCATGATATAATATTTCGTTCCAGCATCGATAATGGCCTGGGAACCGGCAACATATCCGCCTTCGCAATAGGCCAGGCGTCCATCGGGAAGCATTTTAAAATCAAAATCGAGCAGGCGCGCCGGTTTGGCATAATAGACCGGGTTCGCCAGAGAATCGAGGATCATTCGATACGCGCTCGTGCTGCCGGCATTGGTCGCGGCGCTGAAGGTCGCTAAAAAAAGCTTCCCCGGGGCCGGGTGGTCCATAGAGTCGACGTTCATCGCCGGCCAGTCGGACGGCAGCGAGGTCGTAACATCGAGATTGAGCGTCGAGGGCTGTTCCACGAACGGGCTTCGATCGTCGGCGGTCCAATGCTCCGCCGGAGGCGAAATTTGATAGGAGAACACGACCGGTTGGCCGGATCGCTCTGAAGCCATATCCTGAAAACGGACGCGGACCGTTTCGTTTGGCACAAATGCCGCATCGGGACGAAAAACAAACGTGCGATGATCGTCCGATAGTGTAACCGTTCCCGAATGGAGGCCCGAAAGCGACCCTGAGACCTGAAACTCCTGGGAGGAGACTTCCGGCGCGCTCAACGCGCTCGATATTCTGACGATGATCGGCGCTTTTGGCGGCACATAACATGACCCATCCATCGGGAAATGATATTCGACCACGGCGGGGGCGATCTGCTGGGCGCAAAGAGACCCCGACGCCATCAAAAAAATAAAAACGCTAAGTAATCGAGAGACGCGAAAATGGACCATAACGTAATAGGCTTTTCGAAACGTAAATAAAACCCCGCCAAATCGAAATCGTTACAGCCTTATTTTAGGACAGCGCTACCGTCCTGGGCCGGCGTTACTATGCTCAGGTCGGCTTTACCATGCTCCCGAGCCGCTCGACATAGTCGGAAAATGCCTTTTTCCCTTTTTTCGTAAGTCGATAACTGGAAACCGGCTTTTTAGCGACGAATTGCTTCGTTACGCCGATATAGCCGGCTTCCTCCAATTTTCGTAGATGGATGCTTAAGTTCCCATCGGTGGCGCCCGTCTTCTCGCGAAGGAAGGTGAACTCCGCTTCGTCCACCGAGATCAGGACGGCCATGATCGCCAGCCGGATCCGGGAGTGAATGACCTCATCGAGTTCCCGATAATCGAAGGAACCGGCGCTCATGCTTCTATCGCCATTCTTTTATATCGGCGTTGAAGGATCATTCCAGGAACCACCTGGAACAAGATCAGCATCAGGGCATACAGGCCGAGGACGTGCACGGAGGGCCACAGGAACATTACGATGCCTCCGGCCCACCAAACAAAGCCCAGGTTCCGAAACCATTTAAGGTCGTTCACGATGCCCGATAAGAAATACGCAATGCCCAGGATCATATTCGAGAAAAAACAGGTGTAGAACGGATGGATCGATGGAACTTTCCCGTCCGAAAAATTGACCTGGCTCAGAATTAAAACGATACCTAACCCGAGCGTGCTGCCGCAGGCGCCCCAGATCGCGCCGGCAATGCGATCGAGAAAGTTTTTTGCGCGTTTTTCCTGCTCGCTCTTTTTTCGCGCATAATAAAAGATCGATCCCCATCCCAGGAGCACGAGCCCCAGCCAGACAAAGCCGGTATAAAGATCGCGCTGGATGAGCACCGAAATGTAGGTCACCGCCATTCCAACGGCGACGATCAGGCCCCAGAAGATGTAGGGTTTGCCGTCTTCGACGAAGGCGACACGGCTTTCATCGATAATTTTGCGAATGAATAGAAGCTCCTCTTCCGGTCGGAGAGAAGCTTCTGAAAGATTTGTGTTTTCCATGGTGCTTTTAAAAAATTAATTCTCCGTGTGGCATCCGATGCAGGTTGCCGGCGGTAGATCGGAATTTGGTTTGCCGAACTCTTTTGTTTCCAGCCAATGATTGGCTCGAGTCGCGTATTCGGAACCTTGTAATTCCGTAGTGATGAGACTAAAATACATTTCAGCCCTTTCGGTTTCACCGAGCCTCCGGCAGGCGTCCGCCATTCCGCCGAGCAGTTCACCGCGCGAATGAACGGAAAGCTTGGAAAAGTAACGAGTTTGGAGCGCGTACGTCCGCTCGTAGTCGGCAAGGCCTTTTCGTAAAAGAATCGTTCGATTTGGCTCCGGAAGATATGGAGCTGCCGCAAGAATAGCCGCGCCACGGGGAATCCGGACGGCAACATTGTTCGAATCGAGTTCGACGGCGCGATCCATTTCGCCCATTCCGCTATCGGACAACGCCATTCCTTTCTGAAAATCTCCGGACTGGAATGCTTGCCCGGAAAGATACCAAATCGCGCATCCATGCCAGACCAGCGCCTGGGAATGATTCGGATTTGCCCGCAGGGTGTCTTCGCAGAGCGTCATCGCACGATGAAGCGCCGAGGAATCGCCGCGGAAGCCTGCGAACATGTCTTCGCGCACGAGATAATCGAATCGTTGCGGGGGATCGCTCTCCATGTGCCGAGAAGGCCCATAGAAACCCATGACGCCAAGGCCCACGGATGCGACCGAAAAAAGAAAGAGAAGGCGGTTGGAAAGGTTGTTTTTCATAATACGGAACATTAGATGAAAAGCACTTTAAATTACAAAGTACTTTAACAAGACCATATGCCATTTGTTCCGATGCGATCATTATTTTTTAAGGGTTCGTTGTTGCAACAGGAATGCAAGCTTCCTGTAGCCACCTCGATACGATCAAAGATGTTACGCCGATCACGCCCAATGGCTGTGAAGAATGCCTCAAAATGGGCGATTCCTGGGTCCATTTACGGCTTTGCATGGCCTGCGGCCACGTCGGATGTTGCGACCAATCGAAAAATAAACATGCGACAAAGCATGCGCATGCGACGGGACATCCGATCGTAAAATCCTTCCAGCCGGGAGAAGACTGGATGTACTGCTATCCAGACGACCTTTTTATGGAATGATTTTTTTATGGTATAACTATTTCACTGTGCGTTCGAGGAATGCACGGTCCCAATCGCCCAGGTCCGCGATCGCACGGTAGCTGGTTTCCAGGAATTTCAAGATCGCCCCTTCCGGATCGGGTGAGACACGAACCGTGTCATACGGAAGGATAAATTCGCCCATCGCCGGGTCCCATTTCGATCCTTCGGGACTGATTCGTTGACCTTCGATCCCCTTCGGCGCCGGATATCCATACGCATAGAATGCCGGCTGAGGGAATTTCTCATTACCGGGCCAGAACCCGCCGGAAAAATGTTCTTCGTCGCAATCGATGCGCGCCAGACGCGGTGCGTGCGACGGAGCAGAGCATCCCCGTCCCGAGTAGCGCGTGAGATTAAGATCGAACGATCCCCACCAGAAATGAACGGGGCTCGCCTTGCCCGAAAATCCAGATCGAAATTGTTCGAAGACGCCGGCCACGCGCGAGAGCAGGTTCCAAAATCGCTCGACCGAAGCCCGATCGTACTGAAAATCTGATGTGTCGACATTCAAGGGAACGGTACTCTCCATTTCCTGCGGCGTGGGATCGATCGCAACTTCGATATCGAGCTCTTCGAGCGTGGCAAACAGGAGCGCATAAAAATCGGCAACACTTCGATCGCCGAGCTCGAACGAGCGCATTCTCCCTTTGCTGTCCAGGACCGTGAGGTTATGGCCCAAACAATCGAAGGTAATTTCGAACAGCCGGCCCCGGAAAGGAATGATCCCGGTCGTCAACCCTCGCGCCCGGGGGAATAACGCCGCATGCCACCACTCATTTAAAAACGGCGAGAGCGCAAGTTTGATCTTGCCCGCGATTTGCGTATAACGGTGCAGCGTCCGGTACGTTGGGAGCCATTGTTCATAGGGCAACTGCGGCCAGCCTTCGTGTTCCATCGAGAATGTAGGTTCAGCGACTCCTCAGCATCTCTTCTTCGAGGTCGAACGTCGAAAGGATGCGTAACGCCCGGAACCGTTCGACGATCTCTTCCATCGAAAGATTTTCGATCCCTTCCGTCGAGAACTTCGAGCAGCAGTAACTGGCAAGGACGGTGCCGTAGATCACCGCGCGCTTCGCGTCTTCATAGGTCACCGCGCCGCGCCGCGCAAGATAACCGATAAATCCGCCCATGAACGTATCGCCGGCCCCGGTGGGATCGAAAATATCTTCCAGCGGGAATGCCGGCGCGGAAAAAATAAACTCGTCATAGAACAGGAGCGCGCCATGCTCCCCTTTTTTGATCACGACGATGCGCGGCGAACCCTCGGCCAGCATGGCCTGCAGTTTTCGTCCGGCGACAATAAGGCTTGGGTGCTCGATGAGCAAACGCGCTTCGCTATCGTTGATGACGAGCGCGTTCGAAAGACGGAGCGTTCGTTCGAGGCTTTCCCGGTGGCCCGTGATCCAGAAGTTCATCGTGTCGAGCAGAACAAGCCTCGGCCGCCGGTCCAGTTGTTCGATCACTTGCCGCTGCAGGTCGGGCTGGATATTCCCAAGCACCAGAAAATCAGGCGACGTAAAATGTCCCGGAACGTGCGGTTTGAAATCGGCAAAGACATTAAGATTGGTCTCGATCGTGTCCCGCGTATTCATATCGTAATGATATCGTCCGTGCCAGGAAAATGTCTTTCCCTCGGGGACGATCTCGATCCCGGAAGTATCGATCCCCCGCTGCCGGAAAAGGTCCCATGCGCGTTCGGGAAAATCGTCCCCGACAACGCCAACGACGCCCACTTTTTCTGGCGCAAAATAACTGGCCGCAAGGGAAATAAACGTGGCGCTGCCACCCAGGGCAAGCTCCCGCGTGGCGAACGGCGTTTCAATGATATCGAGTGCGAGCGAACCGACGATGAGAAGTGACAAAGCCTATGAATGATAAGTACTGAAATACTAAAGTGTTCAATTTTGGTATAACCTATAAATTGGCAAAAATGTCATTATCTTTTAAGAACCCTACGTGTTCATTTGCTGGGAGTTAACTCCCCTTCTTGCCGTGTTCGGCATCAATTCCAATGCTCGCTCGGTTCATCGTCGGCTGTATTTTGTTGCAGGCAATGTATGCCCGTGCCCAGACAATATTGCCGGAAGCAAAGCGACTTGCGCATCCACCAGCGGTGGCGCTCGTACTTTCGGGGGGCGGGATCAAGGGCTTTGCTCATATCGGTGTGCTCGAAGTCCTCGATTCGGCACATATCCCGATCGATCTTATTGCAGGAACCAGTATCGGCGCGGTCGTCGGAGGTCTGTATGCGGCCGGTTACACGCCCAAGCAACTCGAGGAATTTGCGACTTCGATCAATTGGGCCGATGTACTCGAACTCGAGGACCAGTCCCACCGCCCGGAACGCGTTCTTTCGCAAAAGGACGATCGCGCGCTGCTCTCGCTCCGCTTCACCGGGTTTTTCAATCCGGTGATCCCACAGGCGATCTCGAGCGGCGAGCGGCTTACGATGCTGCTGAACGGAATGGTCTTAGGCGCGCCGGCGGGCGTGCCGCGCGATTTTTTGAGGGACATGAAAGTTCCTTTCGTGGCCGTGACCACCGATATCGTTCGCGGCGAACGCCGCCTGCTTACGAACGGCGACCTCACCGAAGCGCTCCGGGCCAGCGCCACGCTTCCGCTCCGCTTTAGTCCCATGCCGGGCGATTCGACGATGCTCATGGATGGAGGGCTGCTCTCGAATATTCCGACCGATGTCGCAAAATCGCTCGGCGCCTCCCGCATTATCGTCTCGAATACGACGGCAAGTCTTCGTCCTCGCGAAGCACTCAACACGCCATGGGATGTGGCCGATCAGGTCGTCACGCTCATGATGCAGCAGGAAAACGCAAAGGAACTCGCGCTCTCCGATTACACGATCACACCGGATGTCTCGGGCCTGGACGAAGGCGATTACAGTACGATTCCTGAGATGATCGAGGCCGGACGTGAGGCCGCGAGGCGAATGCTGGGCGTGCTGCAGCATTCGATCGCCGGGATTTCCGATCCGCCCGAAATATCGATGAAGGACGATACCGTGCTCCGTTCATTGCGCGAGATCCGAGTCTATGGCACGACCGGCGAGTTCCCGGACACGGCATTCCTTCATGACCGTACGTTCCTCGGAAAGGCACTGTTACGATCTTCGAATTTGAAACTGATCGAGCACCGGCTGCTGGAAGATTATCGTTCCCATGGCTATACGCTGGTCCGGATCGATAGTGTTGTCCTGCATCCGGGTTTTGGCCGTGCCGATCTCTACATGGACGAGGGCCGCATCGGCCGGATCGTCGTCCATGGCGATCCCGGGATCGATTCCGAAGTGGCATTGCACGAGCTTTCATTCGCGCGCGGCGATGTTTTTCGCGCTTCGGAGGGTGAACGCTCGCTACAGCACCTTACCGGTACCGGCCTTTTCGATTTTGCGGTCATTCAAATTTCCTATGATACATCATGGCCCGGAACACAATATGTCTGGCGGCCCGATACGATCGCCTTCCCGCAGGAGCCGCCCTCGCTGGAGCCGGCGGTAATCCTGACGGTCCATGCTCGCAGCCCGAATGTCTTGCGTCTGGGTGCGCTGGCCGATAACGAATTCGGCGCAGAATTTTCCGCGGAATTTGCCAATGAGAATGTCGGCGGGAGCGGGATCGAATATTCCCTCATCGGCAGCTTAGGCGCATTGGCCCGCTCGGCGTCCTTTACGCTCAATGCGCCCCGCCTCTTTCACAGCTTTGGCGTACTCGATGCAAGTATTTATTCCGGATATCGGGATATTAATGTGTACCAACTCGAGACGGTCGCGCCCGAACATAAAATAGTAAGCAGTGTAACGGACGTCGTACGCGAATCTCGCGACCTCGGGCTTCGGCTGCAGGCCGGCGGCCAGGTGGAACGCTTGGGAGCGATCACGGCCGAACTGCGCGTGGAACAACAACGATGGTTCAGCACGCGCGATAGCGCGAACGATCAGGGGACCGACGACCTTCGGGCCCTCCGAGGAGAACTCTTAGTCGATTCGCGCGACGATGGCGATTATCCTCATATTGGAACTCTTATTCGGGCCTATGCCGAAACCGGCCTTACGCTGTTCGGCCATGGAACGAATTATACGAAATTGTTCGGGGAAATGGAAGGGGCGATCCCGCTGTCGGCGTTGCATACGCTCCTTCCGCGCATCCGGCTTGGATTCGGCGATGCCTTGCTGCCCCGGCTTGAAACATTCGCTTTGGGTGGAATGGAATCTTTTTACGGCCTGAACGAATATGAGCTCCGTGGGAAACAAATGCTCGAGGGCAGCCTTTCCTATCAGATCGCTATTCCGCACTCGCTCTTTTTCCCGACCTTCGTTTCTATTCGATACGATATTGGGGCCGTGTGGCCGGAACCCACGGAAATTAAGTTCGAGTCGCTCTTACACGGCCTTGGAGCACAAATCGGAGTAAAAACGCCCCTGGGTCTTGCCCGCTTCGGACTCGGAGAAAATTTTCGGTTCGTCGAAACGCCCGGAGTGAAACCTCTGGCACAACCTTCCCAGGTGATCGCCCTGAACTCCCCACACTTTTATTTTTCGATCGGGTCGAGATTATAAGTATGCATGTTCTGATAACGGGTGCTTCCAAAGGGATCGGTCTCGCGCTGGCTCAACGGTTTTGTGCCGATGATACTCGGATATCGATCTGTTCCCGGTCCAAACATTCGATACGGGAAGCAAAAGCGACGATCGAGCGGTCCTCTCCCGGCGCGCTCGTGTACGCGGCTGCCTGCGATGTTTCTCAGGAGACCGAAGTAACTCGTTTCCTGCATGCGGCCGAGAGCGCTTTGGGGCCGGTGGATGTACTTATAAATAATGCAGGCTTCGGTATTTTTCGCTCGGTGCTCGATATGACCGTCCACGAGTTCGACCGAGTGCTGGCAACGAATCTCCGAGGTGTCTTCCTCATGACGCAGGCTGTCCTGCCTGGAATGAAGCAGCGTCGATCGGGAGCGGTCGTGACAATCTCCTCGCTGGCCGGCCGAAATGGATTTGCCGGTGGTAGCGCCTATTGCGCCTCGAAGTTCGGAGTTCGCGGCCTTATGCAATCCCTGTTTCTGGAAGCGAGAGCGTCCGATATTCGAGTTATCACGGTGTTTCCGGGAAGTGTCAATACAGCCTTTTTCGAAACCGCGGGGCATCCATTAGGCGAGCGTGCAAAAACGGTCTTAAGCCCGGAAGATATAGCCGATTCCGTTTATGCCGCAGTCCATTTGCCGCCACGGGCAACAATCTCAGAGCTCGATATTCGACCGACGAATCCTGCGGGCTAAAACGAATCCTGAAGGTCCCAAAAAAAAGATTATAATCCAAAATAAGAAAGGCCCTCAATTACTTGAGGGCCTTCTTTGCACGTTTAATCTTGCGTTAGTTTTGCTGCGTCAGCGAAACGAGCTGGCGCGTGAAATCCTGTTTGGTGAAGGTCACTCCATCGGAGGTGAGGTACCACCAGTCGTATTGGTAGACGGGTCCGATATAGCATCCGAAGTACTTGTTTTCGTAATTGAAGTCCTTATCGGCAAGCTCCTTTGTGGTCATTCTAATATTAACCGTATGGGGGCTGACCATTGAGGGTAACACAACGAGCGTGTCCTTATTATCGACCGAACAGAACGTCTGCGAGTTCGGCTCGTTGATCACATCGTAATCCCACTTGCTCTTCCATCCGTTGTTGACAAAATCGCGAGTGAAAATGCAACGCTCTTCGACGATCGGCGCGCCCGGCATTCCGCCCTGGTGTTCCCAGATGAACGCGGAATCGTTGTGCTCGCTATACCAGATCGTATCGGTCTGCCAGACGTACGCTCCTGTATTCGTAAAATCATCGGCGCGGGTGCGAATAAGCCCTGCGATACCGGCCAGAATGGTATCGGTCGATACCGGGCGCGGGCGCGTCTGCATGGGAATTGCACCGCCGACGATGGCGCCGGGAGCGATGAATGCTCCGTGCGTCATATTACTCCTTGTCGCCGGAATGTAGTATAGATCGAACGGCGCTCCACCGGCATAGGCTGCCGAAACGCGGTAGGTAATCTGATAGCGGAAAAGCGAATCGCCATTCGGCCCGATCTGATCGAAGCCCATCGTCTGCACGATGTCGTTCGCACCGAGGAGCGACTGAGTGATCACTCCGTTCGAATCGTAAATATTTTCGGTATTCTGGAAGATGTAGGTCCAGCCGGCTTGCTTTTTATAGAAATAGTCGCTCATATTCGGCGAGCCAAGGCTCCCATGAGAACCACCCAGCGCGGCAGGGCCGTCCGGCGAAACAGAACATGCGGCAAGAATCGCCGACGCAAGTGTGGCGAACGCAAAACGCCACAGGAAATTACGGGATTTCATAGTATCGTGCAGTGAAGTAGTTGAGATTATTGAGTAATAGAGAAACCGCCCAAAGCGCGAGACGAATCGCATCGCCGGCAAAAGGGGCTGGCACTAACGCTTGAATTTTGATTGAGTCGAAACACCTTCGAAGCTCCCAGGGGCCAAGAACGCAGGCTCCCGGAGATCGGTAATGCATCACGTCCGGCAGAAGACCGGCGCGGGCGACCGACTGCAAGATCTGCCTTGCAGAAGGGGCACGTATGCTCACCATCGTTTCCGATGTACGAGCAGGATGGACACGATTTTAGCATCAGAGTAGAGAACGAATTGTTAGAGTAGAGAACAGATTACTTACTCGCACTACTCCCGGAAAACGCACATCCTGAGATTTAGTGCTCTCTTGATGGTACACAATATAAAACTTATTCTGTCATCCGCTCTGACACAATGCATTTTTTTTAGAAAGAATTCCAATTGTAGAAATTAAGCAAAAAATGCAATGTTTTAAAATAAAAGAAGAAAATTTAAATTTCAAAATGAAATGGTGTTGGACAATGATGTAATAATTTGCAGATGGTGTCCAATAATGATACAGTATCTATTTTATACAATCTATTTTCATAATGAAAGCAGAGGTTATATTAGTGTCTCAATTTGAGATATATGTATAAGAACGATACAGTTAAGAAAGGCCTAAAATGAAGAAAAGCCCCCTGGTATTACCAAGGGGCCCGTTCTTCTCTCTTTCTCTTAAGGAGCTCGCTTGTGTGCGTTAGTTGTGAGTTAGTGAGAGCAGCGAGCGTGTAAAATCCTGTTTCGTGAACGTACTGCCGTCGGTCGTTACATACCACCAATCGTATTGATAGACGGGTCCGATGTAGCAACCGTAGTACTTATCTTCGTAATTGAAGTCGTAGTCGGCCAGCTCCGTGGTCGTGAAACCGATGTCCACGGTGTTCGAACTCGTTGTTGCGGGAACGGTCATAGACATGTTCGATGTGTTGACCGTGCACGTCGTCTGCGGATTGGGCTCATTGATCACATCGTAGGACCAATGGCTTGCCCAGCCGTTCGTCGTAAAATCGCGAGTGAATATGCAGCGTTCCTGCGTAATGGGTCCGTTGATTCCGGCATGTTCCCAAATGAAGGCCGAGTCGTTATGCTCGCTATACCAGATGGTATCGGTCTGCCAGACATACGTGCCGTTATTCGTGAAATCGTTCGCTCGAGTACGGATCAGGCCCGCGATGCCAGCAAGGATCGTATCCGTAGAGACCGGACGCGGCCGCTTCTGCATCGTAATCATGCCGCTAACGGTTGAGCTCGGATCAACGAAGGCGCCATGGGACTGGTTAGAGTGCGTCGCTGTGACGTAATTGACCGTCATCTGAGTGCCGTTGGCGTACGCAGCCAGTACACGATATGTAATTTCATAACGGAAGAGCGAGTCGCCATTCGAAGCCATTTGATCGAAGCCCTTGCAGACAACTACGTCATTCGAGCCTGTCAGCGTTTGAGCCACTGAACCGTCACTATTATAAATTTTTTCGACGTTTTGGAACGTGTAGGTCCAGCCAGCCTGCTTTTTATAAAAGTAGTCGCTCATGCTGGTCGAGCCGAGGCTTGAATTCTGAGTCCCGTGCGATCCGCCGGGTCCGGCGGGGCCATTTGGACTTACGGCGCACGCAGCCAGCAGCGTGCTCGCAACGGATGCTAGTGCAAAACGCCATAATGTGGTAGGGGTTTTCATAGGGATTGTGCTGTTTTGTGGAAGTAGTATCGAGCTGGGTCTTTTATCGATTAAGGGAAAACTGCCCAAAACGGGGGCATGGAAATTCAGCCGGCGTCGAGGGTTCATTAAAGGTTCTAAAACAAGTGGACAAACTGGGCCGAAGGCCTCCGGAGCTCCGCATAGCGCGCGCATGAGTTATACTTCTCATGCTTGTTGAATCCGAACGGCGTGGACGGCCGACGGCTAAATCTGCCTTGCAGAATGGGCAGACGTGCTCACCATCGTTACCGATGTAAGAGCAGGATGGACATGATTTAAGCATCGTATTCTTCAAAACGATTTTCTTCATTTTTTCGCCCTTCAGCGTTCGAGACCGCTTCCGGTCTCCGGCGCTGTAGTGCGCTCTTCATGCATACAAGATACTTTCCGGTCTGTCAAGAGCACTGACAGAAAAAACTTTTTTTCGAAAAAGATGGAAATTGCGGAATTTGAAATGAGAAATCAAATTTTCGACTCAATCTTCATTTTTCTGGGCAATTTGTGACTTCCGACGGCATTTCATTTTGAAATGCTTGCACGCGATCATTGTCGCGAAACGAGACAGACGTTAAGATTCCGATTCTTTTTCAGTAAGAATCGTAAGATTTGTATAGAAAGAACGAAGCTCCTGGGAGGGGTCACTTCGAAATTCCGTCTTTAATTTTCGCGTGTATTCGTCGAAAATACGGACCATGTTCGTTTTTTGACGGCGCCGAGCATTAATTGTTAGCAGCCCGCGAAGCGCCTCCTCATCGAATTCATCGTACGATAGCAGCTTTAGACAAATTTCTTCTGCCCGTTCGAGCAAACCACGGTCGAGTTCAGTCTGGATCAGGCGTACGGCAGCCGTTCGCCGAATGGTGTCCATCCGCGTTCGTAATCCTTCGAGCCATGAAGCATAAATGCCGTCCATAAACGGCCCTCGCGCAGAGATCTTGAGGATTTGCTCGTAGTGAAAGGTGATCGAAAACAGCGCATTGCGTTTACGAGCCTGTCTGGACTCGTTATAATGTCGAAGGACCGCTTCTGCATCGGTCTCGACAATGGGCCCCAGCGCATATCCATCTTCATTCAGGACGATGGCGTCCGGTCCGCCTAAAAGTGCGCGCGCGCGCTTAATCGTGGTGTGAAGAGTATTTGTGACGTTTGCGCTATCGGAATCGGGCCATAAAAGATCGATCAGCTTTTCGCGACTGACAGCGCCCCTGGCGCGGCCCATACGCGAATCGATGGCCTCGGCCCGTGAAGCCACTAAGAGTGAAAGCAACTGCCGGACTTTATTATCCCGATGTTTCGGTTCCGACGAAGGACCATTCCTTTTTTCTTCACCATTTTGGCCAATTTCATTGGCGGGTTCGATGGGTTCGGCAACAAAAGCACCGAATGTATATAGCCGTATGGCCGGTTTGACCGATTCTTCTTCGCGAATTTGTGCGCCTTTTGTAAGGAGAGCCGCCGACCGCTCGGAGTGATCTCGTTTTGGAAGAATTTCTTCGAATTCTTTGCGGATCTGATCTTCAAGGAGCGGAGCGTCCCATTTCCTCGCCAGATCGATCATTTCTTCGATATGGAATGTCAGTTTCTGGCGCAGGACCTGACGTTCAGCAACCGTTCGGGCTTTCCCAACCGTAAGCCATAGAAGGCGCGACTCTGCAAGAGCGAAGCGAAGAAAATAGGGATTTCGCTCTTTATATTCCGATCTTACAATTTCTATTTCTTTTCGGGCTTCTTCAAAGCGTCCCATACCGGCATATGCCATGATGAGCGCTGTTCGAGCGGTTCGCTCCGCAAGGCGCTGTTCGCCGGCAAGCTGAACGGAGGTCGTTGCCACAGAAACTGCCTCCTCAAATCTGCCCAGGCCGACGAGGGCAAGTGCTTTTTCATTTTGCGCCCATGCCGCGAACGAATCGTGCTGGTTACTTCGTGCAAGCTGTATCGCTTCTTCCGCAAATTCGAGCGCCACATGATACCGACCCAGAAAATTCATTGCCGTAGCACGCCCTTCAATGAGTGAAATACGCTGCAACAAATTCGGCGACTGCGCCACGACACGAGCGTCTTCAACCAAAACCGAAAGCTGCTGCGAACATTCTTTGACTTTATCGGCATCCTGCTGGACACCGGCAATGATCATACGCCAAAGATAGCTCATGATCTCGACGAAGCGAATACCGTAACGACGGCCATTGACAATCCCGAGATCGCAATGCTTCGTGGCCGAACGAACGTCGCCCGTGCTAAAGGCAGCCAGGGCAGCCTGAAACAGGAACATGGTTTCAACGAGCGTATTGCCATGCTCCTTCGCTTCCGCAATGATCTGACTCGTCAGTTGGCTCGCCTGCTCGTTCTGGTCCTGTTTTAACTTACTGTTTACAGCGAGCCGGTAATAGAGGGAATATTCGTCGAAACGAGATGCTGCCATGAGCCGAGCCACCGGCATCCCCTCTTCAATGAGCGCGTCCGCTTCCTTGTACCGGCCTGCATTGAGCAAAGCTTCACCCTTGGCCCGTGCGAGGACCGTCAGAAGATGCGCTCGTTCCATATTCGATTCCGGAACAACCTTCAAAGCACGGCGAGCTTCTTCCGCCCAGCGTTCGAATTCGGCATACGATGTCCGAACATGATGTAAAATCGCTCGGAGGGTCGCGACACGGCCTTGAGCAATGCCCTTGAATGCGGTCGAATAGATGCTGGATCCTTGAATGAACTTCTCGAGAACGGCCGCGTGCTCCAAATCCCGTTCCGCATCGACCGGGGAACCATTCCTCAAAAATGCTTCGACGAGCAGACTATGTAGTTCGATAAGCGCTCCCATGGCCGCTTCGCTCAGGTCAGGACCGTAACGCCAGGTAATTTCATCGCGCATTGGCCGAATGCCGAGCAGCAACCGAAGGCACTGCTGAGGCTCCTGAGACCAGATCGACTGCACGACTTTCGATGACCATTGTAAAAAATGCTCGACCCGGCGCAGCATTTCCGGACTTTTCGTCAGCGCGAACGGTGGTGTCGTAACCGAAAGAAAGGCATTGCTATACAGCGGCAGGTGCTCGGTGCCGGCGATCCAGACGATGGTCGTGATCAGATCGTGCTCGTGTTCTACCGCCGAACGTGCGCTCTCTAAGATCGTATTCCAAAAATGGGCGTGAGAAAATTCATAGCACCAATTGCTTTTCTCTTCCGAGGAGGTATGAGTGGAATCGGTCGAAAATGAGATGGATGGCGTCGCACGCCGAATGATCGACTTAAAGGTTAGGAGGTCGATCGAGCGTTGAAAAATCTCGTCCGATAGATCCGAATCCCCAAGTCTGTAGCGCAATAATTGACGCAGGAGCCGGACGTCGAACTGCTCGCCTAACAGCGCGCCATGCATCACAATGATCTGCTCGTCCTCGTTTAATCGCTCGATTTCGCGCTGGAACCGAGCCAGCACTTCTTGTTCGCCCGTATCGGGGGCTACTTCATCGAGCACTACCGATCGATCTTCCTGCCAATGTCCTCCTTCGTATGAAAGAACGCCCATCGTGACCAGTTGCCGCAGCATGGTCCGAAGGCTGAGCGGGCGACCGGTCGTCCGACTTTCGATCGTATCGATCAGTGCTTTACTCGGCTCAATTTCGAACAAAATTCCAAAAAGGCGCGTAATATCCCGCTCGCCAAAATCGTCGAGTGTGATGGCGTCGCTGGCGCGTTCTTCGCGGAGGGCAATTTCACGCATCAGATGCTCCGATGTCTGATGCCGATTAATTTTCTGCGAAAGTGCAGTGACTCGCTCTGTGAGGACCACAAATTTCGATGCAGAACTGAGACCTAAAAAAAACTGGTCGAAAAGGGGCAGATCGTCCATGTTATGGACGTCTTCGAGAATAAGGACGAGGGGAAATCGCTTCGCTATTTCGCTCAAAGAATCGAGCAAGATCTGGAGTGGAGGAGGTCCCACTTCTGACCGCCCCGGTTCTGCATGGCCATTCCCATTCGCAGGAATGGAGAATCCGTTCGATTCTGGACGAAGGACACTTCGGCCGCGCAGATAATCCTTTAAATTGCTCTGCTGGGAAAGGCAGGCATCGAAGGCGTTCGTGATCGGCGTCAGTGCAGCTACGTTGCCTTCCAGATAACGGGCGTGGACAATGACAACCGTTTCTCCATATTCTTTGGTCAGCCGTTCTTCGAACTCGCGGACCAGGCGCGTTTTTCCGCCGCCGGACTCCGCGCGGACGAGCACGTATTTCGATTCTCCTTCATCCAGGAATTCCCGAAATAGCGCGTCGAGACGCGAAAGCTCCGCCTCCCGCCCGACGAACGGCAGGATATTCTGATTCAAATAGCGGTGACAAAGGGGGTTCATAGCCACATACCCACGGAGCCCGGACGCCGCATTAAATACCGGAATCCACCTCGCATGGCAGAACTAAGCAGAGACGCTCCTTTTGTAACCGTGAACATACGGTAATTGCTCCCTACCGGCTCTACTAATTGCTCGCCGGTGCCGATTTAACGTGCGTATGACCGTACATTTGGAAGCCTTCCCTAAGACCACAACCCGGAAAACCCTTAGTCCAACACAATATAGCGCGGGGCGTCCGGCAGATTGGGATCGATTTTAATCGCGATGTCTTCGCGTTGTTCTGCAAACCGGCTGAGGACACCGATGCCGCCTTCTTCGAGCGGGATGACCACCAGGACGAACCAGCCATCGAATTGCTTGCCACTCGCGGCCGTCATGACATAGCGCACGAGCGCATCGCCCACCATGCGCGTTTCCATGACCATGCTATAGAGTTGCTCGATCTGCGTGCCCTCGTACTCGCGCTCGAAATAGAGCGATTTGCCGATAATTTCCTCTTTATCGACATTCGAGCGCTCCAGGAAAATATGGTTCACGAACGTAATGACCAGGTGCCGATTGCAGACCGTGTAGGCCGTGTCATGGAACAGTTCCGCAACGGCGGGATCGTCGCGCATGATCGTCTGCACGAGCGAAAGGAGTTCATCGCGTTCCGGCTTGTTCGACATGCGGTAGAGCGTCGCCAGCGCCGTCTCGATCAGTTCGGCACGCTTGGCAATATCCAGCACGAGCACCTCGTCTCGCGAGGCGCTCTGCGAAAAATGCATTAATTCGCTCCGTTTAATCGAATCGGCCACGGTGGCTATAGTAACAAATGGTTTCCTCGGAAGTCACGCTTTTCAGAACTTACACTCTTCGGAAGTCATGGGAGGTCACGCTCTGCGATAGGAAGAATCAAGGGTCGGGCAAAGCAACGCTCCCAAGGGAGGAGCCGGCGACGATGCCCACAGCAGGGTTACAAAGATACAAAAAATGAAACAAATCATGGGGAAAAAGGTGCGGCGGACCTCCGTGCTCACAATTCCTCTCTTTATTGCAGGACAAATTGTTTGCCCGCAATTTGCCGAACGATCGACTTGAGTTCAAGCTGCAGTAACTGATACAGCAGGTCCTGTACCTCGAACCCCGCTCGAGCGGCGATCGCGTCGATCTGCAGCGGACCGCCCGCTGCTTCCAGTATATCGACGATTTGAGTTTCGAAAAGGTTTAATGCCGTTCGATCGATGGTCCGCGGACGCGCTTCGGCTCGCCGGCCGATCCAGCCTACATCCGCAAGCACCTGTTCCGGAGCCGACGCCGGCCGTGCGCTCTTATCGCGAATGAGTTGGTTCGGGCCGCCACTCGACGGCCGATACACATCTCCCGGCACGGCAAAGACCTCGCGGCCCGCTTCGAGCGCGAGCGCCGCCGTGATCATCGAGCCGCCCTCGGCTTCGCTTTCGACGATGAGCGTGGCGCGCGCAAGCCCGCTCACGATCCGGTTGCGCCAGGGGAAATGCCGCGCGTCCGGTTTCGTTCCAAGCGAAAGTTCCGATACGATCGCTCCGCGTCCGCTCGCGATCAGTTCTTCGGAGAACGCTTTATTGGTATAGGGATAGATCACATCGACGCCGGAACCGAGCACCGCGATCGTTTTTCCACCCGATTCGAATGCCGATTGGTGCGCGATCGTATCGATCCCCTTTGCAAAACCGCTTACGACGGCAACCCGCTCCCGCGCAAATCCTTCCGCAAATTCTTTCGCCGCGCGGCGGCCGTAATCGCTCGTTTTGCGAGAGCCGACGATCGCCAGCATCCGTTCCTCGCTGAGCAGTTCCACATTGCCGCGCACAAAAAGGAGCGGCGGCGGCGCAGAGATCGTTTTTAATAGTTCCGGATATGCCGCGTCGAAATAGGTCACGATCGCGGTGTCCTCCGGCATCCGTTCGAGCTGTGCGCGTGCTTCCTCCAGCGCCGCCTCGCGCTCGCGGGCGAACTGCCCGGCGACCAGATCGCCAACTCCAGGAACCTTCTTTAACTCCCATTCCGGCGCTTGGAACGCCCGTTCCGCGCTTTGGAAATACTCCACCAGCGCGAGCAGCCGCCGCGAGCCAATGCCGCTCGTACAATGGAGCGCGAGGTAATATGTAAGTTCGAGTCCTTCCAAATTCGATTATTTAATTTGCGAATTTTTTCTTATTAAAAGGAAGAGTTTGCACGAATTTCGAATTTCGTGGGAAAATTTAAAAAACAACGATAGACAATAAAACGATGCCCATAACATCACTTCCAAAAAGGAATTAAAATCTGATGGAACGAAATCTTTTTCAAAAATTGGATGTCAACAGTTTTGATCTCCAAAGTCGTATATTTGTGTCTAACGTTCGTATGAACCGCCTCGCGAGGTGATAAGCCACTCCGGACCCGGCCCACCCAAACGTCCCGATAATACGCATACAACATCTGCGTATTCTTTCCCTGATAACTTATTTTAACTTTTTACGGAGATGAAAACAAAACTTGCAGTCTTCGCATCGATTCTCTTTCGCTGGTTCGCTGGAAGCGCGCTGATTATTACCTTCACTTTCTCGATCTTCGGGTGTTCGCACTCGAGTCAGCCGACCCAGCCAGCCTCTGGATTGCTCGATAGCTATTTCGACTCGACTACATCCAATCCCGTAGCCTCGAACATAACTTATACCCGAAAGGATGGTGCAACTTCAACAGAGATTGCAATACCAGGTCAAATTACTATCCTGTCGAATTTTGACGCGAATTCCGATTCTGTTGCCAAAGTTATTATTTTAGAGGGTGGAGACGTTCTCGCACAGGCTCCCGCAGTAGGCTTTTACCTCGCCGGAATCGACTCGACCCGGACATCGGCATTCCTTTCGTCAATGTATAGCAGCAACTTAGTATTGGATGCCTTTCCGAATGAGGTCGGAATCGGTAGAAGTAATTATGGAAATCACAATAACATAATCCTCGCAGTTACGAACGACGCAAACGCGCTCGTTCAAACAATCGATGTTTCTGCGAATATAGGTTGCTCTAAGTATCCTACAGACTCTAATGTCTGGCATGAAGATGGTGTAGGGAGCATCGCAGGGCAAAATGGAGTGGACGTCAGAATCAATGATGTTACCATACCGATAACTGCACATAGCATTCATGCTAGTGCAACAGGGTGGTCAATGATACATGAACTATTGTCTTTGATTGCAGCACGAAAAAATGGACCACCACTCATTATCAACTTTTCCATGGGCTCGGATCCAGATAACTTAGCAAACGATTATCATTGGTATGACCACTTTGTTTCCGCCGTCCTCAGCGGTGTAGTAAAACGAGATCCCCAAGCTCTGAATAATGTTGTAATCTTCGTGTCCGGTTCTGATATGAACTTAGATGAAACTAGTTCTTTTAATAACCTCCACGACATCTACCCTAACTCTCCAATTTGGAAGAGCCTATACTTCGTGGGTTCTAGTAACAATGGGTCCGGGTGCAATTTGGGGTTTGCTGCTGTTGGTACTCCGAATACCCTTAGCGCACCCGGATGCAACCTCTCTATCCCGAATGCACCATGTCCAGGCAACGGGAACTCCTTCTCGACCCCCGCTATTGCGAATCTCGTCGGCCAAACTTTCTTAGCAAGTGGAAGCACGCTCAATCTTCAAGTCATCGCCCAAACTTTGTGGCAATATCAAACGAACAACAACGGACAACTCCCGAGTCCAACGTTGCTCCTCGCCCTGTGTGGCGGCGGCAATACCGGTGGTGGTGGCAACGGTAGCAACCAATTCGATGGGACATACTCTGGCTCCCAGACTGGAAACTGGACTTGCCCGCTCGGTGGTCCGTTCAGTGATACTTTTGGTATGGTCGTAAATGGCAACTCGATAATATCGCTAGCCGAGGGTGGTGAACCAACTACAGTCACTTCTTCACCTATCGACACGAAAGGAAACTTTAGTCTCACGGTTTCATACCAGGGAAGCTACACTACTACTATCACATTAAACGGAAAATTCGCTCTTACTGGTAATTCAGCAACGGCGAGCGGTCCTATTACTGGAAATGGGGGAGGGTGTACCCTTGCTGGAACCTGGACGTGCGCTCGGCAATGAATTGGGGCAACCTTAACCGCTAACTGGAGCGGGTTATATGCCGCCTTGGGCTTGGCGTTATGTTTTTGATGACTCACTCAATTCACTGGGGAAATCATTCCTTATTTTAACTTCGACCAAATGATACAAACACTCGTATACTTCGCTTCGATTTTTTTTCGCCGATTCACAGCAAATGTTGCGATCATTTTCTTGGCATTTGCTATCTTCGGCTGTTCACACTCCTCATCACCGCCGGTCACTAGCAGCACCGCTACCTATGCTGGAAGTTATCAAGGCATGGTATCCGACCAGGGTTCAATGTTTTCCGATAGCTCTGGCTATAGGATTTGGGTAATCGACACTGTGGTATACAGTTCGTACGGAGCCATAGGAAGTGTATCCTCGAATGGAGAAGCAACTTTCACAGATCCCGGTACAGGTCATTTGTTTGGTGGAGGTCTGAAGTTTGTCGGAAACATCGGGAGTTCTTTAGCCAGCGGAACATTTTCTGAAACTGCCTTAGACATCTTCAATCGGCCCGAAAGTGAATCGGGCACATGGAGTTTAACAAGACAATAATAACTAACGCATAGTAGTCGGGCACTACAATAGTTGCGCGACACTTGGCAGTTCAGCACGGATGGTGAAATTGGTGAAGGAATAAATCCCTCCACCTGTCCTCTTCCCAGGAGGGGGTATTACTCGTTATGATTGACCGCGCTCATCGCCGCGAGTTGCTCTTCGAGCTTTTTTACGCGCTCGATGAGTTCCGGGAGTGAGCGCATCGCGCCTTCGAGCTTGAGCATGTCGCGGCCGTTGCGGGCGGGGGAACCCATATAGAGTCCCGGCTTCGTGACCGATTTCGACACCCCGGACTGCGCGCCGACGATGACCTGGTCGGTCGTCTGCAAATGTCCGGTAAATCCGGCCTGGCCCCCGACAATATTTTGGCGTCCGAGCTTGGTCGAACCGGCAATGCCGACCTGTGCGGCCATCACGGTGTTCTCGCCGAGCTCCACGTTGTGCGCGATCTGGATCAGATTATCGAGCTTGACGCCGCGCCGGATGCGCGTTTCAGCAACGGTCGCGCGGTCGATCGTCGTGTTCGCGCCGATCTCGACATCGTCTTCTAAGACGACAATGCCGATCTGCGGAATTTTCCGGTAGGTGCCGTCGCCCATGGGAACGTACCCGAACCCGTCGAACCCGATCACGCTGCCGGCCCCGACCACGACGCGGTTCCCGATCTTCATGCGGTCGTAGATCACGGCATTCGGGTGCACGTCGCAATCGTTCCCAATCGTCGTATCCGGGCCGATATACGCGCCATGGCGAATAACGGTATTGGCGCCGACCATGACGCCGGCCCCGATATAGACGTGTGCGCCGATATGGGCCGTCGCATCGACCCGTGCCGAAGGATCGACCACCGCGCTGGAGTGAATCCCGAGGGACGGCCGCGACGGTGCCGGGCTGAAGAGAGCGAGCGCGCGCGCAAAGCCGTCGTAGGGGTTCGCGGCTCGCAGGATCGCGGGCCCGTGTCCCAGCTCATAGGGAACCTTCAAGTACTCGCTCACGATCACCGCGGAGGCTTTCGTCGTCGAAAGAAACCGCTCGTACAGCGGGTTCCCAATGAAGGTCACGGCACCGGGGATGCCGTCCTCGATGGCGGTCGCGCACGTAATTTCCTCGTCGCCGAGCGCCATCTCGAGCCGGAGCGCTCCGGTCTTCTGTGCTAATTCCCTGATATTCATATCGTACGTTCTACTATAGAAACCGCCCGGAAGCGGTGGGCCATTCCATGAGAAATTAATACTGCGGTACGGCGGGATCGATCTCTTTGCTCCAGGCCAGGATCCCACCGCGAAGATTGCGCGCACGCGGAAGGCCATTGCGTCGCAGGAATTCGACGGCCATCGCACTCCGCCCACCGGAACGGCAGTGGACGACAATGTCCTCGTCCGGGCCGAAGTCCTGTAAATGCGTAGCAAGGGTATTGAGCGGAATCAGGGTCCCTCCTAAATTCGCGAATGCAAATTCGTCGGGCTCGCGGACATCGACGAGCCGGAACGCCTTTCCGGAATCCCTCCACTCTTTAAGTTCCTGCACCGAGATCTCGAACGGAATCGATAATGCCATAGTGGTCGTAGAACAGCAGTTTTCGAAAAATCGTCAAGGGCGCGGAAAAAATCGAGGAGAAAAAAAATCGTCAAAAATTAAAAAAGCGAATAACGCCGCTCGCAAAGTCGACAAGCGGTTTAAAGTACACGCCGAGCGCGACCGTGGGGACGGCAAGTCCGAACAGCAAAACGATTGCCGGGATAGAATACCGGATCCGCGTACGGCCGCCCTCTTCGCGCAGAAACGTTTCGGGTATTCCGCTTCCGGCATCGGCTGCGAGCGCCATTTCGCGGAGCGGCCGTTTAAGGAACATCGCCGCCGCGACGCGAAGATAATAATAGAGTGAAAGCACCGAGTTTAGAATGACCGCCACGCCAAGCCACATCCACGGATAGGTGTGCGTGATGGCGTCGGGCGTGAGGACGGCCGTGAGCACATAAAACTTTCCGATAAAGCCCGCGGTCAGTGGGATCCCCGTGAGCGAGATCAGGAAGAGCACCAGCGCGGAAGCGGCCAGAGGCGACCGGCCCGCAAGCCCGCGGTAATCGTCGATCTCCTCCGAACCGATCTTGTTCTCGATCAGCATCACCGCATAAAACGCTCCCAACTGGGTGAAAAGATACGTGACAAGATAGATCAGGATCGCGACGACACCGCCAAAATTCGAACTGCGCGAAAATGCGACCGGTCCGGCCGCCAGCGCCGCAAGCATGTATCCGGCATGCGCGATCGTACTATAGGCGAGCATCCGCCGCACGTTCGACTGGAGCAGTGCCGCCAGGTTCCCGAACGTCATCGTGAGCACCGCGAGCACGGCAAGCGCAGTCTGCCAGTCCAGCAGCGGCGCACCTTCGCGCGAAGTAGGAAAGGCAAAGAGCAGGAACCGAATGAGGACGCCAAACCCCGCGGCCTTCGAGGCCACAGAAAGAAATGCCGTCACGGGCAGCGGCGCACCGTGATATACGTCGGGCGTCCAGAAATGGAACGGGACGGCGCTGATCTTATACGCCATCCCGACCAGCGCGAGGATCGTCGCCGTCCATAACAAGTACATATTCATTCCCGTGTGCGTGGCGGGATTGAGCGCGAGGATCTGGCGAATGGCGATCAGGTTCGTGGTCCCGGTCAGGCCGTAAAAGAGCGAAAAACCATAGAGCATCAGTCCCGAAGCGAGCGCGCCGAACAGGATATACTTCAGCGACGCTTCGGCGCCATAATCGGTTTCGCGCGAAAAGCCGGCAAGAATATATCCCGCGATCGAAACGAGCTCGATCGAAAGATAGATCGTCACGAGATCGAGTGACGCCGGCATGAGATAAAGCCCGACCGTCATGCCGAGCACGAGCGAGGTATACTCCCCCAGCCGCCACGAACGTTCGCGGAGCTCCTTGGAGACGAGCGACATGAGGAGGACAAATATTCCCGCCAGCGACGCGAGCAGTTTAAAGAACACGCTGAAATTATCGACGACCGCCATCGCATAGCCACGGTCGAGCACGCGGTTATGCGCGATCGGCGCGAAGAGCGTTTGCGAATAGGGAAAGATAAAGTATCCTCCCTGCCAGTCCGGCGTGAATGGGCGCCATTCGGTCCAGGAAAAAATTCCGGCGAGCGCGAGGACCGCGATCCCGAAAAAAACGCAGAACGTTTTGCGACTTGTCCGCCGCGTGACCGCATCGAGCAGGACGGCCAGGAGAAATCCGGCCACGAGGACGAGTTCGGGTATGAACCCATTCACACTGAAGGCTGCATAGCCCTGGGCGGCCCGGGCGATCTCCGAAAGCGAGTGGACCGGGGACGGCATCTTACGGCAACAGGGCCGCTTTCGTGAGCGGCGCATTCGTATGCACGATCGAGACCAGCGCGTTCACGCTCGTCGTCATCAGGTCGACGATCGGGCCGGGATAAATTCCGACGGCGATCACGATCGCGGCGAGCGGCACGAGCGAAACAAGTTCTCGCGGCGTCACGTCCGTGAGCTGGTTCCACCGTTCCGGAACCGTTCCGAAGAACATGCGCTGGAGCGTGAGGAGGAAATATGCGGCCGTCAGGATCATGCCCACGGCCGAAGCGATCGTCCACGTCTGCCACGTTTGGAACGAACCTAAGAAGACGAACGCCTCGGACAAGAACATCGAAAATGCCGGGAGCCCGAGCGCGGCAAAAAACGCGATCACGACGAGGGCGAAATACCGGGGCATTTGGTTCGCGAGTCCGCCAAATTCGAGGACACCGCGCGTTTGGGTCCGGTCGTAGAGCACCCCGACCAGCAAAAAGAGCATCGCCGTAACGATCCCGTGATTGAACATCTGGAACACCGCGCCGAGCATCCCCTGCGCGTTAAGCGACGCGATCCCGAGCAGGACATAGCCCATGTGGCTGATGGAACTGTAAGCAATGAGCCGCTTGAAGTCGCTTTGTGCCATGGCGCACAGCGCGCCATAGACAATATTGATAAAACCAAACATCGCCATATACCACGAGAGCGCGACCGCGATCTCGGGAAAGATCCCAAGCGAAAGCCGCAGGATCCCATACGCGCCCATTTTAAGCAATACGCCGGCGAGAATAACGGAAATCGCCGTCGGCGCTTCGACGTGCGCGTCCGGCAGCCACGTATGGAACGGTACCATGGGAATTTTTACCGCAAACGCGAAGAAGAGCCCGAAGAAACCGGCATAGCGCCAGGCCGTGCCCGCGCCGGAAAAAATACTTCCCGCAACGAACGCGCGCGGATCCATCATCCGCAGCATACTAAACGTGTGATAGAGCTCCGGGCGGTGCGTCATCGGATTTCGAAGGACCTCATGCGTTCCCGGAATGAGCAACATGACCTCGTTCGAAAAATAGAGCCCGATCATGACCAGCAGCATGAAGATGGACCCGAGGAGGGTATACAAAAAGAACTTCATGGCGGCATATTCGCGCCGCGCGCCGCCCCAGATGCCGATCAGGAAGTACATCGGCAGGAGCATCAGCTCCCAGAAAATATAGAACAGGAAAAAATCGAGCGCACAGAACGTCCCCATGATCCCGATATCGAGCAGGAGGTACATGAGGAAATACCCCTTGATGTTCCGCTGGATCGAAAAGCTCGCGATCGCCCCCACCGCCGCAATGATCGCCGTGAGCAGGACCATCGTGACCGAAAGGCCGTCGAGGCCCATGAAGTAGTCGATGGTAAGATTCCCAAAGACTCCCAGCCCCGAAAGGCGGATCCATGGCAGCCGCTCGACGAACTGGAAACTTTTCGGGTCGTTGATGCCCGCGAGCGAACCGTTGAAATTCGCCCAGATATAGATCGCGAGTGCGAGCTGCACGAGCGTGACCCCGACCGTGATCGCGCGAATCCAACGGACCTGCTGCCGCGGCACGAATGCCGTCGCCAGCATTCCGACCAGCGGGAAAAACGTAATGAAGGTTAGAACCCGAAACTCAGCGATCATCTAAAAAAGGCGGCAGTGAAAATCGTCGAAGAACGTCGGTCGATAAAAAACATCGGTCCGTCAATAGACCGTCAACGCTTGCACCCGGTGCGCTCCGGAAGCGCTCGTGAAGCTCACATAATACGTGCCGGAGGCAAGCATGCTCGCATCGACGGGCAGGCTGTGAAAGCCCGAAGGCATCCAGCCATCGGCCAGTACCTGCATGCTGCGTCCGATGGCATCGAACAGTTCGATCCGCACACGATCGGCCGACGAAATCGAAAACGAAACTTGGGCTCGGGACCGAACCGGATTCGGGCTGATCTCCAACGAAAACGCTGAGATTTCAGATGGCGCGACGGATGCGGTCGTATCGTCCGCCATGGCTTCCTGGTAGGTTGCGACCCCGTTACTGGCCGAATTGATGCTCACGACAAACTCTCCGTGCCCGCGAGAAACGCTGATATCGGCGCCATCGGAAATATAACTGACCGGAATTCCGATCGGCGACCACGTGCCACCGAAATCCGTGGTACGATAGACCCCCATATTCGTCGTGACGATCGCCATATCCGAGTGCGGCACGAAATGGACCGAACCGGGCGCAACGCCCGTCACCGGAAGCGTCTGGAGCGTATCCCACGTTACACCACTGTCGTTCGAGATCATGATCCCATTCGTTCCCGTCACACTGCCGCTCGTTCCGGTCGGCCGGAAGCACGCCATGCCGTGCTTCGCGTCGTCATCGAAGGCGACCGAAAGCGAATGCTGGTAACCCGTTACGACGGTCTTCCACGTCAAGCCGCCATCGGTCGTGCGCCGGATCTGGTGACTGTTCGTTCCGTACCATCCATTTTTTCCGACCCAGGCCGTCGCATTGTTCCAGCTGGCCACGCTGCCGGTCGCGATGCTCGGCTTCGAGAGCGGGTTCCACGTTTGGCCTCCATCGTTGGTGATCCCAATACCCCACCGGCCCGATTTGGGGTCCCCAATTAAAATTCCATTCAGGGGATCGAAAAAGTGGACCGTGTTCACAAAGGCCGCAAAGGACGAGACGTCGACCGTATTAAAGTTCTTCCCGCCATCCGTCGTGGAGAGCACCGCCGCCGTTCCACCGGGAGGGCCACTGCCAAAAAACGCGGTGAGCGAATCGAGCGCCGTAACGCAATACGGCGGGTTCGTTCCATCGCTAAGCGTCGAGGTATCGCTCCAGACACTGCCCTGCTCGTTGGCGAACTCGGCATTGTAAATTTGTCCGTTCGAGGACGCCTGACCGAACGCCGCCCACGCCGCCGTGTTCGAGACCCGAGTCACGCTGGAACCATAAACGCCCCCGCGCTCGAGGACAAAACCCGGAACGACCGAGAGCGGAATGTAGAGTGTCAGCGTATCGCTATAGAGTGCGCCATCGGTCACCGCAAAACGCACCGGGTAATCGCCGCTGCTGAAGACGCCGTTGCGTGTGATCTGGAAATCGCCGGTGGCCGTCGCGGACTCGGCCATCGAACCGAGCGAGCCGGAAACGGTCACCAGTTTAGCGCCGAGTTCCGATGTTGCAACTGCCGAAAGCTTCGTGCCCGCGCCCATGACGTTCTTGAACGTCACTTTCAGATCGTAGGTATGGTTCGCCTTGAGCGAATCGGAAACGACACCGTCGAGCGAATACGAGCTTACGACGAGCCCCGGCACGAGCGGCGTCGACAACGCTTTTGCGGCATTAAGCCGGCCCCAGTAATCCGGCCGATCGGTTGTATTGATGACGTTATCGCACGTGGCAATAAGCTGCCGTGAAATGTACTCTGGGAGCCAGTCCGTATGCATGGACCAAAGGAGGGCCGCCACTCCGCACGCATTGGGTGCGGCGAAGCTTGTGCCGTCTTCCGCGCTATAGGCGCTGTTGCCCGGATAGTCGCAACTTTCGATCGATGCTCCCGGAGCCCATACTCCGACCGAGTGACCGAAATTCGAGAAAAACGTCGCCTGATCGTTTCCGTCCGTCGCGCCGACGCTGAGCACATAGGGTCCATTGGCGGGGTATTGCGGATTTTGATCGTTGTTGACCCCGGTCACTGTGACCCCCGGAATACCGTTGCCCGCCGCGGCGACGACGAGCGCACCGCGCGCGTGGGCTTCGTCCAAAATAAGATTGGCGACCGAAGTATCGAAGCCGGTAATCGGGCCGCCCCAGGAGCAATTGATAATCCGCGCCCCGTGCGTCGAAGCATAATGGATCCCTTCGAAACCGGCGGCGACATTGTCGTAATCCGCGCCGGCCGACTTGATGGGAAGTATTCTGCACCCATACGCGACCCCGGCGATGCCGAGATTATTGTTCCCAGTCGCCGCAATACAGCCGGCCGTATGCGTGCCGTGGCTCGCACCCGATTCGCGCGGGCGGGGATCGTTATTGGGCTGGAAGGCATCGCCGCCGGAGGCATTCACGTCGCCGACCACGTCCCACCCCTCCCAGTTATCGACATAGCCATCGCTATCGTCATCGATGCCGTTCGTCCGTTTATCGTGGCCGTTCTTATCCAATCCGACCTCGCCCCAGTTGATCTTCACTGCATTTTTAAGGTCTTCATGATCGATATTGATCGCGCAATCGACGTCGGCAATGACGATGGACGTATCGCCGGTCGTCGTATTCCACGCGTTCAGAACGTTCATTTTCGTGAGCGCATATTGCGAGGTCAGCAGCGGATCGTTGGGCTGGTTCGAGACCGGGAATAAATAGCGGACGGAACCGGCTTCGACTTCACCCGTCGCGACGAGCATCGCGACCGCGCGGTGCGGGTCGATCGAAAGATTTTTATAATAGAGGCAGTAGAGACGGTCGATGCCGAGTGCGCGCGCGATCGAATCGTGGGCATGGGCATCGAAGGGAACGATCTCCAGCACGCCGAGCGTGCGCGCGACACGTTCGAATGCGCCCGCATCGGCGGATTGTAGGAGTTCACCCTTTGTGCCGATCTTTGAAATTACCGAGCTGCCGGCCTTCCACTGGATATACACGACTCCGGGTGCGCAGGGCGTGATGTGCTCCGGTGCGCCGGGGTGCGTGGCGCGATTACGATCGCTCGCAAGGGCGGGAACCGAAACCGAAGCGAAGAGAAGAAGAAGCAGGGCGTTTCTTAAAGTCATCATAGTAAACGTTACGAGTGGAACAGTGCAAACCGAAGGACGACCAGCGCAACGACGACCGCGGCAACGACCCATGCAAGGTACGTTTGTACGCGGCCGGTCTGAACCGAGCGCGCCATGAGGCCGAGGAATTGCACCGTCGCTCCCGTGAGCGTAACGATGCCGTCGATCACATACTTATCGAACCATCCGGTAATGTGCGCGAGGAGAACAGTCGCGCGTGCGGCTAAATTCACGAATCCATCCAAAATGCGGCGGTCGAACCAGGCGGTCACCCGCGCGGTGAGCATAACGGTGTCGACGACGATAAAATCGTAGATCGCGTCCAGATACCAACCGCGCTGGCTGGCGTTATAGAAGGGGCGGAATGCGCGCCTGAGGGACGCAGACCACGAAGGCCGCCACACAAAAAGGACGAATGCGAAGAGAAATCCCGCGAGCGCCGAACCCAGGGCTGCCCCTTCTGCCATTCCGGTATTGGCCACGCGTGCGCGTTCGAGCGCGACCTGGTGGGGCATGGGTGGAAGTTCCCATACATGCGCGCCCTCCTGCGGAGGGGTGATCGCAGCGCCGAACGGCTGGGAAGCAAATTCCTGGGGCGGTGGAACATACCCCGCCGGCCGGAACGGCGGTGCGGTCTGCGGCGGAACGACCGAGGCCGGCGTTTTCACCCATTTCGAAAGAAACCATCCGTGCTCCGCACTCAACGGATTTCGCCCGAACCAGAACCAGACGCAAAAAACAGCGAGCGCAACGAGCGGGACCGTCATGACATACGGAGACTCTCGGATCTTTTCCTGGACCGCCGGTCTTGCAGGGTTCCCAAAAAACACGAGAAAGACCTGCCGCCACATATAGAGCGCCGTGAGCAACGTGACCGCAAGACCGATCCACGGGATCGCGAGCGCTATGCCCTGCTGAAGACCTCCATAGGCCATGCTCCCGGCCAGAATTTCATCTTTCGATAAAAATCCGGCGGTCAGCGGAAGGCCCGTGATCGCAAGCGTCGCGACGAGGTACGTCCATCCCGTGACGGGCATTCGCCGAAACAGTCCGCCCATGTTGTGAATGTCCTGGGCATCGGTCTCGTGATCGTGAAGATCGTGGAGCGCGCGGTGCATCGCATGGATCACGGAACCGGCTCCCAGAAAGAGGCAGGCTTTAAAGACCGCATGCGTTACCAAATGAAAAAATCCCGCGGCCACCGCTCCGGAGCCGATCGACATGATCATCAGTCCCAACTGCGAGACCGTCGAATAGGCCAGGACGCGTTTGATGTCGCGTTGCGTAATCGCGATCGTCGCCGCGAGGACGCTCGTGAACGCACCGGTGAGCGCAACGATCAGCATGGCATTGCCGGTCAGGATCGGGAACAGGCGCGCCATGAGATAGACACCGGCGGCGACCATCGTCGCCGCATGGATCAGTGCGGAGACGGGCGTCGGACCTTCCATCGCGTCCGGCAGCCAGACGTGCAAGGGGAACTGCGCGCTTTTTGCGACCGCCCCGCAGAAGATCAGGAGTCCGGCGATCGTGAGCGTGGTTTCCGGCGCAAGGCCTAACATGCTGAACGAGAGCGGAAGCCCCTGCTCGATATATCCAAATATTTCCCGAAATTCAAAGGTCCGAAATTCACTGAAAAGAAGTAAGATCCCGATAAAAAAGAACGCGTCCCCGATCCGGTTGACGATGAACGCTTTTTTCGATGCGTACTGCGGTCCATGGCGCTCGTACCAGTGGGCGATCAGGGAGTAGCTCGAAAAACCGACGAGTTCCCAGAACATATAGAGCTGGAAAAGGTTACCCGCGAGGACCACCCCCAGCATAGCAAACGTGAAGAGTCCGAGAAAGGCGAAATAACGGGCGTAGCGAGTGTCCTTACGCATATACCCGATCGAAAAGACATGCACGAGGAGGCTCACGCCGGTCACGACGACGAGCAGGATCGCCGTCATGTTATCGAGCAGGATACTATGCCGAATCACGAGCGGCCCCAGGCCCGGAACGTTCCCAAAGCGGATCCAGTCCGCACTCCACTCGATGGCAAGCAAGCCTGGCGTTCGAACTTTGATCCACGCGACATAGCACGCGAGCGCCGAGCTGAACGCCATCGCCGGCAACGCGATCAGGTGCGCCCGGTCCGCCAGCGCCCGCTGATTGAAAATCACGAGCAGGAATACCAGGAGCGGTAGTCCGAGCGCAACGAGCGAAAGAAGTATGAGTTGGTCCACGGGTCGGGCGGAAGTGCTATCGCGTTATGAGGTGAAAAGGATTCCGTTAATCCCGCAATTGATCGGCCTGCCGAACATTGATGGAACCTTGCCGCTTAAAGAGGTTCAGGACGATCGCGAGCGCGACCGCCGCTTCGCATGCCGCCATGACGATCACAAACAGGGCGATCGCCTGCCCTCCGAGATTGATCGCTCCGTAGCGCGTGAACGCGACGAAGTTAATGTTCGCAGCATTCAAGATCAGTTCGATACCCATCAGCACGGCAATGGCATTACGCCGCGTCAGCATCGTAAAAATTCCAAGTACGAGGAGTACGGCACTCAGGACCAGGAAATGGGTCAGGCCAACGGGAATGTAATTCATCGGGAACCCTCCGGACGGTTGTGTTTCGCGAGCAGGAATGTTTCTTTTCGTGCGATCATCGCCGCGCCGATCAGTGCGACGAGCAATACGACCGAAACCAGTTCGAACGGCAACAGGTAATCGGTGAGCAGCAGCGTTCCGAGTGCCATGGCCGTCCCCTGGCTGCCCTGGTGATCGAGGATTTCACGCGGAGTTCCCTGCACGGCATGCGTCGCTTGTTCGATCGCGTCCTTATTCCAGGGACTGCGACTCCACGGCATTTGGTCGAACTTCATCCAATGTCCCTCCACGAGAAACGAGCCAAGCAGGCACAGCAGCGCCAGACAAATGACGAGCGCCGGAATGCGGGACTTGAGCGCCGAGCGAAGGTCGATATTCGTCACGCGGTTCGTCAGCATCACGCCAAACACGATCAGCACGAGAATGCCCCCGACATAGATCAGGACCTGGCTGATCGCCAGGAAATCGGCCGCAAGCAGAACATAAATTCCCGCGATCCCGAAAAATGTAAAGAGCAGAGAAAACGCCGCATGCACAATATTGCGCGAAAAACAGACGACCGCTGCCGAGGCCACGATCGCGGCGGCAAAGAGATAAAAGAAGATGTCGAAAAGAGGCACGGTCTATAGCTTAGTGTTTCGGTCCTTTGTTCGCCCACGGCGACGCGGCGGAAGGCGGCGGCGAAGAGGGCGGCGTTGAGGAAGGTGGCCCTGCCGGCGCGTTCGCGGCGCGGTCCGCCGCTTGTTTGGCACGCTGGACATTGGCCTGCGCCTCGTAGTTCGCCCGGTTTTGTCGGTGGAGTTCGGCCTCGGCTGCGTCCATCGTTGCGTAGTGGTAGATCAGGTTCTCCCGTTTCGGTTCCGAAAATTCAAACACTTCGGTCATAACAATACACTCGGTCGGGCACGGCCAGACGCAGAGCGAACAATAGCAGCACTTCGCCATATCGATATCGAACTTCGTGACCCACAGCGATTTCTTTTTCGCAAAGCGCGTCGTCACTCCGAGATCCTCTTCGGGAATCGATTTTACCGTTTCGATTTCAATACAATCCACGGGACAGGCACGCGCGCATTTATCGCACCCGATGCAATCGTCCATATTGACATAGAGCCGGTTCCGCGCGCGTTCCGGAAGGATATATTCGTTCTTTGGCTCCGGATACTGCCGGGTAACTTTTCGACGACCGAGATGACGGATGACGACCGTCAGTCCCTTCACTGCTGTCGAAAGCCCTCGCGTAATATCGCTGAAGTATCCCATGAAGTTTCTCTAACACGCGAAACAAGACGAGTAATCCATCTTAAGGAAAAACGCCGGCGCGCTATCGTTATTCCTCTTCGATATCATCTCCCTCTTCGATATCATCGGGCGTGAGCAGGTTGCCAAACGCACCGATGACCTGCAGGACATGGCCCGCGAGCGGCAGCCAGACGCCAAACGCGGGCGATACCAGGTCCCTCCACGCGGCATACCAGCCGATCGCTGCAACAATCGTTCCGATACAAAAGAGCAGCGTATAGACCAATTGCCGGATGCGAAAACGATCGAGCGCGCGGTCCGCATTCGCGCGGCGAAAAAACTCGTGCTCTTCGGGAAGATCGGAATCGAGCATCATTGAATCGCGACCGCAATAACGCTCGCTGCGGCAACGGCCGTGAGCCCGAATGGGATAAGGACTTTCCAGCAAATACGCATCACCTGGTCGACGCGAAATCTCGGCAGGGTCCACCGGATCCAGATTTGAGCGAAGACGAACGAGAGCCCTTTAAGAATAAACCAGAGAAATCCCATCGCGGGACCGTTCATCGTGTCTCCCAGGGGCGATTGCCAGCCGCCTAAAAATAAGATCGACGCCACCGAGCCGACGGCGAACATGCTGGCATACTCGCTCAGAAAAAAAAGCGCGAATTTCATGCCGCTGTATTCCGTATGGTACCCGGCGACGAGTTCGGACTCGGCTTCGGGCACATCGAAGGGAACCCGGTTCGTTTCGGCAAGCGAGCCGATGAAATAGATCGCGAACGCCACGAGCATGACCGGGACCAGAACGAAATTCGTACTGCCGCCGAACCCCTCGAGATGTTTGGGACCGCCGAGCAGGAACCAATTATTGATTCCCCCCGCCTGAAGATCGGTGATCGTCTGGAGGTCCATCGAACCGGCAATGACGACGACCGTGATCACGGCCAACGCGACCGGAATTTCATATGAAATGATCTGCGCGACCGAACGCATGGCACCGATCATCGAATATTTATTGTCCGACCCCCACCCGGCCAGCAGGATCGAAACGACGACGAGGGAACCCATGCTGAGGATATAGAAAATTCCCGTATTGAGCCGCGCCCCGATATAGGCCACCGAAAACGGTAGCGCCGCGAACGCGGCATAGCTGCCGATGAACGCGACCCAGGGCGCCAGGCGATAGAGCGGTCGATCGGCAGCGCGCGGTGTCGTATCTTCTTTTTGAAGAAGTTTCAGGATATCGGCGATCGGTTGCAGTATGCCTTTCGGCCCCGTCCGCATCGGGCCGAGCCGGTCCTGCAGCCACGCCGAAATTTTCATCTCCCCTAAGATCGCGACGAGGCCGTAAACAAGGATAAACACAAGCGGAATGGCTGCGTACACGAGGGTCGTCACGACCAGCGTAATGATGCTCGGCGAAAAAAAACGCGAGATAAATTCGTAAAGGGCCTGATAGATCGCGGTCATCGGTCCACCTCCCCCAGCACAATATCGATGGAACCTAAGATGACGATGAGATCGGCGACGAGGTAGCCCCGCGAAAGGAGCGGGAGCAGGCTCAGGTTGGAAAATGCCGGCGAGCGTACCTTCACCCGCCACGGCTTGACATCGCCGTTCGAGACGATATAATATCCCAATTCCCCGCGCGGCGTTTCGGTCCGGGAGTAGATCTCGCCTTCCGGCGGCTTCAGCCGTTTGGGAATGGCCGACTGCACATCCGTCGCGTCCTGCCGTGGGAATTGTTCCAGGATCTGCTCGATAATATTCAGGGACTGTTCCCACTCCTGCATCCGGACCCAATGGCGATTGAAGGAATCTCCCGGTTCTCCACGGTCCGAAGAACCGATCGCGACCTCCCACTCGAAGCGATCGTAGATCGAATAGGGATCGTCCTTGCGGATGTCCCACTTGACTCCGCAGGAACGGAGCATCGGGCCCGACGCACCGCCATTGATCGCGACCTCGCGGTCCAAAACGCCGATCCCTGCCGTGCGCTCGACGAAAATATGATTGAAGGTCAGGAGATCGTTGATCTCTTGGTGCGTGGCCCGCGATTTTTTCAGGAAGTCACGGCACATCGGCAGGACGTCCGGGTGAAGATCGTGCGAAAGGCCGCCGACCCACATATAATTATAGAGGAAGCGCGCGCCGCACGTCTTCTCGAACATCTCGAGGATCGTTTCGCGGTCGCGGAAACAGTAGAGGAACGGGGTGAACGCGCCGGAATCCATCCCAAACGTTCCGATCGCGATCAGGTGCGATGCAATCCGCTGGAGTTCTGCAAAGAGCACCCGAATGTACTCGACTTTTTCCGGAACCTCGATATACAGGAGCCGCTCGACAGCCGTCACGTAGCCGTGCTCTCCGGACATCGCCGCAATGTAGTCCATCCGATCGACATACGGCAGGACCTGCGGGTAAGTCAGATTTTCGGCGTGCTTTTCGAAGCAGCGATGAAGATACCCGATATGCGGGATCACATCGACGACCACTTCGCCATCGAGCACGACCTCGAGCCGCAGCACGCCATGGGTGGAGGGATGCTGCGGGCCGATATTGAGCACCATTTCTTCGGTATGCAGGCGCTTCGGTTCCACGCGGTCGGGCAGATGGACCGGCGCGCTCGCATGCAGGAGCGAATGGCTGTGGATATTCCGTTCTAAGATTTCCGGCATCGACTAATTTGGAACTTTCATTCCGTGATAAAAATCGGGTTCCTTGAAATATTTTCGGAGCGGATGGCCCGGGTAGTCCTCTTCCAGCAGGATCCGGCGATGGTCCGGATGTCCTTCGAACCGAATGCCCATCATATCCCACGCTTCGCGCTCCTGCCAGTTGGCGTGCGACCAGACACTCGTGACCGAGGGGACCCGCGCCTGCGCCATGGGACGCGTGATCTTCAGGACGATCTGGTGACGGTACACCGTCGACTCCAGATGATATACGACAGAAAGCGAACCATCGCCATGGTCGACGGAAGAGAGGAGCAGCAAGCTGTCGAAGGCGAGCGCAGGTTCATCCCGAAGAAAAAATGCGAGTTCCAAAAGACGGGCCGGGTCCGATACCTGAAAAAACGATCCCATCCGCCGCGCATACGCAGACTCGGAGTTGGACGCGTGCCATACCCCCAGCGTTTCGCCAAACGCCGACTGAAGCCGTTCGATGATGCCCAATTGCTCCATTAGTCGATGCTCTGTGGCTCCTTACTCGGTGAATTCGATGTCTTTTCCCTGTGCGCGAACTTTTTCCTGCAACTTCATCAGCCCTTCGAGCAGTGCTTCCGGCCGCGGAGGACAGCCCGGAATGTAGACGTCGACCGGGATCACCCGATCGACGCCCCGGAGCACATGATACCCATACTCCCAATAGGGTCCCCCACAATTGGAACAGTTCCCCATCGAAATGACGTATTTGGGGTCGGCCATTTGCTCGTAGAGCATCTTGACCCGCGATGCCATTTTGAGCGTCACGGTCCCCGAAATAATGATCACGTCGGATTGCCGCGGACTGGGTCGGGGGATCACGCCAAAGCGCATCATATCGTAGTGCGCGGCCGCCGTGGACATCATTTCGATCGCGCAGCACGCCAGCCCGAAACTCATTTGCCACAGGCTCGAAAGGCGCGACCAATTGAAGAGCGTGTCCAGGCTCGTGACGATCACATTTCCTTCCCCGGTTTTATCCGTGGGAAGGACCGGCAGTTCCATATGGTCTAAAAATCCCATCGATTATGCAATTCCCTGTGGGCGCGTTGGATTCCGGAGCGCGACCACGTCCTGGAGCCGCGCGACGAACGGCTTCGGACGCGCCCATTCGAGGTCGCCTTTCGACCAGACGTAAACATAGCCGACGCCCAGGATCACGAGGAAGGTAAACATCTCCCCGACCGCAAGCCACCCCATCGGTTTGTACACGAGCGCCCAGGGAAATAAAAACAAGATCTCGACATCGAACAAAATAAAAATGAGCGCGACGACATAATAGCGAATGTTGAATTTCGTCCACGCCCCGCCGATCGTGTCCTCGCCGCATTCATACGAGGCCAGCTTGAACCTATTCGGATTTTTGGGACGCAACAAACGGCTCGTGACGAGCCCGCCCGCGACAAAAAGGATCGCGAGAATAATAAACGCAAAGACGTGGCTGAATTCTGTGAGCATTCCGATCGATTAAAAAACATTCGTAGATCGAAGATAATGCCGAACGGATTATTTCGGACGTGTCCCGGACGCTATCATTATGTCGCATTGCGGACTAAGGCCTTTAGGACCTTCAGGTTTTCATAGTCCTCCGTCATCTTCTCGTCCTTTGGGGTCTCGAGGATCTTTGGGATTTTTTTAAATCGGGGATCATTCATGAGCCGGCGAAATCCCTCGAGGCCGATCGTCCCTTTCCCGATGTGTTCGTGCCGGTCCACGCGGCTTCCGAGCGGAGTTTTCGAATCGTTCGTGTGAATGCAGACCAGTTTGTCAAAGCCAATCCTCGCTTCGAACTCGGCGAACGTTCGCTCCCATGCTTCTTCGGTCCGCAGGTCGTATCCTGCAGCAAAGAGATGGCAGGTATCGAGGCAAACGCCCATGCGGCGGTCGTCCCTCACGTTTTGAAGGATCGCTTCGAGATGCTCGAATCTATATCCCACGGCCGATCCCTGCCCAGCGGTAATCTCGAGCACCGTTTTTGTTTTTACTTCCGGGGTCCGCGCGTGGATCCCGTTGAGCGCGCTCGCAATATTCCTGATCCCCTGCTCGATCCCCTGGCCGCCATGGGAACCGGGATGAAAAACGAAATAATCGATGCCGACCGCATTGGCGCGGAGCAGTTCTTTCAAGAAGCTTTCACGGGACTGCTCCTGAATCTTCGCGTCCGAAGAACCGAGGTTCAGCAAGTAACAGGCGTGCGCGACGAGGGGGCCGTCCTGCTTCCACGCCTTCCTCCGTGCGCGGAATCCCGCAATTTCTTCCGCGGAAAGCTCCTTCGGCGCGAACCATTGTTTATTGTTCTTCACAAAGAGCTGGAACGTGTTGATTCCCAACGTTTCTGCGCGATCGAACGCCATGAGGATCCCACCGGTCGCGGAAACATGGACGCCCAGCAGCGGGGCGGCCGGCGTGGTAGAAAGTTTCGTCCCGGTCTGTGCCATAAAGTTCCAGCGCCTTCCATAAAAAAGGCCGCGAACCGTCGCGGCCTTTGAACGCTCGATCGAGCGAGGTTAGTCGTTCTCGACGTACATTTTCAGCACTTCGGCAGCGCGGCCGGGATTATTTCCTGAATTCATATCGTGCGGGCGGCCGGTCACGTCCGGAAGATTGACGATCTTATCGACCACGTCCATTCCCTCGGTCACCTGGCCAAAGACGGTGTATTGCCGATCGAGGAATCCGGCATCGGCTACACAAATAAAGAACTGGCAGGACGCCGAGTTCGGATCGTTCGTGCGGGCCATGGAAAGGATTCCGCGCGCGTGGTGAATGTCGTTGAACTCGGCCTTCAGGCGGTTCGAGCCGTTGTTGCCCATGCCGTCGTTCGAATAGTCGTTATCCTTCGTATTCGGGTCGCCGCCCTGGATCATGAAACCCGGGATCACTCGATGGAAATAGGTCGAATCGTAAAAATGCGATTTCGCCAGGTCGATAATATTCTGAACGTGGTTCGGCGCGACTTTCTCGAAGAGTTGCAGTTTAATCGTTCCCTGCTTCGTCACGATGACAAGCCGGCGTTTCGGATGCGATGTGTATTGGTCCAATTTCGTACCGGTGATCGGTGGTTTGTAAGTCGGGCCGGTGCCCGGAGTGGTTGCAGCAGTGATAGTAAGATAGCTCGCAATGCCGATCATGAACGCGGCCGCGAACATCGAAACAATCTTAACGTTTTTTTTCATCTTTGAATCTTCGTTGTTAGAGCGAGAAGTAAAATTTCGCAGTTCCTACATAATCGAAAACGGGCGGTTCAGTTCCAGTTTTTCCTTACCCGATCGTAATCTCTTCCACGGGGCTGTTATAGGTACCGGGTACCGGCGAGCCGTCGGGCGCCGTCAGTTGAAGCCGGACCGTATGCTTCCCGCTCGAAAGTCCACGGATATAATACGGCTGCCATTTTACGATGTCGGGCATCGCCGCGCCGTCGATCCAGACTTTCACTTTATAGCTGTTCGTGTCGAGCGTTGCGTTCGAAACATAGAAATCGAGCAACACGCTCGAATCCTCCGTTCCGGTGTAGGACCCTTTGGGCCGGGAATACGTCAGCATCGGGCCGTTCAAATTATTTCCTGTCGAAGCTTTCGTTTCCTGCCCGACAAAAAACGTCCGCGTTGCAAACGCACCGGGCGATTTAATGCTCTCGTGCCAGGAAAACGAAGGGAATGCGCGGACCGTATGCATTCCCGGCGGAAGCACGCCGATATTGAACGGTTGTCCATTCTTATAATCGGCCATGTACGGTTTCTCGTCGACGATCACATGGACGTGCTGTCCCTGTTTCGAATATGCAATGCCGCGGGTGCTGTCCGCATCGGTATGAGTCCCGAGCTCCGTTCCCGTGACCTGCATAATGATGAAGACGGAATCCTTCGGATTTTTCAGGACTTCCCCTTCGCGTGGAGCGACGATGGCGAGCTTCGCGTCCGGGTATGGCACCGATGGCGCCGGCACGAGTTCGACGTGACGGGTGGTGTCGACAGAAGTTTGTGCGCCCTGTTTCGAACAGGAAGCGAGCGCAAACGCAGAGATCAGGAGAAGAAAAGTCGCACGAAAGGTCCTATTCATAGCTGCAAAAATATCATAGTCGCAAAAATACGGATATCGCTCGTGCAAAGATACGCATGCCGCTTCACATGGAACGGCATTCGCTTATTCCAGGAATACGGTGTAAGCCAAACAGCCGAGTTCGCGCATGCCATATTGCAATCCTGTTTATCCATACGATTTTCCCGATCCGTTCGTATTAAAGGTGGGGGGTGAGTATTGGGGATATTGCACCGGTTTTCAATCGGACGGAGGTGTTTTTGGGATCATCCGTTCGAGCGACCTCGTCCATTGGCGCCCGGTCGCGAGCGCGATGCAGCCGGTCGACAGAAACCTCCCATGCTATTGGGCGCCGGAAGTTACCGCCGAGCCCGATGGATCGTTCCTGCTCTATTACAGCGCCGGCAACGAAGAGACGATGACGATTCGCGTCGCCAAAGCCGGCCGGCCGGAGGGACCGTTCCGGGACCTTGGGCTTACCCTCACCAAAGAACCCTTCGCGATCGATCCGCACGTCTTCCTCGACGACGATGGCTCGCGTTATCTTTTTTATGCGACCGATTTTTTAACGCACACCCACGTCGGCACGGGTACGGCCGTGGATCGCATGCTCGATCCATTCCGGCTGGAAGGAAATCCGGAACCCGTCACGCGGGCCCGGTACGAATGGCAGGTGTACGATCCACAACGCGCTTCGAAAGGCGGCGTGAAATGGCATACCGTCGAGGGGCCGTTCGTCCTGAAACAGAATGGGAAGTATTATCAAATGTTCTCCGGCGGGAACTGGCAGAACCTCACCTATGGCGTGAGCTACGCCACCAGCGAAAAAATAAAACGGGGCGAAGAATGGACCCAGCATGCCGATGGGGCCACGATCCTTCCCATCCTGCGGACGATCCCCGGCAAAGTGGTGGGACCGGGACATAACTCGGTCGTTCGCGGTCCGGACGACCGGCAGCGCTACTGCGTCTATCACATCTGGCACGAAAACAAACGGGCGATGTGCATTGACCGGCTCGATTTTGAAGGAGACGACCTCATCGTCCATGGCCCCACGACCTCCGAAGAACCCTCTCCGCTCGAATGGGCCGAGCTCGGAGAATCCGTACGCGCCTGACATGGGAACGATGGAAACGCAATCGAATTCCGCCTCGATGGTCTCGGCGCTTGCAGAGATCCCCATCGCTCCGAACGGCGTTCATCCCGCAACGCCGACCCATGCCCTTGCAACGAACGATCTGTTCGGGCCAGCTCCGGAGGCCTTCGTCTGGGCGAGTGGGATCGAAAATACGTTTGTCGTTCAGAGCCGGAAAGGCCACCGGCCGCTCGATGAATACGAGCTGATGGGCCATTACGCGCACTGGAAAAACGATCTTCGTCTCGCGAAAGAGATCGGGTTTCGCGCCCTCCGGTGGGGCGTGCCGTGGTATCGCGTCGAGCCGAAACCGAATACCTTCGATTGGTCCTGGACGGACGAAGTGATCCCGTATCTGGTGGAAGAACTTGGGATCGTTCCGATTGTCGACCTGATGCACTACGGCTGCCCGCTATGGCTCGAAAAAGAGTTTGTCAATAAACAATATCCGGCCCTCGTCGCGCGGTATGCGGGCGCCTTTGCCGAACGATATCGTTCCCTCGTGCGGTATTACACGCCGCTCAATGAACCGGTCGTGAACGCGATCTGGTGTGGCAAGCGCGGCGTCTGGCCGCCCTACCTCAAAGGCGACAGCGGCTATATTCGGATCATGCTGCAATTAGCACGCGGGATCCAGGATACGATCGATGCCATCCGCGCCGTCCAAACGAATGCGGTCATGGTCCATGTCGAAGCGACCGGCCTGAGCCGCGCCGCCAGCGAGGAAGTGAAAACGCTCGCGCTCGAAGATTCCCACAAGAACAATCTCTGTTTCGACCTGCTCACCGGAAAACTCATTCACGACCATCCTCTGACCTCGTGGCTCATCCGGAATGGCGTTTCGATCAATGAGGTCCGCGAGATCACCGCCCGCGGGCGCCCCTTCGATGTGCTCGGCCTCAACTTTTATCCACAATGGTCCACGCAGCAGCTCTATATCGACGCGCGCGGCAAGCTTGCCTATCGGGCGCACGAGCAGGACGGGGCCGGGTTCGGGACGATGATCCACGACCTTTATAATAGTTACCAGTGCCCGATCATGATCACGGAGACGAGCGCGTTCGGGTCCGACGATCTCCGCGCGAAATGGCTCGCGACATCGATCAGTACGGTGAAGGAACTCCGTGAAAAAGGCGTTCCGGTCCTCGGCTATACCTGGTTCCCACTCTTCACGATGATCGACTGGCGCTATCGGTTCGGCCGCGGACCGAAAGAGCAATACCGCATGGAACTCGGACTCTTCAAACTCGGACATTCGGTCGACCGCATGGGCGAGGAAGGGACCGAACGCGACCGGTGGCACCCGACTCCGCTCATTGCGCGCTTTCAACAACTCATCGCCGACCCGGTCTCGGCGGTGGGAACGTTAAAAATGGCCGCCTCCTGACCGTTTTAAAATAACGCTGAATAAACAACCCTTTAAAGCACAAGGGGCACGCCTGTCGCGTGCCCCTGAAACTGCATTCGTGCTTGGAAACCGGATGTGAGCGATCACTCGCTGGGGACCCGTAGGGCGTAGAAGTGCGAATCGCCCTTGCTATCGACCACCGTAAGCCCGACGGCTTTACCTTCATTGGCCTTGATGATCTGTTCGAACGAACCGGCATCTTTCACTTTCTGGTGTGCCGCTTCGGTGATGACGGCATCGCGCCCCAGGCCACGATCGTACGCTTCCGAAGCCGGCTCGACGTTCGTGATGACGACGCCGTTCGAAACATGATAGTGGTCTTTGTCTTCGGCCGTCGCCGTGCGCACACTGATACCGATGTTATCCAGGGTCGCTGTCTGCTTCCCGGACTCGTCCTGTGCATTTTCCTGATCGCTCGAATTATCGGAGGAAGTATTTTCCGCAAGATCGGTGCGTGCTTTCAGCGTGACCGTCTTATCGAACTCTTTGCCATCGCGCCAGATGTGGAGCGTGACATGGTCGCCCGCATGGTGCATTCCAATGATGCTCTGGAGCTCGTTGGACTCGTTCGTCTCCTGCCCATTGACGGAAAGGATGACGTCATTTTCTTTGAGTCCCGCTTCCTCGCCGGCGCCGCCTTTTTGCACCTGGTCGACACGCACGCCGCGCGGACGGTCGAGTCCCAGCGCCTGCGCGACGGTCTGGTCGACGTTTGCGATCTGCACCCCAATGTAGCCGCGGTTGACCTTACCGTTCTTGATCAGGTCCATCGCCACTTCTTTGGCCATGTTGATCGGCACGGCAAACCCATAGCCCGCAAAGTATCCGGTCCCGGACGCGATCGCCGAGTTGATACCGATAACTTCGCCTTTGATGTCGAAGAGCCCGCCGCCGGAGTTACCGGGGTTGATCGCCGCATCGGTCTGGATAAAGTTCGCAATGCCGTAATGGCCCGCCTCTTTCTCATCGAAGATATTGAGCGGACGGTGCAGCGAGGAAACAATTCCCTGCGTGACCGTCGATTCGAGGCCGAGCGGATTGCCGACCGCGAGTACGACCTGGCCGACCTGGAGATCGTCCGAATTGCCGAGTGCCGCGACCGGAAGGTTCGTTGCGTCGATCTTGATCACGGCGATGTCCGTCGTCGGGTCGGTTCCCACCACATGCGCATCGAAGACGCGCTTATCGGTCATCTGGACCGTAACGCCGCCTTTTTTCGCGGCATCTTTCACGACGTGATTGTTCGTGAGGATATATCCATCGCTCGTGATGATAACGCCGGACCCGATCCCCTCTTCAGGGCCCTGCTGGGGCTGCGGTAACTGGAAATGGAACGGCATATCGCCGCCGCCATTACCATTATCGTCATCGCCGCCACCGCCGCCGAAGAACCGCTCGAACGGGTTATCCTGATTTTTCGAAGCTTTCGGAGCTTCAGTCTTGACATTGATCTGTACGATCGTTGGCTGGACCGCTTTTGCGATCGCGACGAACGAGTTGTTCAGTCCGGCCAGCGATTGGTCGTTCGGAAGGCTCGGAAGCGCACCACCCAGCGCAGGCTCGCTCGCGCCGAAGGCGACGTTCATCCCCTTCCAGCTACCGAAACCCGTCACTAACGTCGCCCCAAATACCAGCCCCAGAACCACTAAAAATACGGCTGCTAAACGCGGATGATCGCTCATGCGAAGATGACCGTTCACCCGAAATGGACGTTTTGTTAACATATTCTATCGACTCCTTGGAAAAATTGTAGCCCAGCTTGAAAATGTGCCCGGGACAAAGGTCCGGACAGACTGAACCGGTGATTCTTAACGAATACCAGAAATCCTTGTTTCATCAATGAATTACCTAAAAAAATTCATTTGCAAGGCGTGTGCTAATTCCCTTCCTCGACGGCTGTTTTTAGGACATCACCTTCCATTATATCGCTTTACATTTTTAAATTCTCCGAATTTAAATTCTTCTCCTAATTTAAATTCAGCGTTCTGGAATTCGTTAGTTCCTCCTCATGGAGACTCCCGCTGGCCGGCCGTGGCATACCGGTTGCCCAAAATGTCTCGGATATAAGACATATCTGAGGATATAACACCTATATCGTAACTATCATATCGCAACTATTTAATTGGAGGAATTATGGCACGAACAATGAGAAGCCGTTCACGGAGCACGCGTTCAGGGAGCACGCGCTCGCGTTCACCGCGGGGCCGTTCGCGGCGAACGTCCGGTTCAACGCTCTTCGGAATGCCGATGTGGCTTGGGCTTACGCTCAGCTGCGTAGGACTCGGTGGGCTTATTTTCGGACTCATGCAGATCGATAGCGTCAGCGACGCGGTCGAACCCGTCGTTCATGACGTCGGCGAGTTCTTCGGTCTGACGGAAGACGAAGGTATCGACACGTCGAACATCACGCACGATCGTACCTACAGCAACACCTCGATTCGGTCGTAAAGGTAAACACCTCGATCCGGTCGTAACGACCGTCGAATACAGAAAGTGATCGAAGAGAAGAAATTCGAGGGACTCGAGTCTCTCGTGCTTTCGAATAGCGAGGCCGAGCTCGTCGTAACGACGAGCGTCGGCCCTCGCATTTTGTCGTACCGCCGGTCCTCCGGCGGAACGAATATTCTCGGCCTTCATCTGGAAGCAAAACAGGAGACCTCCCTCGGCACCTGGAGACCCTATGGCGGCCATCGGCTCTGGGCCGCGCCCGAAGAAATGCCGCGGACCTACTATCCGGACAACGCTCCCACCCAATTTGAAATTATCTCCGGGGGCTCAGTCCTCGTTGGGAACTCGGTCCTCGTTGGGAACTCGGTCCTCGTTGGGGACTCGGTCCTCGTTGGGGACTCGGTCCTCGTTGGGGACTCGGTCCTCGTTCGAGCTCCCGTCGAACGCGTGACCCATCTTCAGAAGGAAATGCGTATTACGCTCGGGCGAGGCACGCAGGTCACGATCGAACACGCGATCCGGAACTGCGGAACGTCCGCCGTCGAACTCGCACCGTGGTCGCTCACCATCCTCCGTTCCGGAGGGCGCGTGACGATCCCGCAGGAACCGTTCCAGTCGCACGACGAAAATCTCCTGCCTGCGCGGCCCGTCGTCCTCTGGCATTTTACCGATCTCACCGATCCACGTTTTCATCTGGGGAAAGAAGCGATCGCGCTCGACTGCGATCCGAACTCGACCACGCCGCAAAAGATCGGCGTCCTGAACAAGCAGGGCTGGGCGGCCTATCGCTCGGAAGATCTGCTCTTCGTGAAAGAATTCGATTACACGGCCGGCGCGGCCTATCCCGATTACGGATGTAACTGCGAAGCCTATACCGACGGCGGCTTTTTAGAGCTCGAGTCGCTCGGACCCATGGAACGATTGCAGCCCGGCGAAGCCGCGACCCATCGCGAACGATGGCAGCTCTTCGATGTCACGGACACCACAGAGCAAGACCGCCCGCCCCGCTTCGCTGCGCTTTTTAAATAAAAAAGGCGCTTAAAAAAAAGCACGACCCCGGAGGCCGTGCCTGCGACAAAGTTCCTTGTTACTCCGAACGTGTCCCTCGAGAATGAGGCACTCGGGGAAAATTTCAGAATGGAAGATCGTCCACCGGAGCTTCCTGCGGCTCGTAGTCGGGGGTCGCGACCGCCCCGGAGGCCGGCGCAGCTACGCGGCGCGGTTCTTCGCGATAGCCCGAGTTCGACGAACCGTTGCCCGCACCGGCGGTACGCTCCATCGTCATGACGGTCGAAGCTTCGACCTCGGTGACATATTTCTTGACGCCGTCCTTATCGTCATAACTGCGGGTCCGAATGCGCCCTTCGACAAGGACGCGCTTGCCTTTCTTTATATTTTCGTTGCAATATTCGGCGAGCCAGCCCCAGGCGACGATATTGTGCCAGTCGGTCTGTTCCTGTTTCTGGCCGGAATTGCGGTCGGTCCAGGATTCCGTGGTCGCCAGCGTGAATGTTGCGACCGGCTTGCCCGAACCGGTATATCGTACTTCTGCGTCTTTTCCTGCATTACCGACCAATGTGGCGCGGTTGATACTAAATGCCATGATGATTCTCCTTAAAGATAGGTGCCTGTTTCAAATAGGTGCCTGTTAAAAAGTAAATAAATATACGACCAAAAAAGAGCCGCGCATAAAAACCGAAAGGGCGGCTTCCGTTGCCTTCCCGGCCGCTTTTAATCCCGCCGTTTCGTCACTAATAAGGCCGGTCCGCAGCCATTAAAGTTGCCGCTTTCAGAAGCCGTCTGTAGCCGAAACGACCGATTAACGCGCAATGACCTCCGGGGTTAACGCGCAATGACCTCCCGGCGCAGGTGCTCACCCGCAACAAGGACATCGACCGTGTAAAATCCTGAGATCTCGGAGCCGGGTGTAAAATCGAACGTGCTCCCCGTTACCGCTCGCGCTTCGACGAGGCGGCCGATCGCATCGTAGACCGAGACCGTCGCCGGACCGTTTTCGTTCCACGAAATATGGAGCGTGTGCGAGAACGGGTTTGGGAACGCTTCCAGAGTCATCGCCGGAGCGTCCGTCCTCCCGACCGACGACGTCTGCTCCCACAGCGCCTGGGCATCGTCGAGCGTCTGGTAGAGTGCCTGCGGCGTTTCGCCCAGCGCGAAGAGGACCGTCATCACGACCGAGTCCTCCGAGCGGAGCGGCATATTTTTAATACCGAACATATGCGAAATATCCCCGGGCCCCGCATACGGGAAAAATTCCGTGAGGCCGGCCCATTTCTCCCACGTTGGGAACGAAGCGTAGGTATTGATATCGCCCTGCGAACCGTCGTTAATGATCGCATGGTAGTTGAAGGCCGCACCCGGAGGGAGCGGCGATAGGAGCCGCATGCCGATATAGGGATAGCCTTGTTCGAGGCGGTACGTGAGCGCGGCTCGGTGCGCGCTATCCCATCGGGTCACGTTCACCGATCCCGAAAGCCCGACGTCCCAGTCGAGATAGAGCCCGGCCGCCGTCGAATCGCTCGCGTCGGGAACGTCCTGCCACGTCCCGTGCCGAAAGATATAGTTTGCAACAATGGCGTTCGCCGCGAGGCCTTCGCTAAACGCGTAGGCATTGCACTGCGCCTGGACTCCGACCTCCTTGAAGGGGTCCGCAAGGCTGTCGGTGTACGACGCCGATAATTCCTGGACGGTATTGATGTGGTCCGTCGGCGAAACATAATGCACCGGCACTTCCGGCGTCAGGTCCGTATTCGGGAAATTTGGATCGGACCCCTCGACGACATCGACGACGCGGTTGGAGTCCGCTCCGACCATGAGGCCGCCCTGGAACAACAGCGTTCGGCCATAGAGCGAGATCGAGGACGGAGCATTCCGCCACTGGAACCCCGAGCCTTCGCTGTTCTCGAGCACATCGTTGTATCCAATGCTGCCCATCGAGGAGAACGTGACCGTCAGATTGTTCTTGTTGAGATTGAGGTACGATGGATTGACGATAAAGCGAAGGTAATCGTAGTCCTGCGCATAGCCGACGGTCGAATCGTAGAAAAAGACCCGGATGAGGACCTCCGTATTCGCCGGAACGCTGTCGGCGACCGAGAGCCGGAACTGCGCCTGGTCGTTCGAAACGATCTGCATTTTCCCCGCCATGGAGTCGAACGGAACGATCGCCTGGTCGAGCGTGACATAGGGGCTGCCATTGACGACCTGCAGGCGCGCCCTCAGGTGCGGGAGTGGCTTTAAATAGTTACGGACGTACATCACGATGCCGCCCCGCTCGCCGGGAGCGAAATTGCCCGTGCCGAGGTCGTCATCGATGACGAAACTTTCGAGCCGCGCGGAGAACGTGTTCGTGTCCGAAACGGCCGCGAGCGCATCGACCGTCCCGTGCCCGGAGAAAAAGAGCCGGGAACTATCGACCCCGCCCGTCGGGAAGACGGTCGTGCGGACCTGCTCCATCGCCTGCCCCGCCGTCATCCACGGGAACCGTTGGCGCACCAGGGCGACCACGCCGGCGGCGTTCGGACAGGCCATGCTCGTCCCGCTCATCGTCGTGTACGAATTGCCGGGGACCGTGCTCAGCACGTTCCAGCCCGGCGCCGCGACGTCCACATGCGTATTGTAATTCGATCCCGTCACGAGATTATTGTTCGCGTCCACCATGGCCACGGAGAGCACGTGTTGGTACGAGCCGGGATAGAATTCCTGGAAGGGATAATCATTCCCAAAATTTCCGCACGCGGCGACGACGGCGCAGTCCTTGTCGTACGCATAATCGACCACGTCCTGCTCGGCCTGGGAGAACGTCGGGCCGCCCCACGAACAATTGACGACCTTCGCCCGCATGTCCGCGGCGTAGATGATCGCCTGGAACCCGAAGAGGAGGTTTTCGCCCGGATCGTCGCTGATCTTGATCGGAATAATGCGCGCGCCGAAGGCGACGCCGGCGATCCCTTTATTATTGTTCCCGACCGCGCCCAGGATCCCGGCCGTGTGCGTGCCGTGCGCCGAACTGCCCGGCATCGGGTTGTTGTCGGGGGAATTATTATCGGGCCCGGCGAAGTCCCAGCCGTGCCAGTCGTCGATGAAGCCGTTGCTGTCGTCGTCGATCCCGTTGATCCGTTTATCGATCCCCCTCGCGTCGACGCCGATCTCGCCCGGGTTCTGGTAGATCGCGCTCGCGAGGTCTTCGTGCGTCCAGTCCGTCCCGACGTCGGCATCGGCGAGGAGCATCGTCGAATCGCAGCGGACGATGTCCCAGGCCTGGAAACAGTGCATGAGCGAAAGCGAAAATTGGGAACCGACATCCGGATCGTTCGGCGTGTAACAGGGACGGCGAACGTATTCCGGCTCCGCGCGCTCGATGAACGGGCTCTTGCGGAGGAGCTGGACCGCGCGCTCGTCCGAAATCGAGTCCGAGAACGAGAGCACGAACCAATGCGCGATCTTATACTCGGTCGCCCGAAGATCGGACTCGGCCGTCCCGATGGGAGCGATCGACTCCGTGGAACGAAAGAGCGCGGGGTTCGAACGCTCGCGGATCTCTTCGAAGGCGATGCTGTGCGTCGGAATGAACGGCCGAAGGCGAAGCCCGTGCAGGGCGCTGGGAACCGAAAGAAGGCTCCGAACGGTGCTGTCTGCCGCAAGCACGGCGGAAGCGATGTCCGTGTGGCTGAAGGAGGGATCGCCCGCCGGACGAACGCTCCGGAATGCAGCGCCCATCGCGCTGTCCAGGCTGCCGTTTACCTGAACGAGTATCGTTCCGGGCCGCTCCCAGGACGAGAGCGACGCCTGGGCGTGGGCGCCCGGGACGAACGGTAACGAGGCGAACGGTAAAAGGAAGATAACGAAGAGGAGCGACCGCATACGATTCGAGATGTGCCTGTTTTCGGGAAGTGCCTGTTTTCGAGTTATGCTATTTTCGAATGTGCAGATTAAAGATATTTACATTCGATGCTATTTAACGGCATAAATGCGCATTCCGCTGGAGATATAATGGTTTACAGCGCGTACAGCTTGGAACACCGCCCGCTTAAAAAGGTTACGCGGCCGCGCGGCGCCGGGCTCCAGAATTCCATTCTTTTTCAGCCACTCCATCAGGAGGTCGCCCTGGTTGGTAACGTGCGATTCCCGAAAACCGGCTTTTTTGAGATATTTCTGCATCGTCCGGTTCGAGAAATAATAAAGATGGCCTTCCGGCATAAAGTAAAACCACTCGGCGCCGCGCAGTTTGCGTTCGGGACCGTCGTAATTACCTGTGGCCATAAATAGAACTCCGCCCGGCTTGAGCCATCTCTGGATCGTACGCAACGATTCGAGCGGATGCGGCAGGTGCTCGATCACCTCCCGCATCACGATCGCGTCCCACGAATGTTCGGCAAAATTCGCCTCTTCGATCGACTTCGTCTCGACCGGAATGCCCATGTTCCTCACGAATTCGGCGGCATAACTCGAGAGCTCGAGACCCTGGCACTCGAAACCATGTTCGCGCGCCTTGGCGAGAAAGACTCCCGTCCCGCACCCGATCTCTAACAAGGAACGGGGACCCGCATCGCGGGCGGTGGGACGGCGGGCATCGCGGGCGGTGGGACGGCGCCCATGGGTATCGAGAAGTTCCCGGATGGTGTCCAGGTCCCAGTCGTGGAGCGAGTAGGCCGTGTTTTCGCCGCTGAACTCGGTCACGTCCCTGACATAGTTGACGCTCGTATCGAAGCCGTGCCCCTGAAAATAATCGGCATCGTACAGCTCGGCGATCTTCGCGCCTTTGAGGCGCGGGTTCGTATAGACCATGCCGCACCGCGCGCACTGCACGATCGAAAAACCACGCTTGCGGTAACGTACCCGGGGCTCGTCCGCACCGCAAAGATCGCAGGGGACGCTCTCGAAATCGCTCGGTAAAAAATTCACTGGCGTGGACTAACCTACACAACCCTGAGCCTGTTCCGCGAGGGTAAAGGGGGTAATGCGGTGGCGGAAGAAGCATTGTTTCACCATCCGTCCTATCTGCAGTCAGGGAATAACAGGACGACTATAGTTTACCGACCCCATTGTTTCTGCCGAATAAAGGCATTTCCCGGGAACGTTTTTTGAAAATATTTGTTCTAATTTTTGGAAAAATTTTAAAAAAAGTTCCAAAAGGGCCAGTGGCGGGTTGGGCGGAGGCAAAAAAGAGGTCGAAATTCATGAAAAAAGAGGCCAATTTCATGAAAAATTTCCCCCGCAGAAATATTTTCCCTTCTCCCCCGATAGAAAAACCTGTGGGATTGAGCGTATTCCCAAAAAAGATAAATGACCGGAGAAAATAAATGGCTGAAAACGAGATACAGATCCTTGAAGTGTAAATACAGATGCCTGGAATGGAAATTCGCGATAGATTATTGTACCGCTATGAAATGGCTCGGTACCGCTATGAAATGGCTGGCATTTGCCATCGTCGGTCTTTGGGCAGGCACGTGCGAGTGCCAGTGGCTGTCCGGGCCTAATACGGTCTCCTTCGCCCGACCTGCTGAAGGAAGGAGGGTCCATGCGGCGAGCCTTGCGCTTTCGGATCCGGCGCCAGAGTTGCCCTATTCCCTTTTTCAGAATGTGAATATTACGCGGTCCTCCCAGTGGGGCCAGTTCGAACCGTCCGTCGCGGTGCTCCTCGGGAATTCGCCGCAGAGCGACCGCCTGATCGCCGGCTTTATCGACGACACGGACGAGGCCGACCTCGCCTATGCGACCTCTTCCGACGGCGGCCTCTCCTGGAGCCGCGCGCTGCTGCCCCAACGCACCAATGGCAGTTATGACATTGCGACCGATCCTTCGGTCGCCTTCAATTCGGGGGGCGCTGCGTTTTACGTGAGCGGCTATACGGACCTGCCGGCATTCCCCGCGAACGCCGTCGGCATTTTTCGTTCCACGGACGATGGCGGCGATTGGACCCAGCGGACCGACCTCTTCGAAAATATGGTCGATACCTCGAGCGACAAATATTATCTTGCGATCGACCGGAACCTCACGAGCCTCTATTATGGAACGATCTACGTCGCCTGGGTGGACGAAGGGCCTTCCGGGAGGCCGCGGATCGTCTGCTCCCACTCGACCGACGAAGGGAATTCCTGGTCCGAACGGGTGTACCTCTCTCCGGAAGGAACGGTGACGGACCCGGTCCCTGCGGTCGAGGAGGACGGATCGGTGCTCGTTACGTACGTCGATTATCTCGACCGGAATCAAATTTTGGTTACCACTTCCAAAGATGGCGGGGCGACGTTTTCGGCCCCGCGGGAGATCGCTCCGTACCGGAACCTTGGGCCGATGCTCCCGAACGACGACCTCGGGTTCCAGAATATCGGTCCGCCCGATAGCGCCCTCGCGGTCAACAGCTTTCCGACGATCGCGATCGATGGGAACGAGGCGTATGTCGCCTGGTGCTCGGACGATGCGGACCATGCTCCGCATGTCTGGCTCTCCATGAGCGGGGACGATGGCGCGACCTGGAGTTCGCCGCGAGCCGTCGAGACCGATTCGGTTCCGAATGCATCGGCGAGATTTTTTCCGTGGGCGGCCATCGATCCGAATACCCACGATGTCGGCATTGCCTATTATGCGGCCTGGATGGACACGGTCGCGAAATCGGACGGAACGGACCGGATGCTCGAGGCCGGCCTTTATCTCGCGCATTCCCGCGATAGCGGACGGACCTTCGCTACACGGCGAATTTCGAGCGCGACGTTCGACCCGATCGTGAACGAAGATTATCGTTCCGTCGAAGGCCAGACGCTCTGGTTCTTTGGCGATTACATTGGGCTGGTGGCGGACCGGGACGTCTGGCGTCCGGTCTGGTGCGATAGCCGCAGCGGGGAAGCCGAAATTTATACGGCGAACGTCGATCCTTATACTCCACTGCCCGTGACGGACCTCGAGGCCCACGATACGACCGTGGGCGGACGTCCGGGAACGGTCCTCACGTGGACCGACCCGGTCCGGACCGTCTTCGGGTATCCGATTGCCGGGCCTGTTCTTTATACGGTGTATGTGGACAGCACGGAACTTACCGTGCTTGGAGCTTCGGGGTTCGTCGATACGTCATCTTCGGAAGGCCATATCTATCGGGTGTACGACGGTTCGTGGGATTCGGTGAGGGGAAGCAAAGCGGGCGTGGAACTCGCCGCGCGTTCCGAAACCGTGAGCGTACGCTGGGCATCGGAACCCGCGGTGCTGGACCGCGAGGACCGGCTCACGGTCGAGAGCGAAGAGCCGGGGCGCGTCTCCGTCGTGTTTTACGACGCGCTCGGACGCGCGCTCGGGCCGCCGATGAGCGACGATATGGTTTCCTCCCACCACGAACTGGTCTTTACCCCAACGCGAACGGGCGCGCAGTTCTTCGTGCTGCAGGAAACGACGTCGCGCGGGGTCCGCGCCATCACCGGGAAGGTCACGGTGCTGGCGCCGTAGGAACCGTTCCTTCGCCTTCGTGCAGCCGGGCCTCCGGAGTCTCCATCCGCTTTCGGAACCGTTCCTCGAAGATCGTGTAGAGCGTTGGAACGAAGAAGAGGGTGAGCAGCGTGGACAGTGAGAGGCCGCCGATCACCGCGATCGCCAGGGGGGCCTGGGTTTTTTCACCGCCCATGCCCATGGCCATCGGGATCAGGCCGAGGACCGTTGCGATCGAGGTCATGAGGATCGGCTTGAGCCGCGTCCGGCCGCCATCGATAACGGCCCGGTGCAGGTCCTCCCCTTTCATGCGCAGGTGGTTCGTGTAATCGACTAAAAGAATTCCGTTCGATACGACGATCCCCACCATCACGATAATGCCCTGAAAGCTCGTCACCGAGAGCGTCGTGCCCGTCAGGAATAGTGCCCAGAGCACGCCGACCAGGCCGAAGGGAACGGTGAACATGATGATGAACGGGTCGAGCAGGGACTGGAACTGCGAGGCCATCACGACATAGACCAGCAGGATCGCCAGCGCGAACGCCATGGCAAGACCTGCAAACGTCTGCTGCTGCTGTTCGACGTTACCGCCTAACTTCACCTGGAACCCTGGAGGCAAGGAAATTTTGTCGAGTTTTGCCTGGATGTCCTGCGCAACACTTCCTAAATCGCGACCGCTGACTTCGGCGGTCACATCGATGATGCGCTGCTGGTACTTGCGATCGATCTCAACCGGCGAAGCCGATTGCTTAATGTCGGCGATCTCGCCGAGTAGGACCTGCTGCCCGGACGGTGTCGTGACCAACAATTTTCGAAGATCGTCGATCGAAGAACGATAATTGGTATCGAGCCTGACCAGGATGTTGTATTGATTGCCGTTTACCGGGTCGCTATAGAGCGATGCGACGGCACCGTTGATGGCGGCATTGATCGTGTTCGAGATTTGTGCTACGTCGATGCCGAGAATACCGGCCTTTTGCCGGTCGATCTGGATATCGAGTTCCGGAAGGTTCGCTTCTCTCGAAGATTGTGCGTTCACAGTGCCGGGCGTCGATTTGACGGCTGCCAGTACTTCATTGGCCAGTTTGGTCCCCTGGTCGAGATCGAACCCGCGAACTTCGATATCGATCGGCGCAGCCGATCCGAAATTGAGTAGAAACCGTAAAAATCCGCTCGGGCTGACGATCACAGAAGCGCCAAGATAATTCGAAATCTTCGGCCGGATCGAGTCCATGATCTGGAAAATGGAACGGCTGCGCTCGTCCGGCGATGTAAGCGAAACCTGAATATTCGCTGCATGTTCGCCGGTATTGCGACCGAAGAAATTCCCGCTCTTGGCCGAGGGAACGCCAACGTCGGAAACCATGGCGGTTATTTCAGGAATATTCTTTCGCATCAGTTCTTCAATCGCGGCGACGGTCTTCGTCGTTTCTTCGAGTCGCGTTCCGACGGGATCCTTCACCGTGACGGTAAAGACGCTTTCGTCCTGGTCCGGGAAGAATTCGGTCCCGATAAATTTGAACAGGAAGACGGAGACCGCAGCGATGGCAAGGATGCCGATAATGATCGATTTTCGATGATGAAGCGCCCATTCGAGCGCACGCGCATAGGCATGGTCGATCGCTTCGATCTTATCGTGGAAAAAGACGCGGAGCCGGTCGGACAGTTTGTTCGACTCGCGGTTCATCTCTTTTTCCGGCGGAAGGAATTTGAGGCAGAGCAACGGCGTGATCGTCCGCGAAACGAAGAACGACCCGAAGAGCGCCACCGCAATCGTGAGCGTGAGCGGAATAAAGAGGAGCTTCGCGATGCCCGTCAGGAAGACAACGGGAAGGAATACAATGACCGTCGTCAGCGTCGAAACGAAGATCGGCGTCGCGACCTCGCTCGCGGCGGCAAGCGTTTGTTGGATCTTCGATTCGCCGGGGCGTGGATGGTTGTAATGACGGCTGATGGCTTCCAATTCGACAATGGAATCGTCCACCAACCTTCCTACGGCCAGCGCCAGGCCGCCAAACGTCATGATGTTCAATGTAATGTTCCCAAACCGGAACATGATGAACGTGATGAGAATGGACATCGGGATCGCGACGATGATAATGATCGTACCGCGAAGATTTCGCAGGAAGATCATGATGATCGCCATGGCGAGAATAGATCCGATGAGGGCTTCCCGAGAAAGCCCGTTGATCGTCTGACGAATATAGAGCGATTGGTCGAAGGTGAGCGCGATATGAACGTTTGGCGGGACTCCTGTTAAATGAGGAATGGCCTTCATCACATTATCGACCACGGCGACCGTGTTCGCATTACCCAGTTTCTGCACCCGCAGGACCACTCCCGGTTTCCCGTCGACGCGGATCGTTTCCGTCTGTTCCTGGTAACTATCCTCGACACGCGCGACGTCCCGAATGCGGACGGGAACCCCTCCGCTGTCCGAAAGGACGATATCGCCGATCGGCTGGACGAGATTGAAAAGACTTTCCGTCTTCAACGCATAATCGAAGACGCCGCTTTTGAGGTCTCCGGAGGGTACGATCAGATTCGAATTCTGGATCGCCGTTACGACCTTCGCGATCGGAAGCCCAAGCGCCTGAATACGGTCGCGATCGACCACGACATGAATCTCGCGAATACGGCCCCCGGTTACTTGTGCCGACGCAACGCCATTCAAGTGCTCGAGCTGCGGCTCGATGGTATTGTAGGCGAGATCGTAGAGATCGCGCTCGTCCATTTGGCCTGAGACCGCGAGGGTAATAACGGGAACGTTCGTAATGTCGAACCGGAGCGAGATCGGCGGCTGCACCCCGGTCGGGAGCGTGTTCATCACGCGGTTCAGACGCTGGATCACATCGACCAGTCCGACATCGACATTCGCACCCCAGTTAAAATTGATACGGACCTGTGAAATTCCCTCCCGCGTTGCCGATTGAATATAATCGACATCGTTTACCGAGCTGACGCCGCGCTCGACAATCTGGGTGACCGATTGCTCCATGTCCATCGGTGCCGCGCCGGTATAAAACGTGATCGTCGTAACAACGGGGATCGAAACGTTCGGCAGCAGGTCGATCGGCAATTGCTCGAGCGAAACAATACCGAGCACGAAGATCGTGAAACCGAACAGAAACGTCGAGATCGGATATTTAAGAGCAAGCCGGGTTAACCACATGAGAGAAAATCAGAACGACAATGATCGGAGAGTTTTTATGGACGGTTGGGTGAGGCAGAATGAACCGATGTGTCGATCGGGGCGGCCGTTGAATCGGACGGATTTTTTACGATCATGACCTTCCCGTTCGGGTGCACAAAGGTTTGGCCTGTGACAATGACCTGTTCCGTCCCGTCGAGGCCGGAAGTAATTTCCAAACGACCGTTTTCCGTTACGCCGATCTGGACATCGCGCCGTTTCGCAAGACCATTTTCGACGACATAAACGTAGGTCCCATTATTATCGCGAAGAACGGCTTCGGGCGGCAGCGTGAGCGCCGCTGGATTTTCTCCTAAAATCAATGTGACACGCGCGAACTCACCCGGTTTGATCGTCTCGTCTCGATTGGGAATCAGGATCTCGACCGGCATCGTCCGCGTCGTTGTCGTCAGGGCTTGCGCGGAGCGCGAAACGAATGCGGAAAATTCACGACCGGGAATCACGTCGACCGTAGCAACGGCCCGCTTGACCTCGGGAATTTTCTGAACGTCGCGATCGAGCACATTGACGTCGATCTTGACCGTATCGATGTCCATAATGGTAAAGATCGTGCTGTTACTGTTGCCGACGATCGGATTCGAAGTGACGACGGAACCCGGATCGAGCCAACGTTTCGTGACAAAGCCGTGAAACGGCGCGCGGATGATCGAATAGTCGAGCTGAATTCGTGACGCTTCGTAATTGGCCGCCGCCGTACGAAGGGCTGCAATGGCATTGTCCAGGTCCTGCTGCGAAGCAAGATTCTTTGCTGCAAGATCGCGCTCCCGAGCTTCCGTGGCTTTCGCATTATAATAGGTGGCTTCCGTCTGCAGTGCCGCCTGATGTGCGGCGCTGGTATCGACAAGGGCGATCACCTGATTCTGACGGACGGTCTTGCCCATATCGGTATAGAGCGCTTCGAGCAGTCCGGAGACCCGGCTGAACACGTTCGCCTGCAACACGGGCAGCACATCGCCATTGTACTCGAGCTTATAGGTAATGTCCATCCGTTCGGGCTGCGCGACCACGACCGGTGGAACGGGAGCTTTTTTCGGAGCGGCCGGCTTTGCCGTAAATACTCGAAATAGAACGAAAACCAGGATGAGGAACGCGACGGCCCCAATGAGAGAATATTTTATCTTTTTATTCATTTCCTTGCGAAGGAAGTGCACTATTGGTGCACATGAGCACGCGAAAAAAAGATCGACAGGTGACGGTTAATCCTTCACAGAGAAGGGCCTGCTTTTAGGCGCTCATGAAACACAGCCTCCTACGCAAGAAAGTCCCGTTTGTTCATAAATGAAGAACAAATCATAACTCCTGAGAGTATCTTAAGCCTCTTCCACATACGCTTCCATCGCATGGTAATAAGGGAGCCCGAGGTTGTAGAAGCGGCGAGCAGTCGCCGTGTTGCGGTCGGCAACGCGCTGCCAGAACTCACGCTCGTCGGGACCCGGGAACATAGCGCGGTCCTTTTGGGACTGGTGTTTGAAAATCGCTTCGAGCTTGAGCGCAAGTTCCGTTTCGCTCATCGGAACTAATATATCCGCTTCGTCGAGCGGCCACTCCTGCCAGGCGCCGCGATAGAGCCAGAGCACAGGCCGATCCGTCCTTCCTGAGAGTGCCTGCCGGATGATCCACAGGCAGACCCGGTGCGTACCGTGAGGATCGGATAAATCGCCGGCGGCAAGAATTCGGTGGGGCTTTATTTTTTCGAGCAACGTACGGGTCTGTTCGATATCCGCATTTCCGGGCGGCGCTTTTTCGATCGCGCCGGTCTGGTAGAACGGCAGGTTCATAAAAATGCAGTGGTCGCGTTTCAGGCCCACGTGCATCGCCGCACTCACCGCTTCGGCTTCGCGAATGTATTGCTTGATGTGACCAACTTCCGGGATATCGATCTCGCCCGGCAATTTCTCGGCAAGGAATCGCTCGATCTTTTTTTCGATCCCGCGGTGCGCAGCCGGATCGATTCCCACGGCGCTCAAATACTTTCCAACAAAATCGAGATACCGGAGCACGTCGTGGTCGAAGACCGCGATGTTGCCGCTGGTCTGGTACGCGACGTACACTTCGTTCCCGTTCTCCACGAGTTTGCGGAACATTCCCCCGGCCGAAATAACATCGTCGTCCGGATGCGGGCTGAAAAGAATAATGCGCTCGCCTTTGGGAAGCTTATGATGATCGCGGACTTTGTGCCCCAATTCCCTTGCTGCCGAACGATTGAGCGAGTCGGCGCCGGACCGGTGCGGCCCTTCCCGCAGCCCTCCATCGGGTGCGACCACCAGCGACGCGAGCCCATGCGCGATATAGTTGTCCTCTGAAAGTTCCACGATCGGCTTTTGGAGCTGTTCGGCGAGCCAGATGATCGCCCGAAGTTTTTCCGCGTGGCTTTGGAACGAATAATATTGCTGGACGAGCCACGGCGTTTTCACCCGCGTGAGCTCGGCCGCTGCATTGGAGTCGAGATGAAAGCTCGCGTTCGGATGCCCTTGCAGCAACGACGCCGGAAGTTCTGCGGTGCGCGGCCCTTCGACGGCCCGCCGGACCACACTCGCTTTATTCTCGCCAAGGGCGGCCAGCACGATCTCCCGCGAAGCCAGAATGGTCGCCACGCCCATCGTAATAGCTTCCCGAGGCACGTTCGCTTCGCCAAAAAAATCGGCAGCGGCATCGCGCCGTGTGAAGGGATGGATCATGACGAGCCGTGTTCGCGCTTCCTGCGGAGTTCCCGGCTCGTTAAAACCGATGTGGCCGCTTCGGCCAATACCGAGGACCACAAGGTCGATCCCGCCCGCCTCCGCGATCGCGCGCTCGTAGGCGTCGCAATACGCTGGAACTTCTTCCCGGGCGAGTGTGCCGTCGGGAATGTGAATGTTCTCAGGCCGGATATTCACATGCCGGAACAGGTGCGTCTGCATAAAGCGATGGTAGCTTTGCAGCGCTTCGGGGTTAATCGGATAGTATTCGTCGAGATTGAACGTGCGGACCTCCGAAAGGTCGAGACCCTGTTTGTGCAGGGCAATAAGTTCTCGGTAAATACCTTTCGGGGTCGAACCGGTGGGAAGCCCGAGCACGGCATTCGGCTTCTTTCGTACCAGCGCCGCGATGCGCTCCGCCACCGCGCGCGCCAGTGTGGTATGGTCCTCGTGGATAATAACTGGAATTTTTGCGGGATCGGTCGTCATGACACTCGGCCATTCAGCAAAGGACGGGCCTGTTCAAAATTAAAGTTGGAGCGACATGTGGTCCTCGTCATAGCGTTGGCCGTCGTATTGAAGGAACTCCGGTTCGCGGCCCCACGTCACAAAGCCATGAGCTAAGTAGAGAGCTTTTGCGGCGCTATTATCGGCCCGGACGCCAAGCTCGATCCGCTCGACACCGGGAATGCAGCGCGCATGAGCGATCGCCGCTTCCATCAGCGCATGGCCGATTTTGCGGCCTCGATATTCGGGACGTACATAGACGCTCACGATATTCATCTTATGAAGGCGTTTTGAACGTGGTTCATGGAAGATCGCGATAATGCCGGCGATCTTTTCGGCATCGAATGCTCCAAAGGTCGCATTCTCGGGGCGTTGTGCGACAAATCGCTCGCGTACCATTTCAACAGTGCGCGGCTCCTCTTCTTCGTAGGAAGAAAGAAAAGATGTCGGCTCATCCCGCAGTGCCGCCAATCGGCAGTCGCGGAACGCTTCGGCATCGCTCGCGGTAACTTTTCGAACGATCATTCAGGGTTTCGGTGCTTCGATTTCCGTGCTGTCGTCGCTCACACTCAGGCTATCGGCCATACTGACACTGTCGAGCATGCGTTCCAAATCGTGCGGCAGCGTATCGGGATAGAGCGCGTATTGCTGAAGAAAAGCGAAATCGGCGGCATCGGGCTGAGCAAGCACAATATCGGTGTCGCCTACTCCTCTACCGATCAGGTATCCCACCGCGGCCCCGGCGACCGCTCCGGCGCCAAGACCGATATAGGTCCGGGTATGTTCTTTGGAAGCCATGCTGGAGTCGAATCCACTGGCTGCCAGTGCACCTCCGAGCGCACCGATCAGTCCGCCCCAAAACGCTCCCGAGGCGCCCAGGCTTTGGCCCTGAACGACGATGGTGTCGATAAGCGAATAGTCGAGCAGGAGCAAGGGGTACTTACGCGCATTCCGGCCGTGATCGAGTACAAGCCAGTCGTCCGTTACAGCGACCAGCCATCCGCCAGCATGCGTGCCGTCCGTAAGTGCAATATCCAGATTCGCATTCGGCGGTCCGGCACATCCGGTCGTCACGATCCCGATCGCCGCAATTACCAGTCCGAGGAACGCGAATCGTTTCACTATTTACTGAGTACGACAAATTCGACACGCCGATTTTCGGCGCGCCCTTCTTCCGTCCCATTATCGGCAATGGGCGATTCCTTCCCGTATCCACGCGCGCTTACGCGATTTTTCGGAATACCATTGCGAATGAGATAGTCGCGCACGGCGTTGGCGCGGCGCTGCGAAAGGTCGCGATTGTATTCCTCGCTTCCAATCGAATCGGTGTACCCGGCGATTTCGACCTGCATGGTGGGAACCGCTTTCATCAGGCGGACGGCGCGATCGAGCTCCGGATAGGAAGAAGCCGTAAGGTTGGCGCTGTTAAAATCGAAAAAGACGAGCAGCCGCGTGCGTCCGCCGGAGGTTTCACTAAGTTTGATGTCCGGGTGGTTCGCAAGAATACGCCCCTGGTCATCCACCTGGAAATAGGATGTGCCGAACAGATAGCCGTTCGCATCGGCGGTGACCGAATACCTTCCGGGCGCTTTTACGCGGACACTATACTTGCCGTTACGATCGGTCTTATCGGTTGCCACCACTTGATTGTTCGTAAGATCGACGACCGTCATCGTGGCATCGACAGGATCCCCGGTCTTCGCGTTGGTAACGCTTCCCGTCAGCGCCACTTTACCATCCGGCCCGATTCCCTGCTGTTGTTCCGCAGTGGTTGCCTGGGACGGGCTATAGGCGACGGGCTCTTCCTGCGAATGTGCGAATGGGAACCGAATCCCGACGGTCAAAGAAGCATACCAAAGTCGGGGAAACGTTACGGAAGGTAAATTATCGGCCGTCGCGGCGTCTGAGATCGTAGTTTCTCCGGAACTTTGCAGCCAGGCCGTGAGAGGAATACTGAGCAGGAGTTCGGCATCGAGGAGCGTCGATCCGCTTCCGATCGGAAATACCGTTCCCGCTCCCAACAGCAACCCCGCTCGACTCGACGCAAAGAAATTCGATTGACTCGCGTTGTTTAAGGTCGCCGAAGTATCCGCCGATAACGCGCCGGTATTTTGATCGTAATAGGTCCACTGAGCACCGCCATTTTTTACCTGGCTGACATAAAGCCGATTCGCAAGCAGCGAGGAAAAACTGATCCCGCCGGCGGCATACCAGGAATTGCTGAGAGCAAAGTGCCCTAAAATATCGAAGTCGAAATTTTGCAGGAGAAGGTTATAGGAATTCGTAACGGGTTCCGGAGTGGTCGGGCCACCCGTAAAACCGCTTAAGTTGATCGGAATATTGTGGCTTTCCGTACTCGATGTATAATTTGTGAGGTACCGAAGCTTCGCTTCGAGGTCCACGGTGTTCGAAAGGGCAAGCCCTCCTTTGATCCCAAAGACCCCTCCAACGCCGCTGCCCAGGCCATCGAACGAGACCATCGTGGCCACGGTCGCATTATCGGGTTCCGGGACGATGATCGGCCAGAAAAAATTCGACTCGCCGGAGTACCAATTATAGGTAATCCCAAGATCGCCGCCCCAGTAACTTTGTCCCGTCGCACGGTTTTGGGAAAAAGAAGCGGCGCTAAAAAGTGCAACTGCAAAAAGGGCGATAAACAGACGAACGAATGTTTTCATATTCCTTATCGAGAATGAGAATGTTGAAAAAAGGCTTACAAAAATAATATGAGAACCGGGAGCGGGCGGAGAATGAGTTATTTTACATGCATTAAACCGCGGGGTTCCGGTTCTCTCTCATAAGAGACCGTCTCATACGGACCGTTCTCTCGAAAGAGAACGAACTACCCCACGACCAGCATTTTATTTTTTCATGGCGTATCGCCCTGAGTACGGAGCGTTATCGGATACCGAACTTGTCCGGCTGTTTCAGGCCGGATCGTCCATGGCCGAGCGCGATGCGGCATTTACAACGCTCGTCGAACGCTATCAAAAGCGGCTCTATTTCGCCGCTCGAAAGATGATGCATGGCAATCACGATGAGGCCGACGAGATCGCGCAGGAAACGTTCGTCAAAGCCTACGATGCGCTAAAAACATTTCGCGGCGAGGCCAAGCTTTATACCTGGCTATACCGGATCATGATGAATGCCGTGATCCAGCGCTCTCGTAAGCAGAAAGTACGGCAAATGCTGGGCCTCGAAACCGTGAGCGAACTGGCAGAAGAAGGCGCGCAGGCCGACGAAAGTCTGATGAAGTCCGAGACGACCCGACTGATCGAAGCCGCCATCGAAACGCTACCCCCGAAACAGCAACGGGTTTTTATGATGAGATTTTATGAAGAATTACCTTATGAGGACATTTCCGAGATCGTCGGGACGAGCGTTGGCGCTTTGAAAGCCAATTATTTCCACGCAGTACGAAAAATTGGCGAATATTTGCAGGCGTCAGGCCGAATTGCTCTCGAGGGAATAGTCGAATTAGAGGCCTTTTGAAGTACCGAATTAGTGACATTTTGAAGTACTTTTGAAATTAAACTTAGGCACTCCTCACGCGTCTTAACCTATACGGTGCGATAATGCGAACGAACAACCATAATAGCGATATTCGAAAGCTCGAAGCAGAACTTCGGAAGCTGGACGCCCCGTACGTTTCATCCGAGCCCGAACCGCTTTACTGGGCAAATTTCCGGGTTCGGCTTATGGACCGGATTGAAAGCGAACACAAGCCGGCGTTCAGCCTTCGTGTTAAAGAATTTATCGCTTCGCATATTATGGCTTCGAGCATCGCCGCATCGGCAGCATGCTTGATCGTTGCTGCCGTGTTTTATTTCCAACCGGCCCCTTCCGAAATTGCAGCCGTCCAACCCGATGCGGCAGCCGTCCAACCGCTTGCGTCGGTGCCTGAATCGGTTAAACCCGCGTCACCTGTCGTCCAACCGGGAGTGAAAACCGCCCATGTTTCGGAAAGTTTGGCTGACGCGAACGTAAAAAAACATCGGTTAAACAAAATGGCAGAACCGATCGACCCGGACATGGCAGCCAACGTGCCGATCGCGACCGATGATGAGCATCCGGTGAGTCTCGAAGAATTATCCCAGCCCGAGCTGGAAGCCGTTTTAAATGATATTCAAAATCAAAATTCTCAAAATCAGGAATAGTATTTTAGCATTATGAAATTCGTTCTATCTCTCCTGATCGTTTCGACGCTGTCTGCAGCATCTCTGGTGCCTGCAGCGTTTGGGCAGGCGTCCGCCGATTCTGCCGCGCGTGCCACCCGCGAGCAGACCATCCGACAGGCACTCATTCAAAAGATCGAGCAGGCCAAATATCAAAAGCTGAAGGACGCGCTTGCGCTGGACGATGCCACGGCGCAAAAATTCTTTTCGATCTATAAGCCAGCTGAGCAGGACATTCAATCGCTCGTCAAGCAGCGGAACGATGCCATGAAAGCGCTCGCCGAAGCGACGCAGAATGGCGCGACCGATGCCCAGCTCGCGACGTTGGCCCAAAACGTCCGTTCGTTGAACGAACAGATCTCTTCTCGGGAGCACAAACTCGATCAGGACTTAAAGCCGGTCCTAACCCCGGCCCAGCAAGCGAAACTGCTCGTCTTCGAGCACCAGTTCAACCAACGCGTTCGACAGGAGCTCGCGAGCCGCCAGGCGCAAAACGAAAGAGCCCAGCTTCGAGCCCTGAGACAGCAACTTCGCCGGCAGCGTATCAAAAACCAACTCCTCAAAAAGAAGACTGCCGCAAAAAGCGGCAGTCAGCGTTAATCGAGAAACCCGAGGTCACGGGAAATCGAATGTAAATAAAAGGCGCGAACTCCGGTCCGCGCCTTTTATTTATGTTGAACTTTTGCCTTCGAAAATGTGTGACGCGCGTATAAATGGTCTATCTCGATAATGCCGCCACAACGATGCTTGCGCCCGAAGTTCGGGTGGCGATGGAACCGTATGTGAACGGTGAATTCGGCAATGCTTCGAGCGTACACTCACTGGGCCGTGCAGCTCGGGTCGCACTCGAGGATGCGCGCGAAACCGTCGCCCGGGCGATCCATGCTGAGCCGAAGGAGATCATTTTCACGTCCGGGGGCACCGAAGCCAATAATGCCGCGATCAAAGGCGCAATCTTCAAATCCGTGGAAACGGGTCGCTCTTGGAACGATATTCACATTGTGACAAGTCGTGTGGAGCATCATGCGGTGCTCGAACCCATTCAATGGCTTTCGAAATTCGGGGCCGTACCTGAATTCACTGAGACTGATCAATTCGGAAGCGTTGCCGTTCCATCGGTCATAGAACGAATCGGGCCCGAAACCGCACTCGCCTCGCTGATGGCAGTGAACAACGAGACCGGAGCGACGAGCCCCATTCCGGAAATTGCCGAAGCTGTGAAGAAGCAGAGCTCGGCGCTCGTCCACACCGACGCCGTACAAGCCTTTGGAAAAATGCCGATCGACGTTCGTGCCTGGCGCGTCGATCTGCTTTCGATCTCCGCTCATAAAATTCACGGACCAAAAGGCATCGGCGCACTCTTTGTCCGTGCGGGGACACCGTGGGAACCGTTTCTCCACGGCGGCGCACAGGAACGCAACCGCCGCGGCGGCACGGAAGCCGTTGCCCTCGCGGTGGGCTTTGCGGAAGCGATACGATCGATGGCATCCCACGCGGTCATGACCCCTCTCGAACGCTATCTCCGTTCCGAGCTTTCTATGATCGGCGAGATCGTATTCCACTCTCCGGAAGGCGATCGCTCGATCGGCACCATCCTGAATTTTACATTCGCTCCCACGGTCCTCGCGAAGCTGGATGCCGATGCGCTCATGATCCGCTATGACCTCGAAGGCATTGCGGTCTCCAACGGTGCCGCGTGCACGTCCGGCAGCCAGCAGCCGTCGCATGTTCTGCTTGCGCTCGGCGCGTCGAAGGACGTCGCAATGAAATCGGTCCGCGTTTCGCTTTCGCGATATACGACGAAAGACGATCTCGACCGTTTCATCGCGGCCACGAGAACCATTCTCGCTTCCGTTGCATGAGCGCCTTTGGAACTATTAGAATGGCAACGGACGAGGACGTCCCCGCGATCGCTCGCTTGGTCAACGAAGCCTTTCTTGCCGAAGATTTTATCGTGGGGGACCGGACCAATGCGGAGCAATTACGGGAGCTCATGCGAAAAGGAACATTCTTCCTGCTCGAGGAAGCAGGAGCGCTCATCGCCTCGATCTACACAGAGGTCCGAGGCGAACGAGGATACTTTGGGATGCTGGCCGTGGAACCTTCGCGCCAGGGAACGGGCTGTGGCCGCCGAATGATCGAAGAAGTCGAACGTCGTTCAAAAATTGCCGGATGCCGAATGATGGACCTTAAAGTCTTAAGCCCCCGAACGAACTTACTTCCCATCTACCAAAAGCTTGGGTACGAAATTTCCGGGCGAGAAGAGTTTCACAACACGCGGCCGCTGAAAGGCGTCACGGAGTGTTACTGCATCCTGATGTCGAAAGCATTATAAGCCAAGTTCCCTCATCGCGATCCCATATCGCAGGCCCCGAGTACTGACGGTGATGGCGTCAACACCCAGGAATTCCATCGCCTCCTGCAAAATAAGCGTTCCGGCCGGCAGGATATCGGCGCGCGCTTTGTTCACGGCCGGGAAAAGCTCCAGGACCCTTCGTGTATCGCTTTTTAGCAACAGATCGAGCAACTGCTCGACGGCCAGACGGCGAAGCACATAATTCTGTATTTTCTCCGTTTCGAATTTTTGCAGGTCCTGATGCATCGCCGCTAAGGTCGTCGGCGTTCCGGCCACGGCAATGACACGATCGATGGGCCCGATGTTCGAAATGCGCGCGAATTCGTTCCGAACGAGCGTTCTGGCCTGCAGCACCGCTTCCGGCATGATCGGATTCGTCTTAAAGCACCGCTCGGTGACCCGCACCGCTCCGATATCGAGGCTTATGCCACTCTGGTATCGATGCCCATCGCCCGTTGCAATCTCGGTGCTACCACCACCGATATCGAGCACCACAACTTTGCTATCTTCCGATTTAACGACTTCTCTATTATCCGATTTCACTCCCGTTCCCCAGAGTGCACCGGTATAAGTCCATCGCGCTTCTTCATTCCCACTTATGATTTCAATTTCGATCCCGAATCCTTGTTGCACGGCTCGAACGATCTCTTCGCGGTTCTTTGCATCGCGTAATGCGCTCGTTCCAACGGCCGCGACGCGATCGACATGCAATTCCGCGATCGTTGCCACATGTTTCGCGAGCACCCTGCGGAACCGTTCCAAGGCCCGGTCTGAGATTGTTCCGGTTTTATCGACCCCTTCGCCGAGCCGTGCAATCGCGTGGTCGTCCCGCAGGACGCGCATCGAACTCCCATCGCGCTCAACAATGAGCAGCAGGACCGTATTCGTCCCTATATCGAGTGTGGCAATGCGGTTCATACGGCTTTGAAGATGAGGCACGCCCATTCGTTCTCGATCGACTCTTCGCAAAACGACCATCCGTTTTTTTCGAATGCCGTGCGTACTTCCGGGGCATCGTAAATTAAAATTCCTGAAAGGATGAGCATTGCATCCTTGGAAGCATGCTCACGCAAGGGCCCGGCAAGTTCAAGGAGCACATTCCGGTGGATATTCGCAAGGACCAGATCGAACCGCTCATTTTTCGTTACGACTTCCTCGAGGGTTCCACGGCGAATGTCAAAGACGGTTTCGGATATTCCATTTCGTTCGCGGCTTTCGGGCGCATTTGCGATCGACCATTCATCCGTATCGACTCCCACGGCGGAACGAACACCGCGAACGAGCGCATACAAGGCCAATACCCCGGTGCCGGTTCCCAGATCGAGGACGGTTTTATCCCTGATGTCGAGCCGTTCGATGGCGTGAAGGCAGAGCCGCGTGGTCTCGTGGTGGCCCGTCCCGAAGCTCATTTTGGGATCGATAACGAGCATGTGAGCGGCGTGCATCGATCGCGCCTCTTCCTGACGCCAGGAAGGGGCGATAAGAAGTTCCTTCGTCGCCCATTGTGGCAGGATCGCGGCTTCCCATTCGGCATTCCAGTCCCGTGCGGCAATTTCTTCTGCGCCCATCGATCGAATTTCCGTATGCTCTTTGAGGAACCGGTCGAGCGCCGGTCCAGCCTCATCATCCTCCCATTCCGATTTTGGAATGAAAAACGTAAGCGAGCCATCCTCGTGCTCCTGAGACGCGGTCGTTGGATGGCGCAGAAGAAAAAACCCTTCGAGAAGTTCACGACCGAGGCCGGGCGCCGAAAACCGAAGCGCGATATGAGCTTCCATTCTTTAAAACGTGAAGCTCAGAGTGACGGCGCGTCCCGAGGAAGGCGGTCGTAGATCAAGGTAAGCAGCAGGCGGCCGATTTCGCCAATCGTTTCGCGGGAGAGATGCTTCGGAAGATCGTCCACCGTATGCCAGTATTTGCGGTTCACATCGCCGGACTGATGGCCAACGAGATCGCCATCGATGATATCGACCGACGGGATCCCGGCCTGAATGAGCGGAAGGTGATCGTCCTCGATATTCGACTGCTTTACGGTATTGAAATGGCTGAGGCCCATCGCTTTCGCCGTATTCCAGATCTCATTCACAAAGATCGAGGCTGATTGCTCCGAATTTGCCTCCGGCTCGAAATCGGCATTCGTATCGCCGACCATATCGAGCAGGATCGCGAACTGCGGATTGTAATCCGAAGGCTTCACTTTCACGAAATATTTTACGCCAAGGAAATAGCGGCTCAGTTGATCGACATCATACTTGCCATAGTCTTCGCCGTCGTCGAAAAATAGATCGACCCCGATGGGCGGCGGATGGTCCTTCATTTGGCGCGCAAGCTCGAGCATGACGGCCGTTCCCGAACCGCCATCGTTTGCCGCAGGAATCGGCTTATCGTGATTCGCCGGATTCGGGTCCTCATCGGCCCACGGGCGCGAATCGAAATGGGTAAGGATCAGTACGCGCCATGTCGCACTCGGATTGAAGGAGGCGATGACATTCGTAAGGTTGAGTGTCTCGCCCGATTTATATCCGGGATCGGTAAAATGCTGGACCTGAACATTAGGTGTGCAGGCCGAAAGCGCCGAGTCGAGCCACTTTACTACCTTTTCGTGCGGTGTCGAGTTCGGAACCCGAGGCCCGAACGCGACCTGCCTGTTAATATCGGAAAACGCGCGGTCGGCATCGAATCCCGGAACGGGAAGCGGAGCGATCGCCGGTGCTTTGGCGACCGGCGCAGATTGCGGAGGAGGCGCTTCCTCTTTTTTGCAGGCGACAAATGTAACGGCAAATGCGATCAGACTGACGGAAGCAGCAAGGATAACGGAATCGAAACGTGTGACGGTGCTCGCGCTCACAGCAAGGAAGCGGTGGAGAGTATGACGCATAATAAAAAAATCCTGGGAAAAAGGATTGGAGGGTGTAACAAAACTCGGTGACGCAAGTTCTTTCCCATGCGGACGACGGCGAAAGCCAATTCGAAAAGTTCGGGCAAAAGCCAGGACGAAGACGGCCGCGTTTGCCAGGTGAGCAATGCTCGACGTTTAGGGCCACCTCTATGGCAAGTTCTGCGACTTCGCGCCTCCACGATCGGCGCAATGCCGCGAAGTATGATCGGCCGCCGGCGGCGCCCACCCTCTCGGGCGGTCCCCCAGCGGCCGATTCGTTTTTTAATTTTTGGTAGTGTGCCTCCGGCTCCAACAGCACGCTCGGTTTAAACCAAGGCCTTTATGGGAACAATAAGATTTAGGCTACAATGCTCTGTTCATCGCTCTCTATGACTATGTTCGGGCTCTTAGGAGATAAAGAAATACTACACTTTCGAGATAGCCGGAATGGATAGTGACACAGACTAAAGATCTTATCCTCAAACGGTTTCTAACTCGCAATTTTTCGATTTTTTGGTTTTATAGATTTTATAGTGCCATTCATGAATTGAGGATTGGCGATGCCTGAAAACTGCTCGATTTACGGGTGTCATCTGACCGAAAAAAGAACGCCCAATTATAGTAGCATTCTTACGGAAGAGTAGTATTCTATAAGACACGCTCAGCCGTGAACCATTAGCGGACGATCATCGTATAGGCGGTCATGCTACTTCAGACCAAGGGCGGGATTTCCCGTCCGGAACAGCACTGGAGCGCCTCTCGGGCTTTGGCCCCGCGCGCGATCCAGGACGCTGCGGTAAGCACGGCGAAGATCATTATCTCTGCCGAAGAACGCTTGGCGCAGCGTGTCCGCTCGGTCCTGCGTGTTACAGTGGCGACGATCTTCCTCGGAATCTCAGGTCTCATTTCCTTGGGCGCGAATGTCACGACGGCCTTCGCCAAGAAAGTAAGCTCTGAACGTGGAAGTCGTGCAAGTGGCCACGTCAAAACGCATGGTAAGCGAGCAACGTACCTGAAGGCGGTCCATCGCCGTCACTCGGCTGGACACCATCAGTCAAAGCATCGGCATCGAACGCTCACCGCACATCACAGTTCGAGCGCCATGCGCGGAATGGCATCCTGGTATGGGAAGCAATTCCATAACCGCCGGACCGCGAGCGGTGTCCGTTTCAACACACATGCAATGATGGCCGCCCACCGGACCCTTCCTTTTGGGACCAGAGTCCGGGTCACGAATCTGGCGAACCACAAGACGTGCGTCGTCGAGATCACGGACCGCGGCCCGTATGCAAAAGGCCGGATCATCGATCTCAGCCTCGCTGCCGCGGAAGAACTCGGAATGGCCGAGAGCGGAGTCGCCGAAGTACAACTCGAAATTCTGGGCTCAGCCGGGCCCGGTGTCTTCGAAGACCTTGCTTCGGAGAAGAACGCTCCCGTATTCGACCATATTTCTCGGCCTGCGCCGAGCGATGTTCCAGTTCTTGCCGGTGAAACGGCCACACCATGACGAAATCATAGCGATGAGTGTCACAGCCCTCGAATGATTTCGAGGGCTGTTCGTTTTCAAAAGAGACTTTTTTAAAAAACGACAAGCGTTCTTAAAAACGAAACTATGAAACGTCTTCTTCTTACCGTCATCCTTACTATGGGCTTCGTGCCCGAAGCAGCTTTCAGCCAGGCCGATACAACATTCGGATGGAGCCATGCACTTATCGCCGAACTGCATTTGGCACAAATTAGCTTTACTCACTGGACGCAGGGTGGAACGAATGCTTTAAGCTACATTGCCGGGGTCAATGGGAAATCGATTAAGAACGAACCTCTGACCAACTGGACTACGACCTACAAGTTGGATTATGGCCAGACGAAGCTGGCCGGGCAGCCCGTCCAAAAAACGGACGATGAAATCAATATCGAGTCGATCCTGATGTATAAACTGGGAGTCCACGTTAATCCGTACCTTGGCGCTTCCCTGCTGACGCAATTTGCTCCCGGGTATCAATATTCAGATAGCGTAGGAGTCGCTCCGGTCGAAGTCTCGAATTTTTTCGATCCCGCCTATATCAAAGAGAGCGGCGGAATCGGCTGGGTACTCTCCAAAGCTTTTCAAACGCGCTTCGGACTTGCACTGCGGGAGATCGTGACGAATCATTTTCCGCAGTATGCCAGTGAGCCACTGGAAAACGAAGTGAAGAAAGTCCGAATTCAGGGCGGGCTCGAGTCGGAGTCCGAAGCAGAAGTTCCCATCGATAGCAATGTCCTCTTCCGGGCCAGACTGGACCTGTTTTCGCCGTTCAATACGATGTCACGCATCGTGGTGCATGGGGAGGGAAGCATTATTGCGAAGGTAAGCAAGGTCTTTAGCGCAGAACTATCGGCGTTATTCATCAACGAGCCGGATATTTCTCCTTATACACAGATCAAGGAAGGCCTAGCGATCGGCATTAGCTATGCACTGTTGTAATCGGCGACGCAGGGACAAAAAAGCGTATATTAGTAGTTTGTGAATACGGTCTATCTTATCCTTGTAGTTCTCGGTTTTATCGTATTCGATAGGATCGTTCGGCATAAACCAGCCGATGAGAAAAAAGGTAAGGACCCTCGCCAGAATGACGCCGGAAACCGCTGATACAAAAATATTAAGTCCACTACGGGAAATAACTCCGGAAGAAGCCTCCGAAGCTCGGAGAGTTGCCCACCGCTTCGATGGCATCGCGATCGCGCTCGGGGTTCTGGCACTCCTCGCTTTGGCCTGGACCGTGCGGCCGATCATCAACCCGTTTATTGCCGCATTCCTTTTTTATCTTGTACTTTCCTCGTTACGGGAATATCGTGCAGCAAAGAAAATTTTAAATACGGGCCTCAGTCTCTTTGGATTATGGCTCATTATTACGTTGGCGGGAATTCTAGTGCCCTTTATCGTCGGAGCCGTACTTGCATATCTTTTTAATCCGCTCGTCCTTTATCTACACGAAAAAAGAAAAATTTCGCGGACATGGAGTTCACTCACGATCGTCATCTTGTTCTCGGGAGCCTTATTCGCGCTTGGATGGATCCTGCTCCCGAGCCTTGCACAGCAAACCAAAGCATTTATTGGCCAACTCACCGTATTTATCAAGCAAAATGCGAACACGTTCAACGAATCGCACGTGCGTCAAATGTTGCTTCACCTGGGACTTCCCGCAGGGATTGTGGACCAGATTATTTTACGAGAAGCCGGCCCTCAGCTTCGCAAAATGGTCTCCATCGTTCCTGGCATCATCGTGAAGATTATTGCCGGACTTCCAAGAATTTTGGAGCGAACTTTGAATCTTATCATCGTTCCAATCGCGATGTTCTATTTCTTAAAGGATTGGCCCAAACTCATGCCCATTATCAATGGCCTCTTCCCTTCCAAGGACCCCGCCCGACGAGCGGAGATCGTGAGTGACGTCGATCGTGTCCTCTATGGGTACATTCGCGGGCAGGCCACGGTCGCGTTCATTATCGGGATCTTGGGCGCTATCGCCTATTCGATTCTCGGAATTCCGTATGCCGGATTGCTTGGAGTGATCCTTGCGATCTCCGATCTGGTCCCGATCGTCGGGATGATCTTTAGTGCGTTCATTGTAGAACTGGTGATCTTCCTGACGATGGAACTTAATCTCGCGGTCATTCTTAGTGGCATTCTCGTTATCGCCGGCCTGCATTTGCTCGAAGTCTATATTATCGGCCCTCGCATTATCGGGCCCGGCATCGGCGTACCACCCATCCTCATGATCCTTGCGCTGCTCGTGTTCGGCTTTTTCTTTGGGTTCATCGGACTTCTCATCGCCGTACCTACCACCGGTGTTATTCTGCTCTTTCTGAACGAATATCGAAAGAGCAATGCACAACGAGCAGCGTAATGGCAGGAACGCTTTGGGTCGTCTCGGTTCCCATCGGTAACTCCCGCGATATCACCCTTCGCGCGATCGGCCTTCTACAAAATGCGGATGTCATCCTATGCGAGGACCTGAAACCGGCAAGAAGGCTGTTGCACGAATTGAACATCGAAAAGCCGCTTGTGCCGCTCAATGAACATACAGAGGCGAATGCAACCAGGGAGGCCCTTGAACTACTTCGCGCGGGCAAAGACCTCGCCCTGATCTCGGATGCCGGGACTCCGCTCATTTCGGACCCGGGACAGCGGCTCGTTCGCGAAGCCATCCAGGAAGAGATTGCGGTCTCTTCTGTGCCTGGCGCGTCGAGTATTTTAGCCGCGCTTGTCCTTAGCGGATTTCGAAGCGATCGTTTTTATTTCGCAGGTATGCTGCCGCGGGACAAAAGCGATAGAAAAAAAGAAGCAAAACAACTTGCTGCACGCCAGGAGACCATTGTGATACTGGAAGCACCGTACCGCCTGGCGCAATTGCTCGACGACCTTTTGGAAGCCTTTGGCGTCGAGCGCCGGGCCGCGATCGCGCTGGAACTTACAATGCCTAAGGAACGGGTTCACCGCGGTACACTCTTAGCATTACGTGACCTGTTTCGCGCGCGCCCCTTCAAGGGAGAATTCGTCATCGTTCTCGAAGGACGCGAATTCCGTCCCCCTCATCGAGCGCATGATCGACGGTCAAAGCCGTAGCGTTGCGATCGGCCAATGCTGTATTGCTTTCGTTTTATTCTTTGGAGCATCGTTGGTCCATGCCCAATCTCGAACGATCGCCGCCCTACTGCATTCCAAAAACGATTCGACAATCGTTCTTGCGGATAATTTTCCAGATTTTTCGAGTCTTCGTATTTATATCGATTCTACTATCTCGCTTCGGCCGCAGACCGATTTCCGGATCGATACCGCCCGCCGGGAGATTGTTCTTTCCTTAGATATTCGCGAACTCCTTTTTCCAACCAATTCGAGGGCCAGTGCAACCCATAAGATTACAATAAGTTACACGGCGCTTCCGCTTGACCTGAAAACGAGTTACACACGGCATTCACTCGAAGCGTCGGCGCTACCGGATTCTATTCGTGGGAAACTCGACACCGGGAGCTTAAAACGGATCACGGCGGAATCCGAATCGTCCGACCGGAATGATATTCTCAGCAATTTTCAAAAATCGGGTTCCATCAGCCGCGGTTTTCAGGTCGGATCTAACCGCGATCTCGGGCTTACGAGCGGTTTTAATCTTCAGTTTTCGGGGGACGTCGCGAAAGATGTCAATATCACCGGCGCCCTGACCGAAGAACAAACGCCGATTCAACCCGAAGGAACAACACAGACATTGAATGAGGTCGATAAGGTCTTCATACGAATTAAGGCCACCGACCATTTTACCTCCACGCTGGGCGATTTCAATCTCGATCTGAATTCGCCCACGGACCCTTCGCGGCTTATCGATCAGGGGCCCGGCGATCATGCTGCGCAATATCAGGCACTCGCTCCGCTTGGCGTTTCGACTGGGCCGGACGATCCCTTTAAGGCTTTCAGCCAAAGCACGTTCGATGTGATCTCACGCGCGCTCATTGGAGCCGAAGCGACAGCACAGTTCGATCAGGGATCGGTCACGGTAGCGGGTGCATCACCGCGAGGTGAGTTCACGACAAATGCGTTCCAGGGACAGGAATCGTATCAGGGCCCTTATACGCTTTCGGGAAAGAATGGTGAACCTGCCATACTCATCGTTGCTGGAACGGAACATGTTTATGTGGATGGCGTCCTGCAAACACGCGGGGAGCGGAACGACTATGTCATCGATTATGCACTTGCACAAATCACATTTCAGCCACGCCGGCTGATCACCAGCGACTCACGGATTACCATCGATTTTGAGTATTCGGACCAGCAATATAATCGCTCCCTTTTTGCTGCGAATGCGAAAGGTGAAATGTTCGATGGCACATTAAAAATTTCGACAACCTATTTGCGGGAGGGCGATAATCAGGACGCTCCCCTTGACCTGTCCCTGTCTGATAGCGATCGTTCCACGCTCACCGCTGCCGGTGCGGACCCCACGAAAGCCAGTAAATCGGCTGTTACCTATGCCGGTGTCGATGCTGGCGGTCGCGCTCAGGGAAGTTATGTGCGATCAGATACCTCGATAAGCGGAAAAACATTTGTGTATTATCGTTATGCTCCGCTCGATACGATCAATGCGTTGTATAATGTATCCTTTGGCTATGCTGGATCTGCGAAAGGTTCCTATACACGACTCGCGATCGGCCAATTTCAATTTGTAGGTCCCGGCCTGGCAGACTACGATACCCTTGCTTATCTTCCACTTCCACAGCTCCATCAGGTCATGGCCCTCAGCGGGAATTGGCGCCTGGCAAAAAATATCGGTATTACCGGAGAGTTCGCTTCGAGTTCGCTCGATCCAAACCGCTTTGCTGCCGTCCCTTCGATCGGTGGGAACGCATATAGAATTGGTGCTCTGTATGCCGACACGCTGCCCCTGGTCGGATATGTTGAGACTCGCGCTATCCAAAGAAACTTGAGCTCTCAATTTACCCCGATCGACCGAATCCAGGACGTCGAATTCGAACGGCGGTATGGAAACGATGTCCCACCTCAGAATGCCGTTTCGTCAACATTGCCGGTGAGCGGAGAACTGAACCGGGAGGCAGATCTTGCACTCCACCCGATGCATTCTGTGTTGCTGGAGGGGGGATATGGAGATCTCGAAGAGCCGCAACTTCAATTTACCTCATCGAGGCTGTATGGACATGCAGAATTATTAGAAGATTCAATCTTTTCCCCGCATGCGTCCATTACGCTCGAGCATTTGCTCACACACGATTCTTCTGTTCACGAGCAGGCGCTATGGGACCGGCTGTCAACAGAACTTTCCAAATCGCTGCACCTTACAAAAAATATTTTAACACTCGGAGCGCGTTTCGGCAGCGAATCTAAACGGGCGACATCGTTCGACTCCGTAGGTCTGGCATCCGATTCGGCAACACTTCAGAGTTTTTCGTATCGAGCGATAAACCCCTTTGCGTCGCTGACACTTGGGCCGAAGCTCACACTAACGGGAGACTATACATACCGTACGGATGACAGTGCGAGAAACGGAGCAATGTTGCCGGTGAGTTATGCAAGAACAACGCATGTTACGGCCGTAGTACTTGGAATTGGCGGTTTCAGTTCAACTGTCGACCTTACGCTTCGAGATAAACATTATACGGATTCTCTTTCCTATGCGATGAACGGAGGAGATCAATCGACGCTCTTGCTTCGGCTCGAGCCGCGTTACACCCTTGCCTCCCATGGCCTGAGCGCCGATGCCTTATATGAAATTTCAAACGATCGTGCCGCTCGACTTGAGCGCGTGTTCGTACCGGTGCCACAAGGATTGGGCTCCTACTATTATATAGGCGATTTAAATCATAATGGCAAACCTGACCCTAATGAATTCGCTCCAGCAGCCTATAACGATCAGGGCGATTTTATTCTCGTAACGGTCCCCACAGAACAACTCTTCCCAACAACATCCCTTCGATCGAACGTTCGGCTTCATGTCGATCCTAAGGACCTATTCGGTCTTCAGAAGCCGACGAACTGGTTTCAATCGGCGCTGGCGAACATCTCAAGCGAATCCTATCTCAAAATTGAGGAGACAAGTACGGATACCATCCCCCGCGACATCTATCTATTCCATCTCTCTCATTTTAGGAATGATTCTACGACGATCAATGGGATTATGGAAATCGGACAGGACTTCAACATTCTGGAAAACGATCCCGATCAGTCCTATCGCCTGCATTATCTGGAACGTTCCAGCGCCGTTCAATACAATACCGGATTGGAGCATTCGTTTCAGGCCGAGCGATCGGTTCGGGCTCGCGTTCGACCCTCTTTTGAATTCTCGAATGAAACGACCCTCACTTCGGCAACCGATATTGCCACTGGCGATACGCTTTCCGTAAACCGGCCGCATAATACGTCGTCAATTTCGATTTCGACCGATTGGAGTTACCACCCGGTCGGCTCATCGTTCGATTACGGCGCGCAGGTGCAGTTCATTCATGCGGTTGAACATAGTTTCGATCCAGAACTTTCTGCACTGACCGACGCCGTTACACTGCGTTCGAGCTACGCGATTGAAACTCGAACGCGATTACGGGCCGAGATCGAGCGCGATGAACTGAGCCTCTCGCAAACGCCTAACGACATCCTCTCGCTTCCCTATGCCCTCACGGAGGGAAAGTCCATTGGCATCACCTGGTTGTGGCGACTCGCACTCGATTATCAATTCGGCAGCGGTATTGTCGCAACGATCTCGTACGATGGTCGAAATGAAGCCGGGGACCTCCTTGGCAGCACCGGCGAACGCATAACCATTCATAACGCCCGAGCTGAAATTCGCGCGAACTTTTGATGGTGCTATTTAACGATCATCCCCTGCGCCGGAACGTCGAGGATGCCTCCTGAATCGGATACGAATCGCAGTATTGCAAAATACATCCCCGGAAGAACGTCGGAAAGATGGAGCGTTCCCAAAAGGGAATTATTCTCCAGATGCCCATCGAAACGGGCAGCAATAGTATGTCCCAGGATATCTACGACTCGCACCGAGACCTGCGATCCAAAAAATGCCGCATACGCATTCGGTAGTATAATGCTGAGAGAAGTCATTCCATTCTCTATCGGATTTGGATAAATATTCAGTTGACCTAACAGAGAAGGTGCGCCGGGTGCAGGGATCCCTGCCAATATCGTTCCGGGCGTGGGAGGCATATACGTCGTGGGCCGTAGCAGGAGGCAGTCGGGTTCGATCCAATAATTCGTCGCAGAGTCATCTCGTCCCAAACATCGAAAACGAATATGGTGGACACCTTCGGATACATAATGAATCCCAAGGTCCATGGGACCTGTCGGCAATGGGTTGGGCATCCATCCGCCGGTATTTCCATACCCATCGATCATTGCAATGCTATCGCCATCCAGGTAAGCCGTATATCGCCCAAGGTCCGGACCGTAACTCCCGTGATAAATAAAATCAAACGTATCGGCATGCGCCATGGAGAACTGAAATTCGAGTTCCGCGCCTGTAAGGATCGAATCCGGTTTGAAGTAAACAAACATTTGCTTACTCCAGAATGCCTCCCAATAATAGCTAACGTCTTCTGCATAGCACTGGCCAGGAGTAACCACTGTCGGCGGCATCATATCCTCGAACTCATAATCGATCGTACGTGTAACCGTCACTGGAACTTCCGCCGTCGCATTCCCGGATCGTTCTCCTCGCGCGACGAGCAAATACGAACGGTCCGATACATAGGGAATCCTTACCATCGTCAGGAATTCGTTATTCGAATTTGCAACAGTGCTTTGGTCCATCGGAATGCTGTCCAAATAAAAACTGACGCGTTCGTTCGATTGAAATCCAAAGCCTTTCAGCCACAGCGAATCGCCCGCGCGAACCGTGATCGGCAACGTGTCAACGATAGGACGAATCACCGGTGACGATTCGACATAATATTTTTCAGGCGAGGCCTCCCCATTTACAGAAAGTTCGAAGCTTCCCGGCGTCCATGTAGGTGGCACCGTTAACGAGACATTAAAATTCCCCGCGTTGTCGGTTGTAACACTCAAATGCTCGGGCCCTAAATCGATGGGGAGTGTAACCTGGGAAGCATATCCACTCCCTGCGATTGTCCACATTTCGCCGGGCACCAGAGTATCGCGATTTGTCCAAAATGGAGTCCAGTGCTTGTAATAATACCCGACCGTGCGAAAATGATCGTACACATCTTCGGCATTCCCGGGTTGGAGATCGAAATCAAACGACTTTGTAAACTCGTAACAATCGAGATAATTGAACCGGTAGAATTGGTCTATAAAATCGGTGTAACCGCTGAAAGGGAACGTAAACATGCCATTTGCGAACCACCAGGCGGCATCGAAAAAATCTTCCGCTCCCGTATATTCAATGTAATATCGATTGTCAGAATCGATTTGAAACCTTGGATTTCCTTCCAAATAGACTGTAAAAGGATGACCAAGAACGCCCCAACTCATTCCAATATACCGCCCTCGACCTATCGTATGAACGATCGGGTGCCAAACGTGATATTTCGTCGGGTTCGATTCGTTGAAATCGGCGTGGAAATAGCCATACTCGTTGCGATCAATGGGCTCCCGATGATATTGGAGAAGCGTCTGAACTGCTAAGGGCGTTGAGCCCGTTCGTTCCAATACAATGCGTGCATGAACGGCGAATGGCATCGGCAGATATGAGATAAATCCAGAGTCCAGGTCAGCTCGCAATCCGAATGCCCTTATAGTGGCTACATTAACCGGACAAAGAAAGAAATCTTTTAGGGGGACATGAACGGAAGAAGAAGGGGCATCATCCCAATACATCGTAAGCCAGGTACTATCGAGCGAAGCAACATCGTAGGCCTCGGACATAATATGGATGCACTCGATCATCCCCGGTCCGGAAACATCGCAAAGCGTAAGCGTCGAACCCGGTTTCAACGTATCGCTCTTTGAAATAACGTCGGCACTCGAATCGAGCCAACCTGGGAGCGACTTCCATTCTGTTTCGGCAAGCGTGTGAATGGCCGGGGCTGACCGAAGTTGTATCCATGGCAAGAGGGGTTCGGGAACCCAATGCCACTCGATCGCAAAATAGGCGTTCCCATTCGTCTGGGGCATGGAAATACGAAAACCGCGATGATACGGAATTTGAACATCGCACGTGTTTGCACCATTGGCAAATGTATCTAGTGGAGAAGGGAAATAGGCTCGCAGTTTCTGAAAAAATTCACGATAATAATCTTTCACCAGTAGCGTATCGTTGATATAGAGGCAAAGAATACACGTGCTGTCCGCATCGCCAAGCGTCGTCCAAATATGCGTAATGATTCCGCTTCCAGTATCTTTCGCAACATTGGGTACATGATCGGAACTATCTAAATTCCAACGCGCATCGCCGTGGAACGTTACCGCTTTCGTCCGAGTGGTATCCGGTGCCGCAAGACGGGCAATGGAACGCGGATCGAGCATTCTCGAATAGGGATCGATGACCTGGCCGAAGCATGGACGTAGACTGATCGTCAAAAAAAGGACAATGACCGTTTTCACACTTCAAATTTAATCATTAGCACAATGTTTTGCAAGAAAAAACATCTTTTTTCTTGCGCAAAAATTTTTACCTATTCCAGCAACGCGTCAATCACTTCGTAGGCCCCCACAATATCTTCTTCCGTTGAAGCATACGGTGGCAAGAGATAGATGGTGTCCCCTAAAGGGCGTAGAAGGATGCCTCGTTCAAGTGCTTTTGCACCCCACTCAAGCGATTTTGTACTGAGGTAGCCTGTGTGGTCCCGCCGTTCCATCACCGCAACCGTGCCAATTTGACGGTATGTCAATCCATGCTTGCGTGCGATCGTGGATCCGAATGTTTCATGCGCTTTCACAATCGTTTCTATCCGTTCCCAAACCGGTTCCTCTTCAAACACCTCGAGCGAAGCAAGCGCGGCCGCCGCGCTGATCGGGTTCCCTGTGTAACTATGACCGTGAAAAAAAGTTCGGTGACGGTCTTCGCTTAAAAAACGCTCGAATAAGGCGCTCGAAGCGAGCGTCATCCCCATCGGCAGGAACCCGCCCGTAATCCCTTTCGAGAGGGTCATGAGATCCGGCTTGATCGCCATGCGGTCGGAAGCGAACATCGTTCCAGTGCGGCCGAATCCCGTCAACACTTCATCCGCGATCGTGAGAATGCCGTGCGCCTTTGCGATGTTCATCGCCTGTTCCAGAATTTCCGGACGCCAAACGAGCATTCCTCCGGCGCCTAATAACAGGGGCTCATAGATAAATGCAGCAATCGATCCGGTGCTTGCTTCTCGCTCGAGGGTTGCAAGGAAAAGACGTTCGGCATCCGAGATTGTAGTACGATCTTCGCCGGGTTCCGGAAAAGGCAGGCGCACCACGGAAAACAGCATGTCTTCGAACGGCGCCGTAAATGGACTTCGTGCGCTGGCGGCCATAGCTCCGAATGTATCTCCATGATACGCATGTTCGAGCGCCAGTATTTTGGTTCGCGGTGTTCCATTCAGTTTCCAGAACTGAATGGACATTTTAAGCGCGACCTCGACGGCGGTCGAACCGTTATCGCTGAAAAAAACTTTGTCGAGTCCTCGAGGAGTGATTTCAACCAATTTTTTTGCTAAGACCGAAGCCGGCTCGTGCGTAAAACCGGCGAAGATGACTTGCTCGAGATGTGCAGCCTGTTGGGCAATGGCATGAGCAATCCGCGGGTGCGCATGGCCGTGGAGCGTAACCCACCAGGAGCTTATTGCGTCAAAAATACGGCGACCGTCCTGCAAATACAGGTACGCTCCTTCTCCTCGCTCGACGCCGATCGATCGCGGAACGAGTTGCATCTGAGTATAGGGATGCCATATATACGCCTCATCCCACTTCAGCCATTCCTGGGAATTGATTGGTGTCACAAAATAGCTCTGAATGTTTTAAACTTATTCTTGAATACTTCCCGAAGCGTTGGAGCATCGATGACGTCAAGATGCGGTATCGTCCCAAGGATCGGAACACCTCCATATTCTTCGATGGCCTCCTCGTTCCCCGGATTTTCCTCGCCGATCACGACACAGCCGGCAATCGGTATTTTCCGCGCCCGCAACGCTTCCAGCGAAAGCAGCGTATGATTGATCGTTCCCAACGCAGACCGGCACGCCAGTACGAGCGGCAGTTCCCAGGAGCGGAACACATCGATGAACAGCAACCGGTCCGTTAATGGAACAAGCAAGCCGCCGGCCCCTTCGACAATCAGGGGACGGGCGTCCGGCAGTCGAAGATGTGACGCTTCAATCTTCATTCCATCAATTTTGGCTGCAGCATGCGGAGAGAGCGGTGCCGAAAAAATGTACGCTTCTTTGATCACTCTATCCCTCGTGCATTCCGATTGTCGGCAGACGGTTTCGCTGTCCGTCCCGTCTTCGGTTCCCGACTGAACGGGCTTCCAGTAGTGATACTCCGGAAGCGAAGCCATGAAAAGCGACGACAGGAGGGTCTTCCCAATACCGGTATCGGTCCCGGAAATGATAAAACTCGTCATCCCACGACCTCCTCTTCCACTTCTGAAATTGCACGGATCGCGCTCTTCAGTTCTTGCTCGGAATGACGAAGACTGATATTCATACGCAGTCGTGACGTTCCTTCGGGAACAGAAGGCGGTCGTACGGCGGGAATTTCGAATCCTCGTTCCCTCAATAATTCAGATGCTCGCATCGCCTCTCCGGCCGGACCAATAATAATTGGAACGATCGGCGTGATGCCATGGGGCACCGACCAACGCTTGAGCGATCGCTTCAGGGACTCGCGGACGTCTCTCGACCGATCTTTGAGCGTTTCAACAAGCGAAGTTCCCTCGCTGCTCAAACGCTCGAGAACATTCACGATGAGTGCCGGAATAATCGGAGGGGACGCCGTCGTAAAAATAAATGGCCGCGCCTTATTGATCAAATATTGCACGACCGTCCGGTTTGCCGCCACAAATGCGCCCGCCGCACCTAATGCTTTCCCGCACGTATGCATCGAGATCACGCTCGCATCTCTCGATAGCGTTTCGGAAACAAGTCCTGCGCCTCGATTTCCCAGGACTCCGGTCGCATGAGCTTCGTCGACAATAAGCATGGCATCGAATGCTTTCGCAATCTCATGGAATTCCGCAATCGGCGCGATGTCCCCATCCATCGAATAGACGCTTTCAAGAACGATAAAGCAGGCACCCTCCCGCGATCCTGTGTTTAATAGATCGCGGAGCGCCTCGGGGGAACTGTGCTTAAATCGTTCCGATGTGGCCGGACCCGCGCGGACGCCATCATAAATACTGGCATGGCAACGCTCGTCATAAAAAACACGATCGTGCCGGTTCGGCAACGTCGTCAGGAGCGCCATGTTCGCATCGTAACCCGAATTGAAAAAGAGCGCGGCCTCGGTCCCCATAAAAGCGGCAAACCGCTCTTCGGCCACCCGGTGCGGGGCATGATAACCGGGGAGGAGACGGGAACTCGATGCAGAATTCGGAAGCACCTGCGCTCGCTCCAGGGTGCGGGCGCGAAGTTCCGCGTCCACCGCGAAGCCAAGATAATCGTTGGAACCAAAATCGATTCCCGGATAGACCTGCAGCGACCGGAACTTGTCCAGCGCCTCTATCGTCCTTAGTTCCCTTTCGAGGCGCTCGTAAAAGCGGTCAGGCACGTTCGCTTTCGAACGACGTTTCCTGGCGAAGGCCAAGCCCGAGCTTCTCGAATAAGCGATAGTCGGCATCCGGTTCCGGATTGGCCGTCGTGAGAAGTTTATCGCCCAAAAAGATCGAATTCGCTCCCGCCAGGAAGGCCAGCGTCTGGGCTTCTTCCGAAAGACTCAGCCTCCCGGCGCTTAAGCGGATCTTTGCATCCGGCATGAGGATCCGCGCGCAGGCAATCATGCGCACAAACACGAACGCATCCACCGGTTCCTGCGCCTCGAGCGGGGTTCCCGGAACGGCTACGAGCGCATTGACGGGAACGCTTTCTGGTTGCGGATCGAGCGAGGCCAGCGTATAAAGAAGCTGGATCCGGTCTTCATCGCTCTCGCCCATTCCAATGATTCCGCCGCAGCAGACCGTAATACCCGCTTTCCGAACGTGACCGATCGTATTCAGACGGTCGTCATAATCGCGGGTATGAATAATTTCGGAATAAAAACTGCGGGACGTGTCCAAATTATGATTGTAGGCATATAACCCAGCCTCTTTTAGCCGCTCCGCCTGCGACTCCGAGAGCATCCCGAGCGTCGCACACGCCTCGAGGCCCAGTTCCGTAACACCGCGGACCATTTCGAGGACCTCCTCGAAATCCCTTCCGTCCTTTACCTGACGCCACGCCGCGCCCATGCAAAACCGAGTGGCACCATTCCTTTTCGCATTTCGCGCGGCTTCCAGGACTTCCGGCGCCTTCATCAATTTTTCGGCTTTTACGTCCGTATGATACCGCGCCGCCTGCGGGCAATACGCGCAATCCTCCGGACAGCCACCCGTTTTTACGGAGAGCAGCGTGCAGCGCTGGATGTCGTCATAGTTATGCCTGACTTCATGGACGCGACTTGCCTGAGCGACAAGTTTTAAAAATGGCGTCCCATATAATTCGCGAACGTAATCGATGGTCACGTCTCTCTAACATTCGCGGACACAAAAAAACTCTGCCCTATTTGTGACTCAGATAAACCGTTTCGCTGTAATTTCGGCAATCGCCCATTTTAATGACCGTTGTCGAGGTATTATAACCATCTTTTGAGATCGTTACGATGTACGAATTGGGCTCCGGAAGATCGGAAACCGTCGAATAATAGCCGTCCGCATTCGTCAAGCCAGACGTAAAATTATCGCTGTGCCCGTCGATCCGAATGGTCACCGTAGCGCTGTCGAGATTCGTATCACGATGGACCGAATCCCGCACATGGACCGTAATCGAAGCCGTGTCGCAGGCCGGAGGTGTCGAATTCCTGATCAGGCTCTTTGTAAAACCGGACGTCTCATTGCAACCCTGAAGGAAATCGAACGTCGAGCTCGAGAAGCCATCGTTCGTGATCGTGCAAAGATAATTTCCCGGGCAGAGACCGTCGAAGCGGACATTACCATTATCGCTCGTTTTGGTATAACTCACTCCGGTCGTCCGATTTGCCAGGACGACGGTCGCTCCCGTAATATTTTCGCCGTTGGTCGAGTCTTTTACCGCGATCTCGATCACACCGTGGCAGCACGTATCGCCGCCTGTATTCGCCACGACCGGATCGAGGACATGATTGACCGTCCGCACCGCGTTGCAGCCCATGCTATCGATAGCAAACGTCGAGGTCTGGTAACCATCTTTCGAAACCGTAAAATGATACCGTCCCGGGCAAAGCCCGTCCCAAACGGTACCATTGACATTCATCGTTTTGCTCGAAACGAGTTGGTCATTCTCGTAGAGACTCGCACTTCCGCCGTCCAGCGCATGGCCGGTTGCCGAATCTGTAACGTTTAGTGTAATACGGCCATGGCAGCAGCCGGTGTCCGATGTCGATGTTGTATCTACCGGTCCTGTGGGCGAATCATGACGGCAGGAAGTGACCAGAGAAAGGAAGAACAGGCCCGCAATTGCTAAAAAGCTCGAAAATCGAACGAATTTCATGGGTTTGATCGCAGAATGAAGATGGCTTTGATCGTCGTATGGATAGAGAAACTGTCTCCGCCCGAATCGGGCAGCGCTGCAACACCATAATAACACCTATTTTTTGCAATAGTCACAAAACGGTGATTCAAAATATTGCATATTCGATACGCCTTTCGTACATCGGCGAGGTGGACCTTTCACCTCTCATGTCGAAAAACCTCCAAAATACAGGGAATTTAAGACCAGATTTTTTTGCGGGGATTTATTTTCATGAACTCGTGCATTATTTTCATTAATTTATGCAACCAAGTTCCCGATTTTCCAAAATTTTCCTATAAATCTTATCGCCCAATTGTGACCCATTCGCTCTAACCTTATTCACCCAGCTCTACCCGTATTCACCTGGCTCTACCCGTATTCACCCAAATTCTACCGGCTTTACCGCAAATTTTAACTTGTCATTCCCGCGAATGCGGGAATCCAGCATTCGAGTCACTACGAACTATCGCTCGATCGCAACGCTCCGGGTCTCGACAAAACCACTTTCGGAAAGCCGCAGGAAATAAATCCCGCTGGGCAGTGAAGAGACATCGAGCATCACTCCCCCTCCTGCGGAGCGAAGCGAAGGGGGAGGGGGCTGGGGGGTGGTCCCGAGTGCGGTGTACAGTTCCACACTCGCGCCGGCCAGTCCGCGCCCGGTGATCATAAGCTGATTCTGCGCCGGATTTGGAACGATACTCTCGATGCGAAATGGCGGCTCGTGCTCCATCGCGGCGAGGATGGTCGAGTCGCCGCAGCCATCGAAATCGATCTCGACCGAATCCGGACCTAAAATCGAAAGCGCCTGGCAATCGCAGTTTAGGCGATGGCCGGAAAGGTAAGCGGAATCGACATAGACTTTCGCGGAAGACGAGGAGAGATACGTGTTAAACTCCATACTCACCAATGGACTTGGAATATCGGCGCTCGAATCCGCAGTAAAGGTGAGCTGAATAATTCCATTCGCCGTGCTCGAGTCGAGAATATTCCACGAAGCCGGTAGCTTCAAGGCAGAAAGAACGAGGGAGCGAGTATCGTAGTGAAAGACCAAATGCCCAGTGTCGATACCAACCGCATCGGATGTTTGCGGAGAGTAATTTACCGTTACCGGTGTGCCCGCACTCACGCCCGTTCGTTTTGTTCCATCCGGGAATGCAATACCAGTTGGGAAGTATTGCATCGAATCGACGTTCAGCATCCAAAGCTGTGAAGCAGTGATGGTGGGGCGAGTGAGAATGCACACATACGGATAGCGAACGTAAAATCGATGGTCAAAGAGAGTATAATCAGTAGTATCGTATGGCTGGCCGCAAAGATATTTCCACGATTTTCCCTGATCCGTTGACATGTAAATGCCGCTCGCCGCTTGCACAAAGAGGTGATTTAAATCGCCAAGAATGCTGCCATTTGAGAAGCCTTTGAAATAGTAACTATAAGGGCTATACCCAGAATAAGGGAATGAATAAACCACCCAGGAACTATCCCAAAGATTATCGGTGCGCAAAACGTTTCCCCATCGATCCGTAATTGCGAACTGTGTGTTCGTTCCCTTGATTGCAATCGGCTGCCAGCATTCGGAATCTATCTTTAAGGGTGCCCACGTTTTTCCCTGGTCGGATGTGCGAAGCCAGGGGCTTGGATTATCGCCCCCGCCCCCAGCGACAATTCCACGCGAATCATCGTTGAATGCAAATCCATTATATCCGCCAAAGGGACCAGAGTTGGGGACGGGAACCCACGTGGAGCCTTCATCCCATGACACTAACAACGACATTGTTGTCCAGGTTGTACTCCATGTTGCGGCAAACAGGCCGCCGCTTGCGCTGTCATAATAAAGTCCCGTGGGGTCGAAGCCATTATCAACGAATACCCATGTATTCCCTTGATCTGTTGTTTTGAATGCCCCCGCCCAACCGGTCATGCTGTCTTTGAAGACAATCTCCTTCGCTTCAGCACCTACTTGCAATGGGATACCATTCTGTGTCTTAATGGGAACAGCACTCCAGGTCAGACCTCCATCGGTCGTCTTATAGATCACACTTCCATCATTAGATACTCGAAAATTATTGGCCGTATCCGAGCCGATCACGAAGCCAATTCGTGGTGGTCCGGGAAGTTTTAAAAAATACACGCCTCCAGTAAGATCCCTACCCGCCGAGTCGGATTGAAAGAGTAGTTTCCACTGAGCGCCAGCGCCAGCCGGCTGTAAGGCAGGAACCACCAGGCCCATCCATACGATGAGCCTGATGGTTTGTGCCCACATTTTCGTTTGCGTCATCTTCCCACCAAGGTAAAGAAGAAATCGCGATCCGCGGGCTTGCACTGGCCCGGGGCGGCGGGATTTACTCCATTGTAAGTTCGGACGATGAAGGTGTTCCCCGTTCCACTCGTTGCAATTCGTGTAACGGTCGCATAACCGCATCCTTCTCCACTATTCTCTTCAACAGTTACCTGGATAGCTGCAGCAGTCAATACGCGCGTAGTACCGTCTGAATTAAAGCTCTGAATGAAGATCGAATACTGGCCAGAGTTAGGAATTGCATGCGAAACGGTTACATTTCCAAAACTATTTACAACCAAACCGCTAGCTTGCGAACTCGGCACATCACCCCATGCATTGACGACATTATCACGATACGTTCCGCCAATGATTGGATCGTTGCGTGGCGTTGAACCATCTCCCAATGAATCATGCACAATGGAATGGCCGTTATCACTCACTTCAAAGGCATTGGAGCGATTTTTTAAGGAAGAATCCTTTCCATTTCCAACTACGAACGTCGTAAGATCGCCAAGCGATGTAATTGATGCGGGGCTGGCCGTCTCGAAATTAGTAAGCTGCGCACTATAGGGGTGCGGGCTGGAGTTGTAGTGTCCCACGACCGTCTGATAGTCCAACGCCTCGTTGCCTACGCCGGCTGCAACAGAACCGATTCCGAGCGCATGATTTTTCCACCCACCGGTAACTGTTCCATAATTCCCGTTCGTGGTATTGCTGTCGCCGCCGCTGATCGTCGCCATGATGGGCGCCAGATAATGTTCGGGCAACGTTGAAGTATCGACCCAGCGCGAATCCAAGCCGATAATGGTATCGGCCCAACCACCCGCAATCACGTCGGCGCTGTTTGCCGGAGCACAACCACATCGGCGGGTCATTGTCAGCAAGTTCCAGACGCCACCTCCAATCGTTCCGCCTTTGGAACTATCGACATTCCTGTAACCTCCGGAGATCGTCGAGAAGGATGCACTTTTACCGATAATATTGAGATACCCGCCGCTAACGGTCCCCAGCGTATCTAAAATAGTATTGCCCATTCCGCCCGCAATGGTGGACCCAAGCGCATACGTCCCATTGCTATTACCCCCGCCAATGGTTGTATACTGCGCGCTATCGATATTCTCTAAGCCGCCGGCGATTGTGGAAAAGTTGGCTCCTCTTCGGATAACATTTGTTAGGCCGGCGCCCACCGTTCCACCCGGTGCGCCGACGTAGTTGGTTTGGCCACCAAGAATTCCGGAAATTCCGGCATTCGTGTCGATCACATTCGTCCAGCCGCCGCCGATGACCGATTCGCTGATTGTATCTGTGAGTATGTGGTTGCCGTAGCCGCCTCCAATGAAGCTGAACGTATCGCGGATTTGATTATTAATACCCCCGACGATGGCATCTCCTTCCATAAATACGCTGTCAGCACGCCCTCCGACAATTGTCGCAAAAGGACCTCTGACATAATTGCTATCGCCGCCCACAATTACGGAATGGTCCGAATTTACCGTTATTTCGTTCCCTTGTCCACCGCCAATAAATGCATATTCGGTGCTGTCGATGTTGTTATTCCTGCCGCCAACAAGCGCATCGTATCGGGCCTGTGTCCCGTTGTTGGCGCCTCCGCCAAGGAACGAAAATTTCGATGCGCCCCAAATATTGTTTTGGAATCCGCCGCCCATTACCGAAGTGTCAGCCCAGACCCTGTTCGAGTCACCGCCAACCAGGACCGATATCGGGGCATTGATAAGGTTTCCATAACCTCCGCCAAGGAACCCGTGAGACGACTGAAGCGAGTTTGATTCCCCCCCGACCAGAACCGTAAAATTCGACCACGACCCTCCACCATTGATGACGTTTTTATGTCCCCCACCAATAAATGACCGTGAGGC
>JAJPIQ010000075.1 GCA_021324685.1 Bacteroidota bacterium
ATGCCGAAGGACCGGGTCGAAGCGGCGATCAAACGCGCTTCTTCCAAAGACCAGGAGGCGTTCCAGGAAGTCGTCTATGAAGGATATGGACCGAGCGGCGTTCCCATTGTCGTCGAATGCGCGACGGACAATCCCACGCGCACCGTGGCGAACGTTCGCAGCGCGTTCACCCGATCCGGCGGTCAGTTGGCGATGACGGGCGCGCTCGATTTTCTCTTCGAACGCAAAGGCGTATTCAAATTCCCAAAAGACGGGCTCGATCTGGATGAATTAGAACTCGAACTTATCGACTTCGGCGCGGAGGAGCTTTCCGCTGAAGAAGGCGAAGTCACGCTCCTCACCTCGTTTGCCGACTTTGCGGGGATGCAAAAAGCCCTGGAGGACCGCAACATCCCGGTCGCCAGCGCCGAAGTCCAGCGCATCCCGACGGTCTTCAAGGAAATTCCCGAAACGGAGGAAGAGCCGGTCATGGAACTGATCGAAAAGCTCGAAGAAGACGACGACGTCCAGGCGGTGTATCATAATTTGAAATAGAATTGGGATTCGAGATTTGATTTCTATTCTTTCGAGGCCACTCTTTTTCTTTTCTCTCTTGATCGTTGCGGCTCACACCGATGCGCCTAAACGCTCTGTCCCCTTCTATCGCATTACTCACGCCCATTCTTCGGACACTTCGTACCTTTTCGGGACCTTACACCTGCTGGAAAGTTCCTACGTCGATACGATGCCGCAGGTGATGGCGGCGCTCGGTCGTGCAAACCTCGTGGTCGGTGAACTTGCGCTCGATAGCTCGCTGACGAGCGGTGCGATCTCCGAAATTCTTTCCGGTCCGCCGCTCGACAGCCTGCTCACGAAGGACCAATACAAGAAAATTAAGCAAGCCGTTAAAGAGTACGTACAACTCCCGATGATGCTCTTTCAGAATGTGGAACCGGTCATGCTCGATGCCATGATCTTAGAAGGCATGTACACCCGGGCCCATCCGGAAAATCATACGACGGGGATTCCAATGGACCTTTTTTTTCAGCAGCAAGCGGCTAAACGCGGCGTACGCGTGATCGGTCTGGAACACGCCGAGGACCAGGAGACCGTGCTCGATTCGATTCCACTAAAGGAGCAGATCGATGACCTTATGGAACTGGTTTCCAATCCCAAAACCGCGATGTCGGAGTTGGACTCGATGCTTGCCGACTATCGTGCCGGAAAAATCACCGAGATCTTGGACGATCCGAGTTTCGGTGAATTATCGCCGAAGGAAATCGCGTCGATGCTGTACGACCGCAATAAAAAATGGCTCGATACGCTTCCGACGATCCTCGCCGGCCATCGCGCCTTCATTGCCGTTGGCGCCGGGCACCTCGCAGGGGCCCATGGCCTGGTCGAAGGCCTTCGTAAAAAAGGCTACACCGTTACCCCGGAAGAACCTTAGTACGCGTACGGCACAAACACGGGCCGTGCCGATGGATTAATTCGAATGCTCGAGATATGCGATCTCACCGTGAAGCACCAGATCGAGTCCGGCAACTTCGTGTGCTTCGGCAACTTTCACCGTGGTGATTTTATTGATGAGCCAGAGCATCGCGTAGGTAAAGCCGAACGCCCAGACGGAGGAAATCGCGATCGCGGCGATCTGCTTGAAAAAGAAATCCGGGTTCCCGAACAACAGGCCGTTCGTGTGCACGGCCGGATTGAAGTTCGCGTCGGCCAGCAGGCCTAAGAGAACGATTCCCAGCGCTCCGCCCACGCCGTGGACGCCCCACACGTCCAACGCGTCGTCCCATTTCAGTTTGTTCTTGAGCATGACGGCCCAATAACAAATAATTCCGGCAACTATCCCGATCCCGACTGCCGCGAGCGGCGAAACGTAGCCCGCGGCCGGAGTAATCGTGGCGAGTCCTGCCACCGCACCGGTGAGGAGACCGAGGAACTTCGGTTTACGCGAGGAGAACCATTCGATAAACATCCAGGTCACGGCCGCGAAGCTCGCCGCCAGGTCGGTGTTCAGGAATGCGCTGGCGGTCACCGAATCGACGCGAAATTCGCTCCCGGCATTGAAGCCATACCATCCGAACCAGAGCAGTCCGGTTCCCAAAGCCACGAGCGGGATCGAGTGCGGCCCTGCGTCCGCTGCGCGGCGCTTGCCGACGTAGAGGACCGATGCCAGCGCCGCCATGCCGGCAATATTATGCACGACAATGCCGCCCGCGAAATCGAGCACGCCCCACTGCGCCAGGAAGCCACCACCCCAGATCATGTGCACGAATGGGAAGTAGACAAAGAGCAGCCATGCGGTCAGGAAGATCATATAGGCTTTGAAGGTCACGCGGTTCGTGAAGGCGCCGGTGATAAGCGCCGGCGTGATGATCGCGAACATCATCTGGTATGCGATGAAGACAATGAGCGGGATGGAAGGATTGATCGGCGAGGGGCTCATCAGATCGACCCCGTGCAGGAAGGCCTGATCTAAGTTCCCGATCACGCCGCCGACGTCTCCGCTGAAGCAGAGCGAATACCCGAAGGCGAACCAGAGGACGGTCGTCCAGCCCATGCTTACGAAGGACTGGATCATGATCGCCAGCACATTCTTGCGCCCGACCAGCCCGCCGTAAAAAAAGGCGAGCCCGGGCGTCATGAGCATGACAAGGCTGGTACACAGCAGCATAAAACCGGTGTTGCCGGTATCGAGGGTCAGGGTGGGATGCATCTTTTACCTCCGGGAACGTTAACTATTTATGGAACTTCGGCACAAATATACAACAATTTCGGATCGGTGGATTGGAACATATTTTTGCTGGAGCTGGATGAGGCCGGGAGCGAACCATGACAGGTTCGTATGTCGGGGCGGTAAACCTTCAGCGGCATTTGACGCTTAATTCGCTATCAAAAGAGTGAAATGCGCGCTGCCCTTAGTCGAAATTTCCTTTTCGTGACCTCGTGGGCATATGCAGGCGAAAAAGGATGTCTAAAAGCACGTTAAAACGGCATGACCGAACGAAACTCTTTGTACCTCTTAACGTTTGCTCATTCACCACGTTTTTCGGAAAACGACTCTAAAATCCTCACGCTATCGACGATTTCTACGATTTCTGCCAGTCGGGTTTCCGGCTGACGCTAAAAGCTTCTTTTTAGCGAAACTTTAAGGTCATACCGCGCCGGGCTGTGAAAGAACAGCAATCGGAGCGAATTTTACGTAATCGGAATAAGAAATCGTGCGACGTCTGTCATTTCTACCATCGGTCCCTGCGGCTGCCACGGGAAAGAAGCGTCCTATGTTCGCGTCTCGTTTTTTTGCGGTTTTTGGTCTCGTTTTAGCGTTTTTCCTCGCTTCAGTGTTTTTTGTTTCTTCAGCGCTCGCACAGCAAACCGGTCCATACCGCATCCTTTCTGTTTCTCCGGGCGAAATCACGCTCGAGATCGCCCCACATTATAATTCCCATACGGTCGCAGGCACTGACGGACATTCATACACAGAAATCGGCTTTTTTGGCGGAATTTCGCGGGATTCGGCAGGCGCTCCGGACGTTTTGCGCTTGCCGCTTAATTTTCTAACACCGAGCCAAAAACCGGCTGAAATTCAGGTCTTAAGCCAGTCTCTGGAAGTTTTGCCAAACGTCGATCTGCCTCCGGTGCCAACGATCGTCACGAAAAATGGCAATGCGGTCCCCGAATATACCCCAAACGCTCGCTATTTTTTGCAGAACTCGGGTGATCTATATGCGGCCGAGGCGGTCGGCCGGTTCCGAAATGCATTTTCGGAGCGGATCTGGATTTCGCCGATCCAGTACGATCCAGAAACTCGCAGCCTAACCCGCGTAAAATCGCTCGTTTTGCGCATTTCTTTCGCCGATGCAAGTCTGGCGCGTTCAAACTCGAACGTGCTTTCTCATGAGGAAGCAGAGTTTTTCCATGCGCTTTTCATAAACGGCTCGGTGTCCCAATTTTATAATTGCGCCGCTCCAGAAATTACCGATAATTTGCAGAAATCGGCAAAGAATATTGCTTTATCGACCGCCGGGAGCGGCCAGTGGCTCGAGATCACAACGACGAACGAGGGCGTGTACCGCATCTCGGCCCAGGACCTGGCGAGCAATGGCATTTCGGGTCCGATCGACCCGAATTCGATAGAATTGTTCGGTACGGGAGGCCTGATGCTCGTCGAAAATGTGACCGATTCGAGCGGCGAGTGGCTCCAGACTCCGATCGAAGTCCGCACCGATGCGAGCGGGTTTAAGGAACTTTATTTTTACGCCAGTTCGGCTACGAATTGGCGGTATTCGAGCTACCCCGGCGGTACGGACGGCCTCTTTCATGAACTGAATCCTTACACTTCCGCCGGCCATTTCCTGCTTAAAATTGGGGGAGACAATATCGGGAACCCTCTTCGAATTCCCGTTCAGCCTGATTCGCCCAGTCGGCCTGCTGCCCCGGCAAATCGGGTGTTGGCGGCGATCAATCGAGAGAACGATCGGACACTTGAAATTCCGAATATCGGACGAGAAATGCTCGATCAGGCGATACCCCGCTCGGACGCCCCTTCGCCGCTCAATTTTTCGGTCGATGCTCCCGGTTACACTGGCGATTCCTCCGTTTTACGCGTCGGCTTCGATTCGCAAGTCGATTCAGACCAGAATAATCCGGCCTCGGGATCGGTCGCGGTAACCGTCAATAGCGAGAAAGTCGCAACTATTCAAACGCGCGTAAATGGCGGTCCGGACCGGAATTGGGACAACACGACAGTGCTCGATCCTGCAATCCAGGCTCCGCTCAATGTTTCGCTCAGTTTTACGAGCTCGAGCATTACAGGAAGTGCCACGCTCGATTTTGTGGAACTTATATATCGCCGTTCGACCGATATCGGCTCTGTTCAAATTCCGTTTTTTATTCTCGATACCGGCGCCGCATTCCATTATAATTTCACGAGCGCGACCGGCGGCGAACTCTGGGATATCACCAATCCCTTTGCTGCGCATGTTGTGGCAAGCGCTTCGGGCGATGCAATTTCGGTCGATCTTCAGGGGATGGTGCATCAGATGCGACATTTTATCGCATTCTCGGGTGCATCGCTGCAAACTCCGTCGATCAGTTCGGTTTCAGTTCCCAATCTTCGAAGTGGCGTTTGCCAGACCGGCGCCACAGAGATCATCATCGCTCCACAGGAATTCCTTCCGCAGGCGAATGAACTCGCGCAGTTACGCGAACAAGGCGGAGAAGCAACCGAGGCGATGTCCGCCGTTGTCGTTTCGATCGACGATGTGTTCCGTGAATTTGGTTATGGTTCCCACGATGTAACGGCCCTGCGCGATTTTATGGCGTACCTCTTCCGCCATGCCAGCACAAAACCTGTTTATCTGACACTTCTGGGCGGTGGACACTGCGATTATCAGAATCGGCAAACTTCGGCCAGCAACTGGATCCCGGTCTGGGAAAACGAACCGTATCCAGCGCCCGGATTCCGTTCGTCCTTTGGCGCAGAACCGAATCCAGACGATGGATACTTCGCCCAACTGACTCCAGGCGGCAGTTACGATCTGGCGGTAGGACGAATTTCGGCACGGAATACCGACGATGCCGACGTGTATGTCCAAAAAGTGCGGGAATACGAGCATGCGAGCGATACGGGCGCGTGGCGCTCGGTCGCGACATTTTTGGCCGACGATCATTACGATCCCGAGCCTGAGTTCGAACAGGAAGGCTTTGTTGACCCGCTCGATCATTTTTTCGATACCGAAAACGAGACAACACACGTTCAGGACCGCGTATCGATAAAAAAAATCTATGAGTCGAGCTATCCGACGGTGATCTCTTCGACCGGTCAGCGGCTGAAACCGCTTGTGAACCAGGCCATCGAGAATGCCTTCGCTTCGGGCACGATGCTTTTTTCCTTTATTGGCCATGGAAATCCGGAAGTGTGGACGCACGAATCGGTACTGAACGTACCAGGGTCGATCACTCAAATGACAAATTTCGACCGGCTTGCCTACGTAACTACGGCTACCTGCGACTTCAGCCGGTATGACGATTTTTCGTTCTTTTCTGGCGGTGAACTGTTCTTGATGAATCCCACAGGAGGGGCAATTGGCCTGCTTGGAACTTCACGCTCCGTTACAAGCGGCGAACCGCTCGTGCAGTATTTTTACGATGCGCTGTTCCATCACGATCCGGACCTCGGTACTTCGACAGTGGGTGTCGCGCTGCTGGCAGGGAAAGCACACGCAAGCCCGAACGGCCCGTTTTTCTATCTGCTCGGCGATCCCGCCCAGCGGCTCCTCTTGCCAAAACTCTACGTTGCCTTCGATTCGCTGAACGGTGCTCCGATGAGCGATAGTACGACGATCCCAGCACTTTCGCAGGTACGAGTTTCAGGCTCCATTCGGACCGGCAGTGAACCGGACGCATCGACCGATGCAACGTTTAACGGCACAGTGACCGTCACACTCTATGACACTCCGACGCACAAAATAGCGACGTCCTATTTTCCGCAGGCTTCGCCGCCGGAAACAATCACCGATTCGTATTCGGTGGATGGACCCGTGCTGTATCGCGGCACCGCGACGGTTACGAATGGCCAGTTCTCGATCGCTTTTATTGTACCGCGGGACTTAAAGCTCGATTCCGGTTCAGCGAAATTTTCGGGCTATGCTTATTCCGGTTCCGATTTCAGGACCGCTTTGGGAGACAAGACCGGCATCGCGCTTACCGGAGATACCGCAATCCTTGCCAACGACACCGGTGGCATCCGGCTCCAGCTCTGGCTGGGAAACCGAGCGTTCCAGAGTGGGGACGCGGTTTCCATGAGTTCTACGGCTATCGTCGATATCGATGCTACCCATGGTCTTAATACTTCCACGGCGAGTATCGGCCACAGTTTTATTGCCTGGGTGGATAATGCGATGGACTCTTCGGTCGATATGGCGAGCACCTACACATCGAAATCTAACGATTTTACGCAGGGCACAAGTGAACATGCCATCGCGCTGCCACCGGGACATCATACCCTGCACGTTCGAGCGTTCGATACCTACGATAACGCCGCGTTCGCAAGCGTCGATTTTGTCGCGAAAAAAGACGCGCCATACCAGCTTTACGATGTGACTGCGGTTCCAAACCCGATCACGGACCACACGACATTCAGCTTCGTCCAGCCAGGCAATGCCGGAAGCGTCGTCAATGTCACACTCAATATTTATACGACGGATGGCCGTTTAATACGTTCCCTTACCGCATCGTCCAGCGAAAGCGCGATCGAGATTCCGTGGGATGGGCGCGACGTAACTGGAACGGCCGTCGCTAATGGCGCTTATGTTTTTACGATCGATGCCGTGGATGTCGGCGATGGGACCACCTCCGTCGCGACCGGGAAATGCATCGTTAAACGATAAATCGAGTTTAAAACACACTTACTTCGAAGGATGAATACGATAATAAAGCATAGTTTCCTTGCGGCGGCACTGGTTCTCACGCCATGCGCATTCCTCGCAACTCCGGGGCACGCCCAGCAGACCGCCTCGGCGATCGTTTCGACAGCCGTACCATTCATGCTGATCGCGCCCGATGCGCGTGCCAGCGGAATGGGAGACGTCGGCACCGGCAATCCGGACGATATCGACGCGATCTATTACAATCCCGCGGGGCTTGCCTTCCAGACCGGAAAACAAGTTGGAATGACCCACTCGCAATGGCTCCCCCAGTTCAATCAGAGCGACCTGTTTTTCGACAATCTCAATTTTAAATGGAACGACGATGACAAGTTCGGCGGCACGATCGGCGGCAGCATCGTTTTCCTCAACCTCGGGGAATTTATTTACACCACCGAAGCCTCGCCCACGCCGATCACGACGTTTCACTCTTTCGAATATGCGGTCACCGGCACGTATGCCACGAAACTTTCGAACGACTGGGGTTTTGGCGGAAGCCTTCGTTTTATCCAATCGACGCTTTCGACCCTCCACGTCGCCTATGAGCAATCCAATGGCGTGGGATACTCGGTGTCGTTCGATCTCAGTGCGCTCTGGAAGCCGGACTCGACCTATATCGATGGCATCGGCAATGCGCTCGAAGTCGGATTTATTCTGGCAGACGTCGGACCGAAGATCAAGTATGTCGATGCGCTGCAGGCCGATCCGCTTCCCACCGAACTTCGTGTCGGAGCATCCTACAAGCTTTATAGCGACGAATATAACGACCTCAAGATCGCTTCCGACGTCGGGAAGCTTCTCGTCCATCGCGATGCCGGCGCGATCACGGCCGACCCCCTTCCGAAATCGTTTATTACCTCCTGGGACGACAGCACGATGCATTCCTTTATGTGGTCGACGGGCGTAGAATATTGGTACGATCAGCTTTTGGCGCTGCGAGCCGGATACTACACGGAAGGTTCCCATGTCGGCGGCCGGAATTACCTCACGTTCGGTGCCGGACTTCGTTACGATGCCTATCAATTCGATTTCAGCTACATTGACGCGCTTGTGGCCGATAGTCCGCTGGCGAACACCTTGCGCTTTACGCTCGGCATAAAATGGTAGCGACTCCCCCTAAAGTATGAAACGGTTTTTCTTTCGGCGGCGAGCATGGCTCGCCGCTTTCATGCTTTATAGTTCCTTCTATGTCGTTTCGTCTGCGGCCCGGGCGCAGTTTCTCAAAAACCCCGAAAAAAAAGTTGTTTCTCTCAATCCGCTCCTCACAAGCTATCGTATCCTCCAACGCCCAACTTCCACGCACGACACCGTTCCGTTGGAACTCGGGAATCCGGACGAAGTGCCAGGCCATAAAAGCGGATTTTTAGCCGCGATGCTCTCGCTTGCCATTCCGGGTCTTGGAGAATATTACGTCGGAGAAAGCATGTGGAGGGGGATGATCTTCACCGGTATCGAGGCCGGGCTCTGGATCGAAATGTTCCACTATCAGTCGCTTTACAATAACAAGCAAAATGCGTTTTATGCTTATAGCGACCAGCATTTTTGCGTCGCAAAGTATGGCGGCCATATCGACACGGTCCTCTCCTCGGACAGTGTAGCACCGTCTGTGCATGTCTTGAGTTGCGACTGGCGAACGGTCAGCCGCGACGATTGGAATTCGATCAATCGAGGCGAGGCCTCTATGGATTCGCTGAGCAACACGCACTCCGACCTGGGCGACTGGAACCACCGACTGATCAACCCGAACGACGACCTTCAGCAGTATTACGAAGAAATCTCGAAATACGATCAATTTCTTTCTGGCTGGGATGCCCTTACCACTTATAATACGGCCTCTTTCATGCGCGCCGACGCGCAGAACCAGGCCGGCATCGCGAACGACTTCCTGTTTGGGATTTTTTTAAATCACGTCCTCTCGGCCATCGACGCGGCGCTGCTTGCACGAGACCACAACTCCGCGCTTCGGGTCCATGGCGACATTCTTTCTCACTCGAATTCCCACGGCGAAATGGGTTTCATTCCCACCGCGAAGATCGAATATCGCTTTTAATTACTTCTTTACGTATTTCCAGTTGCGGATCTTCCCTTCGGACATCCATTCGATGGCCGTCTCGAGCCGCTTTTCCCGCGTGGCGTCGGTCCTGGCTTCCAATAGCCAGTTCACGTAATCGCGTTTGTTCGACGGGCTGAAGGCTTCGAACGTTTTTTTCGCCGAAGGATTTTTCTTAAGGGCTTTGGTAAGATCATCGGGAACTTCGAAGGCGACCGGCTTCGTCTTCTTTCGGACGACCGTCTTGCCCTCTTCGTTCAATTTCATCGCCTGCCGGATAAATCCTTCGAGGACACGATCGCTCGGAAGGTCCGCCATCGAGCGGATTTTCCCGAGGTTTCCCATCGCACCTTCTTCGGCAAGGATTCGCCTGGGGTCATCCAGAAGCGGCGCCTTCCAGAACCCGAATGCGACGTGCTCTTTAAAAGCTGCCATGCTGCACATCATTTGTCCGCGATAGTCGAAATGCGGAAAGCTCCATTTCATTTTTTCTTCGCACTCCGGGCACACGCGAACGATAAGCTCTCTTAGGTGCTCGAGAACAGGCCGTGCAAACGGTGCGGCCTTTGCGATATAACGATCGACTTCATTACTGTTCTTCGGCATGGCATTCAAACAATGGCATTTGCGGAAACGGCGTCTTTATTCGGAACGGGTTCTCGCTTGGGTCGGGGTTTCCGTGGCGTTAGCGTACATGCGAGCACTCCTGAAATACCGGCCATTGCAAGGAGCGTCCAGAACATCCATTTGATGCGATGAATATGATAATGCGGTGCAAGCGCATCGTGAATGAAATCGCGACGGTCATCGCTGCCGAGTAAAAACATTCGCGCACCACGCGATACGCGGAGCGGAAGACCGTCGATCATTGGCGCGATCGCGGGAGTCAGCCAGGCGTAACGATGGGCGTAACGCCATCCAAAATCGTTGTTCTCATGCACCATGGCGAATGGAACTAAGTATCGGTATTCCGAAAGAATATAGGGATCGGGCCGATCGTACGCCGAATGCGCATAATGGACAACGGCGACCGGTGTTCCCGTGAGCAGCGCACGCCGAAGTTCCGGAAGACTCATCGGCACACTGTCAGGACGAATAAAATAACAATGATAGAACGGATCGAGCACTTTCCAGGAGTGCGCCGCTCCATCATAAACTTCCAGCACGTTATGGCCGTCACCGCCCAATTTGTTGGGACCGCACAAGTCCCACATGCGCGCAAAAATGTTCGCGTGTGCGAGAAATGCAGCCGCACCGATATCGACATTATAGCAGTGCAACATTTTCGCGTTTTCGAGCAATGCAAGGCACGTGTCCGGATTGTCGATCGCCGGCATCGGGTCGCGGTACACGGTGGGCTGTCGAATCGACGCAAGGAGAGCGACGGCTTTCGAAAAATCGCCATTCAAAAGATTACCCCGCGGGACCATGAACCGCATGTCTTCGAGTGTCTTTTGCTCGCGATCCTCGAAATGCCCATAGGAGCCAATAATGAGGCGAACCCGGTGCTGGGAAGAAATTAAGGTTCCGGCTATCGCCAGAAAGACGAATGCCAGAAACCAAAAGGAACGGCGGACGATGAGCGAACGCAATGGCGAGTCTGTCATAGGGTACCAACACTTCGAAGCCGAAAGGTTCACGAAGCAGGCAGGAACGGACATTCTTACTACATTTTCTGTGAAAGAGCTGTTCCTCAGCCTACATGCAGATACGACTCAGCATCGCGGTACTGGCGCAGGAATTCTTCCCTCGTCGGCCGATTTTCGGGCCGTGCGAGCCGAGTATCCTGTTCCAAAAGTTCTCCGGCATCTTTGAGCGCCTGCTCCACAAGCGCAATATCGGCAGTGAGATCGGCAATATTGAGCCGCACTTTCCCGGATTGTTTCAACCCCAGAATCTCGCCGGTACCACGGAATTTCATGTCGGCTTCGGCAATTTTAAAACCGTCCGAAGTCGCGACGAGCGTCCGAAGCCGTTCGAGCGCAAGCGACGACTGCTCGATCTCATCGCTCGTCTCATTTTCCGCTTCTCCGGCCAGCTTTTCGCTCGCTACGAGGACGCAGGCGGAGTCCGCGCTCCCGCGGCCGACCCGACCCCGAAGCTGATGCAGTTGCGCCAGCCCGAATCGTTCAGCGTGTTCGATGATCATCACCGTTGCGTTCGGCACATCGACTCCGACCTCGATGACCGTTGTCGCAACAAGCACATCGAACTCCTTCTGTCGAAACCGGCGCATCACGTCCTGTTTTTCCTGTGAGGACAATTTGCCATGCACCAGGCCGACGCGGAATTTTTTAAACGCTTTGGAGCGCAGATCTTCATAGGCTTTTTCTGCGGCTTCGGAATCGACTTTCTGCGATTTTTCACGTAGCGGATAAACAATAAAGACCTGCTCGCCGCGTTCTTCGATCCTTCGTATTGCCGCTTTGTAGATCTGAGCATGGTCGTGCTCGAAAAAGAGCATGGTTTTGATCGGTTTTCTTCCGGACGGAAGTTCACGAATGGTGCTTACTTCCATGTCGCCATAAATGGTGAGCGCCAGCGTACGCGGAATGGGCGTAGCCGTCATCAGCAAAACGTCCGGCGTAACGATTTCGGGGGTGTGCAGTGTGACACGGAACATATCGCGCTCGAATTCTTCGACGTTTGCCGCCTCTGCGCTTTTTTCGATCAACGCTTTGCGCTGTGCCACGCCGAACCGGTGCTGTTCATCGGTCACGACGAACCCTAACCGTTGAAATCGGACGTTTTTCTGGAACAGGGCATGCGTCCCGACGGCAATGTGCGTTTCCCCGGAAGCAACGGAAGCGAGAATCGCCGCGCGCTCGCGTTTCGATTGTCCGCCGATGAGCAGCGCTGTTTTTAATGGCGTATCCTTTAAAATTCTCGAGATCGTATCGAAATGCTGCACCGCCAGCACTTCCGTCGGCACCATGAAGGCACATTGGTAACCATTTTCAATGGCCGCCAGCATGGCAAGCAATGCGACGATCGTTTTTCCGCTGCCGACATCGCCCTGCAAAAGCCGGTTCATGGGATAGGACTGCCCTTCCTTCGACATGTCGTACAGGATTTCGCGAAGGGCACGCCGTTGATCGTCGGTAAGCCTAAAGGGCAACGAAAGGAGCACTCGTTCGGCGATACCCTGAGCTTCGGAACTCTTCTCTTCGAGCACGGCCATCATCCGGGAAACGTCGTATTTCACGACCCCTTTCACCGCCCGCCGCATGCGGATCCGCTCGACGGCAAGGCGCAATTCCAGAAAAAAGATCTCTTCGTATTTTAATCGCCGCTTTGCCTCTTCGAGCCGTTCCGGCGTTTTCGGGCGATGGACCTCCTCGATCGATTCCGTTCGCGGCATCAGCCGATGGCGTTTTAAGAGGGCGGGCGGAAGGATCTCGGTAAAAAGGTCTAAGCCTTTTCCGGCATCGATCGATTTTTGGACCAGCGAACGAAATTCCTTATCTCGAATCCCGGCTTTTCGAAGTGAGGTCGGCAGATAGTAGAGCGGCAGCATCTGGCCTTGTACAAATTCTTCGGGACTCGCCAAATGCTCGATAAACGGCGGCTGAACGATCTGTAAGACGCTCTTATACTCGCCGGCATATCCGGCAATTAAAAATTCGTCCCCGGTTTGGAATTGTTTTGCACGCCATTCCGGATAATCGAAAAAGACGAGCTGCAAGAGGCCGCCGGACTGATCCTGCAACATCACGGCCGCGCGAGAACGCCGGCGGCCGGGAATGACGAGCGAAGAAATTACGCTGCCGCGCACGCTCACCGGTTCGCGTAAATGCTTTCGAAGTTGGTTTAATGGAATGAGCGCACGCGCGTCCAGATAGCGGCCGGGAATATGGAAGGCGAGGTCCTCGACATATTCAAAACCGGCCTGTGCAAGCGCCTCCGCTTTTTTCGGCGAAAGCCCTTTTAATCGACGCAGAGAGTTCGGTGGCGGAACGGGGTCAACGAGCACGTGGAATTAAGATTCGCGTCTTAACGAGCACGTAGAATTAAGATTCGCGTCTTATGGTTCGATGGTGGAACGCTCTCACGTATGCCAAAAGCCAAACCCTCTTTCACGAACGCTTCGATTTCCACACGCCTGCTCGAAGTGATGCAGGCGCACCCCACCGAGCTCTTCAAGACCAACGAGCTCTCGAAGATGCTCGCCATCAAGTCCGACAGCGGCGAATACCAGACGTTGCGGGAGGTCCTGAACACGCTCGAACGCGAAGGAACGATCGTCCGCGGTTCCCGCCGCCGCTATGGCCTGCCCCGCGCCGAACGAACAGAGATCGAAGGGACGCTGCATATTAAATCGACCGGCAACGGGATCGTGACTCCGGCCGAAGGATTTGAAATGGGCGATACGATCCTTATTCGCGCCAGGAACCTTTCTACGGCGCTCGAAGGCGATACGGTACGGGTTCATCTGTTCGCTCCGCAAAAAGGCGAACGCCCCCAGGGGGAGATCGTCGAGATCCTCCGGAAAGCCGCGCACCGCATTGTCGGAACGATCGAACGCTCGCGCCAGGGATTTTTCGTTCGCCCGGAGGGCGGCCGGATCAAACGCGACATTTTTATTGCCCGCAAGGACCTCCACGGCGCAAGAGAAGGCGATCGAGTAACGATCGAACTCTACGAATGGACTGATGAATATCTCCTGCCCGAAGGCTTTGTCCTGAATGTGCTCGGCACCAAAGTGCACGGCGGATTCAGCAACGATGCCGTCATATCGGAATATGACCTTCCGCAATCGTTTCCTTCGGCCGTCGGAAAAGAGACGGAGGGATTATCCGACGAGATCTCCGAAAAAGAAGTAAAGAAACGGATCGACCTTCGCGGCGAAATCATTTTTACGATCGATCCCGAAGACGCGAAAGATTTCGACGATGCCGTCTCGCTCGTCACCAATAAGGACGGTACCGTCCTCCTCGGGGTGCATATCGCCGATGTGAGCCATTTCGTGCGCGAAGCCTCCGCGCTCGATACGGAAGCGCTCGCGCGCAGTACGAGCGTCTATCTCGTCGGCGAAGTGATCCCGATGCTTCCGGAACGAATTTCAAACGAACTCTGCTCGCTTCGTCCCGACGAAGATAAGCTGGCCTACTCGGTCTTTCTTACCGTCGATCCCACGACCGGAAAAGTCCTGTCGGCGAACATCGCAAAAACCGTCATTCGTAGCGTGATGCGTTTTACCTACGAAGAAGCCGAACAACGCATTAAGAGCGGTCGTGGAAAGCATGCGAAGCTCTTGCGAGACATGCGGGCGCTGAGCGAAAAAATGTACGAACGACGCCGGGAAGCCGGCTCGATCGACTTCGAGTCCGAAGAATTCAAGTTCCGGTTCGAAGCGGGCGAGCCGGTCGAATCCATTCGAAAAGAACGTTTGGGTTCCATGCGCATGATCGAGGACTTTATGCTCGCCGCCAACCGTGCCGTTGCCGAATTTATAGCTCGGAAAGCAAAACAAGGGGCCGAGCGGCCGTTCCTCTATCGCATCCATGCCGAACCGGATGCCTCCAAGATCCGGGAACTTGCACAGCTCGCAAAAACGCTCGGTTATAAATTATCGGCCGAAAATCCGACCCCGAAAACGGTCCAGAAATTTTTGGAATCGCTCAAAGGAAAACCGGAAGAGCATTTGCTCAATCAACTCATGCTTCGCACCATGGCAAAGGCCGTCTATGCCGAGCATAACGTCGGCCATTTTGGGCTTGCCTTCCTGCACTATACCCATTTTACGTCGCCGATCCGGCGGTATCCGGACCTCATCGTGCACCGCATGCTCTTCGAGTATCAGCGGCCCGGCGGCATGAACGCCGAACGCGAACATCATTACTTCGAACTCCTCCCGGAGGTCGCTGACCAGACGAGCGCCATGGAACGCCGGGCCACGGACGCGGAGCGCGCCTCCATCAAGTTGGCCCAGGTCTATATCTTAAAGCACAAGGTGGGCGAAGAATTCGACGGTGTCATTACCGGCGTCACCCACTTCGGAATTTTTGTCGAAATCCCCTCCGGAGCGGAAGGACTCGTCCACATTAGGGAACTTCCGGGATATTACGAATTTGACGAGGCCCATTACTCGCTGATTCAGCGCCGCGGTTCCTATGGCTCGAAGGGCGAAGGCCGCCGGTTCCGTATCGGCGATAAGGTACGCGTACAACTCGTCAAAGTGATGGAGGAAAAACGGCAGGTCGATTTTCGATTGGCGGACGATGGTCCCGCCGCCGAAGGCGACGGAGCGCGACCGGGACCTACCGAGAACGAGAAACTTCGCCGCCAGGAACGTCACCACGAGCGCGTTGGCGGACGACCTCGAACAGGGCAACGCCGGCGGCAACGCTCGCATTGAGCGAAGCCGTTTTTCCCGTCATGGGAATTTTGACGAGCTGTTCGCACCGCTCTTTTACCAGGCGGTGCAGACCCGTTTCCTCGCTCCCGACGAGCAGGCACAGCGGGCCGGCCAGCGACGTTTCGTAGAGCGACCGATTCGCTTCCCCGGCGAGCCCCACACAGGTAACGCCGAACGCTTCCTGCAAGCGCCGAATGGTCTCGGCAAGGTTCCCATATTTCACGATCGCGATATGATTCGCCGCGCCGGCACTCGCTTTATAGACCGCCGGCGTAAGAACGGCCCCGCGTTTGGGAAGCAAGACCGCGGTCGCGCCGGCGGCTTCGGCCGACCGAACGATCGCGCCGATATTATGCGGGTCTTCGATGCCATCGAGCGCGATGAGTAATGGCGGCCATCGCCCGGCCTTCGCTTCGTTCCCCGGAGATAACACGTCTTCCAGTTCCTGGTACGAGCGTTGCGTGACAAGGACGATCACGCCCTGAGAATCGGTCCCGGAAGCGGCGCGGCGCTCGAGTTCCCGGAACTTGGTCCGGTCGAGTTCCCCCAGGGCGACCTTGTGTTTGCGGGCGACCGCTAACAGTTCCCCGATCTGCGGACCATGCACGCCGTGCGCCACATAGATTTTTTCGATACGCGCACGCGAGGCTTCGTCCCGAAGCAGTTCCAGCGCCGCGCGGCGGCCGACGATATATTCGGTTCCGTTCATTTCAGGATTTCGAGTTCGGGAAAGGCCTGCTGTGGACCGAAATGCCGAACGAGCGCTTCGATAGCGTGTTCCGGCGTGCGGCCGTAGTGAACGAGATCGCTCACCAGGCGCGGCTCGTCACGAACGTATGTTAAAAAATGGCTCCAGGTCTCGCCGAGCAACAGGAGCGGTTTCCGGGGTAAAAATCCTTTGGTCATATAATCCCAGGCCATAGCAACTTCGGCGAGCGTTCCCGTCGAATTTCCGATCGCGCACCAGGCATCGGCAAGATCGAGTAGTTCCATGAGCCGGTCGGTCGCGCTTTTAACACGGACTTCCCGCGTGAGATAGGGATTCGGTTCACGGCCTTTCGAGAAATAGACTTCGGCGGTAATTCCAATCGCCGGTCCGCCACCTTCGCGTGCCCCCTTGCTTGCGGCTTCCATGACGCCTTCGTAGCCGCCGGTAACCACGGCAAAGCCCGAGATAGCGAGGAGCCTTCCGAGTTCTTCGGCCTCCGCATACAGCGCATCGCCGGAGCGGCAATCGCCGGGTCCAAAAACGGCAACAAGCTTTTTCATTTAGTCGATAAATGCCCAGACGACATCCAACCGCCAGTGAAAGCCATCGCGTGGATAGATCGCAACATTATAATGCGGCGCGCCGAGAATATTCAGGAATTCCATACTCACCTGTGCGCGACGGTCGACCTCTGCCGATAATAAAAAATCGAACAGGACCTGCGGCTTCGTAAGGCTGGCAATGGGAACTCGGTTTAACGCCGAGTCGAGGAACAGGGAGTAGGCGTATCCGCGATAGACGTAATAGTCGCTCGCCGGATCGTAGGTAAGCTGTGGATCGACCGGATTGATAAGGCGCACGCGCGGTCCCACGGTCAATCGAAGGTTCCCTTCCGTCCCTTCGTTTTCAAAATAGAGTCCGGTAAACCCAAATACCCGATTGGGAAGAGCACCTTCGAGCGCGGCGGTCTGCGTATAGGGACTGATCGGGACCGTGTTTGGGAAGTAGGTCGCCGACGTGCTCCAATGGAACTTCCATAAGTACGCATCGAGCGCGACAGTGTACGACTGCGAGTGAAGGTCGTTCGAGGAGAATCTCGGTGCCGTTCGGACCGTATCGTTCGGCACATCGTAGACGATCCCTTCCGGCTCGTGCCGGTCCAGATAGCCGGCATGGAGGGCAAGGCTGTCATTTCGTGACAGGGAGAAATGGGCATCGAACCAGCCGCCGATATTCTGCAGGGTGTAGGTCGCTTCGGGCGTGGGGCTCAGCGTGGCGCGGTCCTTCGAATACTGATAGCTCGCGTGGAACGAAATGGCGTCGGTGATCCCCAGGGAACCGGAAAATCCAACCGACGGCAGTACCTTCGGCGAGAACGGGCCGCCCGCCATCGAGAGGTTCGATTCTACGGTACGTGCAAATCCGAAGAGCGAAATGCGGAGCGCCGTCCGCAGCGCCAGGGAATCGCTGGCCGTCGCGGAAAGACGCGTTTCGGTAAGCGGATGAGTAAAGTTAAACGTGGAGTCTTTTTGAATGCGCTCGGCATCGCCCCGCAGCAGGGCACTCGTTTCGAAATCGCCGATGGAAAGCACCAGGGGTTGTTCGAGCGTGGCCCCTGCCCGCGTTCCTGTCGCGACGTCGGGAATGAACGCCGGGAACGTCGAATCGGGCGATAAAATACGCCGCGATTCGTAGGAGAAGTAACCGGCAAGTTTCGTCCGGGCCTCCGCAAGGAGCGGAAGTTCGAGCTCAGCAAGCACGTCCGCGCGTATGCGGTGGTCGAAGGTATTGTTATCGCGGACCGGAGCGCTGACCTGATCGAAAATATCGCTCGAGTCCAGTGCCTGAACGCCACCATTCAAGCCGGTAAACGCCGTCATGTAATCTCCCCACAAAAGGAAATCGAGCGTTTTCGCTTTGGCTTCCGGTGTCGTAAGGATGGAGTCGATCTTATGCTCGGTCATCGTACTGTCCGTGGGCAGCACTCCCAAATACCGGGTGATCGTCATCTGGCCTCGAGCGTTCCAGAGATCGGTCCGAGGATTGAAGTTCAGGCTTAAGGTCGAAGGCGGGCTGCCGGAAGCATGCCGATGAAGCGCCAGGGCGATATTCGTTGCGCGGGAGGCATTGATACTGAAGAGTCCGTCGAAATTCTCATTTCCACGCGCGAGGTCCTGGGTAAAATGAATGCGCGAATACGGTACCGGCGCTCGAAATCGTTCCAACGTGAGGTCGCTGACATCGCTCGACGCAAAATCCGAACCGGCGATCGCCGCGCCCTCGGCCATGCTGTTGATCCGAATGCCCGAAAAGGCTTCGGGTGGGAAATAATTCCCGAGCGTCGTTCCATTCAGGATACTATTCATCGGCAGCACACCCTCCATCCGCATGGAAGCGAGATCTTCCGACGTTCGCGAGGTCATGACGTACGATTCGCGACCGTACCCTTCATCGCTTTGCACGAGCGGGAACCCGCCGCCGGACTCCTCGAGCAGTTCCGGCACGGTGTTCGGGGAACCGTAGTATCGCAGCGCTTCGCCGCTATAATACAGGTCGCCCCCGTCGCGCGCGACCTGAGGGCGTCGCCAGAGCTCGTTCAACGCCTTCGGGGCGTTCGAAAGCGTACTGTCATTTCGCGTACTCCGTTCGGCTTTGCGGAGGGCCGCCTGCGAAGTGTCCGATCCGGCTGCCGTTTGCGCGTGCCCCTCGCAGTGGGCGAGCACGATCGTGAGAATAAGAAAAAAGGTCGCGCGCAAATCTGGAATGAAAGGTCTTCGGTGCAAACGACGTAGGCGGACGTAAGTGTTCACCAATTTTTAGTGGGCATTCATCCGCTCGAAGATCGCCCGGGCCGCCTCGGCGGAAGCATTCACAAGATTGGCCGCCATGCCGACCGGAATTTCGAATCGGTCTTCCCCTAATCCCTTCATCGTCTCTTCGGCAACGGTAGCGGCCGAAATGCCTCGCTCCGTTTGGCCGCGAACGGCCCGGGCCCCGCGATCGAGTTCCGTATCGACCGTAGGAGGGATCACCTCGAAGACCGTGACGCCGGAATTTCGAAGCTGATGCCGAAGCGATATCGTGAAAGAATGGGTCGCCGCTTTCGTCGCACAATAGATCGGCACGATGGCGATGGGAATAAAACCAAGCGCGGAAGAAACATTGACAATTGCTGGATTTTTTTGCTGCATCAACCATGGCACCAGGGCGGCGGTGAGGTAAACAGTCCCTTCGAAATTGATCCGAATTTCGTTATCTCCCGCCTCGAGTTGCTCCAGGCCCTTGCGAAGGTCGATCTCGCGTTGCATACCGGCATTATTGATCAAGATATTTACGCCGTTCCCGGTCGCCCATTCGACCAGTCTCTTGCGGCTTTCGGAGTCGGATATATCCGCCACGAAATACTCTACTCCGGGACATTGGGCCTGCGCCTCCAACAATTTCTCTTTTCGCCGACCGCAAATAAGTACACGGTTCCCACGGTTTACGAAGTTCCTGGCAAATTCGAGCCCGATGCCGGTCGCACCGCCGGTGATAAGGATGGTATTATGGGAGAGGTCCATATCCATTAAAACGAATACCGCGTAAGAAAGTGTTCAATACGTGACTCCTCAAACCGTAATGCCGTACGCTCCGCTTCGCATCGCACTTTTTGGCTCCACTGGCTCCATTGGAACGAACACCCTCGATGTGGTTCGCCGAAATCCCGACCGTTTCGAAATATCGGTGCTCGCCGCGAACCGCAACGCTGCGTCGGTACTGGACCAGATCGCGGAGTTCCGTCCCACTCTTGTCGCACTCGCCGATGAGGAGGCTGCACAGACCGTCCGGCAAGCCGGTAGCGCATGCGAAGTCGTAGCCGGCGAAGACGGGCTCTCGGAAGCGGCCCGGAGTGGCGATTACGACGTCTTTATCGGGGCGCTCGTGGGGTTTGCGGGACTCCGGCCGACGGTCGAAGCCGTGAAGCTCGGAAAGCGGATCGCACTCGCGAATAAAGAAACGCTCGTCGTGGCCGGTGAGCTGCTTTTCGAACTCGCACGCACGTCGGGGAGCAAGATCGTTCCCATCGATTCCGAGCATTCGGCGATCTATCAATGCCTGGTCGGCGAGGACCCGGAGAGCATCCGGAGGATCATTCTGACCGCGAGCGGCGGTCCGTTCCGCACGATGCCGAAAGAATCATTCCCGTCGATCGCGCCCGAGCAGGCGCTCCGGCACCCGAAGTGGACCATGGGCCGGAAGATCACGATCGATTCGGCAACGCTGATGAACAAGGGCCTGGAGATCATCGAAGCAAAGTGGCTCTTCGATGTGCCGATCGCGAGGATGGACGTCATGGTCCACCCGCAGTCCATCGTTCATTCGCTGGTCGAATTTTCGGACGGCAGCGTAAAGGCACAATTAGGAATGCCGGACATGCGGCTCGCCATCCAGTACGCGCTGACGGCGCCGGAGCGGCTTACGACGTCGTACTCGATGCTCGATTTGGCACAGATGGGACCGCTCGAATTTTTTCCGCCGGAGTATGATAAGTTCCCCTGCCTTTCGCTCGCCCGCGATGCCGGAGAGCGGGGCGGCCTTTATCCCTGTATCCTGAACGCCGCGAATGAAGTTGCCGTCGAAGCCTTCCTTTCGGGAAGGATCGGATTTACAGAGATTCCGGAACTCATCGAATGCGCGCTCTCGGATGCCGCGACGGCCGCTCTCCCGCCGCTCTCGGATCTGGAAGGGATCTATGCGTGCGATCGCGAAACGCGTTCCAGGACACTGGAACGTATGGGAAAGCACGCCGACGCCGCGTAATATTTCAGGCTTCCCACAGTGCGCGCAGGGCCTCGCCCTCGATGCCGGCGGCCGTCGCCAGCATGAGTTTGATGCGCGCTTTCGGTCCGGAAAGATACGGAGCGAAGATGCAGCCTAACTTTTCGAGTTCCCTGCCGGCGCCTTCATACGCATAATAGGGCCGGACGGGCCCCGCCAGGCAGCGCGTCGTGATCACGACCGGAACGTTCATTTCTCTCGCCCGCGAGATCCCATTGACCACGCCGGGCGGAACATTTCCCTGCCCCATGGCCTCGATCACGATCCCGGACGCGCCGGCTTTGAGCGCGGCTACGAAGAGCATATCGTCCATGCCGGAGTAGGTCTTTATGAGTTCCACATACGGAAGATCGGCGTCCTCTCCGATCGAAAGGTTCATCCGGCGGTGCGGTTCCCGAATTCGTTTCGGCGCATCGAGTTTGAGCGTGTTCACCGTTCCGAGCGGGCCGAAGTCCGGGGAACGGAACGTATCGTCCTTCATCGTATGCGATTTTGTCACTTCGCTGGCGGCATGGACCTGTCCGGCCATGACGACGAGCGTTCCCATCTTCTGGAACGCGCCGCTCGCTGCGACCGCGCACGCATCGACGAGGTTTTGCCCACCATCCCATGCCGCGTCCGTCGCGGGGTGCATCGAACCGGTAAAGACAACGGGAATGCGGTCGCCGATCACCAGGTCTAGAAAATAGGCGCATTCCTCCATGGAATCGGTGCCGTGTGTGATGACGATGCCGTCCGAGTGTTCCAAAAGCGCGCGGACAAAACTTGCCAGCGTCAGCATCATTTCGGGCGAAATGTGCGGCCCGGGCAATGTGGCAAAATCGTGGACCTGCAATTTCAGGCCGGGGAGGTACTGTGCGATCTCGGGTACGCGCTCTAAAATCTCCCGCCCCGAAAGAACGGGGACGTTCTTAGCAACTTTATTCGCGCTTACCGCGATCGTGCCGCCTGTAAAAACAGTAGCCACACGCGCCGAACCGGCGTTTTCTGAGGGCATGGATGAGGGGCGATTTAAAATTTCTGTTTCTTCTGTAACAAACGCCATCGAGGATAATTATTAATGTCGGCGGTCATGATGCGCCAAATGGACCTCTCTTTAAAACTTATACCCTCGAAATGAGATTCCAAATTATTGCGAGTCCTTTAAACCAAACATCCCCTTCTGCGTACACACACAAGGACCGGTTTCCAACGTTAACGATTCGATACCATGGCAATTCTGCTCACGATCCTTTTACTCGTCATTTCTAACACGTTCATGACGTTTGCATGGTATGGCCATTTGAAGTTTACGTCGAAACCGCTCTGGCTGGTCGTACTCGCAAGCTGGGGCCTGGCGTTCTTCGAATATTGCTTTCAGGTTCCCGCCAACCGATGGGGCTTCGAACATGCGATTGGTCCGGCCAAGCTTAAGATCCTCGCCGAAGCGATCGCGCTCACGGTCTTTATCGTATTTGCCCGGTATTATTTCGGCGAGACGCTGAAATGGAACTACGTCGTGAGTTTCGGGCTGATGTTCGCGGCAGTCTTTTTTGCTTTTGCATTTCAATGATCCTCACCCTCCATCCCATGCGACGCTCCCTCCTCCTGTTTGCGATCGTGCTCCCGCTCGTCGCCTTCGGTCAACTCGTGGTCTTCGGTCAACTCGTGGCCTTTGGCCAGACGAAAAAAGGGAAGCACAAGCCCGCGAAAGCACACGTCGAGGCACCGGCCGCTCCCGAACAACCGCTTGAAATTTTAGGAATTCGCCCCGGAATTACGCTCGACAGTATAAAGCATATCATGATGGACGCCGGAGCAGGCATGCGTGAAGTCCGTGAAGATACGTTGTCCCACTCGTTTACCGATAACCCGGTCCACGTCTTTGTCGTCGATTCGATTATCTGCCGGCTCACGTATATGCGCATGGCGTTTGTGTTCGACGGTTCGGACCGGCTTCGGCGGCTGACCATTACGCCAAGGGAAAGTTCCATCAGTGTCGGCGCGACCGACGATATCGAAAACGTCCTCCTGCTCTATTTCGGCCAAAAATGGGGTAAACCTGAACTCGATCTCGAACCTCCGCTCCCCGTTTTTAAGTGGAAGACGGGAAATATCGAGATGCGCGGCTTTATCCGGCGTGGCTATCCGATGTGGGTATTGGAAGGCTGAGCGCACCTCGATTTCGCTGCAGTACGATCGCGCGATCCCCGGCTTTCTGTCTCCGTCCTTTCGTGAGGGAATGACAACCTACAAAGAATCGGTTTAATAACGCTTGCATTTCTATTCATCAGGTCTGATGCCGCGCAACGAATCCATAACTACCGATCGCACATCTTTCGAGGCCGAGTTCGAACGGTCGCTGCGGCCTCGCGAATTCGTCGAGTTCACCGGCCAGGCAAGCATAATCGAGAACCTGCGTATTTTCATTGCCGCCGCTCGCACGCGTGGTGAGGCGCTCGATCACGTCCTCTTTACCGGCCCGCCCGGTCTCGGTAAGACGACGCTCGCCCATATCATCGCGAACGAAATGTCCGCGCAAATCCGGACGACTTCCGGACCCGTGCTCGAGCGCGCCGGGGACTTAGCCGGCATTCTGACCTCGCTCGAAGAAGGCGATGTCCTTTTTATCGATGAGGTCCACCGGCTGTCGGCCGTCGTGGAAGAATATCTCTATTCGGCGATGGAAGATTACAAGCTCGATATCATGATCGATTCGGGCCCGAGCGCGCGGTCGATCCAGATCGAGTTGAAACCGTTTACGCTCATCGGCGCCACGACGCGGGCGGGGCTTCTTTCTGCGCCGCTGCGATCGCGATTCGGAATCTCCAATCGGCTCGATTATTACCCGGCGGCCGCGCTAAAAAAAATTGTCGAGCGGAGCGCGCGCCTCATCCAGATTGCCATCGACGACGACGGCGCGCTCGAGATCGCCCGCCGCTCCCGAGGGACGCCGCGGATCGCCAACCGCCTTTTGCATCGCACGCGCGATTTTGCGCAGGTGAAGGGCAATGGAACGATTACCCGCGAAATTGCGCTCATCGCGCTCCGTGCCCTGGAAGTCGATGAGCATGGCCTGGACGAAATGGACAAACGCATCCTTCTTACGATCATCGAAAAATTCGGTGGCGGGCCCGTCGGACTCAACACGATCGCGGTCGCCGTCGGCGAAGAAGGCGGGACGATCGAAGAGGTCTACGAGCCATTCCTGATCCAGGAAGGATTTTTAACGCGCACGCCGCGAGGCCGCGAGGCCACGAAGCTCGCGTACGAACATTTCCGGATCGCTTCGAGCACCGCGAATGAATCGTTATTTGCAGCATCGCCAATTTCTTAATTCTCAAACCTTATTGCACCATCCATGAAGGGAACGCCGCTCACCGAAGAAATCTACGAATATATCGTCCAGCACTTTGCCATGAAGGAGCGGGAACTCCTGGAGCGCATGAGCACGCGCGCCAAAGCCGCCAATATGCCGATGATCATGATCGGCGAAGAACAGGCAAAGTTCATCGGATTTTTTTTAAAGGCGATCGGCGCGAAGCGCGCGCTCGATGTGGGGACCCTGTTCGGTTATAGCGCGGCCGTGATGTCCCGCGCGATGGGACCGGGGAGCGAAGTCATCAGTCTCGAATTCAAGGAAGAACACGCCAAAATCGCGCGCGAAAACCTGGAAGAACTCTTTTTGCGTAATGTCCGCATCCAGACCGGCCCCGCGCTCGAAGCGATGAAGCTGATGCGGAGGAATTCCTTCGATTTCATCCTGATCGATGCCGATAAACCGAACTATGTGAACTATTTGAACGAGGCGCTGCGGCTGATCAAACCCGGAGGCGTGATCGCTGGCGATAATGCCCTGGCCTGGGGACGGGTCGCCCAAACCGTCGCCCCAAAAAGCGACGATTCCGAGAACGTGATCGGCATCCAGAAGTTCAACGATGCCATGGCGGCCGAAAAATCGCTCTTCAGTGTGATCGTTCCCATCGGCGACGGGATGGCGATGGGCGTCGTCCAAAAATAATCCGTAAAAATCGGCGGCACGGGGTGTAACTTTCGCGGGTTCCGAGTGTTATTTCGCCTGTTTGTAACCTTTTATTTTTTTTCCATGACACCACGAGGCCGCCTTCTTCTTGCACTCTGTTTTATCGTCGGTATTCCACTATCCGTGAGCGCGCAGCTTTCCAAAAGCGTCGGCCTGCTCAAAGGCGAAGTCGTTTCGCCTTCCGGCACACCGATCCCGAACGTCACGATCGCCATTTTCAAGGGAACCGATAAGGTCACGACGACCAAATCGAATTCCGAGGGAAAGGTCACGTCCGTCCTTCAACCGAATGCGACCTACCGCATCGTTTCCGCGTCCAGCGAATATTTTTATCACGAGGATACGGTGACGGTTCCCGCGCTGAGTTCCTACCAGGAGTTTCCGGTCCATATCGTCCTGACCCCGCTCACGAACGGGCAACCGTTCGATCTTACGCAGCCCGTCTTCCTGCCGCACGAGCGGGACATCGACCGCGCGGCCCTTGCGGAACTCGACCGGATCGCCGAAGAGATGAAGCACAATCCGAAGCTTTCGGTGAGCATCACGGTCTATCCCGACGCGCCGGTCCGGACGAAAAAGGACGCCGCCCAAAAAGCGCTCGCTTCGTCTCGGGAAACGGCGATCCGTTCCTATTTCATGGGCAAAGGCATTCCTTCTTCGCGGTTCGATGTCACGAGCGTCACGACGAGCATCCCACCGGGCCGCTTCCCGAATCCCGCCGCGGCGGCCGCGCCAAAAAAGAAAGGCAAAAAATCGAAGACCCCGCCCGAGCCGGCCCTCTTTCCGCAATACGTCGAGATCGTCGCGCACGTCGCGCCGTGATCCGGGAACTTTAGGAGCGCGCCCGGCGTAGAAGGCACCTTGCGCCTCCCTTCGACTCGCGATATCATAGCGGATAAGAGCTGGCTCCGCTCGTCCCAAGACGGCCGGTACCTCCTTATGCGTGGCGTCTGCTTCGGCCCTTCGGCGAAACTGCCGCCGCACCTTCCCTTTCGCACCGCCGAGGACTGGGCCCGCTACGAGACCTACGTCGATCTCCTCTTTGCCTGTGGGTTCCGGGTGCTGCGGCTGCCATTCTTCTGGTCCGCGTTCGAGCCGCGCTGCAATCCCGACCGACCCGAATACAACGAGCAATACCTTCGCGATTTTTTCGATTACGTCCGGCGGTTTTCCGACAAAGGGTTTTTGCTCCTCATCGATATTCATCAGGACCTCCTCGGCAAGGCCTTTGGCGGTAACGGCATGCCGGAGTGGGTCCACGCCGAGGGGACGCGTTCGCACAGTTTTTTAAAGAACACGCCGCTCTGGGGCGCCAACTACGAGTTCAATCGCGATCTTCGAAAAACATTCACCGATTTCTGGAATAACGACCTCACCAACCGTACCACGACGCCCCCGCTCGAGCATTTTAAAGTACGCGACCGCTTCCTCGACATGGTCGGGCGCGTGGCCGAAGAAGCCGCGCTTCACGAGCGCGTCCTCGGTATCGAGATTTTCAACGAACCGCATCCGGCCCGTATCAACGACCGCCGTTTCGAGGAAGAGATCCTTCCCGGGTTTTATTCCGAAGCGATTGCCCGCATTCGCAGGCATTCGAGCGCCCTCTTCGCCTTCGTCTCTCCGCAGAGCGACTGGAACGTAAATTTGCGCGAGAATAAGAACTACGAATCGTACCTGGCGCTCGACCCCGCGACGGGACCCACCGATGCGGGCCGAGTCGCGTTCGCCTATCATTACTACGATTCGCTGCTCACGGCCATGGGCGGGCTCCTCTTTCACGACGCCAAGCGCGAAGAGTATCTCGCGGCCCAGACCCTGGGAACGAAACGCGCGCGCGAAAAAGGGATGGTCCCCTTCCTCACCGAATTTGGCACGCGCCAAAGCTGGCCGCGCACCATCGTCCGGCGTCACATGGACTGGCAGTTCGAAGCCGTCGAATACGCGCTCGTCCACTCGACCTACTGGAACGTCAATCTCTACAACACGCAGGAACTTCGCGACGGCTTTATGCGCGAGGACTTTTCGCTCATTGGGTTCGATCACCGGCTCCGCAATCTCGATATCGCCGTCCGACCGTACGTCCTCGCGGCGAGCGCGAAACCGGTCCATATGCATTTTAACGCGCGCACGAAAGAGTTCGAGTTAGTGCTGCGCGGGAACCCCGTTCCCAGCCCGACGACACTCTACCTTCCGCACCTCCGCGAGCACTCGATGCAGCCCGTGCATTACGAGCGGGGCTTCGAGATCGACTACAACGGCTCGCTCGATTATCGCGCGGAAGGAAATGACGTCGAACTCACGCTCGATCCGAGCGTGGACGTCCATGAAATACGGATCACTCCCCGTTCCTGAGCTTTGCGGCATTCGATTCCGAGAGCGTCACGACGGAACGAACGTTCAGCAGGTCGGTAAAGGGCGTCGCGGTCGAGACCGTTACTTTTGCCGGGATCTTCATGGCGAGCGTCCGTTTGACGACGCGCCCCGAAAACAGATCGAGGAACGTCGTGTCCGTGCCGGAGATCGGTCCCGAGGTCGAGGTCGTAACATTCGTGACGGAGTTCGTTTGCGTTCCCTGGAACGATCCCGTATCGGTTGCGACGATAACGGCAAGGTAGGTCGTATCGATCAGGCGCGCAAGGCTATAGGTGCGGGAGACATCGTAAATATATTCGCCCGTCGTCGTGCCGATATTGACGGTATCGTGCACAAAAACCGTATCGACGCTGTGCTCGGACCAGGTGTTCCCATAGGTCACCGGCTGAACGGGCAGCGGGATCAGCATGCGCGGCGGTTCGAAAAAATAGGCGTTCGTCTGCGCTTCCGCATTCAGGAGTTTCAGCGAATCGACGATCTCTTTATGCAGTTCGTCGCCTTTCATATTGTACGTCAGCCGCGTAATACGGTTGACGGCGAGGTTCTCTTCCAGCCAGAGCGAATCGCCGGCAAGCGTATGGCCGCCGACATCGAACTTGGTGAACGATTCTTCGAAGGTCCAGAGCCCTTTTTTATAATCGATCGAAAGATTGTGGAATGCGAGCTCGGCTTCGCTCGCAAGATCGCCCGAAAGTTCGTCGCGGTCCGTGCGGACCGATTGGTCGATGCGCGTATGCACATCGTAAACAAGCGTTCCCGCCTGCGGTTTGTAGCGGAGCGTAAGGATGTCCGGCTTGATCTCGGGCGTGTGCGGCGCCGGAGGTTCCTCTTTTACCGGCGCGGGTTTATGGCGGCGCTGCGCCGCACACGGCTTCACGCCGATTCCGTTCACGGCCACGAAAGCGACCGTGACGAAGATCACCGTTCGGCACACGTTCTGAAAGAGCATGTTATCGGGAAACGAGCGCAACCCGGGCTTCACCGAGCGTCCGGCCCGATGCGCTCCGAAGTTCCGCAATATACGCGCCGGGTTCCAGAGCACCGCGATCGATCGTGTACTGCCCGGCTCCGCTCTCGCGGACGGGCAGGGTAAATTCCTTCCCACTCGAAACTTCGATCATGCGGCATGCGGAAGCCGGTTCCGTGCCGGCGGTCTCGATGCGGAAGGAAGTTCCGGCGACCGGATTGGGGTAGATGAAAAGCGGCGGAACGGTGGATGCCGAGGCCCTCGTGACCGAGGACGGCACCGCCTGGAGCCCGCCGATGTCCACCGCATAGAGCGAGCGCCCGTGCGTCGAGGCAATGAGCATGTTCTTGTAGATCTTGAGATCGCTCACGATCACGTGCGGCATTCCGGTGCCGAGCGCGAACCACTGCGCCCCGCCGTTCGTCGTCGCATAGACGCCCACATCGGTCCCGACAATGAGCGCCTGGTCCTTGAGGGCCGGGTCGCCATGTTCGGCGAGCGTATCGATCGCGAGCGCGCTCGCCGCGGCCGCAGGTAAGTTCCCGGAAATATTCACCCACTTCTTCCCGCCGTTGGTCGTCTTCAGCACGTGCGCCGCGCCGGACGTGCTCATGGTCGCGCAGAACGCCGTCATCGAATCGCTCCGGTCTGGAACGACCTGCGAGATCGTCGCCACCGGAAGCCCTGCTCCGTGCGCGCCGATCCAGTGCGGCGGCGTGGTATCGCTCGTCGTGGGGTCCACCGTCGTCCGCCAGAGCACGCCGCTCGTCCCATAGCCTCCGGCCCAGAGCATCGGACGCCCGTTCGCATCGCGGGGACCCAGCGCCACGGTCTCGATATCGCCGTAATACCACTGGGAATCTTTCGTTACGTTCCCCTCGATGGGCGGCGACCACGTCCGCCAGGTGATGTTCTCCAGATCGTTCCAATCGAGCGTTGCGCGATAGACGTGGCAGCGGCCGGTATAAAGTTCCGCGGGGTCTTGCTCGTCCAGCGCGATGGGCGCGTTCCAGGCCACGGCTTCCTCGGTATCCGTAAGCGCGTGCGGGCCATAGAGCAGGCGGTAGGTGAGCGTGTGCCAGCGCGGCCGCGAGTCGTGCGTCGAGTCCTTCATTGCGAGCGGAAGCGGAAGGAGCGAGTCCAGCGTGTTCCGTGCGAAGATCACCCCATACTGCAGCGAGGTAATGAGCTTGTTCGTGTCCGTAGGATGCGAGACGGCCGCTTCGCCATCGCCATGGTTGATCCACGCGAAGGACGTGTCGAGAAGATTCCCGACCGTGCCGTTGTCCTGCGTGCCGCCAAAGACTTTGAGGTCGCTCGCCGAGATCGTGGCCGGCGTATGCGCCATGCCGGCACGCCACGGTTCCACCGAATAGAACATCGTGATCGGCAGGCCGGTCATTTGCTTCCAGGTCGCCCCAAAATCGTAGGTCGAAAAGAGGCCGCCATCGGAAACGACGAGCAGGTCGCTGCCGGCGAAGGCCAGCCCGTGCTGGTCCGAATGCTGCTCGCGATTCCCCTTCACATAATACTCGCTGTACGAATCGGTGATGTCCTTCCACGTGGCCCCCAGGTCGGTGGAACGAAATACATCGATGCCCCCGAGATAAATATCGGGATCGATCGCCGGTCCGACCGGCGCGGCCGTAAGATAAAAATTATATCCGCCCTGCGCGTTCGTGATGTTGGCGCTGTCTTTTCCCTGCACGCCGCCCATCGGAATTTTTATCGTCGAGTCGAGGATTTTTGTCCAGGTCACACCCTGATCGGCGGAGCGATAGAGGCCTTCAAAATTTTCGTCGAGCAGGTCGTGGGTTACCACATTGGTATCGGTACGAATATATCCTGCGAAAAGGTAATCGCGGGCCGGAGGCAGCCCTCCCGTCATCGTCCAGAGCAGCGCGCCGCGGCCAAGAACGTTTTCTTTTTCGCCATTGGGCAAGCCGCTCGAAGCCATGGTATCGATCCGCTGCCAGGTATGGCCGGTATCGGTGCTACGATAAATTCCCGTATGCGGTCCCGAGGGCCCGCCGGGATTGAAATTCGGGCCGATGGTAATCGAGTGGTCCACCGCGAAGGCGACGATCTGCGCCGCGTTCAGTGGATTCATCGCCAGGTCGATAAAGCCGACACAATCGCTTGCGCTCGGTTTAACAAAAAGAGATCGGGTCCATGTCGCGCCGCCGTCCGTCGAGCGGAAGATGCCTTTGTTCGTATCGGTAAGGGAGTTCGGCCCGGGAACGGCGATGAAAAGCTGTTTATCGTTTCGTGGATCGATCGCGACCTTCGCGATATATTGCGCCGCGGCAAAGCCAATATAGTTCCAGGTGCCGCCGCCGTCGGTCGATTTCCAGAGTCCGTCTCCGGGATAGGAGTCGGAGCTGCCGTTGCACTCGCCGAGACCGATATAGATCGTCTGTGGCTGGGCGGGATCGATCGTGATACAGCCGATCGAAAGCGAGCCGAACGTATCGGTCGTGCAGTGCCAGCTCGCGCCGTGGTCCGTCGTTTTCCAGAGTCCTCCGGCCGCCGCCCCGATATAAAACGTGTTTGTATCGGTGGGATCGGTCGCGATGGCGCTTACGCGGCCGTCGATGGAATAGGGACCGATCGGCTCCCACACAAAACTCGATAGCGTGCCTTCTTTCCCGATCCGTTCTGAAAGCACGGGCATCCGTGCGGCCTGGGCGAGCGCGTTCGGGTAATAGGCGGGGTCGATCGTCTCCCCCGGCCAGGCCCGCCGGCGCGAGAACCAATCGCTCCGCTCCTCGCCGTCATGCCCGGGCGGCGGAGCATGCTCCCTGATGCTCGTTTGGATACGGGCCGGCTTCGATTCCAGCGTCCGCGTTTTGGAGTGGTTTCGCGGCCGTGCGCGATGATGGCTCCTGCGATGATGAACGCGGGAATGAGCCGTTTTTTGTGAATGCGCCCTTTCTTGTGAATGCGCCCTTTCTTGTGAATGCGCCCTTTCTTGTGAATGCGCCCTTTCTTGTGAATGCGCCCTTTCTTGTGAATGTGCCGTTTTTTGCAAATGCGCCTTTTTTGGAGCGGCCGCTTCGGTCTGCGAAAATGCGGGGGCGACCGCAAAAGTAAGCCCGAAAGCCATGACGAGCATGCACAAGAGCCAGCGAAAGGAGACGGTCCGGAAGCGTGTTATCATATGCAGAGCATAAAAAGAACTGGAAAATAAGGGACAAAGTTTGCAGGCATCTTTGCCCCGCGGCTACCGAACGCCCGCACCGCTTCCGCCGTTAATGAGTCTATGCGCCTCGTTCTTCTCGTTTTCGCCGCGCTTGTTTGTGGAGCGATGTCCGGGTTCGCCCAGAGCGGCTTTTTGGAACTACCGCTCACGATCAATATTCCGGACCAGAGCGAGATCCTTCCCGTCATCTCCGCCGACAACAAAACGCTCTATTTCGGACGCACGCGGATGGGGATCGACTCCGGGCTCGTCTTCGATATCTGGCGGACCCATATCGCCGGGGACTCGAGCTATTCGGCGCCGGAATTCGTCGGCGGGAACCTATCGAGTTCCTACGGCATCCTCGTCACCTCTGTTTCGCCGGACAACAACACGCTCTATCTTGCCGGCAAGCTGCACCGCGATTCCCCGCCCGACGAACGGCTCTACGTCGCCCATAAGCTGGCTTCGGGATGGTCGATCCCGGAACCGATAAAAATTCCCGACCTCCAGCCGCGGGCGCTCTATACCGATTACAGCTTCGGCCCCGACCAGCGGACGCTCGTCATGGCCGTCGATCGCGATTCGACCCTCGGCGACCGCGATCTCTACGTCAGTTTTTTCGATAGCCGCTCCGGGAACTGGACGCCGCCCCTCTGGCTCGGACCCGACATCAATAGCAATGCGGCGGAGATGACGCCCTTCCTCGCGAGCGATAACAAGACGCTCTATTTTTCCAGCGAGCGCCCGGGCGGTATCGGTTCGCTCGACGTCTATCGTTCCGTTCGGCAGGACGACACCTGGAAACACTGGTCGAAACCGGAGGACCTCGGACCCGGCGTCAACCGGCCGGGCCGCACCTCCTATTACACCGAAGACGCGAGCGGGAACTATGCATATTTCTCCTGGCGGCCTTCCGAGCATGAGGCGAGCGCGATCTACCGTATTAAAGTCAAACATACGCACGCCATCGCGCTGGTCCACGGCACGGTGACCGACGCCAACGGCAAACCGCTCTCCGCGAAGATCGAATATGGGTCGCTGAACGATACCGCTTCCTCCGGCAGTGCGCGTTCCGATCCGACGACCGGCGAATACCAGTTGACGCTGCCGGCCGGGGTCGCCTATGCGATCCGTGCCGAGCGCGATGGCTATTTCCCGGCGAGCGATCATCTCGACCTTACGGCCCTGAAGAATTTCGAACCGTTCGAGCTCGACCTTCGCCTGAACCGCATCGAGACCGGCGCGCGGGTGGAACTAAAAAATGTCTTTTTCGAGACCGACCGGGCAGAACTCCTGCCCGCCTCCTTCCCCGAACTCGACCGGGTGGTCGGGCTCCTCGCCGAACATCCCGAATTCAAACTCGAGATCGCGGGACATACCGATAGCACCGGAAGCGAAGCGCACAATCTCGCCCTTTCAAAGGCCCGCGCCGAAGCCGTGGCACAATACCTCATACAAAAAGGTACCGCGAGCGCGCGCCTGACCGCCGTGGGCTACGGTTCCACCAAACCCGTCGCAACGAACGCGACCGAAGCCGGCCGCGCCCAAAACCGAAGAGTCGAGTTTATCGTCGTCGCCAAGTGAGGCTCATTGCCTGACGTCGGAATGACGCCTGAAACGTGTGAACTTTAGTCCGCCGCCCTGGCAGATCGCTTCCATCCACACGAAAACCACTTTTGTCATCCCCGCGGAGGCGGGGATCCAGTGGTCCAATGATAGGTACGGAAAGATTTCAGATACCGCCTGGATTCCCGTTCCCGGTCGGGTCGAGGACAGGCTACTCGCGACATATTATGCTGAGGGTGCATTCTAAACACAACCTTTCCTGTCATCCCCGCGGAGGCGGGGATCCAGTGGTCCAATGATGGGTACGGAGAAATTTCAGATCTCGCCTGGATTCCCGTTCCCAATCGGGTCGAGGACAGGCTACTCG